>NZ_JALDYQ010000030.1:0-51945 GCF_032153725.1 Sphingobium sp. | reverse complement strand
CCCCTTTTCGGCGTGTCAGATGGAAGTGCGAAGCTGCTGATCACCCCCGATCAAAGACGTCCTCCCGGTTGGAGTCGCCGCATTCCATTCCAGCTATCGGGATTGCGGCTCCGCTCATCGCAGGCAAAACCCGGCTGGACATGTCGTTAATGTGAGAGACAGCTTGTCAAAGCATTGCTAGCCCGACCGTCGGTTAAGATCGGTAAAGGGGAGGGTTCCAAACATGACTTTCTTGCGGCTTTTCCGCGTAAGGCTACGCCCGGGCGCTGCCGGTCCCGACTGGTAGCAATATTCTTTAAAATCAAAGAGACAGCCTGTCAACAGCGGTTTGCCGTCTCTGCGGCAGCCCCTGTGGCGAATGGCGGAGACAATCATAAACCTTGAAACGCAATCATTGTGAAACATGGGTGAACGTAAAAGGCTGAGCTGAACAGCTGGCATTTCCTGTGTTTTCCATCTTCGGGTCCAAAAACATTCATCAGGAGTAAGCTATGCCTCATACAGGCATGTATGTTTTGCAGGGAATTGTTCCTTCTCAGATCGCCGCTGCGCCATTTGACGTCAAGGTCATCGATATTTACGATGATAATGGCAATGCATTCACACCCACGCAGGTTACTCAAATGGGTGGAGGGCCGGAAAGCTCTCTATTATTGGGTTATTTCAGCATTGGAGAGGCTGAGGATTACAGGGATTACTTCAAGACCATCCCTCAGGCAGCTCTTGGTCCTGAAAACCCCCAGTGGGAGGGCAACTATCAGGTCGCTTATTGGACGCAGGAGTGGCGTACCGTTGCCACGACATACATCGACAGGATAATCACGGCCGGATATGACGGGGTCTATTTCGACGTCGTCGACGAGTATCAGCAGGCCTGGGCCAAAGCCAATGCCCCTGGCGGTGCTGCCGGAGCGGAACAGGCCATGGCCGATCTGGTGGCTTATCTCGCGGATTATGCGCACGCAAAAAACCCGAACTTCAAGATCTGGGCCAATAACGCCGAGGAATTGCTGTCGAACAACACCTATTTCACTCACCTCGATGGCATGTATAAGGAAAATCTATATTATACGGACAGTGGATCCAAGCAGCCTGTCAGCGAAACGCAGGCGAGCCTCGATCTGCTGCATAAGATGATTGGCGCGGGCAAGGACGTCATCGCTATCGAATATGTCTCCTCCCAAACAGCCATCGCCGATGTGGAAGCGCAAGCGGCACATGATGGGGTCGGCTATTATACCGCCGACATCGATCTGAACGGGATCAGCTACAGCGGCGTGCTGCCGGGGCAAACCATTCACGCGGATTGGGGCACGACCACCGCTGCTCCGCCGCCTCCGCCGCCAGCCACTCCCGTTGATCTGGTCCTGACGGGCGATAGTTACGCCAATAATCTTGCCGGAGGTGCCGGCAATGACAAGCTATATGGCCGGGCTGGCAACGACAGTTTGACCGGCAACGCCGGCAACGACTGGCTGGATGGCGGCAAGGGCAATGACAAGCTTATCGGTGGCAGTGGCGCCGACACCTTCGTCTTCAACGCTTCCGGCAGCAAGAATGTCGATAAAATAATGGATTTTGAGCATAATATCGACACCGTGACTTTGGACCATATGACCTTCACGGCGGCTGGCCCGGTTGGCGATTTGCCCGTTAGTGCTTATTGGGAAGGAACGCGGGCTCATGATGCAAATGACCACGTCATCTACAATCCCGCGACGGGCGCCGTTTATTATGATCCTGATGGAACAGGCCGTGCATCCCAGGTCCAGGTGGCCATGGTGCAATTAGGCGTTCATTTGGATCATACGGATTTTTCCATATTCTAAGGCTTGTGGGGATTCAGTTCAGGGTGAGGCGAAAATGGTGGATTTCGAGAACCGGCGCGCAGCGACCTTACGGGTCGTGAGCACCGGAAGCGCAGAAAGCCGGCATTTGCAGCCCATCATGGGCTGAATCCCCACATATCCTAGAGCGGTTTTTGATCTGATTGGATCAGATTGCCGCTCTAACTTCCTTGTTTGCCGCGATTTCTTAACCAGCGATCGATTCCGATCGCTTGGAAATCGTTCTAAAGGCGCAAAACCGGTTCCTACTTTTGCGCACGATGCTTTATGACTGTTTGGGCCCGGCGGCGAAGCGTGATGGCATCATCGTGGCAGTCGCTGTGCCCATCATTGCCTGTCCCTGCAACTGCGGTATGCCGACGAATTCGTCATAGACATTATGCGGACTCTGGCCGCTGACCGCGGCGTTGATCTCGCCCCAATGGGTGGCGATGTCCTCGGCGCTCGGCGCGTCCGTTCCGTCCGGCGACATCCAGCCATCGCAGAGCGCCGCGTGCAGGGCGGCATAGCGGCCGCCGGCCGAGGTGAAGCAGCCCTTCGTTGTCGTGCACTCTTCGCTCACCAACCAGATCGCGAGCGCGCTGGCGAAGTTCGGATCGACGCGTTTGCCCAGCCATTCGAGGTCGACCTTGTGGAAATCCTCGGCGAAGCGCGGCGTTTCGAAAAAACCGCTGCCCATCTCGTCGCCAAAGCGCCCGCTGGCGACCGGCAGCAGCAGATTGCAGTTGATGCCATATTGTTCGCCTTCGAGCGCGATCACCTGCGTCATGCCGAAGATCGCGCCCTTGGCCGCGCCATAGTTGGCGGCCCAGGCATGGCCGAACATGCCGCTGCCCGATCCGGTGAAAAGGATGCGGCCATAGCCGGCCGCCCGCATGTGGCGATAGGCGGGCTGGGTGACGTTGAACCCGCCCATGACATGGACGTCGAGGACCGAGCGGATATCCTCTTCCGACATATCCTCGAAGCGGTCGGTGCGGATGATGCCGGCGTTGTTGATGACGATGTCGATCCGGCCAAAATGGTCCATCGCCACCTCGACGATCGCCTTGCCCCCGGCGCGATCCGCAACGCTGTCATGGTTGCCGACCGCTTCGCCGCCCGCCGCCTTGATCTGCGCCACAACCCTGTCGACCGGCTCGCTCGAACTGCCGACCCCGCGCGTTGATCCGCCAAGATCGTTGATGATGAGCTTCGCGCCGCGCTTCGCCAGTTCGAGCGCATGAGCCCGGCCGAGCCCGCTGCCCGAACCGGTGACAATGGCCACCCGGCCGGTGAAATCGAGTTGACTGGTCATGCTGGTCCTTGTCGTGGGAAGCGGTCGGAGACGGCGTGGGATCAGCCGTCGACCAGCTGGCGCTGCGCCGGGCGGTCGAACAGCCATTGCGTCGGTTCCATGTTGTTCACATGCCCGAAATGGCCGCGATACCGGCTGAGGCCGCACAGTTGCTGCAGGCGCGGCGGGAAGGTGCGCAGCTTCTCCATCTCGGTGCCGGCGATGAAATTGTCGCACTGGCGCATCCAGCCCTGGATGTAGTTCATGATGATGCTGGGGCGGCGTTCGCTGGTGCGGTTGCCGCCCGCGCCATGGAGCAGGCGCACGTCATAGACGATGACCGAACCCTTGGGCGCCTCCGCGATGATCGGCTTCCATCTGGTGCCGTAACCCGCCGGATGGCCACCTGGCACCTGCTTGTAGGTGGGATCGTCCGACTCATAGCTGATCTCTGCCTCGGTCCATTTGTGGGTGCCGGGGACGAGATTGGTCGCGCCGTTCGCCTCGGTGAAATCGGTCAGGCAGAAGATCGTGCCGAGCATGAAGGGGAAATCGAAGCGCCGACCGTCGAGCCACCAGTTATCGGCGTGGATCGGCTGCTGCGGTTCACCCGGCCCGATCGTCGAGCTGTCATAGGCCGAGATCAGGCACTCGCGGTCGATATAGCGTTCGGCCAGGCCCAGATAGGCCGGATTCAGCGGGATTTCCTGAAAGATGTCGTCATATTGCAGCAGGTTGAAGATGCGGGTCGTATTGCGCCCGGCGAAATCCATCTCCATCGGCTTGATGTCATGTTCGATTTCGATCCGGTCGAAAGCGCTGACGATCTCATCGCAATAGGATTCGCTCAGCAACCGATCGAGGATGACATATCCGTCGCGGTCGAGTTTCTCATAATCCTCGTCGATATTCCGGGGCATCGCATCCCTCTCCGTCATATATTTCATTGTACTGATGGCGCGAAGTCTGACAAAGCTCGGGTCATCCAAATAGTCCCCATATGGTGAGGGGCCGATGCGGCAGGACGATTATGATGCGGCGGTGCGCGCCGCCTATGATGGCCCGTTCGAGGCGCGCCCCTTCGCATCCCTGCTCGGCGTGCTGCGCTGGCAATTGGGGGCGCATCTCGTCAACATCGTGCTGTCGCATGGCGGGGTCGACGAACCGTCGCGTGACATGTGGGTGTGGGATGGCCTGAGCGACGGCGATGCGATGGTCCGTGCCTATCCCCAATATCGCGCGCTCGATCCGATAGATTATGAAGGGCTCGCGCCTGGCCGCGTCTATATCCATCGCGAGTTGATGGACGTGCAGGCGCGCGACCGCGATTTTTACCAGGATTATCTCGCGCGTTACGGGATGGAGCATGCGATGGTGACCAAGCTCGTTTCGGATCATGGCCAGCCCGCCTGGCTGACCTGCGCGCGCACCGCGGCGCAGGGTCCGTTCGGGGCGAAGGAGAAGGCCTATCTCGGGCGGGTGGCCGGGCATGTGCGACAGGCGCTGCGGCATTTCGATCTGTTGTCGTCGCAGGCGCTCAACAAGGCGATCATGCGGCGGCGCAATCCGCACAACACGGTCGTGACCCTGCTGCTCGACGATCAGATGCGCCTGCTCAACGGCGATGAGGATCAGCTACGCGCGATATCGAAGGGGGGACTCTTCCGGATGGCGAGCGACAATCAGCTATCGGGCGCGACCCCGCATATCCAGCAGGCGCTGCTCCGCGCCGCCCGGCGGGTGCGCAGTGGCAGCGTCCCGATCGCGCCGATCTGGGTGCAGGGCAAGGCGCTCCGCCTGAGCCTGCAGGCCTTTCGTGACGAGCAGATCGTCGCCGGCCGCCTGAAGGCCGCCTTCGCGATCCGCATCCGCGAGGCCGATCCTCCGACGATCGATCCGGGCGAGGCCGCGGCGCAACTCGGCATCAGCCCGTCCGAGGGGCGGCTGGCGGCG
Source organism: Sphingobium sp. (assembly GCF_032153725.1). Lineage (GTDB taxonomy): Bacteria > Pseudomonadota > Alphaproteobacteria > Sphingomonadales > Sphingomonadaceae > Sphingobium. The sequence continues at coordinate 46,869 of NZ_JALDYQ010000030.1, read as the reverse complement.
CTGCTCGGCGAGGGGAGGACGATCGCTGAGGCGGCGGGCGTAATGGGCGTCTCGATCGAGACTGCGCGGACCTATTCGAAGCGGATTTATGCGAAGACCTCGTTGCGGAACCAGGCGGATCTGGTGCGGGAGCTGATTGGCGGTGGGTTGTTGCAGTAGGAAGCTTTGCGGTGCCGGCGCAAAGATGCCGGGTGTGCTCCATTCGTCATAAGCTACGCGCCGCGCCACATCATATCCGGTTCGACCCAGTCTACGGTCCGGGCGAGCGGACATTCCCTACCTTCACCTTCATGTGATAAATTTGTGACATTGTATGGATTTATGCCATGGCCGGGAAATCAGGCCGGACATGTTTGTTTTACCCGTCGAAGGCGTTGAGTGAGGGGGCTGTTCGGAAATGGCAGCAACGGTGACGGCGATGCCATCTACGACAATATCGGCCGATTCATGTATATGGGCGTATCGGTCAAACTTTGATGGACGATCGGGACGGGAAAAGGTGCGGGAAGGGTCCCGCGCCTTTTTTCAGGCGAAAGCCATGATGCTGATTGCCCGTGAACGGCTTTCTGATTCCTGTCAGCCTTTCTGCCCCCGTTGGAGTGTGGGTGCAATGATCCCGGAAGGTTCGGCTGCCGCATGACGATTCCGCAATGGCTCTCCGTCGCTACGCTCGTCGGGATGATGGGCCTCTTTCTATGGGGGCGCTTTCGCTATGACGTCACGGCGGTGATTGCGCTTCTGACGGCGGTGTTCATCGGCATCGTCAAGCCGGCGGATGCCTTCAAGGGCTTTTCCGATGACATCGTCATCATCGTCGGGTCGGCGCTGATCCTGTCCGCCGCAGTCCAGCGCTCGGGCGTGATTGAGCTTTTGCTGGGCTTCCTGTCGCAACATATTCAACGCATCCGATCGCAACTGCTCATGCTCACAGCTTCTGTGGGCTTTGCCTCGGCTCTTATCAAAAATGTCGGCGCGCTCGCCATGCTGATGCCCGCCGCGCTGCAGATAGCGAAGAAAAACGAAACCAGCCCGTCTGTCTTCCTGATGCCCATGTCCTTCGCGTCACTGCTTGGCGGGTTGATGACGATGGTCGGCACCTCCCCCAACATCATCGTCAGCCGCGTGCGGGAGGAAATGACGGGCGAGCCGTTTCGCATGTTCGATTATTTTCCGACCGGGTTCGGCCTGCTCATCGTCGGCCTTGTCTTTCTGCGCTTCGGCTTTCCGCTTCTGCCGCGCAACCGGCGGGGAGCGCCCACAATGGGTGAGGCGCTCAACCTCTCGGACTATGTGACGCAGGCGACCGTCGGCGAGGGTTCGCCGCTCGTGGGCAGAAGCATTGCCGAATTCCTTGAACGGAACGAACAGCAGGTGGCGGTGACCAGTTTGCTGCGCGGAGACATGCGCGGCGAGGTGCATCCTGCCGTCCACTTCCAGGAGGGAGACATCCTCATATTGGGGGGTGCTCCCGATGCACTGGAGCGCGCGATTGCCCGCGACCAGCTTTCGCTCGTGGGACAGGACAAGGGCCGTGACAGTGAAGGCGACGAAATCGGCGTGATCGAAGCAGTAGTAACGACCGATTCCGCTCTGATCGGGCGGACGGCCGGACGACTGCTGATGCGCGAACGGCTGGGGATCAATCTGATCGCAGTCTCGCGCGCCGGCGAGCGCCTGACCGACAAGCCAGGCCAGATCGTCCTGCGCGCGGGCGACGTGCTGGTGCTTCAGGGGCCGGTAAGCCGGCTTCCGGATCGCCTTCGTCAACTCGGCGCGCTTCCTCTGGCGCAGCGATCGATCCGGCTTGGATTGTCCAAGCGCGGCTGGTTGCCGGTCATCATCCTCGGCATGGCGATGGCCGCCACCGCGACCGGCGTACTGCCCGTGGCTATTGCCTTCTTCGCTGCAGCCAGCCTTATCGTCATCACGGGAGCACTCCCGGTTGGCGAGGCATATGAAGCCGTCGAATGGCCCATCCTCATCATGCTCGGCGCGTTGATCCCGGTCAGTGGCTCGCTTCAAAGCACGGGAGCATCGGACGTGCTTGCAACGCAGCTTGCCCATGCGGCGACCGTGCTTCCGCCGTGGGGCGCCGTGGCGCTGATCCTCATCACCGCCATGGCCGTGACGCCCTTCCTCAACAATGCGGCAACCGTTCTCGTCATGGCACCCATCGCCGCCGTGTTCGCCCATGACCTCGGCTATCGTCCGGACGCGTTCCTGATCGCGACGGCAGTTGGCGCAGGATGCGATTTCCTGACGCCGATCGGTCATCAGTGCAACACGCTTGTCCTGGGCCCCGGTGGCTATCGCTTCAGTGACTATGCGCGCCTGGGCGCGCCCTTGTCCCTGCTGGTCATAGTGATCGGCACGCCGTTGATCCTGTGGACCTGGCCACTCTGATCAATGCGACAGGATTGCGTTCTGTGCCGTTTGATCAGTTGGAAACGATCATCAATCCCCCTCATTCGGGACTGGTCCAAGGCTCGTCGAAAGCAGACTCCAAGATAGCGTCAAATGAATGTTTCAGAAGGATAAAAAATGGGACTGTCGGATTTTCCCCTGTGAAATCAGTCCTGTTCTTTATTGAACAAACGGCCATCAATTGAGACAATGCCTTCAAAACCTATTCGGCAACTTATCAAAGATGAACCTTCGCTTGCGTGGCGCGGTCTGCATCGATTCGTCGCACGAGGCGCTCCGATTGCCTTCGCAAGCATCGGACTGACCGGCCTGTTCATGTGCGGGAAAGGTTAATCCGAACAGGCAGGCATCCATGGCGCTCATCGGTAGCGCCATGCGGCATATTTTACGAAGTTAAACGGAGGGGGTTCTGACAGCTGAATACGCCATCACGCGGGCGGCAGTCGGACGAAAAGCTGCGATCACGCAGGCCCGACTGGACGAATTTGAAGGAGTAGCGTGATGAATGTCATTTCCAAAGGCCCAAAATATCTCTTGATGCTTGCCCTGCTTTCCGGGGCATCCTCGGGCAGCTTCGCTGCGCAGACGCAGGACCCGCCCGCGGCCGACGTTTCGGCGACCGCATATATGCCCCCGGCCGAGACGACCCAGGGGCCGGAGATCAAGGGCATCATTTCCGCGCGCAGCGGTGACAAGATGCAGGTCACGGCCGCCGATGGCGCCAAATCCGTGATCGTCATCAACGACGCCACCCGAATCAGAGCCAGCAAGGGCCTTTTCGGCCTCAACCGCAGCAAGCTCGCCGCAGCCTCGCTTCTTAACGGCCTGCCGGTTACCGTGAAGACATTGCAATCGGGCGACGGCCTGGTGGCGAGCCAGATCACTCTTCAGAACAAGGATCTCAAGACCGCGTCGATGATCCATAACGGCACGGCTCAGGGCTTTGAGGAGCAAACTGCCGCGACGGCCGCGCTGCGTGGTCGCATGGGTGAGATCGACCAGTATAATGTCAAAAGCACGACGAACGTGAATTTCGACACTGGCAAGGCGGTATTGTCCGCGCAGGCGAAAAACGATCTCTGCGCCGCGGCAACCGCTGCCGAGGGGATGAGCAACGCCCTGCTGCTTGTTGTCGGATACACCGATTCTACGGGAGGCGACGAATTCAACCAGGAGCTTAGCGAAAAGCGGGCGGGTCGCGTCGTCAATTACCTGCAACAGGCCTGCGGCTGGAAACCCTATCGCATGCTGACCCCCACCGGGATGTCTGAAGCGGACCCTCTGGCGAGCAATGACACGGTTGAAGGCAAGGCGCAGAACCGCCGCGTTGCGGTGAATATCCTGGTTAGCAAGGGCCTTGACGGTCTGTGAGAAGCGTGGGGTGGGCTTTGCCCACCCCATTTCGGTTCGGAAGCGCCAGTTCGGTCGCGACCACAATTCAAACCTGGCACCATTGTCGCAAGCATGAGCTTGGGTGACGCAACCCGGCCGGGCACCTTCCTCTCCCTTTCCCCTTGGCCATCGCCACGTCCCGCTCGCTCCATTGTCGTGATCCTAAGAGTGATCAGGCTGAGTCCCAACCGAAACGCCACAAAATAGCGCAAAGGCTCCTGCGGCCCATATAGTATTATGGCATATCATATAAATATGCACTAAATTCCGTCATGCATCGCAGATGAGGGAGAGGATGTCATGACGGATTCGCTGAGGGGCAAGGCCGTGATCGTCACCGGCGCATCGAGCGGCATCGGGCGTTCCGTTTCGGTGGAATTGGGCCGGGCCGGCGCTCATCTCTGGCTGGTTGGCCGGAATCAGGCAGAGTTGGCGGCGACAGCCGGTCTGATCCGTGAAGCGGGCGGGCCTGAAGCGCAGGCGGCGCCCATGGACCTTCGGGAGCGGGGACCGCTCGCCGCGCTGGTGGAAAAGGTCGCCATCCAGCATCCGCATCTGTTCGCGCTGATCAACAATGCGGGCGTCATGTATCCGGAGCCGATCTTGAGCGGCTCGGTCGACCGTTGGCAGGCCATGCTGGATATCAACGTCATGGCGATGCTCGAAGGGTGCAAGGCGGCGGTCGACGCCATGCGCGCCCATGGCAAGCCAGGTCATCTCATCAATGTCGGGTCGGTACAGGCACGTTTCGAAGTGCCGGGCGTCTATGGCATTTCGAAACAGGCGGTGGAGGCGATCGGCGTGTCGCTGCGCGAGGAACTGGAGCAGGACGATATTCGCGTCTGCACCATCATACCCGGCGGTTTCGAAACCCAGCTTGCGCGGGGATTTCGCGCAGAGGAACTGGCGCATGTCGCATCTTCTTTCGAGAGCCGGGGGCTGGCCTTTGGCGGTAGCGGCGCGCAGCGGCTCGTCTCCGATCCGCAGCATATCGCCAATATCGTGCGCTATGTGCTGGAGCAGCCGATCGACATCAATTTCCAGGAAATCCTCATTCGGCCTCCGGTCAGTACCAAGGCCAGTTGAGCGACGGGCGTGAGGTGAGAGGGGGCGTCTGCGGGTTGCCCCTCCTTCCCGCGAGGAGGAATGAATGGAGATCGACCTCAGGTTGAACGCCTGTTCCGCGAGTTGATCCTGCCGCGCTTCACGCCAATCACCGAGCAGATGATCCTGAACTTCATCGCTGAAAAGGTGCTGGCTTTGCCGAAATCCTATTGAAGCAGTCTTTGCTGACCCAAGGGACAAGGGGTAAGGATAGACACGCAGGGGGCGATACAGATGCTTCTGCGTGTCAGCGGCCAGGATTTGGGAGAGGAAAAAGCCGAATGGCTCGGTTCGACGAAGGCATTTATTCCGATCGTCAGATTTCGGACCAGCTCGCCATCGCGACGAGGACGGCGGCTCACCCTTGCGGACCCGTTTCGCTCTCCGAAGTGCTGCTTCAGGATTTGCGCGTGGAACGGGCGCACGCGCAAATCCTGCATATCGGTCACGACACGGCCGTTCAGATGCCGGCGGTCCAGCTGCCGGTCCTCTACAGCATTTTGGAAGGGGCGATCCGCCTGGATATGTCCGGCGAAGCGCCGGTCGATCTGTTGCCCGGCGAGAATGCGCTCCTCTTCTATGGTGACCGCCATCGGCTGGGCCGGGGGCGGAAAGCGGAAAATGGCGTTCCTCCCCATGTTCAGACGCATATGCCTGAACTGATCGAGCACCGGCATATCGGACAGGGGCCTGCCCGGGCAGTGGTTCTGCAATCGGTGCTTGAATTGACCTATGTTCGAAAGAACGCCCATGTCAATCGTGCTGCGCCCGATCTGCTCGTGCTGCGCGTGCCGACATCGGATGATGCCGGGCCTTCGTTCAAATCCTTTCCCTATTCGGGCGCGCAGCTTGCGGAGGATCTGGACGGGCCGGGTTCCCTGGCTCTGGTGAGTGGCTTTGCCAATCTCCAGCTTTGCTATGCGCTGAAACAATGGTCGTCGCGCCTGTGGGGCGAGGGCATTCATGATGTCCGCTGCCCCAATATGCGGCGTGTGGCCACCGTGGTACGGGAAATACGCGCCCATCCCGACCGGCCATGGACCGTGACCGATCTGGCGCGCCACGTCGGCTTGTCGCGCTCCGCCTTCGCCGCGGCCTTTCATGACGTGATCGGCGAGTCCCCGATCGCCTTTCTGACCAGAATGCGCATGGAGCGTGCGGCGACATTGTTGCGCACCGATTCCCTCAGCATGTATGAGATCGCCCAACGTGTGGGCTATCCGATCGAAAGCAGCTTTGCCCGCGCCTTCAAAAGACATTGGGGCGTTGCCCCCCGTAGCTTTTCCGACGAAGGGAGTGGAATGGAGGCGGCGGAATAGCCGCCTCCATTCCGCCGGATCAGGCCGGCACCATCGAAGGCTCTGCGATCAGGCCGCGGGCATGCAGGTCGTCCAGATATTTATGGATATAAACCTCGCTCAACTGGGGAATATCCGGCCCTGCGGCCAGCGCGCGGACACGGGCAATGAAGTCGGCGTCAGAAAGGGGGCTGGCGGCCGGCGAATGGGGTTCCGCGAAATGCCCCAATATGTTGATGGAGCTGTGTGCCCGCTCCTCATCGGGCAGGTTGCGGAGTTTGTCCCCGAACCGCCGCATCCATTCGGCATGAGGGGTGATGCGGGCAACCCTATACCCCTTCGTCTCGATCCAGTCCGCGAAGGAGTCAAGCGACACCCCGTCATCATGGCTGTTGACCATGTTGAAGCTGCTGAAGCCATCATAGGGCTGCGCGCCGATCTGAACCATGACTGCCGCCAGGAAATCGACCGGAAGCCCGTCATAATGGGCGCGGGACGCCTGGCCTTCTGGCGTGAGCGTGTAGAAGGATTGCGGCGCAAGTCCGGTCTGCACGATGCTGTAGAGCAGGCGCGTCATCATGTCGGTGTCGTTATACTGCCCGACATGGCGGCTATGCGGCATGATCATGTTCGGGCGGAAGACATTGACCGGCAGCCCGAACAAGGCGTGCGCCTCCCGCAGCAATACCTCGCCGGCCCATTTGCTGGAGCCATAGCCGGAGGCATAGATGTCCGTCAGTGGCACATTGTCCGAAACGGTGCGGACATCGGTGGTTTCCGGCGCGGATGTCAGTTCGGGCAACATATAGGGGACCGCCACCGTCGACACATAGTCGAAGCGCTTCAACCGGTCCGTGAGGGCGAGGCGGATCAACTCGGCCGTGCCGGCGACATTGGGTTCGAACAGATTCTGATAGGAGAGCCTGTGGTTCACCAACGCGGCTGGATGGACGATATGGTCGATCTGCTCGGCCAGCCGGTCGAACTGCGCCTTGCCCAGCCCCAACTGAGGCAGGGCCAGATCGCCGCAGATCACCTCCATATGCGCCGCGGCGAGCCGTCGGAACCGTTCGAGAAGGGCAGCGTCGCCCGTGTCGAAAACGGCCTCCAGCCGCTCATAGGCAGCCTTGCTGTCCTTGCCACGCGCAAGGCAGGTAAGCCTGCCGCCCGTGCGGGCAGCATGTTCCAGCCATTCGATGCACAGGAAGCGCCCCAGAAAGCCATTGGCGCCCGTCAGCAGGATGTTGCGGGCCAGTTCCACGGGTGGTTTCGCGTGGGACGCTGCCGTCAGCACATCCTCACTCAGGAATTTGTATAGCTTCAGGTCGGAGGCGTGCAGGACGCCGTCATCCGGATGGACGTCGGCAAATTGCACGGCCTGGCCGGATTGCAGGCGCTCTATATGATCCGCCAGCCAGAGTATGCTGGCGGCCGGATGCAGAATTGCACTGACCGCCACCGGAATATTGAACATCTCCTCGAACAGCAGCGAGAGTCCGATGGCGCCAAGCGAGTCGCCGCCCAGATCGCCATAGCTGCGCGGATCGGCGGGATCGACTTTCGGCAGGCCGAGATTGGCCTTGAACGCGCCCGCGATGCGTTCCGGCAGCGATCCGGTCGCGCTCTCCCGCAGCCGGGCGAGTTCCGCCTGCTGCTGCTTGTCCATTTCCTCATACATGGCTTCCAACTGGTCCATGTAGCGGCGTTTGATATTGGGGCGCAACGGTTTGCGGGCGCTGGAGAGCAGGCCGTTTTCCAGGGTGAAGGGCTCGGTTTCGACGATCACGTCGCGCGGAATCTCGAAATTCTTGAGCTGTGCCTTGCGCGCGACTTCCTTGAATTCATGCAGGATGAGGGCGCGCAGTTCCGCCTCGGTCGCGGGCCGGCCGAGCTGAGCTTCGGCGACACGCTGGTCGGGCACCACCACCGCGAGCAGATAGGAGCGGTAGGAGCTGCCATAGACGAAGACCTGATCGATGAGCGCGCTATTGCCCAGATAGGCGGTTTCGAGCGGGCCGACAGCGACGAACTCGGCCTGGCTAAGTTTGATGACATTGCCGCGCCGGTCCACCCAGACCAGATGATCCGGCCCGCGCTGTTCCATGATGTCGCCGGTTTTCAGGAAGCCGTCCTCCGTGAACACGGATGCGGTCGCCTCGGGCCGTTTGAAATAGCCCTGGAACATCTTGGTTGTCTTGACCAGCAGTTCGCCACGAGGGAAAGGCTTGTCCGTCGTGTAATAGCCCAGTTCGGGGACGTCGAGCAGCTTGAACTCGGTGATCATATGTGGAGTCAGCCGGTTGCCAAAGGTCATGGCAGCCGCGCCCGCCTCCGTGCAGCCATAGCCCTCGATCAGCGGCATGTCCCAGCATTCGGCTATGAAGCGGCGCACCTCCGGCGCGGTCGGCGAACTGCCGACGCCGCCGCCGCATAGCCGGTTGCCCAGATAGTTGGCCCGCATATCCTCCCGCACGGCGGCATCGGCCGTTTCGGATTGTTCGCCTGCCATGATGCGTCGTTGATATTCCGATTGATAATGTTGATAGATGATCTCGCAGACCCGCGGGATGAAGAGGATCGATGTCGGGCGAACGACGCGGAAGTCCTCGAACAATGTCGACATGTCGCTCTTCAGCGTGAAATAGGCAGTCCCACCCTGCGCTAGGGCGCCATGCACCATGTTCCGGCCCATGAAATGGTTCATCGGAGCATAGGCGACAGCAATGGTCGGCAGATAGGTGCTGATCGCCTCGGACCAGAATTGCGCGCTGATCGCGTCGTGGATGATGGCGCCCTTGGGCGTTCCCGTGCTGCCGGAGGTATACATGATCATGGAGACATGATCCGATCCCGCCGCTGGTTCGGCCAGGGGTTGATAGGTGAAGCCCTCGCCATATTGGACGGCGTCGGCAAGAGAAATGAGCGCGATTCTGCTGTCAGCTCCGCCGAGCCGGTCGCGTGCTGCCGCTATCGCTTCGCGCTCCTCATCGATCCGTTCGTCGAGATCGAGGACGATCAGGCTGCGGACGCTGTCGGTGCGAAGCGCATGGCCGACGGCAAGCTCCAGATTGTCGATCGTGGCGGCGATCGTGACCGGCGCCGTGTCGGCCAATATCCCTTCCATCTCGGGTGCGGGAAGATTGGCTTGCAGCGGCACCGAAACCGTCAGCGCGTAATTGCATGCCAGGTCCAGTGTCGCCATCTCCGCGCCGGTGAAGGCGATGAACGCGATATTGTCGCCCGGTGCGGCACGATGATCGGGATGATGCCTCCAGAAATTCGCGAGCGCTTCGACCCGGCTGCGCAGTTCGTCATAGCTGATGGTGTCGAACCGTGCTTCATATTGGCGGACTGTTCGGCCGTTCGCATCCGTCACGATCTCATGATGCCGGGTGCCGAGCGCGGGGCGATCCGCATAGCCCGCCAGAACGGTGCGGATGATGTCGCGATAGCTGATGCCAGGCATGTCGATGGCGTCGGTCACGGCCCGGTCAGGCAAGCGCGCGCCAATTTCGGGATCAGCGGCGATCAGTGCCTGCATGCGCGCCCCGGCCCGGTCGAAGAGATATTGTTGGTCGAATTCAGTCGCCATCATCCTGTCCTTTTTTGCTGATGAGGCATTTTTGCCCTGCGTCAGAAACATATCCACCGTGATCTGCGCTCGCCAAGAGCCGCTAGAGCGCGAAATCATGCCATGCCTCCTCAATATCATGCTGGAACTCCCGCACCCTCGTGAGCAGATGAAAAGAAGCACCCGGGAGGGGAGGGCGGGATTTTGGAAAATTCCGATCAAAGGACGAAAGGTATGAATTTGTGGAGGATAAGTAATAGTGCGCCAGCTTCCTATTTCTTACGCTCGGCCCACCTTGTTCGCATATCGAACGACGATTCAAGGCCGATTTGATAGTGGGGGCGCGCATGTCGAAGTGAATGCGTTTCTGGAACCAAGCTGAAAGTGATGATGGGTTTCCCAATCGGATTGCGCTGATTGCAGTCTTTTGAGCTTTGTTCGAGTGCCATTTCAGTTCTCGTTACCACTGCCGATGAATGGAGATCATGAAACCACCAAAGGTGGTGCGTACGTGGGGAGAGGAAGAATGCGGATTGGACGCGCGACGTGCTTTGGGTTGATGGCTACATCGGCACTGGCGAATATCATTATATCTCCGGCAATTGCCAAGACATCCAATCAGAATCCAGAATCACAAAATATATTTCAGGACATCATTGTCACGGCAAGAAAGAGAAGTGAAACCTCTCTTCAGGTGCCAGTGACCATTTCCGCGATTGGCGGTCAGGACCTTCAGAACCGTGCGATCAATTCCGTGGACGCGGTTGCCCGACTGGTTCCCTCGATGATCACTGGCGAAGGTGGGGGAACCGTGCAGGGCGGCATCATTGCGATCCGTGGCATATCGGGCGCCGACAACAACCCGCTGAACGATCAGGCCGTTTCGTTCAATATCGATGGGGTGAGCGTGGGGCGGGCGAGCGTGCGACGCATGTCCGACATGGACATTGAGCAGATCGAAGTTCTCAAGGGACCACAGGCCCTCTATTTTGGGAAGAACAGTCCTGGCGGCATCATATCCGTCCGGACAGCCGATCCCACGGACGATCTGGAAGCGAAGGTTTCGCAGGCTTATGAATTCAATGCACGGGAATGGCGAACGGAAGGTTATATTTCAGGCCCGATCAGCGACGGTCTGGGTTTTCGCCTTGCCGGCATTTATTCCGATATGCAGGGATGGGCAAAGTCGTACGTTCCGACTGATTTCGTGAACACGGCGACGACGGGGGTTTTTCCGCCCCGCCGCGGTCGCGCGCCCAATAAACAGGACTGGGCGCTGCGTGGCACACTGAAATTTGATGAAGGTGGGCCGTTTACCGCGCGCATGAAGCTGGCCTATGCGCGGATATCCGGATCGTCCTCTTCGTCCAATACCCAGTTCGTGGCCTGTCCGCTGGGATTTCCGCAGGGTTCGCCGCCCTTGTCCACCGCGCTGCCACGTGACGATTGCCGTGCCGACAATCTGGTCGGACATGGCGATTTCAGTCCGAACCTCGCTTCGTTCGATCCCGGCGAATACCCTGCCGACGGAAGGGGATACCTCCGGCAATCGCAATGGCTCGGTTCGGCCGAGTTGACCTACCGGCCCAGTTCGACGCTGACCATTACATCGGTGACCGGGTTCTATAAAATGGACCTGAGCAATGTCGGCAACTTCACGCAGAATTATTATGACTCACCGACGCTTCCAGCCCAGATGCTGATCAGCCACAATCATCTTTCGCTGCGGGAAATATCGACCGAACTCAGATTAGCCAGCGAGTTCGATGGACCCGTCAATTTCATGATCGGCGGTCTTTATCAGGATACGATGGGCCGCAATGGATCGACAACGGCCAGATATTCCATCTCTCCTGTCTTCGTGAACAAATATGTCTATGAACAGGAAGGTAACGCCTATTCCGTATTCGGCCAGGTGACGGTCGATTTTACATCTCAATTGCAACTGTCAGGTGGTGCGCGCGCATCATTTGAAAATAAATCGCTGCCAGGATTGTCAACGGCTACGGCGGCTGCTCCCAGAACTCTTGTTCCGATCACGGCGTCGGGCTTGATCCGCGACATCAGCTTCAACAATCTGTCGCCGGAAGTCACCCTGTCCTACCGACCGGATCAAAATCTCAATTTCTACATTTCACATAAGGAAGGATTTCTGTCGGGAGGTTTCAGTGCTCTCGCGCCGACGGCAGGCGTGATCGCCGGAACCCAACAGGTCAATTACGATCAACAGATCACCAGCGGTTTCGAGGGTGGTATCAAGGCATCGCTCCTCCACAACAGGCTGCGCGTCAATATCGCGGCCTATAATTACAAGACGAATGGTCTTCAGGTCGGCGTCACGACGCAGGGGGTGCAGCAGGAATTGCGCAACGCGGGCAGTGTCCGGACGCGGGGCGTGGATTTTGACGTCAGTTATCACCCGCCGGTCGAGGGACTGACGATCAATGGTGCGGTCAATTATAATGACGGATATTATGTCGACTATCAGGCGAGTTGCTATCGCGGTCAATCCTCCGCGACCTGCTTCAACCAGCTCAGCCGGGTGACGGGCAAGGTCGCATTGCTTCAGGATCTGGGCGGTCAGCCTCTGGTGCGCGCGCCGCGTTGGACCGGTAATGCCGGATTCTCTTATGAACGGTCGATCGGAAACGGCTATCATCTGGGTCTGTCGGGCAATATCAGCCACAGCGACGCTTATTTCACTGATACCACCAATACCCCCGGTGGCCGGCAGAAGGGCTATGAACTGGTCGATGCCTCGCTTCGCTTCGGGCAGGAAGAAACAGGATGGGAAGTGGCCCTGATCGGCCGCAACCTGACCAATGAATATTATTTCGTGCGCAGCAGCGACACGCCCTTTACCGGCAGTACTCCCGGCGCATCGTTGAACGGTGTTCTGGGCGACACAGCGGCGTCGGTGGGACGAGGCCGGGAATTGATGGTCCGATTGAGCTATAAATTCGGCGGGAGATAGCAGGCTATAGTCCGTTCTCCCCGGCCCGGTCGTGCCTGGGCGGCACGGCCGGTTAACCGCGTCATCCGCGCTGGAAGGTCGCGGCTTGATCGTTGGCGCATACCCTGTAATGGTATGCTGACGAACCAAATGCATGGGACGCACGAGGGAGAGAAGCGGATGAAGCATCCTGTCCAAGTGACCGGAGATCATACAGGGATAGCATTCCCGGTCAGCTATGCGATGCTGGAGGAGGGGGGCGTTGCGATGCTGACGGCTCTTTTTCGGCAAATGGGAGCCATCTCTTCCGAAAATGCGGTTGTCGAGATCGTTCATTGGAAGGAGTTTTTTGGCGGGGGCATGGGACGAAAAATCGCGTTCGATGTGGCCTATGCCCGGAAGGAAGATGTGCCGACCCGCCTTTTCGCGAAGTTCACGCGGGAATTTGGCGACCCCTTGCGGGAGCTGTTTTCACCGGTCATGGACCCGGAAGTGCGCTTCGCCCTGTTGTCGCGCCGTCCGGGCTTTCCCCTGCGCGTACCGCGTTGCATGTTCGGGGACTATAATGCTGAATTCAAGACCGGCCTGCTGATTACCGAGCGCATTCCTTACGGTTCCGAAGGGATAGAGCCGGCGCTCGAAAAATGCGTCGATTATGAACTCGCCGATCCGCTTCCCTATTATGAAGCGCAGACCCGCGCGATTGCCGCTCTGGCGGCATACCATCGCGCCGGCCATTTCGGGGACGAGATCGATCGGGAATTTCCCTTCAATCCCTTTGAGGAATCGCTGCTGAAGGTCATCCCCTATGATGCGGAGGAGCTAGCGTCAAAGCTCGCCAGGCTGAAGGAATTTGCCGCCCGTGCCCCTCAATTGCTGCCCGACGGCTTGGCCGACCCCGACTTCCTGGATGATTTTTCGCGAGGAGCCAGGGAGGTGCTGGCCAAGGAGCGGGCGATCTGGCGCCATCTTTATGGCCGCCGGGATGCGATCGCGCTGGTCCATTGGAATATGAACCCCGATAATGGCTGGTTCTGGCGCGACGAAAATGGCGTGATGCAATCGGGGCAGCTCGATTGGGGCGGTGTCGCGCAGGCGAATATCGCGCAATCCTATTATGGCATGACCTGCGCGGGCGAAGCGGATTTCCTCGCCCGGCACGATGCGGATTTGCAGGCGTTGCTGCTATCCGAATATGCCCGTCTGGGCGGTCCGCAACTGGACGCGGCGGCGTTCGATCAGGATGTGAAGCTGGCGATCGCTGTTCTGGGGACGGCGTGGATGCTTGATGCGCCTGCGTTGCTGGAGGCGGAACTGCCCGATTATGGCAGGCTAAGCGACCGAACCGACCCGCGCCTGCGCGCCCTTTTCCTTCCGCGCGCGCAGTTGCAGCTGCTGAACGTCTTCTTGTCGGAATGGCGTCGGAAGAAAATTGGAGAGGCGGTCGGCAGCTTGGCTGACTGAACCGCCCCTCCAGCTCAGCGGCCACGCCGGAACAATATGGTCAGCAGGAACAACACCGTCCTCACATTAAGCAGCTTGAGCGCGGCGCGGGCCTGATCCGGCGTCAACACCGCGCGCACCGGCAGCGTGCCCATGATCTGGCCTTCGATCAGTAAATTATTGCCATCCGGCGACATTTTCTCGACCGTCATCAGGCTGTCATTGTCCTTGGTCAGCAATTCCATCGTGGATACTCCCTGCCCGGCTGTCGGGCTTTCAATAGGTGATGAAGCCCGTGTTCAGATCGATGCCGAGCTTCTGATAGATCTTCATGGCGGATGCGCGCCCGCCCAGTGTCGCAAGGCCGCCCGGATGGGTCGTGCAGCCGGTCAGGAACAGGCCATCAATGCCGGGTATCTGATATTGCGACAGTTCCGGTGTCGGCCGGGCGCCCATCAATTGGTCCGCCGTCATGGCGATGCCCATGATGTCGCCGCGCCGCATGATGCGGCTGTGCCGGTTGTGATCCTCCGGGCATTCGATCAGGCGGCCAAGAATCTTCGACCGGTCGATATTGCGCGTGAACTTGCAGAACCAGTCGAACAGGGCGTCGCCCGCGCGCTGTTTGTCGATCGCCCATCCGTCCCTGGTTTCGTAAGGCGCGAAGCAATAGAGGTAGAGGGCGGTCATGCCGTCCGGGGCGCGGCTGGGGTCGAAATTGCTTTGCGGACCGCCGAGCGGCTGCAACACGTCATAGGGAAATTCGTTGCGGCGATACGCCTCGAACGGCTTCATGAAATTGTCCCAGTCGGGTTCCATGCACTCGACCAATATGGCTTCGTCATAGGCCTCTCCACCGATCCACTGGATGCGTTCGGAAAGGGCGATCTGCTGGTTGATCGCGCCATATTCGGACAGCTTGACGGCAGCTGCACGCTGGGCGATCCCCTGGTCAATGCCGGGCACCATCCTGCCCATGTCCCAGGGATGCAGATTGGCGACCACCGCCTTGCGGGCCCGGATTTCCTCGCCGCTGTCGGTCATCACTCCGTCGATCCGGCCGCCGCCGCCGATCAGCTTCTCCACCGTCACCCCGGTGCGCAGTTCGCCGCCATGATGCTTCAGGCAGGCGATCAGGGCGTTGGTCACGCTTTTCGCGCCGCCGACGACGGTGGCCATGCGATATTTGTGACCCAGCCCGAGAATGAGGTACATGGTCAGGCCCGTGCCGGGATAATCGGGCGCGCTCATCACTTCCGACGCCCATTTCGCCATGTGCACCTTCACATGCGGGGATTCGAAGCGGGCATTGAGGAAGTCTATGACATTGCCTTCCAATTCGGCGCGGATCTTGCGTCCCTTGGCGCTGTCGTTCAGCAATCGCATGAACCCGTCATGCGGCATGGGCGGCATGAAGAAACCGCGCGACAGCAGGGGCAGCAGTTCGTTCGCTTCCTCCACCAACTGGATGTAGGCCCGGGCGTCCCGTTCCGAAAAGCGGGCGATTTCCTTCACCGCCCGGTCGACATCGGTGTAGCTGATCAGGCCTTCGCCATCGGGATACAGGGACGCGAAAGGCGCGGGGGCATAGGCGAATTCGAGCCCGAACCGCGTCTCCAGCTCCAGCTCATTATCCTTGAGCGCCGGATTGGCGAGCAGCATCAAATAGCCCATGGCATGGGAATCATGGGTAAAGCGCGGATCGGTATGGATCGACACGACGCCGCCGCCGCATTGTTCCTCGCGCTCCAGAACCAGAACCGATAGGCCGGCCTTGGCCAGATAGCAGGCGGTGGTCAGCGAATTGCTGCCCGCGCCGACGACGACGAAATCATAGGCCATCTATTTTCCTCTCACAGCGGCGGGCAGCAGTTGCGCGACGACCGTGCGCTTGAGTTGCTCCCGGAAATAAGCATCTGATCCCGCCGCATCGGACATGCGTTTGATGAATGGGCGGCCGGCGACTGCCGTCACGATCGCGCCATTGAACGTGAAGAACAGCAGGTCTGGATCAGGCGCGTCCTCAGCCGCGCAGCAGGCCGCCGCGATGAGCGGGGCCAGCAGATCGTGGATGGGCTTCACCAACCGCGCAAAGACATAGTCGCTCTGCTCATTCTGCCGCACCAGTTCGCTGAGAACGAATTTGGCGATACGCGGATTGTCGCATGTGACATCGACAAGGTGCGAAACCGCTTCGATGACCGCCCGTTCTGCCATGGCCGGGCCGTCCGCCACAAGGGCCCTGACCGGCTCCAGCGCGACAAGCAGATGATCCGACAAACTGTTCACAGCGGCACGCCAGAGATCGGCCTTCGACCCGAACTGATGCTTGATCAGGGCCGGATCGACATCGGCCTCCGCTGCGATATGCCGTACGCTCGCGCCATCGAAGCCTTGGGTTGCGAAAGCCTCCAGCGCCACCGCTAGCAGGCGTTCGGCGCCGCTGCCGTTGGCCGTGGTGGCCGCATTTCTTCTGGGACGACCGCGCGGGCGGGGACTGGATGTCGGGGATGCCATGGGCTTTTATTAAATCAACGATCGTTGAATATCAAGTACGCTCTTGCAAATGTTTTCAGGCTGCTGCCGGATGTCACGCAATCTGCGCCTGCCGCTTGAGCGCGCCGAGTATCAAGGTGCTGGTGATGACGATCCACACCCCGAAAATCGTCAGCGGAATCCAGAATACGAACAGCCCGTTCCAGGCGAAGGGACCGGTACGGGGAATGAAGCCGAAGGCTCCCAGTTCGAACATGATGGCGGTCCAGATCGTGTAATAGCCGAACCATCGCGGAAAGGGCGAAAGCGCGCTTTGCTGGCCGGTAAGGGCGATGACGGCGATCGCGACATATTGGAAGATGAAATATTGGTCGGTCGTGACCAGTGTCAGATTGGCGAGTTCATGAATGGCAAGCGTGATTTCCGCCGGCCGGCCGGGGCTGAAGGCAGCGACTCCCCACAACAGGGGCGGGAAGACCAGGAACATCGACATCAGGCATCCGCCGCACAGCTGGAGTACGGACCAGATGGGCCAGCCCTGTTCCATCCGGCGCATCTGCATGGTGATGACCATGGCGAGCGGCACCATGAAGGCAGCGACCCAACTGCATATGATGCTGCCGATACGGATGCTGACGCTGTTGTTGCGATAGATGGCTGCAACCTGCTCGGCGTTGAGTGTAGCGGCGGGCAGCGGGACCATTTTGATGAGAAAGACGAAGCAGAGCATGAAGGCGACCATCATGGCCAATGCCCACCATATCAGCGCGCGCTGAGCGTTGATCGAAACCTGCATAAAGCTCTCCCATTCTGCCGCGACCGTTTCCCTTGAAACGGGAAGGCAGCTTATAATTCATCAAACGTTGATTATACGATATTGGTTCGCTTGCAAACCTTGAAGAATAGGGGCGGGCTTCGCTGACCTTCGCAACGGCGTGCCGCAGACGAGCAGGTCACGCCATCCGGAACAGGATGACCAGCGTGATGGCCATGATCGCGACCCAGGCATCGAATGCAAGGCGCAGCGCCAGTGTGGAGTCATGCAGTTCCATGTAGCGCATGCCGATCAACCGGACCTTGAAGAAGGCGATGAGCAGGACGGCTGTGCCCAGCTGTTGCGGGTGACGGCCGATCGCTTTCAACTGGAACAGGTAAGAAGCCAGTGTCGCCGCGACCAGGATCAGCCAGACGGTATAGGGCGATGATAGACGAAGGTTCATGGCGCAATCACGGATGAAGGTAGAGGATGGCGAAAAGGATGACCCATAATATGTCGACCAGATGCCAGAATATGGCGCAGCCTTCGACTGCCTTATAGCCGTTCGCCGTCGGCACGGCTGCGCAGCGGGAGCGGATGAAGGTCAGCGCCCCAAGGCCGACCAGCACATGGAGCAGGTGGATCGCGGTGAAGGCGAAATAGAACATGAAGAAGTCGTTGCTGATCGGCGTGATGCCGGCGGCGAATTTTTCCCCATATTCGATCGTCTTGACGCCGACGAAACCGAAACCCAGCGCCATGCCGATATGGGTCGCCTGCCGTGCATCGTTCAACCGTCGTTCCCGCAAGGCCTTGACGGCGATGGCTATCGCCAGCGAACTGGTGAGCAACAGCATCGTGTTCAGCAACCCCAGACCCTGATTGAGCCGGGCCTGGGATGCCGCGAACGTCGCGCTTTGCGACAGGCGATAGACGCCGAAAGTCACGAAGAAGAGGCCGAACGCCAACAGGTCGCCGAAGATCATCACCCATAAGCCGGGTTCTCCCGGAACGCGCTGGCCTGCTGGCGCGCTGGCCGGTTGGGCCATGGTGGGTTCGCTCAGGATTTCAACCGGCTTCATTTGCAGTCCTGTTGATGGCGTTGATGGCGAGCGGAGTCATGAGGATAAGCCGCAGGGAAATGCGTCTGCCGCTGTGTGGTGGTGACGCAGACCAGCGCGATATAGCCCGCAATGATCGACCCTACTCATCCTTCCCCTCCACTCACCGTTGTTTTCAGGCTGCGTTACGCAGGCGCGCATCCTCCACGATCAGATCCGCCGCGCGCCAGCCGGTCGCCATGGCCGGGCCGTTGGTGTTGCCGGAAATGAGGCCCGGCATGATCGAGCAATCGACCACTCGCAGGCCGTGAACGCCCCGGACACGCGCGCGTTCGTCCACCACCGATCCCGCATCGCGGCCCATGCGGCAACTGCGCACTGCATGCGTCCCGCACAAAGCGATTTCCCGCACGATCGCCAATATCTCCTCATCGCTGACATGGCTTGCGCCGGGTGCGATCTCCTCGCCGACATAGGGGGCAAGAGCGGGTTGGCGCACATAATCGCGGATATAGCGCACCACTTCGATCGCGGCGCGGCGGTCATGCTCGCTCGCTAGCCAATTGGGCGTGATGGATAGGCGCGCGTCCGGATCGGCGGAGGTGATTTCCAGTGCGCCTTCGCTGTCCAGGCCGATCAACTGCGCGGTAAAGCTGAGGCCCGGTTCCCGTTCGACCGACTGCATCGGCGCCACCGTGTCCTTGTCGCGTTCCTTGGGGATATCGAGCGTCCAGCCACTGATATAGAGTTGCGCATTGGGGCGCGGTTCGGCCGGATTGGTCTTGATGAAGGCCCCAACCTCCATCGCGCCATTCGCCAGCGGCCCGGATTTGAGCAGCATATATTGCGCGACGCTGGCAGCGAGGCCCAGGCCGCGCAGGCGATGGTTCACGCCCTTTTCACCGCCCTTCAGCCGATAGCTGGCGATCATGCCCAGATGCTCCAATATGCGGCGGCCGACATCGGGACTGTCGTGAATGACATCGATGCCATGCCGTTTCAGCAGCGCGGCGGGACCGATGCCGGACAGCTGGAGCATCTTGGGCGAGGCGATCGTGCCCGCGCTGACGATGATCTCGCCATGGCAGGCGAAGCTGACCGGGCGGCCATCTTTCCGGCATTCGACGCCGACGGCGCGCTTGCCCTCGAACCGGATGCGGTCGGCGTATACATCTGTAATGATCTCGAGATTGGCCCGATGAAGCACCGGCTCCAGAAAGGCGAGCGCCGAACTTTGGCGGCGGCCATTCCTGATATTGTAGCAATAATAGCCGACGCCTTCCTGATCCTCGCGATTGAGATCCTCATAATGGCGCGGCAGGCCCATTTGCATGCCCGCCTCAATCGCGCGTTCCGCGAGTGGATAACGGAATTTGTTGGTGCAGATATGGACCGGCCCGCCGACGCCGCGCACGCCATCGTCGCCCAGTTCATGGTCCACGATCGACCGATAGGCCTGCTTCATCTGCGCCCAGGACCAGTCGGACCCGGCTTCCCGTTCCCAGATATCGAAATCCTGCGGCTGGCCGCGCACATAGATCATGCCGTTGATCGCGGACGATCCGCCAAGGCCGCGCCCGCGCTGCCACATTTCGGTGTGCTCCCCGTCAGGGCCGACGGGATAGGACCAGGCGTGCCTGGGGTCGGTCACCAGCTTGCCGATCCCCTTGGGCATGTCGACCATGAAGCTTTTGTTCTTGCCCCCCGCCTCCAGCAGCAGGACGCGATGCGCGGGATTTTGCGAGAGCCGGTTGGCCAGCACACACCCCGCTGAACCCGCTCCGACGATGATATAGTCATAGCTTTGCGCCATGGCGTCCTTTTCCTTTCATCTTCTTGGGTTAGGCGGGTCGTGTTGCGGGATCGTCGGTGGTCAGCAGCGGCATCGCGTCCGGCGGTTCGGCGGCGACTTCCGGATCGACTGTCCGCGTTCATCTTTGTCTCTCCTGCCGTCGCCGGTCACAATCGATGACTCGGCGTATCGGACGGCAGCTTAACCTTGACGATAGTATGCTGCAATATGATATGTTTGAGTATTAGAGTGGCATGGAACAGGAGCAGAGGAACCTTGAAAGACAATGGCATAGCGCATTCGCATCGACAGGTGGCGAATGCGCAGCAGCGCTTTGCATTGCCGCAGGGCGCGCGACAGATCATCCTGGTGCGTCACGGTTCCAGCGTCGGGCCTACGCTGGAGACGGTGGAACTGGGCGCGCTCACGATCACCAATCCGCCGTTGGCGGAGGATGGCCATGTCCAGGCGGAAGCCGTCGGTCGCGCCCTGGCCGGTGCAGGCATCGCCTCGATTTTCGTCACGCCCTTGCAGCGGACCCGGCAGACGGCCGACCCTCTTGTCCGGGCGGTCGGGATCACGCCCGTCGTGGTCGACGACCTGCGGGAGGTGCATATGGGCGATTTCGAGCACAGCTTCTATGAGCATGCGGCGGCGCGGCATCCGATCATCGACCGGATGTTCGTGGAAGAGACATGGGAAGTCATCCCCAATGCGGAAAGCGCCGAGCATTTCGCGGCACGCATCCGGCGCGGCATCCAGCGGGCACTGGAGTCCTGTCAGAGTGGAGAGACGGTCGTGATCTTCAGCCATGCCGGGACGATCGCGGAAATCTGCCGGCAGGCGACGGGCAGCCGTGCTTTCGCCTTCATGGGCGTGGAAAATGCCTCCGTTTCGCGGCTGATCGTCCAGGCGGACGGCAGCTGGCGTTTGCGCAGCTTCAACGAAGTCTCCCATCTCGTCTGAAACGCTTTGACCCATTTCTGCCTTTGGGAGGCTTGCGCTGCGCCGCGAAAAATGGTGTGGCACCATATCAAATTGGCAAGATGCTGACTCGGCATCGATTCAGGGAGGGATGGGATGAAGATATCGACGCTCGCACTGGGGATTTTCGCACTGGCGGGAGCGACCGCCGTACGGGCCGAAGCGCTCAATATTCCACGCAATGCGAAGGTCGTTTCGGCTGACGGACGCGATGTCGGTCTGGTCAATCGCGTCCTGACCAATGGCGACGACGTGACCGGCATCCGCATCATCATGGGCAGCCGATCGGTCACGGTTGGGGCTGACAAGCTGTCGCTGGATGGCGAGATGGTCAAGACGAGCCTGACCAGGAAAGAGATCGAACGTCTGCCCTGAACCGTCCAGTGGAGGGAGGGGGCGTCCTATTCCGCGAGGCTTCCCCCATCCACGACCAGCGCATGGGCGTTGACGAAGCTGGACTTGTCGGAAGCGAGCCAGACGGCGGCTTCGGCCATCTCCTCCGGCTGCGCGACGCGGCCGAGAGGGGAGAGGATATTTCGGGCAGGTCTATTTCATCAAGCACATGGCGCGATGCCCATCCCGGCCAGTGGCTCAGACCCTGGCTGCTTTGCCTTTGGCGATCTGCTCGTCCATCACCTTGTTCCAGTGCTGGATGATCATTTCCTGATAGGCGCCGAGCCGGGTATAGGGCTTTTCAGGGTCGGCGGCATGCGCGCCCTTCTGGATCAGCGGCATGTTGGACATGTCCTGATCGAAGATGTAGCCAAGGAAGCCGAAGCCCGGGCAATGGGCATAGACGCTTTGATCGGCGTCCAGTTCGATGGCGGGCGCGGCTGGGGGGACCGAGCCATCATCCGGGCAGGGCAAGAGCAGCCGCACGTCGAAATAGCTCATTTCCGGGTCGCTTTCGTGCGGCAGGAATTGATAGACGAATGGCACCGCTTCCGACAGCCAGAAACAGGCGTGCGGATAGACGAAATAGAGCGGACTATCGAGCATCACGGCGTCGGGCAGGTCGATGGCCCGGCCGTAAAAGCGCGAGGCGACCTCGCGATGCCAGTGGCCCAATTGCGCGCGAATATCGCCCTTTTCGTCAAGAACCGGTGGCTTTTCTTCGGGATAATGCCAGTCGCACATGCCTTGCGCGAACATCATGCCGGCTTTGAGCGCCGTATCTTCGCTGGGCGCGTGCATGCTGGGCACGGCCGAGCAGGTGAGGTTGCGGCCGACATGGCCATGTTCGCCGCGCCAGATTTCATATTGACCCTGCGCGTCTCCGGTGAAGGGTACGGCTTCGGGATGCGTGGCATAGAGATGATAGGCTTCCTGGAACGCCTCCTGCGTCACCTTCCAGTTCGCGCGGACGAGCTTGCGGAAGCGCGCCGCCGTATAGCGCCGTTCGGGCGCGAATTCCCTGAAATGATCGGGCACGACATGCAGCGCCTCTTTGAGCGGCGCGGCATCCTGGTCCGCGTTGATGAAAAGGAAGCCGCCCCAACGCTCCAGCCGGATTTCCGGTAGCGATCCGTTGAGCCGTGTGATCTCCGGGAAATCCCAATGGCTGGGAATCTTCTTGAGCCGTCCGTCAGCGTTCCATTCCCAGGCATGATAGGGGCAGCGGATGGTTTCGGCCGATTCTTTCTTTGAACAGAGCAAGGTTCCACGATGCAGGCAACTGTTGTGGAATGCCTTGAATTGATCTTCGCCCGACCGGATGATGAAATAGGAATGCGATCCCAGATGAAGTGGCAACCGGTCGCCGATTTGCGGAATATCCTCCTCGCGGCAGGCGAGCAGCCAGTTCATGGTCCATATATGGTCATATTCATCCTGCGCCCATGTCGGATCAAAATAGCGTGCATGATCGACATGATGATTGTCAGGCTCGAAATTGCCATGAGCGGACAATGCGGGATGTTCGGGGCGATGTGCCTCGCGTTTCCACATGTCGGTGGCCAGCGGGCGCTCCGCTGAACCATAGCCTTTCACCTTGGTCGCCGTGGCCATTCCTCTTCTCCGAATCACGCGCGGCCTGCGGCCACGCTCTTTTGATATGGTGGCATACTACTGCGCCGGACGCATGGCACAATGCAAAAGCGCCTGAACGGCTGTTCAGAGCATGCTGTCCAGCGTGTCGAGATCGTCCATGGCCGTTGCAATCCGCTGGATGAATTCCAGCGTGATGTCGCGCGGCTGCATGTCGGGGACATCGCCCGCCGGCGTCAGCGTCATCGTCCACCAGGCCAGCGTGGTCAGCAGCTGCTGGCGATAGTTGAGCCAGGCCTCGTCGAACGGGACGGCTTCACCGCCCGCCGCCGCGAAGGCCCGCAGATAATGGGCCAGCAAATCCTTTTCCCAGGCCCGCCGCTGCTCGACGGTGAGCGATGTGGCGATGGTGTAGACGACGTCGCGCGACCAATGGCCTTTTGACGTCACTTGCCAATCGCCAAGGCCCATGCGGCCTTCGCGCGTGATGTACCAGTTTTTCAGGTGCACATCGCCATGGATGATCGTGAGCGGCAGTTCGCCATGGCGCGCGGACGCCCGCAACGTGGCGGGCCATATCTCCGCTTCCCGCCTCGCCAGCCCGGGGGGAAGGACATTGGCGGCGGCGCGGAACCCGGCTTCGCACATGCCTTGGAAATCATGATCCCGGTCGAGAGCCGCGAAGCGCTGGTCGTAGCGGAACAGATGCCCCAATTCCCCATCAAGCTGGGGCGAGCGATAGAAGTGACCGTGCAGCGTCGCCAACAGCAGGAGCTGGTCCTGAACCTGCTCCTTCGTCATCCGCATGCGATGATTGCAGAAGGTCGCGCTGTCGCCCAGATCCTTCAGCATCACGATCGAGGCGAAGGACTCCGGGTCATATGTCGCCAGATAGGCCTCCGGCGCTTCAATGGCCAGTTGGGGCCTGATCTGGTTGTAGAAGCTGGTTTCGCTCATCAGGGCCGAAGTCGAGAGGAGGATGCGGTTGAGCAGGTCGGCCGTCGCCTTGCAGAAAACGGAGGAAGGCAGGCCAAGCGTCCGGCCCGCCTCATTATAGTCGAGGAAGATGCGGCGGCGGTTGGACGTGCCGGAATCCGCAGTGTCGAGCCTTATCCGGACAACCCTCGCTTCGGGATGGTCGCGGCACAGGATGTGGGTCATCCATTCAGGCGTGATCGCCTCATAGCGCCAGGGAATGTCGCCGGGCAGGATCGCGGGCGGATCATTGCGTGCATCCTCGGAAAAGCGCTGCTTGATGCGTTCGATCCGGCTCGTCATTTTGTCCTCCGCTTTTTCGGCTCAGGCCGGAATCGCGTTCCTGTCCACGGCTGCGGCGAAGCGATCCATGTGCAGATCGGCATCGCCAAACTGACGCGCGATGACGAACAGGCGCCGGTAATAATGGCTGATGTTGAGTTCTTCGGTCACTCCGATACCGCCATGGAGCTGGATCGCCTGCCCGCCGACATAGGGGCCAGCGGTTGAAACCGCCGCCTTGGCCGCCGAAATGGCAGCGGCGCGGGCGGCTGGATCGGAACTCGCAATGGCGCCCTGCGCGCGATAGAGCAGGGACCGGACCATCTCGGTTTCAATCAGCATGTCGGCCATGCGATGCTGAAGCGCCTGGAAATTGCCTATGGCGGTGCCGAACTGCTTGCGGACCTTGAGATAGTCGCGGGTAGCCCACAAGGCGGCATCCATGATCCCCAGGGCCTCCCCGCACAGCGCGACGATGCCATGGTCCATGCCGTGGTCGATGGCGGCTTCGGCAACCGCGCCGACGGCCAGTTCGAGGGCTGGCGTATCATGGAAATCGATGTCGGCAACACGCCGGTTGTCGACCGTGCGATAAGGCTTGAGCGTCACGCCCGGCACCTGCGCGTCCACCAGATAGAGTCCGACGCCCTTGGGCGACCGCGCCGACAGGATGAATCGGTCCGCAAAGGCGGCGCCTTCGACCAGCGTCTTGGTGCCGCTGAGCGTCCCGGATTCCGATGCCTCGCTCTCAATCACCTTCCAGTCGCCGCGTCCATTGGCCTCCTGCAAGGCGGGAACGATCCTCGTCTCTCCCATGACCAGACCGGCCACGGCATCGCTTTCCACCGCCGCCAATATCTGCGTGGCGACGACATGCGCGATGAAAGGCTCCGTGACCAATCCGCGCCCCAGCTCTTCGGCGATCAGCGCATTTTCAGTGGCGCCGCCGCCAAAACCGCCGTCCTCTTCGGAAAGGCCGGCACCCAGCCAGCCCAGTTCCGCGAAGGTCGCCCAATGGGCCGGATCGACGCCCGCGGGCGAGCGAAGGAGGGAAAAGCGCCGCTCCCAGTCATATTCGCGCTCGACAAAGCGTCGGACGCTGTCGCGCAGCGCTTCCTGTTCGGAGGAATAGTCGAAATCCATGGGATCAAAGCTCCAGAACGGTCTTGGCGATCAGGGTGCGCTGAATCTCGTTCGCGCCGCCATAGATGGTGGTGGCCCGGCGGAACAGCGCCTTGGCGGCGATGCCGATGCCATGATCGGGCACGGGCGAGGTCAGTCCATCTTCGAACAGGCGATCTTCGCCCTCTGGATTGAGGCAGAGAACAACGCCATGGTCACCGAGAGCATCCGCCGCCAGATCGGCAATACGCTGGCGCAGTTCCGACCCGCGGACCTTCACCAGCGATGCGATCGCGCCGCCGCCGTGGCCGCCTGCGGAGAGGGCGCGGAGCACGGCGGTTTCCAGCGCCATGGTGTCGATCTCGATCCGGGCCAGCCGTGCGCGGAAACGCGGGTCTTCGATCAGCGGGCGGCCATTTTTCCGCTCGATCCGGGCGATGTCCCGCAACTGGGCGATGTCGCGCTTCGTATGCGGCACCTCCGCGCTGTTGGTCCGCTCATTGACGAGCAGGAATTTGGCATAGGACCAGCCCGCGCCTTCCTGACCCACCAGATTGGCGGCCGGTACGCGCACCTCGTCAAAGAAGAATTCGTTGACGGTCAGCCCCTCCTCGATCGTCCAGATCGGGCGGCGGGTAATGCCCGGCGATGTGAGGTCGACCAGGATCGCGGACAGCCCTGCCTGCGGTTTCACCTCCGCATCGGTGCGGGCCAAAAGGAACATCATGTCGGCATGATGGCCCTCGGTCGTCCAGGTCTTCTGGCCGGACACGATATAGTCATCGCCGTCGCGGACGGCTCGGGTACGCAGCGACGACAGGTCCGAACCCGCGCCGGGTTCCGAGAAGCCCTGCGACCAGTAGGTTTCGCCGGTGCGGATTCCGGGCAACCAGCTTTGGCGCTGTTCTTCCGAACCGAAAGTGTAGAGGACGGGGGCGACCAGCTCGGTCCCGATTCGATCGATCGTTGGCGCATGGGCCAGCCGCATTTCCTCTTCGAAGATATAGCGTTGCAGGCCGGTCCAGCCGGTGCCGCCATAGGCGACGGGCCAATGCGGCACCGACCATCCCTTGTCAGCCAGAATGCGCGTCCACCGCGCCTGATCGTCGCGGCGAGGGTGATAGTCGTAACCGCCGCGCCGCTTCAGGTCATCGGGCAGGCTGGCTTGCGCGAAAGCCCGGATTTCCCGACGAAATGCCTCATCCTCTGCGCTGAATGCTGGGTTCATCACATCTCTCGATATTAATTTTCTAGTTCGCTAGCATATCATAACCCTATTTTCTACAAGAGATGCGTGGCGGGAGGGACAGGGCGATGCGAAGCTTCGATGAGAGCATAATGGAACAGAAATGGACGAGGGATATCGTTTCCCTGCTGGAGATGGACCAAATTGCGCCTGACCTGTTCCAGAATCGCTATAACCAGCCCAATGCCTATCGGGCCCTGTTCGGCGGCCAGATCGTGGCGCAAGCCTTGCGCGCGGCCGATCGCACCGCCAAGGGGCGCACGGTTCATTCGCTCCACTGCTATTTCCTGCGTGCCGGCATCCATACAAGCCAGATAGATTATATGGTGGAGCGGACGCGGGACGGTGCGCGCTTTTCCACGCGCCGGGTTGTTGCCCGGCAGGCGGGACAGATCATCTTCACGATGGAATGTTCCTATCGCACGCCTATCGAAGGGTTCAGCCATTATCGGCCAATGTCGGTCCCGTTCGAGCCGGAAAAGGGATTGGACGGGCGGGCGTTCGATCAATTGCTCGGCGCGGCCAATCAACGCTATGGCGGGTTGTTCAAAGGTCGCTACCCGATCGAGTGCGGGTGCCGGACCGATCAGGCTATCTTGACCCTGTGGCGGACGCCAAGCGGCATTATTGGCTGCGCGCGCCGGGGGCGGAGCGGGTCGACGATCCGGCGGTGCAACGGCAGATTTTCGCTTTTCTGTCCGACTTCATGTTCGCTGGCGTGCCGCTTTCGCGGCATACCGTTGCCTTGCCGGGGCCGCATCTGTTCGTTGCCAGCCTTGACCATTGCATATGGTTTCATCGCGACATGCGGTGCGACGACTGGCTGCTGTTCGAAACCGAAGGTCCCAATGCCGAGAATGGAGTGAATATGGCGCGGGGACTGGTGTACAACCGGGCGGGGGAACTGGTCGCATCGCTCGCCCAGGAAGCGCTGCAATATTCCGTTGCGGAGGAAGGCGACCCGCCGGGCTGAACAGCGCTGCGTCAGTGGCGCGCCAGAATATCGGCCAGCACGTCGGACAGGCGCTGATGCAGGCGCTGGATGAATCCCGCGCCCGCGCCTGCGATGACCACTTCATCCGTGCCCCCGCTTTCGAACGCCACGCGGCCATCGAACACAAGGACCATCAGCCGCAGGATCGCGCGCAGGGCGAAGAAATCCACTTCCTGCCGACTGACGGCGCGTCCGCCGCCTGCCTGATAGGCGGCGATGAAGCGGTCCCAGCCACCCAGCATCGCGACGACGGGATAGACATAGCCCAGATCTTCGGCCGGATGCCCCAACGCAACCTGTTCCCAGTCGAGCACGGCGGTGATGCGGCCATCTTCCGCCAGCACATTGTGGAACATGAAATCATTGTGGACGATCGTTTCGGTGTCGCCAATGCCGTCCACATGGTTGCGCAGCCAGTCGAGGGCGGCGGCGATCGTCACCGAGGGGCCATGGGAGTCGCACAACAGGCGGGTGGACAGCATTTCGGCTTCGGCCAGCCATCCCTCCCGCCCGGATGTTACGCGCGGGCGCGGCAGGACATGGGCCAGCCCCGCCGTCGGCTGGGCGTGCAATATCGCCATTTGCCGTGCCATTTCCTCTGCATAGCCGGGGGTGGGCATGCTCCAGAAGTCGGATTGGACCGGCGTTCCCGATGCGCGCTCCATGATCATGAAGCAGGCGCCCAGAATGGCGGGATCGCTGGACATGTGCAGGACCCGTGGCACGCGCATCCCGGCGTCATGCAGCGCCTTCAGCACCTCGAACTCCATCGCCGTGCCGCCAAAGCTATTGTCCAGGCCCGGCGTCTGGCGTTGCACCACCAGGTCGGACGGCAAGCCCTGGGCATGCGAAACACGAAAAATCGCCGTCTGACGCGACCGGCCGCCCAATATCGGCTTGAAATCGGACAGCAGCAGGTCCGGGCAGCCGCTGGCCTCGCGCAGAAATTGCTCGACACGCGCGGGGTCGATGCCGGACCGGGCATCGTCGGTCTTGGCGGGCGGCAGGGTCATCAGGCCCAGCATCCGATCCATCGCGCGCTGGCCCCGGACGCGCTCTGCTTCCAGCGCCGAGCGAATGGCGGGACGGTCGATGCCGTTGCCCGCCCTTATCGCTTCGACATGATCGCAATGCTCATCGGCTATGTCGCGGTGGACGCCGGGGCTTTCGACCGGCCCTGCGGCCAGCCATGCCGCGATCATGTCCTGATCCGGAACCGCGCCGGTTTCCAGCGCATTCGCAAGGGCGGCGAGGGTCGAGACGCATTCGTCGACCACATTGGCGGGCCTGCCGTCGAGATGCCCGCGAACGTGCAGGCGAAGGGCGGATGCAACCGCCGTCAGATAGCGCGAATACATGGGGACTGAGAGGCTCCAGAGTGGGACGTTGACAAGGGCTTCCGGACCGACCGGGTGCGCATCACTGTCCCCGGCCCATCAGGGGCAATGCGTCATAGGAACGGTCATCGGCGGCGCTGCCCATGATGCCGAGGGCAGCCAGCTGCGCCATGTCGGCCGGTGCGGCGGGCAGGGTGATGAAACTGTCCCAGACCAGCCGGCGATGCGCGATCTTCCACAGGCCTGCGCGCCTTTCGTAATTGTCGAGATAGCGGCCCGATACGATGATGTGGCTGCTGCCCGGCGCTTCCGTCCGGTGATAGGCGATGAAATAGATTTCCCCGTCCGCACGGTCGTCATCGATGCGATAGGACTGGTTGCACAGATAATGGGCGGTGATCGCAAAGGGAGCCATGATCTCCGGCTGCTGCGCGACGAACAGGGCGGCGCTGTCGCAAAAGACCACGCCATGATCGTCGATCGCATCGTCATGATAGACGGACCGGAGCAATAGCTGATCGCGCCGGTCGATCGCCCGCGCATAGCGGGCCGCCAGATCGTGCAGCGCATCCTTTGCGAGCAGCATATCGATGGCGTCGCGATACGGCACGATCAGGCCGGAACCGGGGCGGCCAGGGCATGGCGCGCTGCTGTGGTGCCTGCCCTGCGGCCGAAGACGACCGAGCTGCCGATGCTTGTGCCGCCCCCGGCATAGCGCTTGCCGTGAAAACAGCCCAGCACCTCGCCGGCGGCATAGAGGCCTTCGATCACCTTGCCGCGCGTGTCGCGCACCTCGCAATCGGCGGTGATATCCAGACCGGCGGCGGTGAAGCCGATGATCGCGGCGCGAACCTCCACCGCATAGAAGGGGGCAGTCCTGATCGGTGTCAGGGCGTGGCCGTTGCCATCCTTGCGGAACTGGCGATCCTCGCCATGGGTCAGGACATCGTCATTGTAACGTCGGACGGTTTCTTCCACCGCTTGCGCGTCCAGCCCGGCCATGCGGGCTACCTCCGCCAGGCTGTCGGCGCGATGGGCGACGCCCTTCTCCACCTCGCGGCTGATGGTGATTTCTTCCCAGCTCGAAATGGCGAGGCCGCTATTATAGGGATCGGCGTAGGACAGATCGTCGCCATTCTCCACCATCGTAGGATGGTCGAAAATGGCCCAGCATCTTTGGCCGGGCTGCTCGTTGATCAGATAGCCGCAGACGGCGTAGCTTTCCCACTCGGCCATGAAGCGTTTGCCATGCTCGTTCACGGCGATCAGCCAGGGCGGCAGGAAGGCTTCGACATAGCGGCTGTCGAAACAGGGGCTGGGGTTGAGCAGGCCAGTGTCATGGCCGGTGATCTCCGCGCCGACCGATTGGCCGAGCGTGATGCCGTCGCCCAGAATGAAGGGGGCATCACGATGCACCGCCCAGGTTCGTTCGCCATGATAGGCGGCGGTCGGATACCATTTGGCGAGCATCTCCGGGCTGTTGCCGAAGCCGCCGGTGGCGATCACGACGCTGGGTGCGCGCAGTTCCGTGCCGTCGGCGGTGATGCCCACCACCTTGCCCTGCTCGATGATCAGGCCGTCCACGCGCGTGCCGAGCGCCGTTTCGACGCCGAGCGCCCCGGCGCGGTTGATGAGCGCATCGGCAATGCCAAGGCCGAAGCTTTTCGAGGTATGCCCGCGCTGCACATTGGTCACATCCGAATGGACCAGCATATTGGTAGGGAATTCCACGCCCTTTTCCTTCAGCCATTCCAGCATCGGTCCGCATTCATCGGCATAAGCGCGGATCAGATCCGGCCGCACCGCATGCTGGTTCAGCGTCATGATATAATCGTAGACGGCGTCGGCGCTGTCCTCGATCCCCTTTTCCTTCTGGGTGCTGCTGTTGCAGGCATAGACCACGCCGGTCGAATTGCGCGTGGCGCCGCCCAGATGATCGTCCGCCTCCAGCACCATGACGCGGGCGCCAGCCAGACGTGCTTCGATTGCCGCAGACATGCCCGCGGCGCCTGATCCGATGATGATGACGTCATAGTCATGGGACATGATCTTTGCTCCGTTGAAGCGACTTGGAGCGGTTTTCGACCTGATTGCATCAGATCGACCGCTCTAATGGTTTGTTTTCCGCGATTTCTTAACCAGCGATCGATTGGCTTCGCCGAACTGCGTTTCCGATCGCTTGGAAATCGCTCTAGGTCAGACCGGAACCGGAATGCGGTTCAGATAGACCGGGTCCCGCCGGTCGCGTCGGCCCGGCAGGTTATAATAAGCGACCTGGCCCTGATCGGTGATCCGGGTGCTGGGGCGAATATCGTTCCATTCATTGGTGATCTTGCGGCGCAGGATTTTCCATTGTCCATCCCGGCGCTCGAACAGATCGATATAGCGGCCGCCGCAATAATAATCGTGGCACTGGTCGATCGTGCCGTCCGCCTTGGCGTGGGCGGCATAATCAGCACCGAAAAAGGCCATCACAGCCTCCTCGCCGCCCGGAGCGCGCTGATAGGCCCAATAATAGGATTCCGACGTCGCGAAATCGCCATTCACGTCGATGGTGCAATGGGTGACGGTGTGCATTCCGTCCAATATCCCCTCCCGCAGGGCAGGGATGATGGTT
Organism: Sphingobium sp.; assembly: GCF_032153725.1. Lineage (GTDB taxonomy): Bacteria > Pseudomonadota > Alphaproteobacteria > Sphingomonadales > Sphingomonadaceae > Sphingobium. The sequence continues at coordinate 15,035 of NZ_JALDYQ010000030.1, read as the reverse complement.
TCGGCAAATTCCATCGCATTGCCCGAGAAAGAACCATGATCATCGGTTCCGTCGGGATGGTAGATGGTACGTAGCAATTCGATGTCGCAGCGGTCGATCGCGCGGCAATAGAGCTTCAGGACATGCTCGATTTCCTGCCGGTCAAGGACCAGGCGCAGGCGGGCTTCCAGAGTGTCGTCCATTTCCGTCCTCTCCCACCGACTCGATGGTCATGATTATGATATGTATACATACCATATTGGCGGGAGAGCGCGCGCAAGTCAACGTGCCGGGATGCCTATTTGCCCGAGAATTGCGGGCGGCGTTTTTCCTGCACGGCGCGGACGGCTTCGCCGAAATCGGCCGTGTAGGTGGTGAGGCCTTCATAGGCGACGCCTGCTTCGAACACAGAGCTGAACAGCTGGCGCAGGGCGATGTTCGTCACTGATTTGGTGTAGCGAATGGCGGATTGCGCGCCGCGTGCAAGCTTTGCCGCATATTGGGAGACGAAGCCGTCCAGCTCTTCCGCTGCCACCGCGAAGCTGATGAGGTTGCACCGTTCAGCGTCGACGGCGTTGATCGGATCGCCGGTCAGCAGATAATGTTTGGCCTTGGCAAAGCCGATCAGCTGCGGCCAGATCAGCGCGCCCCCATCGCCCGCCACCAGCCCCAGCTTCACATGCGGGTCGGCAAAGCGCGCCTCGTTGGCCGCGATCACCACATCGCACAGCAGCGCGACCGACGCGCCGAAGCCCATGGCGTCGCCATTCACCTTGGCGATGACGGGTTTGGGGCAATCCAGCAGGCCCATGACGATCCGGCGCATGGTCCTGGCCTCATGCACAAAGGGGATGCGGTCGCCCTTCACCTGCTTGTCCAGCCATTCGAAGTCGCCGCCCGCAGAAAAGGCACGCCCTGCGCCGGTCAGGATGATGACGTCGCTCTCCGGGTCATCGGCCGCGTCGAAGAAGACGCGTGCCATTTCTTCATGCAGTTCATGATTGACCGCGTTCAACAGTTCGGGGCGGTTCATGATGATCGTCAGAACCCGGCCATCCCGGGAAAAGTCGAGTAGCTTATAATGGTCGAAATTCATGGTGACTTTCCCACAAATGGAGTCCGGCCCACAAATGGAGTCCGGATCGCAGAATATGTTAGAACACTATATGGAGATGATCGAGTGCATGAATCGCAAAATGGGGGATGAATTGCGGTTCGGGATGATCGGGCGATAGCCGCAGATCGGGCAGTCGTTCCAGGATGCGGCGGATGGCGATCCGCATTTCTCCGCGGGCAAGCTGATTGCCGATGCAGAAATGGATGCCGCGCCCGAAGGCCAGATGGTTGCGAACGCCCCTGCGCCCCAGCTGAACCTCTTGCGGACAGCTCCATTGCGCCGGATCGCGATTGCCCGCCAGATAGCTGAGCATCAGCACCGCGCCTGCGGGAATATCGACATCGCCGATCCGGCTGTCTTGCATGGCCAGCCGCCACATATGCGGCACCGGCGAATGCGAGCGCAGCACTTCTTCGACAAAGCCGGGGATGCGGTCATAGTCGGCCTGGATAGCGCTGCGCAGTTCGGGGTTGGTGAGCAGCAGCCAGAGGGCGGTGACGATTCCCGTGGTGGTGGTTTCATTGCCCGCGACCAGAAGCTGGTGCGCCACTGCGATCAGCGCGGGGTCGCTCAGCTTTTCGCCGTCGATTTCGGCATGGACCAGCCGGCTGAGCAGATTTTCGGTCGGTTCGGCGCGGTAACGGAGCGCCCGTTCATGCAGATAATTCTGCATGTCGATCAGATGATCCGTGATCTCCAGCTCGCGATTCGGGTCCAGCAGAGGATTGTTGCGTTCCACCGTGACATCGGACCACAGCTTGAAGCGGGCATAGTCGGCCCGATCGACGCCCAGCTGGTCGGCGATGATGTACATCGGTACCTTGATCGCGAATTCGGGAAGAAGATCGGCCTTTCCGGTCGGCAGCATGGTGTCGATCAACTCGTCCACCAGCGCCTCGATATAGGGTTCCAGCGATTTGACATAGCTGGGGGTAAAGGCTTTTTCGACCAGTGCGCGATAGGATGTATGTTCCGGCGGATCGTTGGTCACCAGCGTGTGCATTTCCGGAAAGCCCCGTTCGGCAAAGCGGCGGGCGACCTCTTCGGCGACAGGCGAATCATGGCGACCGACAACCACCGTGGTCTTGTTGGAATAAAGTTCCGGATGCGCGGAGACATGGCCAATATCTTCATAGCGCGTGATGATATACATGCCGGTCAGCGGGTCCTTGTAGACAGGCGCTTCCGCAAGCAGCTGATCGAGGAAAGGGAAAGGGCAGACCTGCACCTCCGCCGATGCCAGACTGCCCATATCTTGCTGCTTCGTCATTGCCAGTCCCACGATAATATGATGTGCTAAGGAAGGATGCTGGCATATAGCATGCATGCATACTATGCAATCGTGGAAGAGGATGAGGATGCAGAACCCACTGGCAATGTTGCTCGCGATCGAGGAGATCAAACGGCTGAAGGCACGCTATTTCCGCACCATGGATACCGGCGACTGGGATGGTTTTGCGTCCCTTTTCACGCAGGACGCCCATTTCGACGTGCGCGGCGCGCTGGAGGAAAAACCGGACCTGTCGGCCCTGGGCGATCCGATCCGGGGTCGCACGGCGATCGTCGATTATGTCCGCAGCGGCATTTCTCCGCTCACCAGCGCCCACTATGGGCATATGCCCGAAATCGAAATCCTGTCCGAAGACAGCGCGACCGGCATCTGGGCGCTGGACGACATATTGCGTCCGCCAGCGGGTGGCCCCTTCACGCTCTTCCGGGGCCATGGCCATTATCATGAGCGCTACAGCCGGATCGATGGCCGCTGGCATATTGCGGATCTTCGGATCACGCGGTTGATGGTTGAGTTGAACTGATGGAGTGGTTGGCCTGTTTCGGCCGGTAGAACAGGAAAGTCAGGCCAACCGCGACGAAGGTGGCGACATGCATCAATAGGGTCGGTGTGTAATTGCCGAACCGGTCGAACATGGCGCCTGCGAGCGGTGCGGCGGCGAACAGGAATGGAATCTTGAACAAATAGCACAGCCCCATGCCGAGTCCGATATTGGCCTGACCCATCCATTCCCCCATGGTCACGCCAAACAAGGTGATGATGCCGTTGCTGAACAGACCGATGGTAAAGGCAAGCAGGAGCAAAAGCGGCAGATTAGCGCCGGCGGCGATCAGGCCGAGCCATGGCACGATCTGGACAAGGGCCAGCAGCGCAAAGCTGCGGCCGCCGCCCAGCCGGTCCGAGAGCCAGCCGAAGAGGGGCGCGCCGATCAATCCCGCAAGACCGAAGACCGACAGGAGCAGGGAGGCCGAGCCAAGCGGTACGCCGCGGTCGGAAGCCAAGGCGACGAGATGGGTGACCATGGTGAGGCCGCCGGCGCTGAGCAGCCCGACGCCCAGCGTGAGAATGAGGAAGCGCGGCGCGCGGACGATCTGTGCCGCTGACAGGGCGGGCTCGACCCTGTCGGTGGTTTCAGATGTGCCGCCCGAAGCCTGTTGGCCGATCTGCGCAGGCCGATCAACAAGGAACCAGGCGAAGGGCAGCAGGCAAGTCAGCACGACGCCACTGCCCCAAAGGGCGCCCTGCAACCCGAACGCGATCAGCAGCGCTGCGCTCATCAACGGCAGCAGCGCGTTGCCCAAAGGGATGTTGATAATGCCCAGCGCCTTGCCGCGTCCGGCAACGAACCAGTTGGAAATGATCGCCGTACAGGGCACGACTCCCGCCAGCGCCAGTCCCGGACCTATCATCAGCGCATAAACGGCAAGAAAGAGCCGGATGTCATGCACCTGGGTCAGCAGGAAATAGCCGCTCGCGTTGAGGGTCAGGCCGATCATGATCAGCGTCCTGATGGACATTCTGCGCAGCAGGCCGCCGACCAGAGGCCCGATCAGCCCGAGCGATAGGGTCGTCATGCTGATGCCCATGGCGGCGAAGGCGCGGCTGGTGCCGAATTCCCGCTGAATGGCCTCGACCATCGCGCCATAGGCGGCGAAGTTGACGCCCAATGTGCAGTTCATGATCAGGAAGCATATTGCCACCATGCGCCAGCCGGCAAATGGCGTGATTCCAGCCATGTCGATCCTTTCTGCTATCCTTTGGGGTGCCGGTTGACGGCGGCCCCGTTTAAACAGTATGCATACATATGGTATTCTATGCAACAATATGGAGGGCGACATGAGCCACCCCCTGGGACAGCAGCCCGTTCGCCAGATCGCTTATTTCGTTCCCGACATTGTCGCGGCGGCCAAGGCGCATATGGCTGCCTTTGGTTCAGGTCCCTTCCATATCGCGGAGCATATTCCGCTCACGCTCAGCCTGCATCGCGGGCAGCCGGCCGAACTCGATCACAGTTCCGCCTATGGCCAGTGGGGCGAGGTGATGGTGGAATTTGTCCAGCAGAATAATGACGGCCCGTCGGTATTCCAGGATTTATATCCGCGAGGCGGGCAGGGCATGCACCATGTCGCGCTGATCGTGGACGACATCAAGGCAGCCATGCGGCATTTTGAAGAGGCGGGGCATGAAACGGCGCTCTACGCCGAAGTTGCGCCGGGTGTCGGCTTTGCAATGATGGATTGCGTCGATGCGCTGGGCCATTATGTGGAGCTTTACGAGCCCACGCCGCAGCTCTTGGCGGTTTATGATCTGGTCCGCGCTTCTGCCGAAAATTTCGACGGCGCCGATCCGATCCGCTATTTCGCCGTTGCTTGACGGACCTCTTCGTCAGTCCTCGACGGCTTGCGGATAGGCATTGACGAGCATTTCATTGGCGTGCCGCAACAATTCGGTCAGCTGGGCGACGCGTTCCTTGCCGAGACGGTCGTCCAGCAGTTCAGCCTGCTCTACGGTCGCCACACGCAATGGTTCACGCAGTGCGCGTCCTTTTGCCGTCAGATGGACCATGACGACCCGCCGGTCCGACTTGATTCGCCGGCGCTCGACAACGCCGACCCGTTCCAGCCGTGCCAGCGTCTGGCCGACGGTCGCCTTGCCGATGTCGAGGCGGCGGGCGAGATCGACCTGGGAAAGCGGCTCGTTGAACCAGAGTTCCCCCAGCACATAGGCTTGCGCCGGGGCGATACCCGTACCGCTGATCCTCGCCATATAGTCATTTTGCGCGAGGCGCGCGAACAGTTGCGCCTGATAGGCCAGGCTTTCCTTGAACAGGGGAAAGGGTGCTTCCTCCTCGATCGTCGATATGTTGGTCTTCTTACGAACATCCGTTTTTGAAGCGCCCACTGACCAAGCCCCGTTTGTTAAATTCATTCACTTCAGCGAAAGATTAGCGGTTGTGCGGCCTGAATGCCAGCCCTCAGCCGCTCTCAACTCCTCAAATGAGCCGTCGCTTTTGCCGCAATTTCACCCAATTCGGAAAGACTGGGATTGCGGCGCAGGGTCAGCCCGCCATTCACCTGCAAATTCTGACCGGTCATGAAACATTCGTCCGAAGCCAGCCAGACAACCGCTGCGGCAATATCATCCTTCGTCCCGATGCGGCCCAGGGGATATTCGCGTTCAAAGGCATGCAGCAGTTCCGGCACCTCGAACGTGCTGCCGGCCATCGGGGTTTCCGTCAGGCCCGGCGAAATGGAATTGGCACGGATTCCCTGCGCGCCATATTCATTGGCGACGGTACGGATGACATGGTCGATCCCTGCCTTCGTACCCATATAGGCGGCATGCTGGTCGAGCATGATCGTGGCGGTGGCGGATGAAATCTGGATGATCGAACCCCCTTTCCCCATAGTGCGAAGCATCGCCTGGATGAAGAAGAAGGGCCCCTTGAACTGGATGCCGAGCATCCTGTCGAGATCGGCCTCGGTCGTCTCATGGGTTGCCTTGAGCAGGCCCCAGCCGGTGGCATTGACGCCGATATCAAGCTTGCCGAAGCGTGCGAGGGCAAGGTCGGCGGCGGCATCCACCTCCGCCCTGGAGGTGATGTCGGCCAGCGCATAGGCGCCGTCCAGTTCCTTCGCCAGATCCCTCAGCGCCTCTTCATGCCGCCCGGCGACAACGACCCTGCATCCTTCCGCCGCCAGCCGACGCGCGATGACCTGGGCCATATTGTCCCTGCCCGCAGCGCCCAGGACCAATGCAACCTTGTCTTTGAGCCTCATCGTCGCTTCCTCTCCTGCTGCAAACTGGTTCTTATGCACATCATATGCTACCATCCTAATAAGCGATATGTACGCAGGACAGTCAAGCCGCGAATGGGCTTGACGTTTCCTCCGGGAAAGGCTTGCCTGATATCGTAAATAAGCATACCATATTGTAACATTCTAATAACGAGTCATGCTGGAGAGCAGAATGCGGATGGGTGACATCAGCTGTTTCAATCCGTTCGATCCCGAACATCTTTCCGTCCCGGCCAAAGGCTATGCGCTCATGCGCAGGGAAGCGCCAGTCTTCCGCCTGGATTTGCCAAGCCCGGCGCCCGTCTTCATCGCCACGCGCAAGGCCGATATCGAAGCGATCGCTCGCGACACCGCGACATTTTCCAGCAATCCCGTACCCTCCGTCTGGCGCTGGGGAGAGTTCGATCCGGAGATCGGGGAGATATTCGCGGAGTCGGGATATAAGGTCGTGCAGACATTGCAGGCGTCCGATCCGCCTCTTTCGCTCGTCTATCGCAAGATTGCGGAACAGGCCCTCAACCGCAAGAAGGTGACCGATCTGGCGCCGCAGATGGACGCCATCATCGACCGGCTGATGGCAGCGATCCCCGATGGCGAGCCGGTCAATTTCGTCGATGCCTTTTCCGTTCCCCTGCCACTGGAAGTGATCTGTCTGATCCTGGGCATGCCCTATCAGGATGCCGCTTTCCTCAAATTCTATTCCGACGAATTCACGCATCTGGTGGACCCGGTCCATCCGCTGCCCCGCGCGATCGAAGCCACGCGAACCGTGGTCAAAGGCTATCGCTATTTTGCCGGGATGATCGAGCGATTGCAGCGTGAGCCCCAAGATAATCTGACCAGCGCCATCGCCAACGCGGAAGTCGACGGGAAGCCGCTGTCGATGGAGGAGCGGCTCTCGATGGTCCATGTCCTCATCATCGCGGGCAATGAAACGACCCGAAACGCCCTGTCCTCCGCCATGTTCGTGCTGACGACGCGCCCCGACATCTGGGCGACGATCCAGGCCGAACCGGGCAGGATTCCCGATTTTGTCGAGGAAGTGCTGCGTGTCCATGCACCCGCCGCCACCACGCCGCGCACGGTCATGAAGGACACGATGCTGCATGGCGTCGAACTGCCGAAGGGGTCGACCATTTTCCTGATGTGGGCATCGGGCGGACAGGACGAGGAGACGTTCGACGCACCGATGACCTTCGACATGGACCGCAGGAACAAGCGAGCGCATGTCACCTTCGGCATGGGCGTGCACCATTGCCTTGGCAGCTTCCTCGCTCGCGCGGAAATGATCGCCGCGGTCAAAAGGTGGACGGAGGAATTCGCCAGCGTGTCGCTGGCCGTGCCGGCGGACCAGGTTCGGTATGATCCGGTGTTCGGATTCCATGCGCTGAGCAATCTGCCGGTTCGCATCACCCGCAAATAACAACAGGCCGGATCGGGCAGGGGAGACGGATATGACGATCGACTATGACATCATCGTGGTGGGTGGCGGCGGCGCGGGGATGACGGCGGCGCTGTTTGCTCATGCCGCAGGCGCTTCGGCGATCATATTGGAAGCGGACGACAAGCTGGGCGGCGCGACGCGATTGTCAGGCGGCGTGGTCTATGCTGCCGGGACCAGCGTGCAAAAGGCGATGGGGATCGAGGACAGTCCTCAGGCGATGTTCGATTACATCATGACGCTGAACGGCTGGCAGACGCGTCCCGATATCATCCGCCTCTTTGCCGAGCGCAGCGCCGCGACGGTCGAATGGCTGGTCAGTCTGGGCGCGGAATATCAATGGGTGGTGAAATCGGGCGTCGACACTGTGCCGCGCGGGCACTGTACGGTCGGCGCCGGGGACACGATCGGCCGCCTGCTGGTCAATGAAGTCGGCGCGAGAGGCATTGAAACCGCGCTCAAGACCCGGGTAGACCGTCTGCTCATGGAGGACGGGCGTGTCGTGGGCGTGCACGCGTCGGGCATGGACCTGCGCGCCCGCGCGGTCATCATTACCACCGGCGGCTTCGGCAACAGTCCGGGAATGCGCGCCAGATATTTTCCATCGGCAGCACAGCATGGCGATATCGTCTATTCCGTGCATAGCGACGCCCCGTTCATCCTGGGCGACGGCATCAAGCTGGGCGAACTGGTCGGAGCGCGCATCACCGGGCAGGATACGGGCCTGGTCCTGCCATCGGCCGGTCTTGTGCCCAATTCTGTGGAGGCATTCCTTCCACCCTGGTGCATGTTGGTCAATGATGAGGGGCGACGGTTCATGCCCGAAAACGCGCCCTATGCCGTTTCCGGTTATCTGATCAACGAACAGCCGGGCGCCCATGCCTGGGCGATCTTCGATGAAAAGACGCTGGTGGAAGGCAGCGCCGACAAACGCTTTTCCGACCCCTATCATACGGGCGAAGTGTCCCAGACCTGGGACGAGGATCTGATCCGCAAGCATGTGAAAAGCGGTCGTATACGCACGGCCGGAACGCTGGCCGGTCTGGCCGATCAGCTGGGCATCAATCGTCTGGCGCTGGACGAAACCGTCTCGCGCTATAATGCGGATGCCCATGCGGGCGTGGACCGCGAATGGGACAAGCAGGCGCCCAAATATTTTGCGATCGACAAGGCGCCTTTCTTCGCTGTGGAGGTGCGCGCCTCGGTGATCGGCCAGACGAGCGCAGGCCTGGATATCGACAGCCGGGGGCGTGTGCAGGACCGCAATGGCGTGGCGATTCCAGGCTTGTTCGCGGCTGGGGAGATATTGGGCTGCGTTCAGGGCAAACGCTATTCGGGCGGCGGCATGGGTGTCGGCAATGCGCTGACGTTCGGACGGTTGGCGGGCGAGGAAGCGGCAAAAGCCGTTCGCGCCTGACCGGCTGCATGGATTGACGGAGAGGAAGAATGTCGATTTCGGCGCGGCTGCTGCGTTCCCTGAATCTGACGGCCGTCAGATTATATGGCGAGGATACGGCCTATGCCTCCGACGAGGAGGCGATGCTTGCTTCGCTGAAGATATTGGAGACGCGGGAATTATGTGCCGACCGTCTTTTCAGCGGTTGGCGCGAACGGCTGCTTGGCCAGTTGGCGGCCCTGTCGGATCGGCTCAACCTCTCCGTTGCCGCACCCGATCTGTTTGCGCGGCTGGAGGCGATCATGGCCCGTCTGTCCTCCCCGCCGGACGATCCCGGCCAGTATGAGGCCGTGCAGCAGGCGATCATGCGCGACTGGTCGCTGCTGGTGGAAGCCCTCGCATCCGATCCGCGCGTTTCCGCTGCGGATCGGATGCGGATCGTTTTCGAGACGGCGGACGCGGAACTGGCCCGGATAGACGAACTGTGCGGCGGCCTTTTGCCTGACGGACAGCAGGCGGACACGGCCATCACGCCCGATCGGCTGCAACGCTATCTGGCTGACCGGTTTGCCGACAACAGCATCCGCCTGTCCGATTTTCGGCCACTACCCGGGGGTTATGGCAAGGAAACGATCCTCTTCGCGGCGGAAGGCGCGGCGCTTGCCGGGGCCTTCGTCATGCGGCGGGACCGGGACGAGCCGACCATGGACAATGACTGTCATCGCGTGGCGAAGGAATTTCCAGTCATTCGTGCCGCTTTCGACCACGGCTTTCCCGCGCCCGAAGCGCTGTGGGTCGACACGGATCACAAGCTGCTGCCCGGCGGCGACTTTCTGATCATGACACGCGCGCCGGGGACGAGCGGAGGCAGCGTCCATGGCGCAAGTGGCGTGGTTGATGCCGCGCTGGTCACCTTGCTGGCCGGGAGCGTGGCGCGGCTGCATCAACTGCCGCCCATGCGCGAATTGGGCGACCTGACCAACGGCATCGCATCGGGCCTGTGGGACTTGCCCATAGCGGAGGTGACGCGGCGCTATATCGGATCGATCCGCGATCTCTATCTTCAGGAGATGGCGATGCCGTCGCCCGCGGTGCTGGCGCTGTACGGATGGCTGCTCGACAACATACCGGACGCGCCGGGCCGTCCGGTGTTGCTGCACGGCGATATCGGCTTTCACAATTTCATCGTCGATGATGGCCGGCTGAGCGCCGTTGTCGATTGGGAATTCGCGCATATCGGCGATCCGGCCGACGATGTGGGCTATGTACGTAACACGGCTGGCGCTTCGCTGGACTGGGGGGAGTTCATGGCCGCCTATCGCGCGGCGGGCGGCCCGGAACTGGAAGAAGAGCGGGTGCGGTTCTTCCAGATATGGGGGCATGTCCGCAATTTGACGGCCAGTCAGCTCACCACCAACTGTTTCGAGGCGGGCCGGTTGGCCGAATTGAAGCTCGGCCATGTCGGGCATTCGATGATGGCCGGCTTCCTGCGGCCGATCCGCGACATGATGGGGGGCTGATGGAATCAGTCCCGCCAGGGATCGACCATGATCTTGGCGGCGTGGGACCCGCTGCGCAGCGCCTCGAACCGCTCGGGTAACGCGGACAGCGGGATCGTTTCTCCAACCAGAGCGCGTGGTTCCACCCCCCCGGCATCCAGCGTTTCCACGCATTGCAGGAAATCGGCATGCCCATAGGCGACGCTGAAGCGCAGGGTGATGTCCTTGAACATCGCGACGGCTGGCATGATCGTGTCGGGGCGGATGCAGCCACCCAGCGTCAGCACCGTGCCGCCGTTGCGGACAAGCATGATCGATTGCTGGATTGCACCCGCTGCCCCGGCGCCTTCGATCACCACGTCCGGCGGGCCACCCAGAGCGCGGTTCAGCTGTTCGGGCAGATCGTCGCCCACGGTGAGGAAATCGTCCGCGCCCATCGCCGCGGCCAGCCCTTCGTTGCGGCGCGTCCGGGCGATCATGGCGATCGGCCCTGCGCCCAGCCGCCTCGCCCAATAGGCGGCCGAGGCCCCGATCGCGCCCGCGCCCAATATGGCGACGCGAAGGTCCGCGCCAAGACCGGGAAGCCGCCGCACGCCGCGCAGCGCGGAGGCCAGCGGCTCCACCAGTGCCCCATCCTCGAAACCGAGCGCTTCGGGCAGGCGAATGGCCTGGCGCGTGTCGATCAGCGTATATTCGCCATAGCCGCCCGCGAGCGATTCCAGTGAGGCGCAATGCAACGGCATGTCGGCAAGACACGCCGGACATTCGCCGCAGCCCGCCATGGGAAGGGCCGTGATCCGGTCGCCGACCTTCACCTGGGCCACGCCGGGGCCGACCTCCACCACTTCGCCCGCATATTCATGGCCCAGGGCAGTGCCGCAGGGCACGTCGAAGGCGCTGCCGCTGGTCATGTGCAGGTCTGACCCGCAAATACCGCATCGATGCACCCGAATGACTGCCCGATTGGGACCGGGGTGCGGGATGGGGCGATCCTCGATCGACAGGGGTTGGCCCGCGCCGACAAAAATTGCGCTTTTCATCCTTTCCCGAATCCTCTTTCCATCATAAGGTAAGTTAACATACAATATGCTATGCTGCCAATGGGCGGCTGACAAGGAGAGAAGCGTGTCCGAAGCTCATCGCGTACCCCTCAGCTATGCCGATGTCGATGCGGGCTGGGTCACATCCGCCCTGCGCGACGCCTGGCCCGGCGTGACCGTGTCGCGGGTCGAGCGCGGCCCTGTCTTCGGATACAAGCAGAACAAGTTCCGCATCAGCGTCGACTATGCGGAGGGCGGCGAGGGCAGGCCGCGGACTTTCATCGTCAAGGGTAATTTCCCCGGCGAGAATGATCCGTCGACGGGATCGGCATGGGCGATGGCGAACGAATTGCGTTCGATCCGTGACGTCGCGCCGCTGGTTGCCGCGCCTGCCGGGCCGCAATGGCATCATATCGGCATTACCGAAGAGGCGTCCGCCATCATCATGGAGGATTTGACGCCCACCGGCGCCACCTTCTTCCACGCATTCCATACGCTCGATCTGGGGCAGGCGATGGCGTTCATGGACGCCTTTGCCCGGATGCATGCCAGCGCCTGGGACAGTCCCATTTTCGCGGCGGGCGGGGCAATGGGGCCGGGCACCCTGGCCCATGAGAACCGGCGACTGGTCAATGATGTCTATTTCCCGACCTTTTTCACTCCGGAAAATTGGCAATCCTATGTCGAACTGCCGCGCGGCCGGGCGCTCCCCGCGCGGTTTCAGAATCTCGATCGTGCAAAGGACGCTTGGGGACGTCTATGGGCGATCATGCCGCAGACCGCGATGGTCGTCATCCATGGCGACGAACATCTGGGTAACCTGTATGTCACAGGATCTGGCGAGCCGGGACTGATCGACTGGGTGGCGCGGCCGGAACATTGGCCGATCGGTCTTTCCTATTTTCTCCTCTGCGCGCTCGACATTGCGGACCGGCGCATGTGGGAGCGGGCCTTGCTGTCCCATTATCTCACACGGCTGCGCCATTATGGCGCGGACGATGTCCCTTCCTTCGAGGAAGCCTGGTTCTTCTACCGCTGCGCGGCCTTCTACCCGGTCGTGACCTGGCTCAACAACAGCGCGGTCTGGCAGCCGGAAGCGATCAACACCGCCAATGCCGTGCGCGCGGCGACGGCCGCGCTGGACCATGACTCCTATGGACTGCTCGGCCTATAGATGGGGAGCATTCGCACACTTGCGCGATATGGTGCATCAATATATGATATGCTATAATACCAAATGAGAGGATTTTTATGGGCGCTTCCATCGAAGCCATCAAAACCGCATTCGAAGCGGAAAGCGATCATGACAGTCCAGTGACCGCTGCGCATCAGGTGCCGACATCCTACAAGGCGATCACGGGCGAGTGGTTGACCGCCGTGCTGTGCAAGGATGTTCCGGGCGGTGCGGTCACGGATTTCCATTTCGATGCGCGCGACGATGGATCGTCCAATCGCCGCCGGATTTTCCTGAGCTATAATGAAGCAGCGCAGGCGGCGGACCTGCCCGCCACCGTATTTTGCAAGGCGGCTGAAACGCTGGAGAACCGCATCGTTCTGGGCGTGTCCGATACGGCACAGGCCGAGGCGGATTTCTACAATCTCGTCCGGCCGCGCATCGATTTCGAGGCGCCGCACCCCCGTTTCGCACGTTTCGATCCCGATAGCTTCGCCTATTTCATCATGATGGATGATATGGCGGGCAAGGTGCATTTCCCCGATGAGCGGACCACCTTGACGCGTCCGCAGGCGGAGGGGCTGGTGACTACGCTGGCGAACCTGCACTCCCGCTTTTACGACAGTCCTGAACTGGGAACGGAAAGCCTGCCGTTCAAGCACTGGCCGCGCTGGTGGCGCGACATGATGACCGGGGCGCCGGACTTTCCCGATTTTTGCGACAAGGGGTTCGAGGCGGCGTCCTCGGTCCTCCCGGACGGGCTGCTGCGCCGTCGCGGCGAGATTTGGGAGGCGACGGAAAAGTCCGTTGCGCGGCATCTGGAACTCCCCCGCACGCTGATCCATAGCGATGTGCATTTCAAGAACTGGTATATCACGCCGGACGACCGCATGGGTCTGGCGGACTGGCAATTGACCACCATCGGCCATTGGAGCCGCGACTTCATCTTCTCCACCCTGACCTCGCTCACGGTCGAGCAGCGCCGGGATTGGCTGGAGGATTTGCTGCGCCTCTATCTGGATCTGATGGCGGCCAGAGGCGTGCCGGCGATCGGATTCGATGAAGCGTTGCGCAATGTTCGCCAGCAGATGTTCACGGCCTTCGCCTTCTGGACGATCACGATGCGGCCGACGGGCGACATGCCGGCGATGCAGCCTGAGCATACGACGATCGAATTCCTGCGGCGGATGGGCACTGCGATTGACGATTACAGCGCGCTCGATGCGTTTTGATTGAATAAGGGAGAGTGAAGTGATGGCGGGAAAATTGGCTGGCCGCATTGCGGTGGTGACGGGTGGATCACGCGGGCAGGGGGAAGCGACGGCACGTCTGTTCGCGTCCGAAGGCGCAAGGATTGTCATCGCCGATATGCTGGAACAGGAAGGGCGGGCGGTCGCGGACAGCCTTGGCGAAGCGGGCCTGTTTGCGAAGCTTGACGTTTCGGACGAGGACCAGTGGTTGGCGCTGGACGCGGCGGTGAAGGCGCGCTGGGGAGAGGCCGCGGACATATTGGTGAACAATGCCGGCGTCGTGCATCCCGCGTCGATCCTCGATCTGACCAAGGCGGATTTCGAACGCGTGCTTCGGATCAACCTGATCGGCGCATGGCTGGGGATCAAGACGCTGGCGCCCGGCATGATCGCCAAGGGCAAGGGCGCCATCGTCAACATCGTGTCCTCTTCCGGCCTTTGGGGCATGAACGGCCTCAGCGCCTATTCCTCCAGCAAATGGGCGTTGCGCGGCATCACGAAGACGGCCGCCATGGAATTGGGGCATAAGGGCGTGCGGGTGAATGCCCTTTTCCCCGGTGGCATCAACACCGTGATGGGCAACGTCACCAATGAAGAGGTGTCGGAACTGGCGAAATATTATGTCGGCCAGCCGATCCAGCGCATTGGCGAACCGGAGGAGGTTGCGCGCACCAGCCTGTTCCTGGCGAGCGATGACGCCTCCTATATCTGCGGGGCGGAACTTGCCGTGGACGGCGGCATGACGGTGGGGGTGTACACGCCGTTCCTTCCCGGCGCTCCGGGCGCCTGATGAACTTTGGGGCGGCCGTTGCGATGGCCGCCCCTCTCATGATCACCCAAGGCGGCTATGAACGCCGGTGAGCGGCGCGAGCCCGGCGGCGTATCTTAGCGGGTCAGTGCTTCGAGGGAGTGTCGCGCCATCGCGGCAATGCGCATGACCCGATCCTGGCTGTGGACCATGACCCGGACCGAAGCGGTGCCATCCTGCGCGCGCTTTAGGCTGTAGTGACGATTTAATCATTTGAGCCATAGCATGATGCTTGCGAGCTTG
>NZ_JALDYQ010000002.1:0-172265 GCF_032153725.1 Sphingobium sp. | reverse complement strand
AAATCCCTCTAATCGAAATTGGCCTGGCCGCCGTCGAGCGGAATGGTCGCGCCGGTCAGATAGCCGAGGTCCGATCCGCACAGAGCCACGATGGCGCGGCCGATATCTTCCTCCAGCCGGCCGACGCGGCCGAGCGGGATGGTGCGGAAAAATGCCTCCGCTTCTTCCGGATTATTTTCGATCCACCATCTGAGGCCGGGTGATTCGGCATGGGGGGCGATTGTGAGGACGCGGATATTGTCCCGCCCCCATTCGGACGCGGCGGCGCGGGTCAGCGCCCGGGTCGCCTGTTTGATCGCGCCATAGCAGCCGTAAGTCGCCATGTCCCATCGGATGCCCGCGGAGGAGGAGAAGTTGAAGATCGTTCCGCCGCCGCGCTTCGCCATGTGTGGATGGACCAGCTTCATCAGCCGGAAGGATGCGAGCGGACCGGATTCGAACCCTGCGGCAAAGGCATCGTCCGACACGTCATCGATCAGGCCAAGCGGGACTTCCTGAGCATTGTTGACGAGGATATCGACGCCGCCCAGATCGCGCGCGGCGGTTTCGACCGCGCGGGCAAGATCTTCTGCATCCTTGACATTGCAGGCGACGGGAATGGCGCGGACTCCGCGTTCCGCGACCAGCCCTGCCGTCTGTTCCAGCTTGCCTGACGTACGCCCCGCAAGCAGCAGGTTGACGCCCTCGCTAGCCAGGGCAAGCGCGATTCCCTGACCAATGCCTTGTCCCGCCCCAGTGATCAGCGCTACCTTGCCTTTTAGAGCCGCCATCGCACTCCCCTCGCCTGATCGTAGAATATATTTCATCATACTACGCATAAAGTTGACTTTATGGCAATAGAAGCCGCATTATGCGTTTAGATTGTAGTGCAGGAGTAAGGGGGTGGCCGGAATGGCGCGACCGACTTTCACTCTGCGGGGCGAGGCAGGATTCGGAAAACGACAAGCATGAGCAACTGGGACAAGGAAGTCGATATATTGGTGGTGGGATCGGGCGCGGGCGGCTTGCTGTCGGCGCTGGTCGGCGCCGACAACCGCGCGGATGTCCTGATTGTCGAGAAGGCGGCGCTTTGGGGCGGCACCTCGGCGACATCGGGCGGCGGCATCTGGATTCCAGGCAGCGATCCGGCGAAAGCGGCGGGCTTCGAGGATGATCCGGACGATGCCTTCACCTATTTGCGGGCGCTGTCGGCCGACAACGTGCCGGATGCCAATATCCGTGCCTATGTCGACAATGCCGCCCCGATGCTGCGCTGGGTCATGGCCAACACGCCGGTCCAGTACATGGCCTTTCCCTATCCCGATTATCATGCCGAAAATCCGGGCGGATCGGCGCAGGGATTTCGGACGCACCTGCCCATGCCGATCGACGGCAGGCCGCTGGGCGCGGATATCCGCAAGCTGCGTTTCGCATCTCCGGCGGCCAGCCTGTTCGGTTATCTGAACTGGCATTTCAGCGAGACTTATGAACTGCTCTACCGGGCCAAGGGATGGATCAGGCATCTGGTTGTGAACATGAGCAAATATTGGCTGGACCTGCCCTTCCGCCTGACATCCCGCAAGGATCGGCGGCTGACGCTGGGCAACGCGCTGACGGGCGGGTTGCGCATGGCGCTCAACCGGCAGGGCGTGCCGCTCTGGCTGGAAACGCCGCTCAGGGATCTGGTGCGCGAAGGCGGCAAGTTGACGGGCGCGGTCGTGGAAAGGGACGGCAAGCCCTATCGCATCGGCGTGCGCAAGGGCGTGGTGCTGGCGGCGGGCGGCTATGACAAGAATCAGGCGATGCGCGACGGCCATTCGCCGCTTTATCCCGCCGCGCGATATTCCGGCGGCGTCACGAGCAATACCGGCGACAGCATCCGCGCGGGCGAGGCGGTGGGAGCGGGGACGCTGAACATGCAGTCGGCCTGGGCCGCACCGGTTTTCCATGTACCGGGCGAGGATCGCGGACGGTTATGCACCGTAGAGCGCGCGCTGCCGGGTTGCATCATGGTGAACCAGCGGGGCGAGCGTTATCTGAATGAGGCGGCATCCTATCATATCGTTGGCCAGCAGATGGCGCGGCGCCAGGCCGACCATGGCGATGCATCCCCCAGCTGGATGATCTTCGACCATGAATATCGGCATAAATTTCCTATGGGTCCGCTATATCCGCTGATGCCGACCTTCCTGCACAGCAGGGCCGTGCGCCGGATATTGAAGCAGGGGCGGTCGATCGAGCAACTGGCCGGAAAGATCGGCATGGACCCGGCGGCGTTGTCGGCGACCGTCGCCCGTTTCAACATGCATGCGGCGAAGGGCGAGGACCCGGAATTCCACCGGGGCGAGGCCGCCTATGACAAGATGTATGGCGATCCCCGCCATGGTCCCAATCCCTGCCTGCGTCCGCTGGACAAGGGCCCCTATTACGCCATGCCGATCTATCCGGGGGATATCGGGACCAATGGTGGCCTCAGGACCAACGCCCATGCGCAGGTCGTCGATGAGGCGGGCAAGCCTATTCCCGGCCTCTATGCGGTGGGCAATAATGCGGCGTCGGCAATGGGGGAAAGTTATCCGGGCGCGGGCGTCACCATCGGGCCGGCGATGACCTTCGGCTATGTCGCGGCGCGGCACATGACAGGCGGGAATGCCTGATTGCAGGGGGAGGGGCGTTGCCCCTCCCTTCAATCCGGAAGATCAGACCTGATCGGCCCGGAGGATTGCGTCGCTGCCGCCGTCGATGAAGATGATCTGGCCCAGCAGATAATGGTTTTCCATGCCCAGCAGGAAATCGATCAGCTCGGCAATCTCCTCCGCCTGGGCATAGCCCTCCACCGCGATCGGATTGCTCTGACCGATCAGCTTCACCATTTCGGGCTGGTCCAGCAGCGGCGTGGTCATCGGCGTGGTGACGACGCCTGGCCCGACGCCGTTCAGCAATATGCCGGCGCCCGCCCATTCGGGGCGCACCGCCGCTCGCCGCAGCCAGAGCGACAGGGCGTTTTTGGAGGTCGCATAGGAGCTTTGCGGTTCGGCCGCCATGGCGTCGAGCGCGCCCGCTTCATCCCCGGCCAGACACAATTCCACCACCTGACGGTTCGCAGGAAGGAAGGCCGCGGTGGAGCAGATGGCGACGGCGCGCGGGCGCGGTGATCCGGCCATGAGCGGGCGCAATCCTTCCAGCGTGGCCAGCGCGCCGAAATAGTTGATCGCCACTGTTTCGCGCGGCATGTCCCCGCGCGAAATGCCGGCCCCGGCCAGCACCGCGTCGATGCCGCCGGGGGCGAGGCGGGCGACTTCGGCCACCATATGCGCGCGGCCAGCCTCCGTGCCCAGATCCGCCTCGATATCCGCTTGCCGCAGATCGACGCCGATGACGTGCTGACCCGCGTCTTTCAGCCGCTTCGCCGTGGCGGCGCCGATCCCCGACGCAGCGCCCGTTATGACAATAGTTCTGTTCATTTCATTCTCTCCTGAATAAATCCATTCAACCGAATACGTCCATCGATCCGATCAGCGCGCGATTGAGCTTGAGCCGCTCAGACAGCCTCCAGCGTCCGTCGATCCGCACCCAAAGGTCGTGATAATCGCCGAGCGACCGGAAATTGGGCTCCGGGGCGTCGTTCCGGCCCAGATGCATGTCGCTGACGTAACAGCGGCTCCGTGCCCGATCCCCTTCCGCGTCCACGATCAGATTGCCGAGCAGATGCTGGGTCGTGCCGCATGCGTCCAGATATCGGCGTATCGTGGCGATGATCGCGTCGCTGCCGGTCAGCGTGCCGGTGCCGTAATCGGCGGTCGCATCATCGGCAAGAATGGCCCCGATCGAGGGCCAGTCGCGATCGTCCATGGCACGGGCGAAAAGCGTCAACTCACGGCCGATTTCATAATGGGCCAGCATGGCCTGGGCGGTCATGATCGCGTTCATCCCTGTTTCATCCCTTTGGCAGGCGGTGCGCCGTCCATGATCTATCCCGACACCGTATAGCCGCCATCCACGGCCAGCGTCTGGCCAGTGATCCATGCGGCGGCGGGGCTGGTCAGGAACAGGATGGCGCCAGCAATATCCTCCGGCTCGCCCAGTCGTCCCAGCGGGGTGCGGGCCAGGGCCGGCGCGGTCCATTCCTTCTGCGCGAAGGTGCCCGCGGTCATCCGGCTGCGGGTTATGCCTGCTGCCACCGCATTGACCCGGATGTTGCGCGGTCCCCATTCCACCGCCAGCGCACGGGTCAGGCCCAGAAGGCCGGTCTTGGCCGCGCCATAGCCGGGCACGATCGGAATGCCGAAAAAGCTGCTCATCGATGCGATGCCGATGACCGAAGCGCCGCCATCGATCCGGCTTTCAGCCAACAGGCCGATCGTGCGCCGGGTCATGCGGAAGGCGCCGACCAGCAACATGTTGACGGCGCGGGCGAAGACATCCGGATCATATTCGTCAAGGCCGATGCTGGGCAGCGCCATGCCCGCATTGTTGATCAATATATCGAGCCGGGGGAGGGCTGCCGCTGCCGCGTCGATGCTCGCTCCATCCTCCACGTCCATGTGCAGATAGCGATAGCCGCCGAGGTCCGCGTCATAGTCGGTCGCGCTGCCGCGCGTACCGGTGATGGTGACATCCGCGCCCGCCTGCCGATAGGCTGCTGCCGTCGCGGCGCCGATGCCGCTGGTGCCGCCCGTCACCAGCACATGCGCGCCAGCATAGTCATGATGGACGCGGCTCATGGCTTTTCCACCGCCACCCAGCGTCCTTCGGCCGCCGAGCGGCGGGCGGCGTCGAGCACGGCCTGGCCTGCCGCCGCATCATGGAAATCACCTGCCGGATCGGGAAGCGGTGGCGTGCGCCCTTCGATCCGCGCCTTAATTTGCCCGAAAAGCTTGGCATAGGGGGCGACATCGAAGCCCTGCGTGTGCCAGCGGTCCATTTCGGTCTGGATCAGTTCCCTGATGGCGAACGGTTCGGGGACGGGGTTGACGAGTTCGGCCGGCATGGCGATCCGACGCTCGCCGTCCGCATTTCTGACCCACACTTCCTCCGGATCGCCAAAGGCCGCGCCGGATTGAATCCATGCCGCGCCCTTCGTGCCGGCCACTTTGGTCGCCATGACGAAGGGCCCCGGAAAGCACATTGCTGCCTCCATCACGCCCCGGCAGCCATTTTCGGTGACGAACTGGACATTGTAATAATCGTCCGACGTCATGGCGGGGCGGCCGGTGGAAAGCGTGCGAAGAATGGCGCTCACCGCCACGATCTCGCCCAGCGTCGTGCGTACCTGGTCTATCATGTGCGTACCGAATGCACCCAGAAAGCCGCCGCCTTGCGCTGCATCGGTCCACCAGTCGGCAAGTGGTTCCCGGTCACCGCCGCCCGGCTGCTGATAGATGCGGCTGAACATCAACGGCTCGCCGATCATTCCATCCTTCACCAACCGGCGGAGCAATGCCTGCGCGCTGTCGAAGCGAAATTCCGCGCCCAGTGCATGGACGACCCCCGCTTTTTCCGCCGCCGCCAGCATGTCGCGGGCCTGATCCAGATCCCTGGCGAAGGGCTTTTCGCACATCACCGCGCGGCCGGCGGCGATGGCTTGCATAACCGGATGGTAATGGGCGTGGGGCGGGGTGGCGACCGTCACCAGCCGGATCGCGGGGTCATCCGCGAGCACGCGTTCCAGATCGTCGGATGCGACCGGAATGGCGAGCGGCGCGGCGCGCTCGGCCGTGCGTTCGCGATCGCGGCCGACAATGGCGCGCACCTCTATCCCGGCGTTGCGCAGCGCGCGGACGTGGGTGAAGAGGCCGAAGCCGGTTCCGACCACGACGGCGCCCATGGGTTGGCCTTGCTCGCTCATGCTTCGTTCCTTGCCCGTTTGATGATGGCGCGCGTGGCGGGCGCCCAGTCGCGGATCACCTCCGCAATGGGAAGCGACGCCATTTCGCGCGTGAAGATTTCTACCGAAACCGGTGCGACGCAGCCGATTTCGTCCAATGTGCGGACAAAACCAAGGAGGTCGAGACTGCCTTCGCCCGGTGTCAGGCGGCCGTTCATCGTCTCCTGCATCAGGTCGTCGCTCGCCTTGGCGGGCGCATCGTTGATCTGCACCGTGTGGATGCGCGAGCCCGGAATGGCGGCGAGCAGGTCGAGCGAGGACCTGCTGCGAAAGAAATGCCAGCTGTCGAGGGTCAGGCCGCCATTGGGCCTGCCCGCCATCTGCACGATCGCCCAGGCACTCGCCAGATCGGGAATCCCGCCAAAGGGCAGGAATTCGATATGCGCCTTCAGGCCGTGGTCCGCCGCCCGGTCGCAGACATGGGCGAAGGCTTCCGCCGCTTCGTCGAGCGCGTGCGCAACGCCTGTCATCTCGACCGCCGTTACTGATGATGCGCCGATCCGTGCGGCCGTTGCGATCACGCGCTCCGGAGTCAGGGAGCGCAGCAGCGCGGCCATTGGACTATCCTCGCCCATGCGTCGGTGCGATGGCAGCCAGCAGGCAGTGCAGTCCATTTCCCCGATGCGCAGGCCATGATCTTCGATCCGGGCGCGGATTTCGGCGGCGTTCATCCCCTGTTGTTCCAGCGACCAGATATCGCGGGGCATCAGCGAAATGCCTTGAAGGCCTGCCTCGCGCGCCGGCGCGAGCCGATCGAGCAACGGCACATGGATGAAGGGTGGACTGGAGAGGACCAGATCGGTGGAGAGCATGGTTTCAGTCCACGAACTGGCCGGTATCGACGGCTTCAGCCGGATCGAGTGCGGCGACGCCGTCACGATCCAGTTGATCGAGCGGCAGCCGCCACAGCCTGACCGGCGGGGTCACCTGCGTCTGGACGAAGCGCAGGGCCCATTGGCCCTTGTCGTGGCCGAAGCTGTTCACCCAATTGCCGCCCGCGCCCGGATCGCGTTCGGCGATGACGATCCGCACCCTTCCATCGGACACCGCGATGAAGCGGTTGTTGTTCACCCAGCCATTGCCATCCTCGAACGTGTCGAGATTTTCCTGCCAGATGTTGCAGATCTGGAAGTTCCAATATTCGCAGGGCGGCGGGGTGAATTCCAGCACCAGCGCCTCATCGGGCCGCTTTTCCCAGCCGCCGAAGGCGACGTGGCGGTCGGGCACGCCACCGTTGGACAGATATTGCGCGCGGCTGAAGTCCAGCCGGTTGAGTCTGGCCGAGAAATGGCCCTGATCGCCCTGCCACCAGTTGTGGACCAGTTCGGCATAGCCCAGCACATTCTGGCCCGCCCAGGCGAGGTTGTTGGCCATCAGCGCAGGGGTGAGGGGTTCAGGCGCGGCGCCGTCCATCCGTTCTATGGTCATGGCGGGCGCGATCTGGGTGGCGCGATCGCTCCAGACCAGCCGGATCAACATGCAATTGGTGTCGCGGTTGAGCTTCAGCCAGTTCTTTCCCGGTCCGGGATCGTCTTGCGACAGGATGATCTCGAACGAGCCGTCTTCGGCACTGAAGAGGTGCTGGCTGGCAAGGAAGCCGGTGGTCTTGAGGTTGGACGGATCGAAGCTTTTGAGGCCCTCCAGCCCTTGTGGCGCCCAATCCTGCGCGCCCGGATCGGTCGGGGCGGGCGCCGTCAGCACCGCCATCACGAAATAGGGGATGGTGCCGCGCGTGCCGGTGATGCGGTAATCGCGCGCCTCGTCGAACTGGCACATCATATGGTCCTGATCGACCGTCTGGAAATTGATCGACTGTCGCCAGACCATGTCGCGCAGGCGGGGGCGGGTCGGTTCGGCATTCTCCACCAGCCGTTCGAGGCCGGAGCGGGTCAGGCGCGTGAGGAAACGATACCATTCGGCGCGATCGAGACGGGAGGGCCGGTCGCCGAACCGGTCGATCAGACGGCCCGCGACCTTGAGGGTTTCGCAGAAATCCTCCCATGCCGCGCCGGAAAGCAGGCGTTGGGTCGCCTTGTCTTCGGCGTTCATCTCAATTCTCCTGCCTGACCGGGAAGCGGTCGTAATAAAAGGCGAAACGGTCGCGCAGCATGGCCATGTCGACGCCGAACACGCCCTCCAGATCATAGGCAACACGGCCCTGGGCATGGCGCGGATTGTCGGCCAGATAGTCGAGCAGAGCGCGCTCCGCCTGCAGTGTCAGCGGGAGGCCGGCCAGATCATAGACGCGGCGCATCATGCCTTCCTGATCGGCCATATAGTCGTGGAACAGCACGTCGAGCGACTGGTCCGGACCCCACAGGTCGCGCTGATCGATGCAGGCGCGCAGCAGCCGCTCGATCCGCTCCGCCCAGTGTCGGGCAAGGCCCGGCGGGTCGACCGGATCGCGGCGGATGCGGTCGCCATAGCCGAGCATGGTCGTCAGCGACCGCAGCACCGCCACCGGATCGCGATGGGTAACGACCAGCGTGGCGTCGGGGAAGACGGCCTTCAGCGCACCCAGATTTTCCATATGCTGCGGCGATTTCAGGAGCCACCGGTTCGGCCCCCGGAACCAGCTGAGCACCTGAAGCACCTTTTTTTCGTAACGATAGCTCGGGGTGCGATCATGCGCGAAATAATGGTCGATCCAGCGCGGGATGCGCGTCTGGAATTCCCAGCTGTAGCAGTTCACGTCCATGTAGAGCAGTTCATTATCCTCATGGATCGAACCGGCCTCCATGCCGTGCATTGCCGCCATATGCGGCAGCATGGATTCGAAATGCCGCCAGAACTCGGCGCTTCGCACCTGCCGGGGGTCCGGCGTGCCGGGTGGGGAAGGGCGCGCGCCGGGCACCGGTTCTTCCGATTCCCAGAGGGAGAGCGAGCGCAGCCGTTCGTCGCGCGCCAGCCAGTTCACAAGATGGGTGGTGCCCGACCGTGGCAGTCCCGCGATGATCAGCGGTTTTTCGATGGGGATGTCGAGAATTTCCGGATGCCGTTTCACCAGATCCTCGATCCGCAGGCGATTGGCCATTACCCGGATCGCATGGCTGATGATGGTGATGCGGCCGCCGCGTGTGAGCCCTTCATCCTCCGCCAGAGATTGCAGCACGACCGCCAGCCGCTCGCGAACGCCGCTATCCTCGCCAAAGTCGGAAAGGCCGCCGGTCAGGGCACTGGCGCGGGACAATATCCCGCCCACGTCCATGTCCGCGTCGAAATCGGCTGGTCCCCATCGCGCGGCGACGATCGCGGGGGTCAGGCGCGGCTGTGCCAGATCGTCGATGATGATGTCCCGTGGCGCGCTCATGCTGACGTTCATCGCTCTCCATCCATTTGCATTGATGCGTTATAAATTACATCATTTGCTACGCAAATACAGATATTATTCTATCACTAATGTGAGATTATCGTTCAACTGTGACGCAAATTTTCTCAACCTCCCCGCGTCCGGCGCAACAGCGCGGGTCTTGTACCTGGACGGTGCTGGCGGCGGCGGACAGCCCGGCTGCGCGTGCCTCAGTCGCTGCGCCGCGATCACGGCGCAGCCCGTCGTCGCCCTGGCGGAGCGGCTGGACGGGGATGGCCTTGTCGGATCACGCGGCGACCATCCGCCTCGAACGGGCGCAGGACATGATCCGCGCGGGCGCATTGCCGATGAACCGGATTTCGCGGATTTTGGGATTTGCGACCGCCAGCGCCTTCAGCGCGGCCTTCCGCAGGGCGACAGGCCTGACGCCGCGCCAGTTTCGGCAGGGCTTTCACTGACGGGCTTGTCCGCGCCGATGTCCTTCTCCGTCAGAGGATATAGCGTTGGCGATAGGTGGCGAAGGCGTTCTTGATCGCCTCTTCGTCCAGCCCGAAGCGTTCCAGCGTATAATCGTGCATCGGCCGTTGTTCACGCTTGTTGCCCGCGAGAAATTCGGTCAGCGCCTCTTCCAGCCGATTGTCGAGGGTGATGCCGAAGCGGGACAGCACGCGTTGCGCCTGCGCCATCGGGTCCTTGCCGACTTCGCGATAGTCGATGTCGATGAAGCGGTGCTCTCCGATCCGGGTGCGGGCGGCTTCGAACATCCGCATCCATTCGGTGAGGCGCGGGAACCAGAATTCGCCCACTTCCCGGTCGGTCAGCGTCGCGCTCAGCTTGTAGAGGGCCGCCTGCATGGAAACATAGGAGGGCACGGTCTGTAGCGGATCGCGATGCGTCATGATCAGCAGCGCTTCGGGGAAGGCCTTTGCGGCGACCTCCGCATAAGGCAGGTTGGACGGGCTTTTGAGTATCCATTTGGCGCCGTGGCGCGACGGGTCCTGCCACTGGAGATATTGGAGGATGGTCTTGAGATCCTCATGTCCCCTGGACTGGTCATAGCCGTTCAGCCAGCGGGTGAAGCCGGGCACGAAGTTCATGCCCTCCACCATCGTGCTGACGAACATCTGGCCCAGCACCAGGATTTCCTCGTCCGGCGCATCGGGTTCGAGCGGATGAATGGAGGCGAGTTCGGGCGCCAGTTGCAGCCAGCCGTCGATCATCGCCTGCGCATAGGCGCGGCGTTCGACCGGATTGCCCCGTTCTTCCCCGGGGAAGGGTGCGAAATTCTGCGCCTCGTACCAGCGCAGGCCGGTCATGCCCGGCGCGCTGGCCAGCAGCCGCTGGAAGATCGTGCTGCCGGTGCGTGGCAGGCCCAGGATGATGCCCGCGACTTCCACCTTCTCGTCCAATATTTCCGGGTGGCGCTTGATGTCGTCGATCATCCGCAGGCGGCTGACCAGCCCCTTGACGATGACTTCGATGGTGGATGCGCGGCCGGCAGGCGTCAGGCGGCCTTCGCGATTCGACGCATCGAGATAATGGTCCATCGGCTCCAGAAACCACGGATCGCCGAAATCGGTCAGGCCCGCCCTTTCGCGTGCCTGCGCCAGCAGGTTTTCGCGGTCGAGAAGGGTTTCGGTCTGGTGCGGCTGTGTCGCCATATCTGTCGCTCTTCTTCAGGTTCCGGTAGCGGACTCAGGGTCAATCGCTCCATGGGATAATGCGTAACAACTTTCAAACTTTGCTCTGTAAAAAGCAATGAGATATTTAATTTTTGCCCATTTTATGGCGATAAACATGTAATTTGTTTTGACAAAAATACGCATATCGGCCATTGTCCATTAATGCTCGATCACCCTTGGTTTCTTGGGTGGCCGGGCTTCGATGGTCCGGTTGCCCATAAATATAATGGTGGAGAAGGTGGTGGCATCTCGCGATGCTGAGGGCGGATGGCAGGCGTGTCCCGTGCATTCCCGCCCGAGCAGGCTCCTTTCCCCCGCATGAACCATGGACCGCATAAATTCCGGCTCTTCAGACCGGATGCATTGGGAGAGAGACATGAATTCTGGCGTTCCCCGGATTTCCTTGAGACATAATGGCTGGCTTCTGGCCAGCGTCGCGCCCGCGACATTGTTGTTCCCCTGCCTGACAAGCGCTCAGGTGGCCGATCAGGCAGCGAGCCAGGGCGGCCCGGCCGCCATGACTGAAATCATCGTGACCGCGAATCGGCGCGAGGAGCGCGGGCAGGATGTCCCGATTGCGATCACCGCCCTTTCGCCCCAGCGGCTGGAACAGCAGGGCGTCAACAAGGAGCAGGATCTGCAGGCCAGCGTGCCGTCTCTGGTGGTCGGCCCGAACGGTCAGGGATCGCGCGATTCCAACTCCTTCACGATCCGCGGCCAGGGCGCCACCTTTCAGGCGTCGCCGGGCGTGGTCGTTTACATGAACGAAGTGCCGCTGCCCGCTGGCCTGACGCTCAGCCAGCAGGGCGGGCCGGGCAATTTCATCGATCTTGAAAATATGCAGGTGCTTTCCGGTCCGCAGGGCACGCTGTTCGGTCGCAATACGACCGGCGGTGCGGTGCTGCTGGTGCCCAGGAAGCCGGGCGATGAGTTGGGCGGCTGGATCAAGGGCGAATATGGCAATTACGATCGGAAATATGTCGAGGGCGCGCTCAACCTGCCCGTCAATGACAAGCTGGCGATCCGCGTCGTTGGCGCCTATCATGATCGCGACGGCTATACGCGCGACGTCGTCTGGAACAAGGATCGCGACAACGAACATTGGTATTCGGGCCGCATCGGCATAATGTTCAAGCCGACCGAAACGATCAGCAACTATACCATGGCCTATGGCGCCTATTCCAGGAACAACGGCGCAGGCCTGATCCACAAAGGCTTCAATATTCCGGCCATGGCGGGCATCGGCCTGTGCGCGAACCTGCCGGTGGGGGTCGTTGGCGGATATTCGTGCGATGTCTATCGCGCGACGACGGCGCAGGCCGACGCATGGGGACCGCGCAAGACCGGCTTTTCGACCGATACTTTTTCGAAGATTCAGACCTGGGGCATCAGCAACACCACTGATATCGAATTTTCGGATGAAATCACGCTGCGCAACATCGTCAGTTATCAGAAGATGAAGGTCGGTTATCGTTATGACGGCGATGCCACCGTGCTTCAGCAGCATGACAATGATCCGGGCGTCCTGCCGGCGCCCGGCGTCGTGACCCTGCCCGGTACGCCGTTCCCGGTGACCTACAGCTTCCCTACCCTGTCGAGCGAGCTGCCGCGCGATGATTTCCGTGTCTGGTCGGAGGAGTTGCAACTTCAGGGGAAGATGCTCGATGGACATCTGGACTGGACGATCGGTGGCTTCTATTTCGATCAACGGCCCGATGGTCTTCAGGGCACGCGATCGAATGTCTATTGCATTGCGCTTCAGACCGGGCAGTGCGAACCCAATGTTCAGCAATATGGCACCAGCACAGTGTCCAAGGCTCTTTATGGGCAGGCAACGCTGAATCTGGGCGCGGTTTCACCGTCGCTGGAAGGGGTCCGTCTGACTGGCGGTTATCGCCAGACCTGGGACCATGTGTACGGCTTTGCGACCCAGTATAACAGCAGCAGCCTGCTGCCTGCGGGTTTCGTGGTCTGCGGCAAGGACAGCAGTCTGATCGTGCCGGTTGCCACGGCGCTGTCCGATTGCCGCTTCGAAGGGTCGCAGCGGTCAAGATCGCCATCCTGGCTGGTCGGCCTCGACTATAAGGTCACGCGCGACCTATTGCTTTATGGCAAGGTCAGCCACAGTTACAAGGCAGGCGGATTCAATCCCTATGCCGTGTTCTTTGGGCAAAATGGCGCTCCCGACACCCGTTCCTTCGGGCCGGAAGAAGTCACCGTCTGGGAAGCGGGCATCAAGACCGACTTCCGCGTGGGATCGGTGCCTTTCCGTTTCAACATTGCTGGTTATACGACCGATTACAAGGGCATTCAGCGCGCGGCGGGCGACTTCAATCCGGCGACGGGGGCAAGCGGCGCAAGGACGTTGAACGCCGACGCGCGGATCAAGGGCGTGGAAATAGAGGCGTCGATGCGGCCTTTCCGGGGGATCGAGATCGGCGGCAATTTCAGCTACACCGATGCCAAGTACAAGGATTACCGATATGTGTCCGGAACAGGCACGGTGGCCTGCAACGGCGTCGTCGCGCCGGGCGGCACGGCCGATGCATCATGCCTGCCGTTCCAATATGTTTCGCCTTATATCTGGAGTTTCCATGTGTCGGCCGAGCAGCCGCTGGCAGATAACATGGGCACGCTGGCCTTCTATGCCAATTATTCGCACACCTCGCGCCAGTTTACGGAGGCAGTCAATCTGCCGCAGAACCAGCCCGGCGCCTATCTGGAGGCTTTCGGCCTTCTCAATGTCTCGCTCGACTGGCGCAAAGTCGGTGGATCGGGATTCGACGTCGGCCTGTTCGCGACGAACCTCACCAACAAGCTCTATCGCATCTCCAACTCCGACGTTTATCAGTCGGGCAGCCTGCTCTACCAGGCGACGCTTTATGGCGAGCCGCGCATGTATGGCCTGCGCGTGAAATACAGCTTCGGCGGGGGCTGAGCGGATCGGGAACGGGCCGGCGGGTCCGTTCCCATATGCCGTAATCGAAAAGGCCGGCGGCTGAATCCAGCTTCCGGCCCTTTTGCTTTGTCCAATGCCGCTCGGTTCAGCCCGCGGTCTGCCCTCCATCGACCGCGAAGGCGGCGCCGGTGATGCGGCGGGCCTCCGCCGATGCCAGGAAAGCCACGGTGTCGGCGATGTCCTCCGGCACCGCCATTTCGCCGCCGTCAAGCCATGAGGCCGAACGCATCACCATCTGCCAGTCGATATTTTCGGGCGGAGCCTGTTGCACCATCGGCGTGGCGACGCCGCCGGGGCAGACGGCATTGATGCGGACGCCTTCCTTGGAAAATTCCAGGGCCAGCGCGCGGGTCAGGCCCACCACGCCATGTTTGGAGGCGGTATAGGCTGAGTTATAGGGTACGCCCACCAGCCCGGCGGCGGACGCCATGTTGACGATATTGCCGCGCCGCTGGATCAGATGCGGCATCGCCGCATGGCACATTTGATAAACACCGGTCAGGTTGATCGAGATCACCCGATCCCAGCGGCTTCGATCGACATCGGCGAAGCGGCCGAAATCGAGTACGCCTGCGATGTTGCAGAGAATGTCCAGACCGCCATGCAGGCCGACCGCATGGTCGATGATCGCCCGGCAGGAAGCTTCGTCGGCGACGTCGAGCGTCATGCCCGTGGCGTCCTGTCCGATCGTTCCGGCGACATCCTTGACGCCGGCGGCGTTGCGATCGCCGATGACGACCTTCGCGCCTTCCGCCGCGAGCCGTTTCGCGACGGCTTGTCCAATGCCCGAAGCGGCGCCGGTTACGATGGCGATCCTGCCTTTCAAACGCATCGATACTCTCCTTGGCCTTATCCGATAAGAATCAGTAATTTTGTCTTATTACTACGCATTTCGATAATATAATTGGAAAAAACGTGATAATCGCGAATATAATTGAGATGAAATGATTCGATGAGAAGGGGATGCCTGAAATGCCTCCCATCCCATCCGTCCAGAATGTGAAGCGTGATCACGGGCGTAAAATCAGGAGGCAGAGGAAAATGGACGCAGGCTCTTATGGGCGTACCGCAGCACCGGCCGCGACGGCGCATTCCGGACAGGGGCGTTTCATGGTGGTTCGCGCCTTTCTGGCGCAGAATGTCGCGGTCGGATGCGCCTTCGGTGCGTTCGGCGTTTCGGTTCTGCCCCTGCAGGAACGGTTCGGCGCAAGCCGTGGCGGCGCGACGCTGGCGCTCGCGCTTTGCGTTCTCGTCATGGGTCTGGTCAGTCCATTGATCGGCGCGCTGATCGGGCGGATCGGTTTGCGGCGGATGATGACTATCGGCACATTGGTGTCGGCTGCCGGCTATGCGTTGCTCGCGGTGGCGCCCAACATGACGGCGGTGCTGCTGCTTTATGCCCTGCCCATTGGGGTTGGCCTTGCCATGTTCGGTCCTTTCCCCGCCAGCGTGCTGGCCAGCAACTGGTTTCCGGAAAATCCGGGACCGGCGCTGGGCATCGTGAACATGCCGCTGTTCATCGCGCTGCTGCCCGTCCTTGGCCTGATCCTGATCCGCGATCATGGACTTGCCGTCTTCTATCTGGCGCTTGCCGGGTTGCACCTGCTGATCGTGCCGTTCATGCTTGGCGTGTCGGATGGACCTGTGAGCAGGGACCGTCCGCACGCCGTTGGTCATGGGCATGTGGCGCATGACATGCTGCCCGCGCGCGCGGTGCTCTGCCGGCCCGTTTTCTGGGCGATGTGCGTCGGCGCGGGTTATCTGAACGCGGCGGGCATTGCGGGTGTATCGCATCTGGCCGCTTTCGCCGCCGAGAGGGGCGTGGCGGGCGACGATGCCGCGCTGTTGCTGTCGATCATGGGGGGCGCCGCCATCATCGGATCGCTGGTCGTTGGCCTGCTCTGCGGCCGGCTGGGTGCGGCGCGTGCTCTGGCGCTGATTGCCGCGGCGCTCTGCCTCAGCTGGTTCGTGCTATCCGCGACGCTGGCGTTCGCGCCGATGGCGGCAGCGGCCTTGCTGATGGGCGCGGGCGGCGCGGGGGTGTTCCCCGCGGTCAACATGCTGTCAGGGCGTGTGTTCGGTCAGGATTCCCTGCCGCGCGTGATCGGTCTTTTCGGCCTCTTCACCCTGCCGCTGACCTTCTGCCTGCCGCCGTTGGCGGGCGTGTTGCGCGATGCGGCGGGCAGCTATGGCCCGGTTGTCCTGATCATCATCGGCGGATCGGCTGCCGTCGCGCTGGTCTTTCTCATGATGGGGCGCGGGGCGCCGCGCGCCATCATCACCGACGCCCGCACGGCATGATGACCAGGCAATATCATGAGGGCGTTTCCTGATCCGCCGTTCCAAAAAGGAGGACATGCCATGATCCGCATTGATATTCCCGGCGAGGATGCTGCGAATCCCCATGGCTATGCCGCCCGTACCCATGGCCGCGGCGGATGTCTTTTCAAAGGCAGTGTATCAACACAGCATCTGTCCCTGCGCGAATTCGAGGGCGCCCGTTCGCGCATCGCGCAGATCAACGGTTGCATCATATGTCAGCAGTTTCGCGCGGCGAAGGACGCGCCATCGATGTTTGCCGCCACCGGAGTCCGGCCCGGTCATCTGATCTGCGACAATGGGCCCGCGCCTGACGAGGGTTTTTACGCCGCCGTCGAAACCTGGCGCACTGCGTAGCGGCCTGGGTCGGGTGGCTCATGTCCTGGGGTTCGACAGCGTTTGCCTGCCCTTCGCCGAAGCCATGGAATAAGGGGGGAAGTGATGGCTTAAGGAAGGCCGGCCGGACCGTGCCCAATCTCGGCCACGGCGGTCCGGGTCCGTCTGGCTAACGATATGAGCTGATATCTATTCCGTGGCGATGCAGCTTGTCGTAGAAGGTTTTCCTGGGCAGATGCAGCGCCGCCATGGCAGATCGCGCATCTCCCCGCACCCGTTCCAGAACCTTGCGGATGACTGCTGCTTCATAATTTTCGACGCGCTGGCCGAGCGAGAGATGCTCCTCGCCTTCGCTCCCGTCCCCGTGCATGCCCAGCAGGATGCGCTTGGCGTAATTGGCAAGCTCGCGCACATTGCCCGGCCAGTCGTGCTCGGTCAGCCTTGCCCGAACCTCCGCGCCCAGTTGGGGCGCCTCGCGTCCCATCTGCTCCGCCGCCTGATGCAGCAGATAGCCGAACAGCAACGGCACATCTTCACGCCGGTCGCGCAGCGGCGGGATGCGCAGGCGCACCATGTCCAACCGGTAACGGAGGTCGGCGCGAAAGCGCCCTTCCGCCACGCTCGTTTCGATGCCGGGCTTGGTCGCCGCGATCACGCGGATGTCGAGCGGCTGGGGTTGGTCCGCGCCGACGGGATGGATTTCCCGTTCCTCCAGAACCCGCAGCAAGGACCCCTGGAGCCGGGCGGGGCTGCTTTCGATCTCGTCAAGGAACAGGGTGCCGCGATGGGCGCGGGCGATACGGCCTGACTGGGTGAGTTGCGCCCGCCCTTCCTGGCCGAACAGATCAGCCTCCGCGATGGTGTCGGGCAGTGCCGCGCAATTGATCGCGACGAAGGGGCGGCCCCGTCTTCGGCTCCAGCGATGGAGCAGCGTCGCCACCAGTTCCTTGCCGGTCCCCGTCTCGCCTTCGATCAGCACGTCGACCTCGGCATCGGCGATCTGGCGCATATTTTCGCGCAGGCGGACCATGGCCGGGCTCTCGCCGATCAGCGGTTCCCCCGCGGCGCTCTCGTCCGCCGCTGCGCGCAGGCGGCGGTTGTCGAGCACCAGCTGCCGCATTTCCAGTGCCCGTCGCGCGGACGCGATCAGATGATCGGTCGCAAAGGGCTTGGCGATGAAGTCGAAGGCGCCCTGTTTGAGCGCCGATACCGCCATGGACACGTCGCCATGGCCGGTCATCAGGATGACGGGAATCTGATGGTCGATCGCGGCGATGCGGCGGAACAGCTCCAGCCCATCGATGCGCGGCATCCGGATGTCGGAAATCACGGCGCCATCGAAGCCGGCGTCGAGGCGGGCCAGTGCTTCTGCCGCATCGGCGAAGCATTGGACCGGCAGGTCCGCCAGTTCGAAGGATTGTGCCAGCGCCGTGCGCAGCGCATCGTCATCGTCGATCAGCAGGAGGGAGGGTGTGTCGGTCATGCCTTCGCCAATGTCATGCGGAACAATGTGTGTGGATCGTCGGTGACAAGATCGAGCGCGCCGCCAAATTCCACCATGATGTCGCGCGCGATATGGAGGCCCAGGCCCAGGCCGCCCGGCTTGGACGTGGCGAAGGGCATGAAAAGATCGTCGCGCAATGTTTCGACTATGCCCGGCCCGCTGTCGCGGACATCCAGGAACAACCGGTCGCCCCGATCCGTCAGCATGACCTCCACCCAGCCATCGGGCTGGCCTGCGACTGCCTCCAGCGCGTTATGGAGCAGGTTCACCAGCACCTGCTCCAGGCGGATGCGCCCGGCGCGAACGAGCAGCGCCGGATCAGGCCGGGGCAAAGTCAGCCGCACCCCGGCGCTGCGGAACCGGTCCGTCACCAACAGCCGGACGCCATCGATCGCATCGACCAGCGGCACGGGCCCGATCTCCCCGACGCCGCGTCGGGCATAGCGGCGCAGCTGCGCGGTGATGCTGCCGATCCGGTCCGTCATGGCAACGATCTCGCGCAGGTTCGCGTTCGCCTTGTCAGGCTGGCCGCGCCCCAGGAACAGCGCGGCATTTTCGGCAAAGGTGCGGATCGTCGCCACCGGCTGGTTGATCTCATGAGCAACCCCGGCGGAGATGGTGCCCAGCGTTCCCAGCCGGTTGGCATGGGCCAGTTCCTCGCGCGCCTGGCGATAGCGGCGGTCGGCCAGCGTGCGTGCCTCCATTTCATGGGCGAGTGCTTCGGTCCGTATCGCGACCTCCTGCTCCAGCCGGGCACGATCGCGCGTGGTCCGGCGGCGGCGCGCGGCGATCCGGAAGCCTGTGGCGATCAGCAGCAGCAGCAATGTCGCGAACAACAGGGTCGCGATCCGGACCTGACGCGCCGCAGCGGTCAGCCCGGCTTCGATCGGCACGACATGATAGAGGCGCCAGCCCGCCACCGGCACGGCCAGGCTGGCCGTCATCGCCTGGCTGCCGTCGCGCAGCCGGGTCGCACCATCCCGTGCCATCACCATGCCAAGAGGCGTCAGCGGCGCGCCGCCAAATTGCAGCGCGCGCTGGATGCTGGCGCGTGATGCCAGGGGCACGGCGTGGAGCGCGTGGAAGCGGCGGGAAGGATCGCTGCTCAGAAGCAATATGCCATTCTGGTCGGCGACGAAGGTCCAGGCGCGGCGATCCGCCCAGGCGCGTTCGATCGCATCGAACTCCACCTTGACGACGATGACCCCGATCGGCCCTTTTGGCCCTTCGACCCGGCGCGACAGATAGAGGCCGGGGCGGTGGCTGACCGTGCCCAGCGCGAAATATTCTCCGCCGCCCTTATGCCAGCCGAGCTGATAATAAGGGCGGAAGCTGTAGTCCTGCCCGATGAAGCTGTTCGGCTGGCGGGCATTGGAGGCGGCGATCGACAGGCCCGATGCATTCAGGACATAGATCGCCGCGGCGCCTGTCTTGTCGGCGAGCAGGGCCAGCTTGTCGTTGAGCGCGACATCGGCACGACCCGACAGGAGCGCGTCGCGCACGTCGGAATATTCGCCGAGCACGACCGGGATAAGGCGGAATTTCTGTAGCTCCGATTCCAGCAGGCGCAGCATCGAGCGGGACTGCGCTGCGGCGTCGGCGCGTTGATCCGTCAGATATTGGCTGCGCACTGCCTGTCCATAGCGGTCGACGAACAGCCAGCAGGCCGCCAAAACCGCGCAAGCGATGAGAAGCATCGGCCACAGCCGGAAGACTCGGGAGGCGGTCATTTGTGCGGATTATCACACAAATGGGAAAAGAACGATGTGGAAAATGGCACGAACGGAGCGGCGCGAGAGCAGTTGGAATGGTAATTTATCTATGTTTAACAACTATTTGCAGGAAATTCCAAGGGATTCTTGCCGGCCGTCGCTGACGGCGCGAGGCTATAGGGGATCGCGGGCAGCATAGCCTGTAATCGCGGAGATGGAGCGCCTGCAATGATCACACAGAATTTTCCGGCAGCCGATACGCCGTCGAGGAAAAAGCGCGGTTTCGCCTCGCAACTTTACGTGCAGGTGCTGGTTGCGATCATGGCGGGCGCGTTGCTCGGCCATTTCTGGCCGGCCTATGGCGAAGCGCTGAAGCCGCTGGGCGACGCTTTCATCAAGCTGGTGAAGATGATCATCGCGCCGGTCATCTTCCTGACCATCGTCACCGGCATTGCGGGCATGAAGGAACTGGGATCGGTCGGTCGCGTGGCGGCGAAGGCCTTTGCCTATTTCCTGACCTTCTCCACCCTTGCGCTGGTGGTCGGCCTGATCGTCGCCAATCTCGTCCGTCCCGGCGCGGGCATGAACATCGATCCGGCGACGCTCGACAGGGCGGTTATCGCGGACTACGCCGCCAAGGCGCATGACAGCACGCTGACGGGCTTCCTGCTGGACGTCATCCCTTCGACAATGGTGGGCGCCTTTACCGGCGGCAACATCCTTCAGATCCTGCTGATCGCCATTTTGTTCGGCATTTCCATCAGCCTGGTGGGCGAACCGGCCCAGCCGGTCCTGCGCTTCATGGAACGGGTCAGTCTGGTCGTCTTCAAACTGGTGTCGATCCTGATGCGGGCGGCCCCCATCGGCGCATTCGGTGCCATCGCCTTCACCATCGGCAAATATGGCATCGGCAGTCTGGCCAGCCTGGGCGCGCTGGTTGCAACCTTCTATCTGACGTCTGCCCTCTTCATCATCGTGGTGCTGGGCACGGTGGCGCGGCTCACGGGCTTCTCGATCTTCAAGTTGCTGCGTTATCTGAAGGCGGAACTGCTGCTGGTGCTGGGCACCTCCTCCTCCGAAGCGGCGTTGCCCAACCTCATTGAAAAAATGGAACGGGCGGGCTGCGATAAATCGGTGGTCGGGCTGGTCGTGCCGACCGGCTATAGTTTCAACCTGGACGGCACCAATATCTACATGACGCTGGCTGCCCTGTTCATTGCGCAGGCAACCGGCGTGGAATTGACGCTGTGGCAGGAAATCCTGCTGCTGGGCGTGGCGATGCTGTCGTCCAAGGGCGCGGCAGGCGTCACCGGCGCGGGTTTCATCACGCTGGCCGCGACGCTCTCCATCGTGCCGACCGTACCGGTGGCGGGCATGGCGCTGATCCTGGGCGTCGACCGCTTCATGAGCGAATGCCGCAGCCTGACCAACTTCATCGGCAATGCGGTGGCGACCATCGTCGTCGCTCGTTGGGAAGGCGCGCTCGACCGGAAGAAGCTGGACGATGCCCTGTCGGGGCGTCTGTCCACGGCCACCGCCGAGGCGGCGCCTCAGCTGGCGGCCGCCTGATACCAACTGAAACATGAAGGAAGGCGCGCCCCTGCAAAGGTAGCGCCTCCAAAAATGGAGAGGATAAGATGATTATTCGCCCGTTCTGGGGCCTTGCGGCGCTTGCCTGCGCCAGCCCCGCTTTGGCGGAAACGCCCCGGTCCGCCGACTATCCCGTCGCGGCGCAGGGGGATGGCGCGGTCGTCAACGGCTATAATCTCTCGCGCTGGGCCGAAGACTGGCGTGTCTATCGCGATCCCGCCAAGCGCGACGACCTGCTTGACCGGCTCAAATATCTGCCGCTCGATCCGGATGGCGACATCTATCTGACGCTGAGCGGCGAGGCGCGGCTGCGCATGAACCTGACCAGTAACCCGCAACTGATCGAAGGACCGGAGCAGCGGCAGGACATCGTCCGTCTGGTTGCCGGTGCGGACCTGCATGTGGGCGATCATCTGCGATTTTATGGAGAGGTCGCCCATGGCCAGATCGGCGGCAAGAATATCGGCACGCCGTCGGGCACGTTCAGCAACAGCTTCGTCTACCAGCAATATTTTGCCGAGGCGAAGGGACGGATCGACAATGTCGACCTGGGCATACGATATGGGCGGCAGGAATTCACGGACGGGCCCAACCTGCTGATTTCCCAGCGGGACAACAACACCATCCGCTTCGTGCTGAACGGCACCCGCGCCTGGGCGCGAACGCCCACCATGCGCGCGACGCTATTCGATTTCGAAACCACCGATCTGGGCAATGGCGGCCTGGGCGATGACGTGCCGGACAGGAACCGGCGTTTCAGCGGCATTTCCGCCGGTTTCGTCCTTCCGCAGCACTGGCTGGGCGGATCGAAGCTGTTCTTCGATCCCTTTTTCTGGCGGCGGCGCAACCGGGTCGGCACCTGGGGCGGCGTGGTGGCGCCGGCGGTGCGCTATTATGCCGGAGCGCGGTTCTGGGGCGATATCGGGCGGCTCAATCTCGACTGGACCCTGGTGCACCAATATGGCGAATTCCAGGACCGGCCGATCAATGCATGGCAGGCCTTCTTCGCGCAGAACTGGCGTCTGGGGGAGGGTAAGGCGGCGCCCAGGATCGGCCTGCATGCCGATTATGGCAGCGGCGGGGGCGGCTATGACAAGGGCACGCTCCGCAATGCCTATGCGCCCTATGGCAACAATGTCTATTTCAGCTACGGCCTGTTCCTGACGGCCACGAACATGATGGCGATCGCGCCGAATATCAGCTTCAGTCCGACAGACAGGCTGCGGGCATCCGTCGAATATCAGTTCACATGGCGGGACGATGAAAAGGATGCCGTCTATCGCGCCAACTACACCCCTTATGTCGGGACCGAAAAGGTCGCGGGCAAGGCGGTCGCCCGATTGTTGCGCGCGCAACTGGTCTACAGCCTTGCGCCCCGGCTGACGCTGACGATGCGCACGGAATATCTGCGGGCAGGAACGGTGCTGCGGCGCGCCGGCTATGCCAATTCGGCGTTTCTGGGCAGCTGGATCAGCTTCCGCTTTTAGAGCGTATCCAGGCAGGGACAATCAGGGCGCCATCCAATGTCCGCCGTTGACGTCGAGCGACGCGCCGCTGACCACGCGGGAATAATCGGAAATCATCATCAGCACCGCGCGAGCGCAGTCCTCCTCGGGCGGGATGATGCCGATCGGAATGTCCCTGGTGATGCCGGCGATGACGTCATCGCGTTTGAAGCCGGCATTGACCTGCGACTGGATATGTCCTTCCACCGGCTCGCCATGAATCCAGCCCATGCGGCAAGTATTGACGCGGATGCCGAAACGGCCAAGATCAGTCGACATATATTTGCCGAGTGTATTGAGCGCGCCTTTGGCCACGGCATAACCCATCTCCATGCCATGTTCGCCCCCATAGGGCCGCACCGTGGCCATGGTGGACACGTTCACCACGGCGCCGCCATCGCGTAGATAAGGAACGCAGGCGCGGGTCAGTCGCAACGCGCCCAGGCAATTGACGTCGAACGCTCTGGTGAGATCAGCAAGATCGCTGTTTTCGATGAAGCTCCAGTCACCGTGATAATAAGCGCTGTTGACCAGGCCATGGATGCGGCCGCCAAATTCGGCCGCCGCGTCCTTTGCCAGGGCAACGCACTGGGTTTCATCGGACACGTCGCAAGGGATCGCGATGGCCCGTCCGCCTTTGGCGAGAATGTCATTGCGGACTTCTTCGAGGAAAGCCTGGTTGCGGGCCGCCAGGACGACGGACGCCCCCTCTGCCGCGGCGATCCGGGCCAGCGCCTGTCCCATGCCGGGGCCGACTCCGCTGATGATCACGACCTTGTCCTTCAGCAGCATGGCGTCTCTCCTGTTTTCTGCGATGCAGGCGCGCGCGAAAGTCGACGACCCGCCTGTGTCCCCCGATCCGCGCTGATAAGGTAACAAATTGATAAAATCAATGCGCCAAAAAGCTATATTATATGAAAAATATATCAATATGCGTAGAAATATCATATATTTTTGACATATATGATCGGCTCGTGCTGGCGTACCGCTGTCCTTCATGCTAGTTTGCCGCTGCAAGCGAGAGGATTATATCATGGCAAAGTCATCGGACTATCGTTTGGGTGAGTTCGAATTCCCCCGTGGATGGTTCATGGTGGGCGAAAGCGTTGAGGCGACGGCGACGCCCCGGGCGATGCGCTATTTCGGCCAGGATCTGGTGATGTATCGCGGCGAAAGCGGCGCGCCTTATGTGGTGGAAGCCTATTGTCCGCACATGGGCGCGCATCTGGCGAAGAACACGACATCCTATATCGTCCGCGACGGTCAGCAGATTCAGGGTGATTCGATCCGGTGTCCGTTTCATGGGTGGCAGTTCGGTCCCGACGGCAAGTGCAAGAACATCCCCTATTCTGACTTCGTTCCCAAGGCGGCGAACCTGAAGACCTTTCCTGTCGTCGAGCGGGCGGGAACCATCTGGATGTGGTATGATCCGGAAGGTCTGGAACCCAATTTCGACTTGCCCGATTTTGGCGGTCATTATGATGCGCCAGGCTGGGTCAACTGGAAGATCGACTATATGGGCGATCTGGACATCCATCCCATCGAGGTGGTCGACAATATGGCTGATTACGGCCATTTCGTGCCGATCCACGGCGCCAAGGACTTCGTCTACTTCGCCAATGAGTTCAAGGAGCATGTCGTCCACCAATATTATGCGGCGGGCCATCGCACGCTGACGCTGAATCCCGAGGATGTGTTGACGCTCGACACCTGGTACACCGGTCCGTCGATCCTTCAGTCCGAGATGGAGGGCACCTTCAACTCCTTCATCATGATCACGCATACGCCGATAGAGGATGGCAAGATTCGGGTGTGGCACGGCCTGATGGTGCAGGTGAATGACGGATCGGCGCCGATCACCGATGAACTGCGCGCCGGAGCGCTGGAATATCAGGAGGGCAGCCGCCTGGCCTTCGCGCAGGATGTCGAGATCTGGCAGAACAAGCGCGCTTGCCTGAACCCGATGGTGGTTCCCAATGACGGACCCTATGGCAAGGTCCGGATCTGGTACAGGCAATTTTACAATCCGCGCGCCAAGGCGCCGGAATCGCACAAGCGGACCAATGGCATGCATGTGACGCTCGATAAGCGGAACAGCACCGCCGCGGCCTGAAGGGGACAAGAGATGGAGAGGAATGAACGTCCGGTGGCGATCGTCACCGGCGCCAGCCGTGGGGCGGGCCGTGGCATCGCGGTGGCGTTGGGCGAGCAGGGCTATCGAGTCTATGTCACTGGCCGTTCGATCCGCGAAGGGGATGCTACCTTGCCCGGCACGATCGGTTCGACGGCGGCGCAGGTCGATGCGGCTGGCGGCGAGGGGCGGGCGGTGCAGGTCGATCATGCCGATGACGCCGCGGTGGCCGCCCTGTTCGACCGGGTGCGCGAGGAAAGCGGGCGGCTCGACATATTGGTCAATAATGTCGCGGCGCTGCATGACGATCTGGTAAAGCCCGGCCCCTTTTGGGAAAAATCGACTGGATTGGCCGACATTCTCGATGTCGGCCTGCGTTCGCACTATCTGGCGAGCTGGCATGCTGCCCGGATGATGGTTCCGGCGGGGCGCGGTCTTGTCGCCTTCACCTCTTCCTTCGGATCGGTCTGTTACATGCACGGCGCTGCCTATGGCGCGCAAAAGGCGGGCGTGGACAAATTCGCCGCTGACATGGGTGTTGATTTCCGGGGCACGGGCGTCATCTCGATCGCGCTCTGGATGGGGCCGTTGATGACGGAACGCAGCGCCCAGACGCTGGCGGAACATCCTGAACAATATGAAAAATTCATGGCCGACGCCGAAACGCCCGAATTCAACGGGCGGGTCATCGCTGCGATCCATGGCGATCCCCGGCGCGACGAACTCAACGGCCAGACGCTGATCACCGCCGAAATCGCGCAGCGCTACGGGATCACCGAAGCTGGCGGGCGGACCCCGCCATCCTATCGCGCCATGCTGGGCGAACCGCGCATTCCCCATCCGGCCATCGTAACCTGAACAGGGCCTGGCATGGGAAAAGGCATGCAGCCGGCACGGTGGAAGATGTCGACAGGAAAGTATATGATGATCCCCGACAGGATCGCTGCCGTGACCGTCCTGCCGGCATGCGAGAATGGAGGGCCCATGAATGATGTCATGGCGCGCGTTGACGGCGGCATTTACGCCTGAACGGCCGCGTGGCGTGCCGGGGTGATGACATGACCCGCGCTGTGCCCGCCTTTTGCCTGGATCATCTTTCCCTCGTCGATCTTGACGCCCTGACCGTGATCGATGCCGCCGCCAGCGCCGGGTTCGCGTCGGTCAGCCTTTTCGTCACGCCGGTTCCGATCAGTCCGACGCCGGATCTCGTGATGGACCGCGCCGCACGGACGGCGGTCGTCTCCGCTTTGCGCGATACGGGACTGGGCATCGGCATCGTCGAGCCGTTCATGCTGGGGCCGGAGCCGGACTGGGCGCTGCTTGAACGGAGCGCGACACTGGCGGCCGAGCTGGGCGGGACGGTCAACATGCTGGGACTGGACCCGGATCATTCGCGGCTGGTTGAATCGCTTTGCCGCATGGTGGACATCTGCCGCGGGGCGGGTGCTTCGGCCATTATCGAGGCCTATCCGCTGTCGGCCATCCATTCTCCTGCCCAGGCGCTGGAACTGGCACGGGCGCTGGGTCCGGATGTCGGCCTTTGCGTCGACAGTCTGCATGTTATCCGCTGCGGCGGCGACTGGAGTGATATCGCCGCCTTGCCGCCGGACCGGATACGCCATGTCCAACTGAATGACGGTCCGATGTCGGCGCCGGCCGACAGGGTGGAAGAGGCCGTATTCAATCGCCTTTTGCCGGGGGAAGGCGAATTCGACCTGCCTGCGCTACTGCCGTTGCTGCCCGACCATGCCATTATCGCGGTGGAGGCGCCCTCGCGGGCATATGCCCGGCTCGATCCGCGTCGGCGGGCGGCACGCCTTATGCAGGCGATGCACGATCTTTATCGGCAAAGCTGAAGCAGCGGCCCGGACGATGCCGGGCCGCTTTCCTGTTCTGGGGCGAAGGGCCATGCCTCCGTTCCGCGCCGTTCCGGCTCTATTCGGCGGCGAGCGCGGCCTGCTCGCGGAAGTGCGGGATCACCTTTTCGCCGATGTTGCGGATCGTTTCCATGATGACCTCATGCGGAATGCCCCCCATCTGGAACATGAACAGGATTTCATCGGCGCCCGCGTCGAACAGGCGCTGGACATGGCGGATGCAGTCCTGCGGCGTGCCATAGGCATCCTCCACCACTTCGAAACTTTCGGTGTGATGGCCGCCGACCGCGATCTTTTCCCCCGAAAGCCAGGCAACGGTTTCCTGCTTGTGGCGCTGAAGCGCGGCGATGCTTTCGCTGGCGTCCAGATCTTCGGCATCGGGCTTGGGGCCGCCGGAATACCAGTGACCCAGCGATTCCACGAAGAAGCGCTGGCCGCGCAGGCCGACGCGGCGGGCCTTTTCCCGGTCCTCCAGCACCACGGCCGGGCACAGCGCGGCCAGATGCTCGGTCGGGCGGTAGCCCACCTGATCCTCCGCCTTCCGGTTGGCGAAGGCCTCGCGATAGATGGCGTTCTTTTTGGCGATGTCGTCGGGACCGGCAAAGCCCAGGACCAGCGCGCCGATGCCGCGCGCGCCGGCCGTGGTCAGCGTGTCGGCGCGGGTGCATGCCATGTAGAGCGGAGGATGCGGGTCCTGCATCGGGCTGGGATGGATCGGGCGGCGGGGGATCTTCACGAACTGCCCTTCATGCTCGATCTCGCCATGTTTCAGGATCTTCGGGATCAGATACATGCTCTCGTCGATCATCGGCGGCAGGTCGGCCAGTTCATAGCCGAACGTGCCCGCTTCCTGCTGCGTCCCGCCCTTGCCCATGCCGAAATGGACGCGGCCGTCCGACAATATGTCCAGCGTGGCGATGCGTTCGGCCACCTTCACCGGATGGTTCATCGCGGGGGGCAGGCAGACGACGCCATGGCCGATGCCGATGCGCGTGGTACGGCCAGCCAGATAGGCAAGGAAAGTTTCCGGCGCTGACATGTGGGCATATTGGGTCAGTGCGGTATGTTCTACCGCCCAGATCACGTCGAAGCCCATTTCTTCCGCATAAACCGCCTGTTCGATGATATCACGGAACACCTGCTGTTCATTTTCGCGGGACGTATCCGCCATCTGCGCTTCGTAAATGATCGAAAACCGCATCACGCTCTCCTTGGGGATTTTGATCCACAAAGGTTAGCGGTTGCGACGGGCGCCGCATGATCCAAATGGATCAGATGTCGAAATCGCTGCCTATGGTACGCAGCAGGGTAACGAGTTGCACCTGCCTGTGCGTTCCTGTCTTGGCGAAGATTGCCCGCAAATGCGTGCGCGCCGTATTATAGGCGATATCCAGTCTGTTCGCCGCTTCGGCCAGAGAGGCGCCCTCCGCCAGATGCACGGCCAGCGCGGCCTCTGCCCTGGTAAGCTGGAACCGGTCGCGCAGCGTTTCGCTCGATGGCCCGGCCGGGCGTGTCGGGTCGGCCAGGAACAGCGCCACCCAGGAGCCGTCGCCATAGGCCGAGGAGGGCACCGCGCGCGCGCGCGCATGCAGCGGCGATCCGTCAGGCGTGGCGATTTCGAACTGGCTTTCTTCCCCGGCGGGAGGCGGGGCATTCAGGATGCGGCTGATCATGGTCGCGGCGGTCCGGCCGCGCGGTTCCAGCTTGCCCTGCCGATCCGCGATGATGGCGCCAT
The DNA here is from genome assembly GCF_032153725.1 of Sphingobium sp. Lineage (GTDB taxonomy): Bacteria > Pseudomonadota > Alphaproteobacteria > Sphingomonadales > Sphingomonadaceae > Sphingobium. The sequence goes on along the minus strand of NZ_JALDYQ010000002.1, from coordinate 143,739 downwards.
CCTCCAGCATGCGGGCCGCGACCGCATTGCGCCGCATGATCCGCCCGCCGCGATCCAGGATCAGGGTCGCGACGGCCAGGCCCGCCATGGCGCTGCTGAACAGCTGGCTTTCGGCCTGGGTGGTGGTCAGCTGTGCATGCAGTTCCAGCGCGATGCGCAGATGCGGCACGAGGCGGGCGAGCAGCGCCTTTTCGGCATCGCCGAAATCGTCGAGGCTGTCGTCGCGGGTGAGGCGCAGGCGAACGGCGCTGTCGGGCGGGCGGTGCAGGTCGATGCCCAATATCTGGCCGGTTCGCGCTACGTCCATCCAGTGCTGGAACCGCGCCGGGATATGGCTCACAAAGTCGCGGAAGGACACGACCTGCCCTTCCGGCAGGCCGACAAAGGGGTCGGCTTCCGATATCCGCCGATATTCCTCGGTCCGATCGGGGTCGGCGCCGGGCGTGACATGCGCGTCGATCCCGGCACAGCCCCGCCCGATCAGCAGCGTGGCGAAACTGGTGTCGGTCGCCGCCGCCAGCGCCCGCAGGAAATCCTCCCATGGCGGCGAACGGGTCAGCCCGCCATAGAGGGTTTCCAGCAGTTGGGCGAAGGCGGCGTCATCGGTCATGGGTGACGCCGCCTGCGATAGCGTTCCGGTTCAGTGTCGCCAGGCCAGCGTGATGCTGTAACGCCGCGGCGGGGAATAATAAGCCTCCGTGAAGCCGAAGCTGGTGGAGGCGTCATAGCCCGCCGTGACGATCCGGCGATCGGTGATATTGTCGACGCCCGCCCGGACGGACAGGCCGCTGTCCCCGAAGCGCAGTTCCGCGCTGGCGTTGAGCATGGCATGATCGGGCTGCCGCAGCAGCGGTGTATTTTCCGCATCGACATAGACTTCGCTCTTGTAGGCGACATCGACGCGGAAAACACCCTCAACCGTATCGCTGAGCGGCATTTGATAGACCGCGCTCGCATTGGCTGTGATATCCGGCGCCTGTTTGAGCTTGCGGTTGCTGACATCGGTTGGCGCGCCGTTGATGACGGAGACATAGTCCAGATATCTGGCGTCCAGCAGGCCGAGCGCGCCCATCAGGGTGAAGCGCGGCGCGACGCGGAAATTCCCCTCCAGCTCCACGCCCTGGATGCGGGAGCGGCCCGCATTTTCATTGCGGACGATGATGAGGCCGGTGGCCGGGCTGACGGTCGACACCAATATCTGCTGGTCGCGATATTCGTTGCGGAAGACGGCGAGGTTGATCGTCGCGATACGCCCGAAACCCGCCTTGATGCCTGCTTCATAGGCGGTCAGATGTTCCGGGTCGTAGGAGCCGATTTCCTCCACCGATGTCGGCCGTCCGTTGAAGCCGCCTGACCGGAAACCCCTGGAGTAGGAGGCATAGCCCATCAGGTTCGGCCGGAACCTGTAGGACAGCGAGGCGCGCGGGGTGAAGGCGTCCCAGCTCTTTTCCAGGTGATAGCCGGGTGTTCCCGCCAGCAGCGGCTCGCCCGAATAGATGCGCATGGCGGACTGGAAGAACCGCTTTTTCTCCCATGTGTAGCGTGCGCCCAGTTCCAGCGACAGGCGGCCGGTCAGCCCGTAATTGCCGTTGGCGAACAAGGCCAGATTGTCTGTCCGCTGCCGGTTGCGGAAATCGATGTTGAAATCGAGCGAGGCGGCCGGGATGGCAAAGCCGGGCGCGATGGGGAAGGGGTCGAGTCCGGCCGCGACCAGCGCCGGGTAAAGGCCGTCCGCCACGATCAGGCTGGTGTTGTCGCGGGTCTTTTCCCGATAGGCGAAGGCGCCCAGCAGCAGGGTGCCGTGCCCGCCCAAATCGAGCGACAATTGCAGTTCCTGGCTGATCTGCCGCGCCTTTTCGTCATGAATGTCGCCCGCATAGTTCACCGTGGCCGACGCATCGCCGTCCCGGCCGAACAGCGCGTCGACATGGCGATAAGCGGTGATCGCCTTGATGGTTGCGCTGCCCAGATCCTTGCTCAGCGTCAGCGATGCGTTGATGGCGTCCGTCCGGTCCCTGTTGAGCGAGGATGTGCTGTCGGTGCGGTCGATATCGCCCGGCACCGTGCAGCAGGGCGCAAGGAAGGTCGATTGCAGGATCGAGAAAAAGGTTGGCGTGAACGCGATCATGCTATGCGGCGCGCTGTGCTGGCGGCGGCGCAGCCCGTCGACTTGCAGCACGGCATCCAGCCCATCGCCGTCATAATGCAGCGCGATCTTGCCGGCGACGACGTTGCGATTGCCCAGATTGTCGCCGGAGGGAATCTTCTGCCAGCCCTCCCCGAACTCACCCCGCGCCGCGATGCCCAGCGACCATGCGTCCGACAGCGGCGTTTCGGCATAGACCCGCCCACGCACGGTGTCGAACGAACCGTAGCGCAGGTCGGCGGCGACTTTCTGCTCACGGCCGGGAACGGCGGATACGATGTTGATCGCCCCGCCCACGGTGTTCTTGCCGAACAACGTGCCCTGCGGGCCGCGCAGCACCTCGATCCGGTCGATGCCCAGCAATTCGGTCGTCGCGCCGAAGGTGCGGGCGACATAGACGCCGTCGATATACACGCCGACCGCCGGGTCGGAGGTGATGATGAAGTCGTTTTCGCCCACGCCGCGAATGAACGGGGCAATGCCGCCGCTATTGCCGCCCTGGCCGGGCGTGAACTGGATGTTCGGCGCGATCTGGCTCACCTGCGTCACATTGTCGAGGCCCCGGCTGTCGAGCGCGGCGGTATCCACGGCACTGACCGCGATGGGGACATCCTGCAACCGTTCCTCCCGGCGGCGGGCCGTGACGACGATGTCGCTGCCGTCGGACAAGGCCGGAACGCGGCTCGCTGCGGTCTGGGCAAAGCTTATGGCCGGCGACGCCAATATGGCGAACGCCGTGACGGCAAATGGCAAACGGGACATGAGTCCTCCCCCCTTTTTATATTGATCGGACTGGATCGAACGGCCGGCACGCCCCATGCCGGCCATGCAGCCGGTCAGGCGGCCGACCACTCGATCAGATGGCTGATGTCGTTGCGTTCTTCGGGCTTGCGGCCGGTCCTGCCCAGGTGATGCCAGGTGATCTGCGCCTCCGGGCCGAGCGGACGCACCATTTCGAACACCCGGTCATATTCGGTGCGGGCGATTTTCCACATGCCGTCCTCGCGGCGATACGTGTCGCGATAGATGGCGCTGCCGGTGGTGTGGAGCTTCCGTTCCAGATCGATGAAGATATCCTCCAGATACCAGATGCCTTCGGCGCTCTCCTCGCCCGTCAGGATGATTTCAGGCATATGGCCATGATGCATGGCGACCGCGCCCGAATGAAAGCTGTTGGCCAGGAATTCGATCATATTATCGCGTCCTTCCAGTCGGACGCGATAATTGCCGCCGCGATAGTCGACGCCGATGTCAGCCGTGAACAGGGGCGTCAGCAGTTCCAGGTCCGCCGTATCGATGCCCCGGAAATAGCGATGCTTGAGCGTGCGGATATCCTCCATGTCGCTCAACTGTTGCACGGAATAGGTCATGTCTCTCTCCTGATGAAACGCAATATATCATTTTTCTCTATATATATACCATATATGCGTAATAATCTACGAGATTAAGCGCATTTATTGCTGGCGAATGAGGGGCGGAATTGGGTATGAAGAATATCTGACGATGCGCTGGATCGCGCATGCTGCAAAAGAAAGGATTCAAGGTGAACGGAACTGGGCAGGGCAAGCTGGCCATGGTGACCGGCGGCACGAGAGGCATTGGCGCGGCGATCGTCCGGCGCCTGCTGGCCGAGGGCTATGCGGTCGCCACCTGTGGCCGCACGCCGCCGGAACAGCCGATCGCCATCGATGGGCGGTCCGCGCAGTTCGACTCCTGCGACATTCGCGATCCGGCCGCCGTGGCTGGCTGGGTCGAGGCACTGGTCGCGCGTCATGGCCGCATCGACCTGGTCGTCAACAATGCAGGCGGTTCGCCGCAGGCCAACGCCGCCACGGCCAGCCCGCGCTTTTCCGAACGCATATTGCAGCTCAACCTGCTCGCGCCGCTGCATGTGGCGCAGGCCGCCTATCCGCATCTCAAGGCGGCGGCCGGGTCGATCGTCAACATCGCCAGCGTATCGGGCGCGCGTCCTTCGCCGGATACCGCCATTTACGGCGCGGCCAAGGCGGGGCTGCTCAGCCTGACAACCAGTCTGGCGCAGGAATGGGGGCCGGAAGTACGGGTCAACGCCATCATTGTCGGCCTTGTCGAAACCGAAACCACCGAAATGACCTATGGCACGATGGAGGCGCAGGACCGTATCGCCGCTTCGCTACCGCTCGGGCGCATGGGCCGGGGCAGCGACATTGCCGATGCGGTCGTTTTCCTCGCCTCGTCCGCCGCCGCCTATATCAGCGGCGCCCGGCTGGAAGTGCATGGTGGCGGTGAGCGGCCGCTGTTCCTGGAAATCGTCAAGGAAGAAGCCGCCAAGGCCTGACCGTTTCACAGCTGGTAGCAGGGGGCACACGGGCGCGCCCTGCCATGTTCCTTCGTCAAAGACCCAGCAGAGCCCGGGTTTGTTCGTTCAGCGCTGGAGCAGCCTGCTCCCGGAAAAAGCGGATGCGGCCCTCAAGCGCCTGACCGGTCATTTCCGGCTGGCTGGAAATCCAGAATTCGCGGGCCGCCATGCCCTGGACGAAGAGGCGGCAGCCGACATCCAGGTCCATGCCGTGACTGGCCATCATATGCGCCATGGTTGCGCGATGGGCGGCGGCGCCTTTCGGCTCACCCTTGCCCGCTTCGGCCTCGAAAATGCTGGTCTTCAACATGCCGGGAATGATCGAACAGACATTGATCGGCGCCCCGGCGGCCTGCATCTCCAGATAGAGGCATTCGCTGAACGACTGGATGGCGTGCTTGCTCATGATATAGGCAGTCTGCGTCGGCATCATGCCGAAGGAGCCGATCGAGGCGAGATTGGCGATCCACGCTTCCTCACCCACCCGCAGCATGTGCGGCACGAAGGCGCGCACGCCATGGACCACGCCGTGGATGTTGACGTTCAGCGTCGTTTCCCAGCGGTCGGTGGGGATTTCCCAGACATTGCCCAGGGTTTCGATGCCTGCATTGTTGACCAGCAGGCGGACGGCGCCGTGGCGGTCGAAAACATGCTGTGCCAGCCCATCCAGCGCTTCGGGCTGCGACACGTCGATCCGGATCGCTTTGGCCTTGCCGCCTGCGGCCACGATTTCCGCAGCCACCCTGTCGGCCCTGGCCCTGTCGACATCGGTGACGACGACCATCATGCCGATCGTGGCGCAGCGACGGGCGATGCCCATGCCTATGCCCGCGCCCGCCCCGGTGATGACAGCGACGCCACCGGAAAAAACCTTCTCTTCCTCAGTCATCAGGCCTTCTCCGCGATGTAGTGGGCGATCATATCGACGTCATCGAGGCAGGCGCGCCGGGCAGATAATGGTGGTAATAGCCCGCCGCCCATCCGCCATCGACGGACAGTTCCGCGCCGCAGATATAGCTGGCCTCATCGGAACAGAGGAACAGGCTGGCGGCGGCGATTTCCTCCGGCTCGCCAATGCGTTGGAGCGGTACGCGTTCATAGCCGATATTCTTGGCCGCGCCCTCCAGCGCCTGCGGATTGCCCATGACGGTATTGACCCCGCCGGGGTGCACGGAATTGACCCGCACGCCCTGATGCCCGAATTCCAGCGCCGCCGTCTTGGTGAGGCCGCGCACCGCCCATTTGGAACTGCTGTAGAGCGACAGCGAATTGGCGCCGCGCATCCCGTCGACGGAGGAGATGTTGACGATGGCCCCGCGCCCCGCCGCGCACATCGCCCCGCCGACATACTTAAGACCCAGCATGGTGCCTTTGACATTGATGCCCAGCACCCTGTCGATCTGCTCCACGGTCAGCGCCGTTATCGGCGCGAAGGCCACGACCGCCGCATTGTTGACCAGGGCGTCGACCCGGCCATGGCGCGCCGTGACGGCATCCATCAGCGCGGTCCAACTGTCCTCATCGGACACGTCGAGGCGCAGGAACATGGCTTCGCCGCCCAACTCGGCGGCCAATGCTTGGCCGTCAGCCTCCAATATGTCGGCGATGACGACCTTTGCGCCTTCGCGGGCGAACAGACGTGCCGTCGCCTCACCCATGCCACGCGCGCCGCCCGTGATGATGGCGACTTTGTCCTGCAACCTTCCGGTCATGATGATCTGTTTCCTTTGCTGTGCGGCCATATCCACTCCCTGCGCGCCGCTTCACGCGGTCGGGTCCTTTGCGGGTGCGCAATGATAATCGGCTTGATGCGTATTAATTCCTATAATAGTCTACGCAGGTCAAGAGTAGGAAACGAAGATTATGCGAATAAGGCGCGAATATTGGCCTGATTTTCTCTATTTCCGTGCTGCACAAAAATCACTCAGGAGAAGCCGATGCCCGTCCAATATGATCCGTTCGCGCTCTACGATCCTGCGATTCTCGTGGCGTCCGATCCGGTGGAGATCGATGCGCCGGCCATGCTGGTCTGGGGTATATTGACGGACATGAAGCGTTATGGCGAATGGAATCCCTTCTGCGTCTGGGCGCAGTCGACATTGGAAATCGGCGCGGCGGTTCATATGCGGCTGGTCAACTATGCCAATCCTGGATCGTTGGCGCCCAATTGCGAATATGTCTGCGCATTCGATCCGGGGCGGCTGCTGTCCTGGGAATTGCCGGACAATGAGGCCTGGCCTTATCCGGCCCGGCGCGACCAGATGATCGAGGAACTGGGGCCGGAAAAATGCCGCTACCAGTCGACCGATGCCTTTACCGGTCCCAATGGCATTCATGTCATGCGCTTTTGCGGTCCATGGGTGGCCCGTGCGTTCAACGATACCGCCAGGGCGCTCAAGGCGCGCGCCGAGGCTATGCGCAAGGGCGAACTTCTCTGAAGGATGCATATTCCATGCATATTGATGATTGGATCATTTTGTTATGTGTGATATCGTAGATAATATTAAAAAATAATACGCAAATAGCTTATCACTGCCTTGCGAAGAGGAGGGCGCGCGTCTAGACGGACCCGATCGGACATATTTGCGTCGTCCGTCCCGGGCGCACGAACAGGCATGTGTCGATCAGGGTAAGGAAAAGCCGGAATTTTCCTGCGAAATAGCAGCGATCAAATTGGGAGGGTGTGATGAAATCCGTGTTTCTTGCTGGCGTTGCCGCTATTCTGGCAATACCTTTTTCCACCGCGGCAAGCGCTCAGGAGGAGGACTCCAGCAACGCGCCCCAGGAGCAGACCGCCAATCTGGGTGACATTGTCGTGACCGCGCGTCGTTCGGCCGAAACGCTTCAGGACGTCCCCGTGGCGGTGACGGCGCTGGGCGGTGATTTCATCGAACGGCAGAATATTTCCGATCCTACCGACATACCCCAGTTCGCCCCCAATCTGACGGTCGAACAGCAGCCGTCCAGCCTGTCTGCCGCGACGGTCTATATCCGCGGCATCGGCAATCAGGAGCCTTCCGCCGTTTCCGAACAGGGCGTGGGCATCTATCTGGACGGCGTCTATCTCGCCCGTTCGGCCGGCGCCGTGTTCGATCTCGTCGATCTGGAGCGGATCGAGGTGCTGCGCGGTCCGCAGGGGACGCTATTCGGCCGCAACACCATTGGCGGCGCGTTGCAGCTGATTTCCAGAAAGCCGGCCAATGACATGCGCGTTACCGCAAAGGCGGGCTTTGGCCGTTTCAACGACTGGTATGTACGCGCGCGCGTGGACACGGGCTATATTGTCGGTGATGTCATCAAGGCGTCCATTTCGGCCCAGCACCGTCAGGCTGACGGCTATGTCAACAACATGCTGACATCGTCCTCCCAGGACCCCGGCGCGCTGAAGGCGGATTCCGTCGCTGTTGGACTTGAAGGCGATTTCGGCGACGTCACGGTCAATTATAATTTCGACTATGACAATCGTCGCGGCACGCCCGCCTTCTTCCAGATCGTCGCTGCAACGCCGCTCGCGCAGGATTATTATTCGCAGTCGCCCAGCTTTGGCGGCGCACCGTTTCTGGTCAGCCCGGTACGGCAGGGCACGGTGCAGCAGGCCGGCTTCACCGATCGCAACGGCGATTTCCGCTATGGCAGCAAGACCCGCGTTCAGGGCCATGGCCTGACCATCAGTTATGAACCGATCCCGGAATTGACCATCAAGTCGATCACCGGTTATCGCAAGTTCTTCCAGGATACGATCCTGAATCTGTCCGGCAATGGAGAATTGCGCGGCCCGGTCGTCGACTTCACATCGCCCACGCTCGTCTCCGTTCAGCCGGTCGTGCCCTATACCGGCAACAACGCGCCCCAGAAACAATGGCAGTTCAGTCAGGAACTACAGGCGCTGGGGAAGGTCGGCGACATCAGCTATCTGTTCGGCATGTTTTATTTCTATGAAAAGGCGTCCGAATATAATCGTCAGGCGCTGACGATAGTCACTCCGGTCGCCGGTCTGCTCTTCCTGGGTTTCCCGCAATCGGTGGCTGACGGGATTGCCGCTCTCAATCCGGGCCTGACCACCGTTGGCGTCAATGCCAATCCGGTCCAGGCCTTTGGCGGCACTTCGCAGTCGATGGCGATCTTTGGGCAGGCCAGTTGGAAGCCGTCGGCGCTCGACGACAGGCTCGAAATCACGTTGGGCGGACGGTATACGGGCGATGACAAGACCGCCTATCTGGCAGGCGATGTCAGCCCGGTGCAGAGGGGCCGCAAGAGCTTCGACAATTTCTCCTGGCTGGCTTCGGTGTCCTTTGACGTGGCCAAGGACGTGATGATCTATGGCCGCGTTTCGACCGGCTATCGTTCGGGCGGCATCAACCCGCGCGCGAGCGTCATCAACAGCTTCGACCCGGAAAAGGCGACCGCCTATGAAGCGGGCATCAAGTCGCAGTTCCTTGACAATCGTCTGCGCCTCAACCTTGCCGGATACATCACCGACTATGACGATCTTCAAGTCCAGCAGTTCGCCGCGGGTAGCGGCGGCGCCACTTCGCTGATCGTCAATGCAGGCAAGGTGCGCCTGTCCGGCTTTGAGGCCGAACTGACGGCATTGCCGTTTACCGGTTTTCAGATCGACGGTTCGGTCGGCTATGTGAAGACGGATTACAAGAGCTTCCTTTTCCGTGATCCCGCCACCAATGCCATTCTGGATGTGGCCGATCAGGCCAAGCCGCTCTATACGCCAAAATGGAGCATCCATTTGGGAGCTGAATATTCGCACCCGATCGGTGATGCCCTTGTTCGCCTGCGTGGTGACTATTCGCATCGGACGCAAATCTATTTCAATGCGCTCGATAACACCGCGCCGTTCAACCAGCAACTGATCTCGCCCGCGCAAAGCAACGTCAAGGCGCGCGTGTCGGTCGAAGACATCAAGCTGGGCAGCGGCAAGCTGGATGTGGGGCTTTGGGGCGATAATCTGCTCAACCAGAAGCGGTTGAGCTATGGAATCGATTTCGGCGCGCTGGGTTTTGCCGGCGCGACTTTCAACAAGCCGATCACCTACGGGATTGACGCACGGATTCAGTTCTGAAGGCAGGTGATGCATGAAAATGGGCCGGCGTTCCTCAAGGAACGCCGGCCCATTTTCATTTCCCAACCATCATCTGATGCCGGCATGTTTCCGTTCCATACCGAAGATCGAATCAAAGCCCGGCAATCACTTCGTCGGCAAAGCGCGCCAGATCGTCAATCTTCTGCTGGAGCGGCTGGCTATCCTCTTCCACAGCATAAAGATTGCGGAAGGCTACAGGCATATCAGTGACGCCAACATCCTCGTGGCGTCTCACCATATCGATGTCGATATTCCCCATTGCAGTCGCGAAGATACGGAACGGCCTGTCGAGCGTGCCTGCTTCCTCCCGATAATGCGTGATCCTTGCGACGGCATTGGTCAAATCATCGGTGCTGCCATCGCCGCCGGCATACATGAAGCCGTCATGACGTGCCGCCCGCTTGTGCGCGGCGTCTGAAAATCCACCGATCAGGATCGGCAGCGGCTTGTCTGGAACGGGGTTCAGCTTGACCGGTGGCAGGTCGTAAAACTCGCCGTGGAATTCGAAATAGCCACCCGCGCACAGCCCCTGCACGATTTCGATGCATTCGTCGAACCGCTTTCCGCGCTTCGCATAGGGGATGCCCATGACCGCATAATCTTCGGGCCAGACGCTGAGTCCCACCCCCAGGTTGAAGCGATTTCCGGTCAGCGCCGCGATCGAGGAAGCAAGTTTCGCCGAATAAAGCGGCGGCCGAACCGGCAACTTGACCACATTGGTCGTCATTTCGAGCGTTTTCGTCGCCGCTCCGATCGCCGTGGCCAGGACGAAGCTTTCGATGAACGGCTTGTTCTCCAGAAATTCGCGGCCGCCATCTTCGGTATAGCTGTAACTGGTATCCGACGCCTTGGGATAGATCAGGCTGTCGGGAATGGTGAAGCCGGCATAGCCATGTGTTTCCGCCGCCTGGGCCAGCGGAATATAGTTGGTGATGGCCGTCATGCTTTCGGCATAGTGAAACCGCATCCCGCTCTCCTTCAGCGTCCCATTGCGGCGACCGCTTCCGCCGCGCCACGAATGGCGCCCTCTATATAGGTGACGCCGGTGCCGTCGCCGATCTCGATCACATCATGACCCGCGGCGCGCAATGCATTGGCGAGTGTCGAATCGCCATGCGCGCCCATGGCCACGACGACATGGTCGGCGGCGATATCCTGCGCCTCCCCGCTTGCGCTGACGAAGTCGACCGACCCCTTGCCGATGCGGATGTCACGAGCGGCGGGGAACATGGCGACGCCATGCTCCCGCAATTCGGCGAGAAGGCGCATCCGCCGCACCAGCAGCAGCCCGCCGCCGAATTTGGGCGCCTCGCCGACGATGGCGACCTCGCGGCCACGCTCCATCAGGAATTCGGCCAGTTCGCAGCCCACCAGTTCCCCGCCGATGATGACCACCCGCTTGCCCAGGGGCATCCACGCATGCGTCGCCTTGCGCACCAGATCCAGATTGGCCGACGCGCCGGTCGCCGCGCCGACCCTGGTGGCGATGCGGGTCGCCCAACTCGTCTTGCGACGGATCGCGGCGCTGTCCTCACCCAGCATCAGCCCGCGCAGATCATCGCCCGACAGCACGAAGTCCTGTTCGTGGCCGGGAATGGGCGGCATGTCGCGAACGGCGCCGGTGGCGACGATTACCTTGTCGGGATTGAGGCTGGCGATCAGTTCGGGCGTCGCGCGGGTTTTCAGCCGCACGTCGACGGAGGATTTGCCGATCTCGCGGCGGAGCCAGTTCAGCAGCCGCTCATTGGGCTCATAGGCCAGCGCCGCGAAGCGCAGCGTTCCGCCCAGCCGATCCGACTTTTCGATCAGCGTCACCTTCGCCCCCGCCTGGTTCAATCGCCGCGCGGCCTCCATGCCGCCGGGGCCACCGCCGATGACCACGACATGGTCTGGCACAACGGCGGGCGACCAGTCCAGATCCTCATAGCCGGTTTCGGATCGCACGGCGCAGCGCACCTGTTCGCGCAGATAGGCGGTCGACACGCAGGTATAGCAATAGATGCAGGGACGGATATCGCCGGTTCGGCCCTCTGCCAGTTTGACCGGCAATTCGGGGTCGGCCAGGATTTTGCGCCCCATGGCCAGGAAGTCGAACTGTCCGTCGGCCAGCCCCTGTTGTCCGCGGTCCAGTTCCACCCGGCCCGACGCGATCACGGGAATGTTCACCACCTTGCGGATCGCGGCGGCGCATTCGAGATGGATTCCCGGCTCGTGCGGAATATTGGACGCCGAATGCAGCTTGCCCTGCCCGACATCATGATAGGCGGTGACGGTGATGCCGTCCGCGCCCGCCGCTTCGACCATCGGGGCCAGTTCCAGCGCATGGTCGATGGTGATGCCGTTCTTCTTGCCCATTTCGCGCGAGTCCATCTTGACCCACATCGGGAAATCCGGGCCGACCGCCTCGCGCACTGCCCGCACCACTTCCAGCAGCAGCCGGGCGCGTCCCTTTAGATCGCCGCCATATTCGTCGGCGCGGATATTGGTGGCGGGCGAGATGAAGGAGGAAAGGAGGTAGCCGTGGCCGCCATGCACCTCGATCCCGTCGAAGCCCGCTGTCTTCGCGCGAACCGCGGCGGCCGCGAATTGCCGGACGACAAGAGCGATGTCCTCTTTGGTCAGGACCTTGACCTGCGGCATGACGCCGCCGGCAAAGGCCGCCATTTCTTCGGGCAGGAAATAATCGGGAAAGTCGCCGGCGAAGGGCGGGGGCAAAGACGGCCCCCACAATGGATGGCCATCTTGCGCCGAATGGGTCGCGACCAGTCCGCCATGATGCAGTTGCGTCGCGATTCGACCGCCTGCGGCATGCACCGCGTCCACCAGGCGCCTGAGGCCGGGCAGAAAGCGGTCGTGGGAAATGGCGGTCTGTTTGGGCTGCACCGCGCCGACCGGCCAGGCGACGCCCATCACGCCGGTCACGATCATGCCCGCGCCGCCCTTTGCCTGCGCGACATGATAATCGATCAGACGCTGGCCCACCGTGCCGTCTTCCTGGGCCAGGCTGACGCCCATGGCGGTCACGAATATGCGATTGGCGACGGTCAGGGCGCCGATGCGGCCGGGACTGGAGAGGGTCAGCGCCCCTGAGGAAGTCCTGGGGGCGGGGGCTGCGGACATTCTGTCTCTCCTGCATCTCAATATGCGTAACTTTTATCTTTTCATATCACGACTAATGAGGATAGTCTTCACAAATAATCTGCTATCGCGTAGAGATTGATGAATGTTGGAGATGGAAATGCCGCAGCCATGGCTTGATCGGATCGCGCTGCACGATCTGGTGATGCGTTACTGCCGGGGATGCGACCGGCGTGATTTCGCGCTTGTCCGTTCGCTTTACCATGACGATGCGGTGGACGATCATGGCGCGATGTTCACCGGGGGGCCGGATGCCTTTGTCGCTTGGCTGCCCGAAGCCACGGGGCATTGGGACCTGACACGCCACAGCATCAGCAACAGTCTGTTCGCGATCGACGGCGACCGCGCGGAAGGCGAACATTATGTCGAAGCCTGGCACCGCACGCGCGGGCCGGGCGCGCGGCAATTCGTCGTGCTGGGCCGCTATCTCGATCGTTATGAACGGCGTGAAGGCATCTGGAAATTCACCTATCGCAGCCTGGTCTTCGATCACGGATCAATCATCCCTGCCCATGAAGGAGTCATGGAACGCATGAGCAAGGACGCCCCCAATGGCCGCGCCGATAGCGGCGATCCGTCCTTTTCCTATCCTTTGCTGGCCGGCCTGAACCATGAGGGAGCGCGCGCATGAGGGGCGCGGTGTGGGACGGCGAGGCGCTGTTGGTGACCGACCGGCTAACGTTGCGGCCGGTGGCCGCCGGCGAAGTGCGTGTCCGGGTGCTGCGGTCGGGCATCTGCCATAGCGACATCGCGATGATGACGCCGGCTCTTCCCACGCTGCCGATCGTACTGGGACATGAAGCGGCGGGCGAGATTGCCGAACTGGGCCCGGGCGTGGAAGGCTGGGCCGTGGGCGATCGCGTGACGGTCGGCACCCAGACCCCCTGTGGGAAATGCCGTGAATGCCGCCGGGGAGAGCCGCATAATTGCGACATCAACTGGGGTTTCGTCCCCGGCTTTCCCTTCGCGCTGGACGGCCAGCCTGTCGCCTCCTTCGCCAATGTCTCCTCCTTCGCGGGGGAGATCGTGGTGAAGGCGTCGCAGCTTTTCGCCATTGGCGACATGCCGCCCGAACAGGGTGCGCTTATCGGATGCGCCGTGTCCACCGGGGTTTGCGCATCGCGTGTGCTCGGACGGGTTCGGGCAGGTGACACAGTCGCGGTGTTCGGCGTCGGCGGCATCGGCGTCAATGCCATACAGGGCGCCGCCCGGAGCGGTGCTCATGTGATCGCCGTCGACAGCAATCCCGCCAAGGAAGCGGTCGCGCGCCAGTTCGGCGCTGCCCGGTTCATGCTTGCCGATCCTGCCCATGACAGTGCCGGCGCGGCGGCGATGCTGGCGAAGGCCCATGGCCCGATAGATCTGGTTGTCGAATGCAGCGGCGCGGTTGGCGCGGTCGAAACCGCCTTCCGTTGCACCAAGCGCGGTGGCCGCGTGGTGCTGATCGGCATGTCCCGGCCCGGATCACAGGTGGCGCTTCCTCTCGACAGTTTCGTCACGGGTGGCGAGGTGATCGCCACCATGAATGGCGGTGCCTTGCCCGATCGCGACTATCCCGAACTGATTGCCCAGGCGCGGGACGGGCGGTTGAACCTTGCCGATCAGGTCAGCGGCGTCTGGCCTCTGGACCGCATCGGCGATGCGATTGCCGCCCTCAAGGCAGGCGAAGTCACGCGCGCCCTGGTGGATCATGAGCGCCAGGGCTGAAGTTGATCGCTGCCCCAGGAATGACGAACAGGTGAATGAGGAGAGAGCCGTGAGCGAAGAGAAAAGGGCGGAGGGCGTCAGGCTGTCGGCAAGCTGGCGACGTTTCTGCGATCAGCTGGCGCAGGCCGGGGACGTTCTGGACCGGCCAGGCGCGCCGGGAACGCCGATCGATCAGGCGGAGGGATTGCGCTATTTGTCGCGGTTGACGCGCACGGCGCTCAACATGCTGGTCGATTCGAGCGATCCGGATTTTCCGCGCCTTTTCCTGCTTTGTGACGACGCCATTAAGATCGGCGCCGACAATCCGGACAACCTCTACCAACAGGTGGTCGTGCGGGGCGACCGCGACTATCGCATCTCCGGGCGGCGCAACAGCGTTCCCTATTTCTCCATCGGGTCGAAGGCGAATCGCTATGCGATCGACGGCACCATGGCCTCGACCGGGGAGATCGAGCTGGCCGATATGGAGGTCGCGCCTGACGGGAGTTTCGAGATAATCGTCAGCCGGACGGAAAAGCCCGGTAACTGGCTGTCGATGGACGACGACACCACGCTGTTGATCGTGCGCCAGACCTTCAATGACAAGAAGAGCGAAATCCCCGCCGACATCCGGGTCGAGCGGATCAGCGACGGGCCTGCGGTGCCCGCCATACTCAATCCGGAAACCATAGAAGCGCAACTGAATGGCGCGGCGGCATGGGTGCGCGGTACCGCCAACACCTTCGCCGACTGGTCGCAATGGTTCATGGAGCAGCCGAACCGCATCTATGACGGTAAGGAACAGACATTCTACCAGCGCGCCGGGGGCGATCCGAAAATCTGGTATGGCCATCTCTATTATGACCTTGCCCCTGACGAGGCGCTGGTGATCACGGCGACACCGCCCGAATGCCGCTTCTGGAATTTCCAGATCGACAATTGGTGGATGGAATCGATGGACCATGTGAACCGCAAGGTCTGGGTCAATGGCGCGCAGGCGAAATATGAGGATGACGGCAGCGTGGTCATCGTCTGCGCCGACCGCGATCCGGGCTATGGCAACTGGATCGACCTGTCCGGCCATCGTGTCGGCACGGCGCTGTGGCGCTGGATCGAGGCGGAGGAGCATCCCCTTCCGACATGCCGGGTCGTCAAGATCGGTTGATGGGATTTGGGTGACATAGGTGACACTATGCAACCACGCAAAAGCGGAGCTTTTGCGTGGTTTTCCTACGGGCGATTTTTACTGTTCAAAGATCGGTGCGGGGATAGCGCGGCTTAGGCGCTGTAGGACAGAGGAAAATGGCAGGGCAGACGGGGGCCGTTAATCCTCCCTGCGCGAAGCGTGGGGAGAGGGACCAGCCGTAGGCTGGTGGAGGGGAAATGGCACTAGCTGCGCATTCTCCCCTCCACCACCGCTTTCAGCGGCGGTCCCCCTCCCCATCTTTGATGGGGAGGATCAAACGTCCGCTCGCTATCCTGAAATTCAATCCAGCTCGCGTAGCGCCGTGCGCAGCACCTTGCCGCCGGCATTGCGGGGGAGGGCAGGTAAGAAGGCGATGTGCCGGGGCGCCTTGTAATTGGCCATGTTGGCGCGTGCCCATCTGATGATCCCGGCGCTGTCCGTTTCATGACCGGGGCGCAACACCACATAGGCCTTGCCGACTTCGCCCATGCGCTCGTCGGGCACGCCGATCACGGCGGCCATCTCGATATCCGGATGGGCGGCGAGCAGCTTTTCGATCTCGGCCGGATAGCAGTTGAATCCGCCGGAGATATACATGTCCTTCTTCCGGTCGGTGATCGCCAGATAGCCGCGCGCGTCGATGGTGCCGATGTCGCCGGTGTGCAGCCACCCCCCGGCATCGACCGCCTCTGCCGTGGCGGCCGGATCGTCCAGATAGCCGCGCATCACCGCATGGCCCCGCACCCAAAGCTCACCAGCCTGACCGGAAGGCAGGTCGCGCCCTTCGCCATCGACGCAGCGGACCTCGATCCCCGGCAGCGGATAGCCGCATGTATGCGCCACCGTCTCCGCATCGTCGCCCTGCTGCGTCATGGCGATGACGCCGCATTCGGTCATGCCATAGCCGTTGACGATGTTGGACATGCCCAGCTCATGGCGCATCCGCTCGACCAGAGCGGGCGCGACCGGCGCCGCTCCCGTCACCGCGACCCGCAGCGAGGAGAAGTCGCGCGGCTTGTCCCCGGCCAGTTCCTGGAGCAGCGTCAGATAGATGGTCGGCGGTCCGGGCAGGAAGCTGATCCGGTTCTGTTCGATCTGCCGCACCATTTCCGCGCCGTCGAACAGCGCCATGGGCACGATGGTCGCGCCGCGGGTGAAGCAGGTCACCCAGCCTGCCTTGTAGCCGAAGGTATGGAAGAAGGGGTTGACCACCAGATAGCGATCCCCTTCGCGCAGGTCGACGCGGACCGACCAGTCACCGAAGATCTGGACGACCTGCCGGTGCGCCGTCAGCGCGCCCTTGGGACGCCCGGTGGTGCCGGAGGTGAAGATGATATCGGAAATATCGTCGCCGGTGAGGCGCTCCAGCGCTGCATCGACCGCCGGATCGTCCGCCCCTTTGCCGCTGGAGACGAAAGCGTCCCAGCCGTCCGCCCTGTCGCAGCCGAACAGGACCATCCGCTGGAGATCGGGCAAATCCTCATCCGCGATCAGCGCGCGATAGTCGGTGTCGAGAAAGTTCCTGGCGATGAACAGGATTTTCGCGGCGGACCGGCGAAGGATATCGCCTGCTTCCTGCCCCCTGAAGCGCGTGTTCATCGGCACGATGGTTGCCCCGACGCTCTGCGCGCCCAGCGCCGCCAATATCCATTCGCGGCCATTGGGCGCCCAGATGGCGATGCGGTCGCCATGGCCGATCCCTGCCGCCAGAAAGGCCGAGGCGGCGGCGCGGGCATCCGCCCAGATTTCCGCAAAACTCCATTGGCGCGATCCTTCGATCAGGCCGATGGCATCGGGCCAGCGCTCCGCTGCTCCCTTTGCCGCGTGCGGAATCGTTTCCGGCCAGTTCCCCATGACCTGCACCATTATCCGCGCGGCTCCCGTGGCATGCCGAGCCCCCGCTCGGAGATGATGTTGCGCTGTATCTGGTCGGTGCCGGCGTAGATCGTGTCCGACCGGCTCATCAGATACATGGTGGCAAGGCCGCCAAAGCGTTCCTCGCTGATGCCGATCTCGCCCTCCTGCCCCAACACGTCCATGGCGAGTTCGCCCAGCGCCTTGTGCCATTGCGACCAGTAGAGCTTGTAGGTGCAGGCCGCGCCCGACAGGGTCGTGCCGTCGCCGTCGGACAGCATGCGCAGGCCATTATAGCGCATGACCTTGAGGCCGGAATGGGCCTGGGCGATGCGCTGGCGGATGACGGGGTCCTGCGCCCTGCCATTGGCCTTGGCGGCGGCGATGACCTCGTCCAGTTCGGTGCGGAAATGCATCTGTTGCGCCAGCGTCGACACGCCGCGCTCAAAGCCCAGCAGCGCCATGGCGACCTTCCACCCGTCGCCTTCCGCGCCGATGCGGTCTATGGCCAGCGCCTCGGCGCCGTCGAAGAAGACCTCGGCAAATTCCGCCTCGCCGGTCATCTGGCGGATGGGGCGCGGGTCGACGCCCGGCTGGTCCATCGGCACCATCAGGAAGGACAGGCCCTTGTTGCCGACGCTGCCCGGCCCGGTGCGGGCGACGACGAAGCACCAGTCGGCGATCGTGCCCATTGAGGTCCAGATCTTCTGCCCGTCGATGATATATTTGTCGCCTTCGGCCCTCGCCTTGGTCTTCACATTGGCAAGATCGGACCCGGCGCCCGGTTCCGAATAGCCCTGGCACCAGATGGCGCGGCCATGGGCGATGTCGGGCAGGAAGCGGGCCTTCTGTTCCTCGCTACCCAGCGCCAGCAGCGTCGGACCGAGCAGTTCGACGCCCAGATGGCCGACGCGGGGCGGGGCCTTGGCGCGGGCATATTCCTCCGCGAAGATGACTTGGCTTGCGATGGAGGCACCCCGGCCGCCCCATTGTTCCGGCCAGCCGACGACGCTCCAGCGCGCCTCGCCCAGCGCGGCTTCCCAGGCGCGGCGCTCCTCGACATTGTCGGTCTGGTTGGTCTGACCGCGAACGCCCTTGAAGGGGCCGCCGAGCTGGCTGTTCAACCAGTCGGCGGCTTCCTCGCGAAAGGCCTTGAGTTCGGGCGCGAAGGCAAGCTGCATGGATCAGGCGACCTCGAACAGACCGGCGGCGCCCATGCCGCCCGCGACGCACATCGAGACGACGACATATTTGACGCCGCGCCGCTTGCCCTCGATCAGCGCATGGCCGACCAGCCGCGATCCGGTCATGCCGAAGGGATGGCCGATGGCGATGCCGCCGCCGTTGACGTTGAGCTTTTCCGGGTCGATGCCCAGCTTCTGCTGGCAATAGACCGCCTGACTGGCGAAGGCTTCGTTGATTTCCCACAGGCCGATGTCATCGATGCTGAGGCCCGCGCGGTCGAGCAGCTTGGGGACGGCGAAGACCGGCCCGATGCCCATTTCGTCCGCGCCGCAACCGGCGACCTGAAAACCGCGATAGACGCCCAGGATCGGCAGTCCTTCCTTCTGCGCGGTGTTGAGGTCCATGACGACCTGCGCCGACGCGCCATCGGACAGCTGGCTGGCATTGCCCGCCGTCACATATTTGCCTTCCTGGATGATCTGGCCATTTTTGAACACCGGCTTCAGGCCGGAGAGCGATTCATAGCTCGTGCCCGCGCGGACGCCTTCGTCCCTGGTAAGCGTCAGCTCTTCCTTGCCGGTTTCCTGGCCTTCCTTGTCGAACAGCGCCTTGGTGACGGTGATCGGCACGATCTCGGCATCGAAGCGGCCCGCTTCCTGCGCGGCGGCGGCACGCTGCTGGCTCAATGCGGCGAACCGGTCCTGCACTTCGCGGCTGACGCCATAGCGTTCCGCGACGATCTCGGCCGTTTCGATCATCACCATATAGGCATGGGGATCGCGGGCCTTCACGAACTCCGACCGGTTGCGCCAGGCGGGCGCCTGCTTGTTGATCGTCAGCGAGACGCTTTCCGCCCCGCCCGCGACCGCCACGTCGATCTCGTCGCACATGATCGATCGCGCGGCAAAGGCGAGTGCGTTGAGGCCCGAGGAGCATTTGCGGTCTATCGCAAAGCCCGCCGTGCTGTCGGGCAGCACCGATCCATGGACGGTCAGGCGACCCAGATTATAGCTTTGCGTGTTCCACTGGTTGGCGACGCCCAGATAGACGTCGTCCACACGCGCCGGGTCGATGCCTGACCGCGCGATCGCGGCGTTGACGACATGGGCGGAGAGGACGGGCGCCTCGGTATCGTTGAAAGCGCCGCGATAGGCCTTGCCGACCCCGGTGCGCGCGGTGGAGATGATGGCTGCTTCACGCATGGGAAATCCTCGCTCAAAAACCGTGCATGTTGGAGGGACCGAAAAAGGCGCGCATTTCGATCACTTCATTCGCTTCGTTGAAGCGGAAGGTGTCGATCACATCGATGCGCTTGGGGCTGCCGTCGAAATCGAGGTTCGCGGAAAAAGGGAAGGCGGCATGGTCGCCGCAGATGCGGACCGGCCCTTCCAGCTTCAGCTTCGCGCCGGTCTGCATGGACGCGGCGTAGAAGGCGCGGATGGCCTCGCGGCCCTTGTGCGGCGGGCTGCCGACCGGGTCCTCGACCGTGGCATCCTCTGCGAAGAGAGCGGCGGCCTGATCGGGACTGCCCGCCTCGAATGCGGCGACATAGGCGTGAATGGCGGCTTCCATCTTGGCGGGATCGGGCATCTTGTTACTCCGGAAAATAGCGGGTGATGGCTTCGATGACGCAGGCGGGCTTTTCTTCGCCGTCGATTTCGACGGTGACGCGGATCACTGCCTGGATCGCCGCGCCGCCCGCGACCTCCTCGACCGAAAGGATTTCGCCCACGCCGCGGATGCGCGATCCGCAGCGGACGGGATTGAGGAAGCGCAGCTTGTTCGTGCCGACATTGAGGCCGCTGGCGAAGCGCTGTACGTCGATCATTCCCGGCATCATCATATTGGTCAGGCTGAGCGTCAGATAGCCGTGCGCGATGGTTGCGCCGAAGGGGCCATCCTTCGCCCGCTGCGTGTCGACATGAATCCACTGATGATCGCCGGTGCAATCGGCAAAGGCGTCGATCATGCCCTGATCGATGGTCATCCAGTCGCTGGGACCCAGGATCGTGCCTTCCCTGCCCAGCAACTCACGGGGGGATTCGAAAATGGTGGCGGTCATCGGATCAGGCCCTCTGGCTCGACACGGAGACGATTTCCCCGGTCATGTAGGAAGACAGGTCACTCGCCAGGAACATCATGACATTGGCGATTTCCCACACTTCGGCGGGGCGTTTGAATGCTTCCTTCTCGACCAGCAGGTCGAGCGCTTCCTGCGTCGTCACCTTGGCCAGGAAAGGGTGCATGGCAAGGCTGGGCGACACGGCGTTGATGCGCACGCCATGCTCCGCCGCCTCGATCGCGGCGCAGCGGGTGAAGGCCATGACGCCCGCCTTGGCGGCGGCATAATGCGCCTGCCCCTTTTGCGCGCGCCAGCCAAGGACGGAGGCATTGTTGACCATCACGCCCGACCTGTTGGCATACATGTGCGGCAGGAAGGCGCGGGTCATGCGGAACAGGCTTGTCAGGGTGACGTCCAGCACGCGGTTCCACTGGTCGTCGGTCATGTCGACAATATCGGCCTCGCCACCCAGGCCCGCATTGTTGATGAGCACATCGACCTTGCCCAATGCGGCCAGCGACGCATCGCGCAGGCCCTGCACGGCCTGTTCGCTGGTGACGTCGCACACGAAGGTCGCTGGCCGTTCCACGCCCGCTTCATCCGCGATCCGGTCGGCGGCTTCGCCAAGGCGGCGTTCGTGGAAATCGCTGATCAGCAGCTTTGCCCCTTCCTCGGCCGCGCGTTTGGCTGCGGAGAAGCCGATGCCGGTGCCCGCGGCGGCGGTCACCACCACGGTCTTGCCTTTCAGCATGCCGAGCGGGGTGGGGTAGGAAGGAACGGGAGAGGTCGGGGTCATGCGGCATCCTTCATGATGATCCGGGCGAGCGCTTCGCGATGCTGGTCGGCGGTGCCGAGCCAGCTTGCCGTGGCGCGCGCGCGCTTGAAATAGAGATGGGCGTGATGTTCCCAGGTGAAGCCGATGCCACCGTGCAGCTGGATCGCGTCGCCGCTGACCGAGCGATAGGCGTCGGATACATAGCAACGCGCGACATGGCAGGCCTCAGCCAGTTCCCCGCCATTTTCGTCTATGGCGGCGGCGGCATAATAAGCGGCCGAACGCGATGCCTCGACCAGCATCATCATGTCCGCCAGCATATGCTTATAGGCCTGGAAGGACCCGATCAGCCGCCCGAACTGGACGCGCTGCCCGGCATAATCCACGGTCGCGTCGAGGCTGTATTGCATCCCGCCCGTCTGCTCGGC
This sequence comes from Sphingobium sp., assembly GCF_032153725.1. Taxonomy (GTDB): domain Bacteria; phylum Pseudomonadota; class Alphaproteobacteria; order Sphingomonadales; family Sphingomonadaceae; genus Sphingobium. The sequence goes on along the minus strand of NZ_JALDYQ010000002.1, from coordinate 121,846 downwards.
GGCCAGCAGCCCGGCGCCGATGGACAGCGTGCGCTCGATCGCGGCCTTTGCCCCGCCCGCTTCGCCCAATATCATGTCCGGCGTCACCGCGCAGTCGAAACGCAACGTCGCGAAGCGCCGCGTTCGGTCCAGACTCGGCAATGCCTCCACGGAAAGGCCCGGCGTGCCCGCGTCCAGCACCACCAGACTGTCATCCGCCGTGGCGACCACGATCAACTCCGCGACATGGCCGAAGGTCACGAAATCCGCCGTGCCTGTCAGCCGACCGCCCGAAAGGGTGGGGCGGCCGGCCGTTCCGGCAAAACAGGCTCGCGTGCCGGAAGCGAGGCGAGGAAGGAGTGTCGTAAGCTGCCCCTCATTCCCCGCCGCCAGCACGGCCTGCACGGCCAGAACCGCAGTCTCGAAAAAGGGCACTGGCGCCAGCACGCGCCCCATCTCCTCCAACACCAGCGCCATTTCCACCGCGCCCAGCCCCAGCCCGCCATAAGCCTCCGGCACCATCAGACCGGTAAAGCCCATCTCCTGAAGGCCGACCCACAGTGCTTCGTCAAAGCCGGTCGCGCCCTCCACCGCAGCGCGCACGGCTGCGGCATTGGCGGCGTCGCTCAGGAAGTTGCGGGCGGCCTCCTGTATCGCGCGCTGGTCGTCGCTGAACGCGAAGTCCATCAGGCGGCTCCGTAGACCGACTTGGCGGGCTCGCGGGTTTCGATCAGCCGGCGGACGATGGGATCGAGTTCGCTCGCCGTGAAGCGCGCGCCCTTGTCATGGGCGGGGCTGTCGGTCCAGCCTTGCGACAGGAAGATGGTGCCGCCCTTCAACTCGAACACTTGCCCCGTGACGCCTTTCGACTGTTCCGACACCAGATAGGCGACCAAAGGCGCCATATTCTCCGGCGCGAAAACGTCGAAGCCGCCATCCTTCACTTCCATATCGAAGGCGCCGGTGTCGGTCATGCGGGTGCGGGCATTGGGCGCGAGCGCGTTGGCGGTGATGCCGAGCCGCGCCAGTTCGGCGGCTTGCACCAGAGTCAGCGCGGCGATCCCGCCCTTGGCCGCCGAATAGGCCGACTGGCCGACCGACCCCTGAAGGCCTGCGCCGCTGGTCGTGTTGATGATGCGGGCGTCGACGGGGTTCCCTGCCTTGGCCTGCGCCCGCCAATATTCGGCGGCGTGGCGGGTGGTGCAGAAATGGCCGCGCAGGTGGACGCGGATGACCGCATCCCATTCCTCGGGCGAGCAGGTGAAGAACATGCGGTCGCGCACGAAACCGGCATTGTTGACCACCGCATGGAGCGCGCCGAAACTGTCGAGAGCCTGCTCGACCATGCGCTTGCCCGCGTCCCAGTCGGCGACGTCATCGGTGTTGGCGACCGCCTCACCCCCCAAGGCGCGGATTTCGTCCACCACCTGTTCGGCGGCGCCTTTGGTCAGTCCCGCCTCGCCATGGGTGCCGACGCCCAGATCATTGACCACGACCTTGCAGCCCTCCGCCGCGAGGCCCAGCGCATAGGCTTTGCCGAGGCCATTGCCCGCCCCGGTGACGATAGCAACCCGTCCTTCGCAGATACCCATTTTCAAGCGTCCTTCAGAGATTGGAGAAGATGCGCGCTGAGGTCGCCTGTGAGGTCGACCTGCGCATAATCGCGTTCGACAAAGCACCATTGTCCGTCGATCCGCTGGAATTTGTCGTGATAGCGGCCGGTGGCGACCGGCTGGAGCGGATAGCCCTCCGTCGCCTGCAACACCGTCCATTGCGAGCGGACGTTGGCGCTTTGGCCGTCCTCGCCCAGCAGGATGATCGGGTTGGTGATGAGATGCCGGGTACGCGGCTTGCCGTCATAGAGGCGCATCCAGCTTTGCCACATCGCGGCGATGGCTTCCTCGCCCTCGATCCGCTGGCCGCCGGTGACGACGCCGCCATGACGGAACAGGCGCGCGGCGCCGAGGAAATCGGCGGCGTCGATCAGCTCCGCGTAAAGATAGAGCAGGTTGGGAATGGCAATGGCGGCGTCGTTCATGCCCGTTTCTCCTTGAGCGCGGCGGTGGGGCCGGTGAGCCGCACGGCGATGGCGTCGGACTGGATGCGCTGGCGGTTCGGTTCGGGTGCGGGCAGGGGCTGCGCTTCGACCAGTTCGGTCAGGGCTGCCCGTGCCAGCTTCTGATATTCGCCCTCGCCGTCATTCTTCCATGTGATCTGATGCGGTTCGAAGTTCTTGACGACTTTCGCCGGATTGCCCGCGACCAGACTGCGAGCGGGGGTTTGCGTGTCGGACTTCACGAGGCTCAAGGCCGCGACCAGATTTTCCGGGCCGATCACCGCATTGTCCAGCACCACGGCGTTCATGCCGACCAACGTGTTCTCGCCAATCTCGCAGCCATGGATGATCGAGCCGTGCGCGATGGTCGCGCCCCGCCGGATGACCGTGTCGCGCAACTGGTTCGCATGCACCGTCACGCTGTCCTGAATCGAGCTGTCGCCCTCCACCACGATCCGCCCGAAATCGCCGCGCAGCGACGCGCCGGGCGCGATGAAGCAGCCCGGCCCGACAATCACGTCCCCGATCAGCGACGCCAGCGGATGGACGGTGCTGGTCGGGTCGACCACGGGAATGATCCCCTGATAGGCGTAGCAGGGCATGTCACAGCCGCTCGATGATGGTGACGTTGGCCTGCCCGCCGCCTTCGCACATGGTCTGGAGGCCATAGCGGCCGCCGGTGCGCTCCAGCGCGTTTAGCAGCGTCGTCATCAGCCGCGCGCCGGTCGCGCCGATGGGATGGCCAAGCGCAATCGCGCCGCCCTGCACATTGACCTTCTCATGCGGGATATCCAGTTCCTTCATCCACGCCATGGTGACGCTGGCAAAGGCTTCGTTGCATTCGAACAGGTCGATGTCGCCGACCGACATGCCCGCCTTCCTGAGCGCATATTGCGTCGCCGGGATCGGGCCGGTCAGCATCCACACCGGATTGGCGGCGCGCACCGAGAGATGATGGATGCGGGCGCGGGGTTTCAGGCCATGGTCCTTCACCGCCCGTTCGCTGGCGATCAGCAAAGCGGCGGCCGCGTCGCAATTCTGGCTGGCGACGCCAGCGGTGATGACGCCGCCTTCGCGCACCGGGTTGAGGCTGGCAAGGCCCTCCAGCGTGGTGGTCGGGCGGATGGTTTCATCCTTGGCCAGACCTTCGAGGGGGGCGACTTCGCGGTCGAACCAGCCATTGTCCCAGGCGGCCTGCGCGCGCTGGTGGGAGGCGAGGGCGAAGTGCTCCATCGCTTCGCGGCTGATGCTCCATTTTTCCGCGATCATCTCGGCCGAGCGGATCTGGTTCACTTCCTCGTCGCCATAGCGGGCGTCCCAGCCTTTCGACCCAAGGAAGGGACTGTCGAAGCCATAGGCCTGCCCCGCGAACATGGCGGCGGAGATGGGGATGGCGTTCATCGCCTGACTGCCGCCCGCGACGACGAAGTCCTGCGTGCCGCTCATCACGCCCTGCGCGGCGAAATGCACGGCCTGTTGCGAGGAGCCGCACTGGCGGTCGATGGTGACGCCGGGCACTTCCTCGGGCATGCCTGCGACCAGCCATGCGCTGCGGCCAATGTCGCCGGCCTGCGGCCCGATGGTGTCGCAGCAGCCCCAGACCACATCGTCGACCAGTGCCGGATCGATGCCGGTGCGCTTGACCAGCTCGCGGATCGGATGGGCGCCGAGATCGGCGGGGTGGACGGCGGCGAGGCTGCCTTTTTTGCGGCCGACGGGCGAACGGACGGCATCAATGATATAGGCTTCAGGCATTTTCTGTCTCGGCGTTTGAGGTTTCTCTGGCGAAGGTCTGGTCGGGGCCGTTCGGCTGGGTGAACAGCCGCTGCGCGATACGGGCGCGGTGGCAGGCGGGGGTGCCCCAGCTCTGGGTCAGCGCCAGCGCGCGTTTCAGGAACAGGTGGACGTCGACCTCCCAGCTATAGCCCATGGCGCCATGCACCTGGATCGAGGCGCGGGCGGCCTTGTCGGCGGCTTCGAGCGCGACGATCTTGGCATGGCTGATGCGGGCGCGGGCGTGGAGGTCGCGATGGCCGATTTCGGCGGCGGCGGCCATGACCACGGGGTGGGCGAACTCGATCGCGACCTGCGCGGAGGCAAGGTGGTGTTTCACCGCCTGATAGCTGCCGATGGGCTTGCCGAATTGCTGGCGTTCCCTGGCATAGTCGACCGCCATGTCCACGGCGCGCTGGGCGAGGCCGAGGCCCTGCGCGGCGGCGAAGAGGGCTGCGCGGTCCAGCGCGAGGGTCCAGTCCGCTTTTCCGAGAGGGGTGGCATTGTCCGTGCTCCACTCCACGCGGAACAGGCGGCGGAAGGGATCGATGACAGGCTGTGCGGTCAGCGTCACCTGATCGGGCGTAGCGAGATAGGCTTCGCCATCCTTCTCCAGCAGGATCGCCGCCGCGCTGTCGGCATGGGCGACGAAGGGGTTGATCGGATGCGCGATGGCGATGGTCGCCAGCGGATTGGCCAGCACCGGATGATCGAGAGCGAGGCTCGCCAGCATGGGGGCGGCGACGCCAGCGCTTTCCACCAGCGGTTCGGGCAGGGCGACATAGCCCGCTTCCTGCGCAATCAGGGCGAAGTCGGTTTCGGAAAGGCCCATGCCGCCCGCGCTTTCCGGCAGCAGCACGAGGGTCAGGCCGGTTTCGACGATCTGGCCCCAGCGGGCATCGTCATGCGCGACGCCGGCTTCCATCATCCGGCGCCAGTGATCGGGCGTGCAGCTATCCGCAAACAGCGTGCGGGCCGTCTCGGCGAACATCATCTGTTCTTCGTTCAGGGTGAAGTCCATGTCCGCCCCTCCCTCAGCGCGGCAGGCCGAGCATCCGCTCGGCGATGATGTTGCGCTGGATTTCGTTCGACCCGGCATAGATCGGCCCGGCGAGCGAGAAGATATAATCGTCCAGCCAGTCATGCGCGCCCGGCGGCGGGATCAGTTCCGCCTCGGTCCCCAGGATCGAGAGCGCGGTCTGGTGGAGGTGAATGTCCATCTCGGACCAGAAGATCTTGTTGGTGCTGGCTTCCGGCCCGATTTTCGCGCCCGCCATCAGCCGCGAGGCCGTCTGGTAGATGCTGAGCGCATAGGCTTCAGCGTTCATATGGGCGCGGATGACGTCCGCCTCCAGCATCGGATCGGCGGTTTCCTTGCGGGCCTGCCACAGCTCAGCCAGCTTCGCCGCCGCGACCTGATAGCGGGCGGGGGAGCGCAGCATCAGCCCGCGCTCGAAGCCCGCCGTCGCCATGCAGATATGCCAACCTTGCCCCTCGTCGCCCAAGCGATTGAAGGCGGAAACGCGGACATTTTCGAGGAAGATTTCGGCAAAGCCGACATGGCCGTTGATCTTCTTGATCGCGTTGACGGTCACGCCGGGCGCGTTCAGCGGGAAGAAGATGAGGCTCATCCCCTTGTGCCGCTCGGTCCCCGGCGTGCGGAACAGGCCGAAGGCCCAGTCGGCGAACACGGCGCGGCTCGACCAGATTTTGTGGCCGTTGAGGATATAATCGTCGCCATCCGCCGAACAGGTCGCCCGCACGCCCGCAAGGTCGCTCCCCGCCTGCGGTTCGGACCATGCCTGCGCCCAGATTTCCTCGCCGCTCGCCATGGGCGGCAGGAAGCGCTGCTTCTGTTCATGGGTGCCGAATTCGATCAGCGTCGGGCCGAGCAGGAAGATGCCGTTCTGACCCACGCGCCCCGGCGCGCCGGCGCGGGCATATTCCTCCTCGAAGATCAGCCATTGGATGAGGTCGACGCCCCGGCCGCCATATTGCTTCGGCCATGTCACCATGCCCCAGTCGCCGGTCTTGAGCGTCGCTTCCCAGCGGCGATGCGCCTCGAACCCCTTGCGGGTCGCGTCATAATGTTCGAGCGGGTGCGCAGGCACATGGGCTTCCAGCCAGGCGCGCACTTCCGCGCGGAAAGCCTGTTGTTCGGGAGTGTAGGTCAGGTCCATCAGAACTTCGCCGCCTTGCCGGTTTCGACGAAGGCGTCGCGGGCCTTCTGGCTGTCTTCATGCATGTACATTTCCAGCGTGAAGCCCTGTTCCCAGCGATAGCCGCGATCGACGTCGCGGGCTTCGAGGCCGTTGAGGGCTTCCTTGGCAATGACCAGCGCCTTGCGGGATTTCGATGCGATCAAGGCGGCGAAGGCACGCGCCTCGCTTTCGAGGTCGGCGCGGGGCACGACCTTCTCGATGGCGCCCAGACGCCAGGCTTCCTGCGCCGGGATATTGCCGCCGGTGAAGAAGGCCGCGCGGACCTTGTGCAGCGGCAACATGCGCGACATGTGACTGGCCCCGCCCATCGCGCCGCGGTCGATCTCCGGCAGGGAGAAATAGGCGTCGTCCGCCGCGATGATCGTGTCGGACGCGCCGCAAATGCCGATGCCGCCGCCGATCACGAACTTGTGGACCGCGACCACGACCGGGATTTCGGCTTCATGGATCGCCTTGAAGGTCAGGTAGTTGCCGCGATTGAGAGTGGGAATGCGCTCGGGATGGGCCTGCATCTCCTTGATATCGACGCCGCCGCAGAAGCCGCGCCCTTCGGCCCGGATCAGGATGCAGTGGACCTGCTCGTTGCGCGCCGCTTCGCTGATGATCTTCGGCAGGCTGTTCCAGGTTGCGCTGTCGAAGGCGTTGACCGGCGCATGATCGAAGACGATTTCCGCGATCCGGTCCTGGATGGTGCATGTGATCGGCATCTTGAATTTCTCCTCAGAGCGCGGGCGTGGTTTCGCGGCCCAGCGCGGCGAGTGCGGCCAGACGGTCGTGCGCCTCGTCCACGATGCGGTCGACCAGTTGCTGGCAGGTTGGAATCTCGCTGATGCGTCCGCCGACCACGCCGGTCGCCATCACGCCATGCTCGATATCGCCATCGACCACCGCTTTCTGGATCAGCATCGGCATGGTCGCGGCCATCATCGCTTGGCGTAAGGGCATCGCGCCATGGGCGGTCATGCCCCGTGCGGATTGGATGAGGCCCCACCAGCTTGCGCCGCTCTGCTTCTTCATCGTTCGGCTCGCCTCGATGGCGCGCAGCCACATGCCGAGTTTCCCGGACTTCTCGATCCGGTCCATCAGCTTCGTGGCGATCATGCGCTGGGGGATGCCGTCCAGCTTGGTGGTGACGATGATGCGATCGGTGCCGGCTTTCAGATATTCCGCCTTGGCCGCATCGGGGACCGGGCTTTCCTTCGTCAGCAGGAAGCGCGTGCCCATGGCGATGCCGACCGCGCCATAAGCGAGCGCCGCCGCGAGGCCACGTCCGTCGGCAAAGCCGCCGCTGGCGATCACCGGCACCTTCACCGCGTCCAGCACCTGTGGCAGCAGCACCGTGGTCGCGACCGATCCGGTATGGCCGCCGCCTTCGCCGCCCTGCACATTCACCATGTCGACGCCGAGTTCGACCATCTTCTGCGCGTGCTTCACCGCGCCCACGGTCGGCACGCAGAGGATGCCTGCATCCTTGAAGCGGGCGATCATCTTCGCATTCGGTCCGCGTCCGAAGCTGACGGCGCGCACCTGATCCTTGTTGGCGAGGATCAGGTCGACGATCTGGTCGGCGCCGGGCTGGAACATATGGAAGTTGACGCCGAAGGGGCGTTCGGTGCCCTTGCGGATGGCCAATATCTTCGTGCGCGCTTCGTCCGGTGTCATCACCGCCGCGCCGAGGAAACCGAAGGCCCCGGCGTTGGAGCTGCCGATCACCAGCGAAGGCTCCGCCACCCAGCCCATGGCGGTCTGGATGATCGGCCAGCGGCAGCCCAGCCGCTCGGTCAGGACGGTATGCAGCGGGTCGCTCATTATGCTTCGCCCGCTTCTTTCTTGTTCGCGGCGGCCATTGCCTTGGCGTCGAGGCCGGCGATGGAGTTGCCCTGCGTCAGGTCGTTCTGCGCATGGGCGAAGTGGTGCATATGATAGACCGCCTCCATCGCGTTGCGCTTGCCCATCAGTTCCTCGACATGGTTGACCGCCTGCTTGGTCAGCCAGTTGCCGAGGCGGGGTTGCGCGACCAGCTTTGCCGCCATGGCCGCCACCGTCTCGCGCAGCTGCTCGCGCGACACGACCTTGTTCACCATGCCGAACTGTTCGGCGCGTTGGGCGCTCATGCGCTCGCCCAGCAGCAGGAACTCCTTGGCGACGCGGGGCGGCAGCTCATAGGCATGGGCGAAATATTCGACGCCCGGAATGCCCATGCGATTGACCGGATCCTGGAAGAAAGCGTCGTCGCTCGCCACGATCAGGTCGCAAACCCACGCCAGCATCAGCCCGCCCGCGATGCAGGCGCCCTGCACCATGGCGATGGTGGGCTTGGCGACGTCGCGCCAGCGCCGGCACATGCCGACATATTGCTCCTTCTCGCGGGTATAGAGCAGTTCCGCCGCCGGCTTGTTGACATGGCCCGGCACCATCAGCCGGTTCTCGAACTGCTTGTGCAGGTCGCGGCCCGGCGTGCCGATGTCGTGCCCGGCGGAAAAATGCTTGCCATTGCCGCCCAGAACGATGCAGCGGACGTCATCATCGTTGGTCGCGGCCATGAAAGCGTCGTCCAGCGCATAGGTCATCTGGCCGTTCTGGGCATTGTTGAAGCCAGGACGGTTCAGCATGATCCATGCGACATGGTCGATCACCTCATAGGTGACCGGCTGGTCGGTTTCGTAGACGATGTCGACCTTTTGCGGTTCGACCAGATGATCACTGTCGCTCATCATGCCCTCCTTGCAGGCGGATTGTCCTTGATGACGGACGCGCGGATGTTGTGCGGGTCGAGGCTGGCGATGATCGCCAGCGCTTCGGCGCCTGGCAGCGTCGTTTCGACGATGTCGCCCTTCTCCAGCGGGAAGCCGGTCGCCTCCTGCACCTCCTCGAAGGTCACGCCGGGATGTAGCGAGATCACGCGGATCGCGTTGTTTGTGCCCCCGAAATCCATGACGCACAGGTTGGTGACGATCCGGCGCAGGTCGACGCCCGAATAATTGCCGCCCGGCACCCGCTTGGCCGGATTATAGCCGACGCCCGACACCATATCGACCTCGCCGCTCACGAACGTCCGCGCCGTGTGCATCGGGAAGAAGAAGCTGTTCGCGTGATAGATGGTGTTGCCCGGAAAGCCGCGCACGCCCAGCATCTGGGTCCTGGGCCTGTCGTATGTGCCGCCCAGATAGCTCAAATTGATCTGGCCGAAGCGATCGATCTGGGTCGGTGTCACCATGGCATGGCGGCGGCCGGTCCACACCGCGCTGTCGAAGAAGCGCGAGAAGGGAAGGTAGCCCGCCGCCTTGCGTTCATCATAGCCGCGCGGGCCGATCGGCACCGGCTGCTCGACCAGATAGGCTTCGCCATCGGTCATCATCAGTTCCGGGCCGTGGGTCAGCTTGGCAAGGCTCGCGGCGAGGCGCGGCACGGGACCGACGCCGGTGGCGATGATTTCGCCATTGTTGCGGAATGCTTCCGAACAGGCGAAAATGCAGAGTTCTGCCAGAGTTACGTCAGTCATCAGAATATCGGGAGCGGGAGAGCCGCCACCGCCTCCTTTCCGCCAATGCTTGCCAGATATTCGGCTTCGCTCGCCCCCACGAAGCGATCCGCCACCGCCGCCCAGTCGCCCGGTTCGCGGGCGGCGTCGGCATAGGATTTGAAGGCCTTCATGTCCCAGCCATAGGCCGGGGGCATGGAGCTGGGGTGCGCGCCGCAGGGCGCGTGGACCACGCCGCTGACGAAGCAGCGCTCGAACACGTTAAGCTGCGCGTCGTCGGGGTAATGATCTTCCATGCGGTCGATCAATTCCTCGCAGGACACATAAGTCTTGGCGGCTGCTTTCGCGAACCATTCGTCATAATAGGTGTCGGCGCCGAAGAGATGGACATTGCCGCGCCAGTCGCTGCGATTGGCATGGATCAGCGCGACGTCCAGCTTCAGCGCAGGCATGGCGACCAGCGTTTCGGCGTCCTCATAGGGCGACTGCACGGTCTTGAGGCCGCCCAGCTGGGCAAGGTCGGTGCCCAGGCCCACGCGGGTCGGCAGGAAGGGCAGGCCGAAGGCGGCGGCCTTCAGGCCCCATTGGAACATGCCTTCGTCCAGTTCGAGGACTTCGAGTCCGCCTGCTTCGCGCGCCATGCGGAACCAGGGTTCCAGCGGAATGGCGTCGAGCGAGACGAAAGCGAAGACCAGCTTCTTCACCTTCTCCGCCGCGCAGAGCATGCCCACATCCGCGCCGCCATAGGCGACGATGGTGAGGTCTTTGAGGTCAGAGCGCAGGATTTCCCGCACCAGAGCCATTGGTTTGCGGCGCGGACCCCAACCGCCAATCCCAATCGTCATCCCGTCACGCAGGGATGCGACGACATCTTGCGCCGACATCCTCTTGTCCAAAGTCGCTGTCGTCATCTCAATCACTTTCATGCGCCCATTTGTGGCCCCAATCGCTCACGGACAGGCTGGTTGTGGGAATCCATGTGGCGGGATCGATCACCAGACCGTTCCAGCCATATTCAATGTCGAATCCACCGGGAGTCTGCATGTAGAAGGACGTCATCTTGTCGTTGACATGGCGTCCCAGCGTTGCCGACAGCGGAACCTTGCCCTTGCTCTTGAGAACGCGGTCATAGGCACGGCCGACATCTTCCAGCGTGCCGACCTCCAGCATCATGTGCACGGCGCCATTGGGACTTTCCGGCAACTGCCCCAGCGCCAGACTGTGATGACGGCTATTGCAATGGAGGAAGGCAAAGCCCACGCCCGGATCGTCCGGTCCGCCGCCCATCAGGTAGAAGCGGCCCAGATCGGTGTCTGCGAAACCAAGCACATCCTTGTAAAAGACGTGCGTTTCCTCGAAATTGGGCGCGGTCAGGACGATATGGCCCAGGCCCATATCGCCATTGTCGCCCGTCACGAATCCGCTGACGCCGGCGGGTGATATGAAGGGGGCATAATCGACGAACCGGCCGTAGAACAGCTCCATGGCGTTGCCGGCGGGGTCCGACGACCGCGCGAGTTCATAGACCTTGCGCGCCCGTGCCTCCATGACATCGGCGCGTTCGACCGGTCGCCCTGCCGCCTCCAGCCGGGCCAGCGCCGAGTCGAATTCCTCCCGAGTCGCGAATTCCCAACCCGGCGCAACGAATGCATCGCGATCGCCCTTCTGCACCCAAAGACGGAAGGGGCGATCGTCCATGCGGAACAGCGCGACATCGTCGCAATCGGAATGCGCAGGCATCAGGCCGGCGACATTGCATGCGAAATCACCCCAGGCGGACAGGTCGCGCGCCTCGATGATCACATAACCAAGCGATTTTACTGCCATTCCTGCTGCCTCGCCCTGTTGTCCATTTTTCGCCGCCCGGCCATTGTCTCTCACATCGGTAAAATGTCAATTTGACTACGCAAATCTAATCATGATTCGGGTTTTTACCGCAAAATTCGCGAGTGAATCGCCATCGATTAACGTGACAATGGTAATTCGTTCGTGAATCGCCTATAAGCATCGCGTGGAATGTGCAAGTCCTGTTTGTCTTGACGTTTTGCGTAATTAACATTTATATATGCTACGCATCTAGCCGATATCGGCACAGTGGCTTGAATGGAGACGAGGATGACGGGAGCGATGGCGAGTCAAAAGGCAGGTGTGGAAGAGGCATCTTCGCCATCCCCCGAAAGCCTGATCGAGCGCGCGCGCGCCATGATTCCCGTGTTGCGCGACCGCGCCCGGGCCTGCGCGCTGAACCATGACGTGCCGGTCGAAACAGTGGCTGAAATGAAGGCTGCGGGCTTCTTCCGGGTGCTTCAGCCCAAGCGTTGGGGCGGTTATGAAATGCACCCCAATGTGTTCTTCGAAATCCAGAAGGCGCTGGCCGAAGGCTGCATGTCTACGGGCTGGATCTATGGCGTGCTGGGTTGCCACCCTTATGAACTCGCCCTGTTCCACGATCAGGCGCAGAAGGATGTCTGGGCCGGCGATGCCGACATGCTGGTATCCTCGACCTATCAGCCGGTGGGCAAGGTGGAAAAGGCGGATGACGGCTTCTACCTGTCGGGCCGCTGGGGCTTTTCCTCCGGGTCCAGCCATTGCGGCTGGGTCCTGCTGGGCGCGCTCTATTTCCCGGAAGACGGCCCGCCCGACATGCGGACCTTCCTGCTGCCGCGTTCCGACTATCAGGTGATCGAAGGAAGCTGGGATACGTTCGGCCTTCAGGGCACCGGCAGTTTCGACATCGTCGTGGAGCGGGTGTTCGTGCCGGAATATCGCACGCATCGCGCGGCAGACGGCTTCGCCTGCACCAATCCTGGACAGAAGGAAAATTCGGCTCCCCTCTATCGCCTGCCTTGGGCGCAGGTGTTCATGCGTTCGGTGTCGACCGCCGCTTTTGGCGGGGTGCGCGCCGCGACGGATGCGGCGATCGAGATCATGCAGAATCGCGTGTCGACCAATACCGGCAAGGCGTCGAAGGCAGATCCCTTCCTCCATGCGGCGATCGCGCGGTCGATCGCGGAGGTGAAGGAAATGGAACTCACCCATCGGGCTGCGTTCGACGAGATGATGGGCTATGCCGAGCGAGGCGAGCCTGTGCCGATGGAGCGGCGCGGCCTGTTCGCCTATCAATCCGCCAGCGTCGTGCGCCGCATGGCGGACCTGGCCGACGACATGGTGAAGCTGCTGGGCGGTCGCGCGATCTATATGTCCAGCCCGGTCATTCAGCCCTGGCTCGACCTGCAAGCCGCGCGCGCGCATGTCGCCAATGATCCGGCGAACCGTACCGGCGACGTCATCGGCACGATGCGCGGCGAATTGCCCGCCTTCACCTTCATCTGAAAGGAGCCGTCATGACGAACGAACTCTCCCGCACGATGCATGGCGTTACGGGTGGCTACGATATTTCCGTTGCGGAGGCGGGCAGCGGTCCCGCCGTCGTCTTCATTCACGGCAGCGGTCCGGGGGCATCGGGCGCTTCCAATTTCCGGCAGAATGTCGATGCTTTCATCCAGCGCGGCTATCGCGTCGTCCTGCCCGACCTCATCGGCTATGGTCAGTCGTCGAAGCCGGAGGGCATCGATTATACCCTCCAGCTGTTCACCGACACGCTGTACGAGGCTTTGAAGGCCCATGGCGTTGAAAGGGCCACGTTGGTCGGCAATTCGCTGGGCGGCGGCATCGCGATCCAGATGGCGCTCGATCATCCCGAATTCATCGACCGGCTGATCCTGATGGCGCCGGGTTGCATCCATAGCCAGGAGGAATATTTCCGGATGCCGGGCATTGCCGGCATGGTCAGTTCCTTTGGCGGACCCGACTTCAACGAAGAGGAACAGCGCCGTCTCATAACCAATCTGGTATATGATCCGGTCCATGTCACCGACGCGCTGGTCAAGGAACGCTTCGCCGTCGCCAGCACCCAGCCCAAGGATGTGATCGTGCGGATGCGCACGCCCAATCTCGCCCCGCGCCTCAACGAACTCAGCATGCCGATCCTGCTGTTCTGGGGCTATAATGAGCGCTTCATGCCGCTGGAGGGCATCAACCTCTTTTTCGAAGCCTGTGACGATGTCCGTTGCGTGACCTTCAACAAGGTCGGCCATTGGGTGCAGGTGGAGCGGGCCGATGAGTTCAACCGCCATGCGCTCGAATTTCTCCATGGCTAGCGCGGCGGTGAGGGTGCCTGCGGAGGCCGATGCCGCCGCCGGGTTCAGGGGCGCGATGCGGCGGCTGGCGTCGGGGGTCGCGATCATCACGACGAAGGGGGATGATGGGCCGGTCGGCATGGCCGCGACATCCATCACCTCTTTGACGATGGAGCCGCCGGCGGTGCTGGTCTGCATCAATCAGTCGGCCGGCATCCACTCCTGTCTGGCGCCCGGTTGCCCGATCGGCGTCAACATTCTTTCCCGCCATCAGCGGGATGTGTCGGCGGCTTTCGGGGGTGCCGTGGCGCGGGAAAAACGGTTCGAGGTCGGGCAGTGGGTGCCCGATCGTCACGAGCTGCCGATGCTGGACGAGGCGCAGGCCAATCTCACCTGCACCGTCTTCAGCATGACGCCGTTCGGGACGCACAGCATCGTTGTCGCCCGCGTCGATGCAGTGCGGCTCAGCGAGAGGGTTGAGCCCCTCATCTTTCAGGATGGAGGCTATTTGTGAGCAACGAACTACTGGCGGATGAACTCTATCGCGCCTTGCGGGAAGAGCGGACGGTGCCGCCCTTGATGGGGCGCTATCCTGACCTCACGATCGATGACGCCTATGCGATTTCGCTGGGGGCGCTCGAACGGCGCAAGGCCGATGGCGAACGCGTCGTCGGCAAGAAGATCGGCGTCACGTCGAAGGCGGTGCAGGACATGCTGGGCGTGCACCAGCCCGACTTCGGTTTCCTGACCGACCGCATGTTCGTGGAAGGCGATATCGACATTGCCGCCAACGGCCTGATACAGCCGCGCGCCGAGGCCGAAATCGGCTTCATCCTGAAGGACAGCCTCCAAGGTCCCGGCGTCACGGCGCAGCAGGTGATCGCCGCGACCGAAGCCATTGTGCCCTGTTTCGAGATTGTCGACAGCCGTATTCAGGACTGGAAGATCGGCATCGTCGATACGGTCGCGGACAATGCTTCCTGTGGGGTCTATGTGCTGGGCGAGGCCCGCGCCGATCCACAGGCCCATGATCTGCCCAATCTCCACGTCACCGTGACCAAGAACGGCCAGCCGCTTTCCGAAGGCTATGGCCATGCGGTGCAGGGTTCGCCGGCGGAAGCGGTGGCGTGGCTCGCCAACACGTTGGGCGCCTATGGCGTCACGCTGGAGGCGGGGGATGTGATCCTGTCGGGCAGTCTGGTGCCGCTGGAGCCTGCCAAGGCGGGCGATGTGTTTGAAATGCAGTTGCATGGTGTCGGCGCCTGCACCGCGCGCTTCATATAGCTTTTGTTGTCGCGTCGCCAAGGCGATGCTGAGGGAGTAGTCAATGACTGGCAAGGTCAAGGCAGCGATCATCGGATCGGGCAATATCGGCACCGACCTGATGATCAAGATGATCAAATATCCGCAGAATATGGAACTGGTGGCCGTGGTCGGGATCGACGAAGCCTCCGAAGGCCTCGCCATGGCCCGCGAGCGGGGCGTCGCCACCACCCATGAAGGGCTGGACGGCCTTAAAAAGATGGACGTCTATCCTGAGATCGGCATCGTCTTCGACGCGACCAGCGCCTATGCGCACAAGGTCCATGACGCCGCGCTGCGCGCCGACGGCAAGCAGGTGGTGGACCTGACCCCCGCCGCCATCGGCCCCTACACCATCCCGACCGTCAACGGCGAAGCCAATCTGGATGCGGGCAACGTCAACATGGTGACATGCGGCGGTCAGGCGACGATCCCGATGGTGGCTGCGGTGAGCCAGGTGGCGACCGTGCATTATGCCGAGATCGTGGCGTCGGTGTCTTCGCGTTCGGCGGGCCCCGGCACCCGCGCCAATATCGACGAGTTCACCCGCACCACGGCGGGCGCGATCGAGAAGGTCGGCGGCGCGGCGCAGGGCAAGGCGATCATCATCCTCAACCCCGCCGAACCGCCGATGATCATGCGCGACACCGTCTTCACCCTCTCCGAAGGCGCCGACGAGGAAACCATCCGCGCTTCGGTCGAGGCGATGGTGAAGAAGGTACAGGCCTATGTGCCCGGCTATCGGCTGAAGCAGGAAGTGCAGTTCGAACGCTTCGGCGACAATAACAAGCTGAAGATTCCCGGCCGGGGCGAGTTCACTGGCGTCAAGACGATGATCCTGCTCGAAGTCGAAGGGGCTGGCGACTATCTCCCCAGCTATTCGGGCAATCTCGACATCATGACCGCCGCCGCCAAGGCGACCGGCGAATTGCTGGCGCAGCGTATCAGCGCAGGAAAGAAGGTGGCCGCATGAGTGCCCAGTTCAACGTGGAAGCGGGCGACAAGCTCTACATTCAGGACGTCACACTGCGCGATGGCATGCACGCCATCCGTCACATGTACGGCATCCATCATGTGAAGGCGATCGCCAGGGCGCTGGACGACGCAGGGGTCGACGCGATCGAGGTCGCTCATGGCGATGGCCTCAATGGCGCCAGTTTCAACTATGGTTTCGGCGCGCATACCGACTGGGAATGGCTGGAGGCGGTGGCTTCGGTTCTGACCAAATCGGTGCTCACCACGCTCATCCTTCCCGGCGTGGGCACGGTCGAGGAACTGAAGCGCGCCTATGAGATCGGCGTGCGCTCGGTCCGCGTGGCGACCCATTGCACCGAGGCGGATGTCAGCAAGCAGCATATCGGCATTGCCCGCGACCTTGGCATGGACGTCTCGGGCTTCCTCATGATGAGCCACATGATCGAGCCGGAACAGCTTGCGGGGCAGGCGCTGCTGATGGAAAGCTATGGCGCGCAGTGCGTCTATGTGACCGACAGCGGCGGCGCGCTCGACATGGATGGGGTGAAGGCCCGGCTGGACGCTTATGACCGCGTGCTGAAGCCTGAGACGCAGCGCGGCATGCACGCCCACCATAATCTCTCGCTGGGCGTTGCCAACTCGATCGTCGCGGCGCAGGGCGGCGCGGTGCGGATCGATGCCTCGCTCACCGGCATGGGCGCGGGCGCGGGCAATGCGCCGCTGGAGGTGTTCATCGCGGCGGCCGATCGCAAGGGCTGGAACCATGGCTGCGACGTCAATGCGTTGATGGACGCGGCGGAGGACCTTGTCCGCCCGCTTCAGGACCGCCCGGTCCGCGTCGACCGCGAAACCCTCGCACTGGGTTATGCGGGCGTCTATTCGAGCTTCCTGCGTCATGCGGAGAAGGCGGCGGAAACCTATGGCCTCGACACCCGCACGATCCTGGTCGAACTCGGCCGCCGCAAGATGGTCGGCGGTCAGGAGGACATGATCGTCGATGTCGCGCTCGACATGCTCAAGGCGCGAGAGGCGGCGGTGAATTGAGGAGAGGGGCGTGACGGCCGGAAGAAGCCTGTCGCTCGACCATATCAGCATCACCGATGCGACCCCGTGGCAGCTTGCCGAACTGGCGGCGGCCACGGGCTGTTCGGGCATCTGTCCCTTCCTCCATTCGATGGCGGTGCTGCCGGCGATGCCGGACTATGATCTGGTGCGCGATCCGTCCCAGAGGCGGAAGACCCGCAATGCCCTGGCTTCAACCGGCGTCACCGTCGATCTCGTCTATCCCTTCACCATGGCGGGCCGCACGGTCGTCGCCGATTTCGCGCCCGCGCTTGAGGTGAGCGCGGAACTCGGCGCACCGCTCGCCAATGTGTTATGTTACGATCGCGATCCTGTCCGCCGCACTGAAAAGCTGGCCGAACTGGCTGAGCTGGCCGCAGCGTTCGGTATAGGCCTTGCCCTGGAATTCTACTCGCCTTCGCAGGTCCGCACATTTGCCGAAGCGCTGGCGGAGATCGAGCGGGTCGGCCGCGCGAATATGGGCGTGACGCTCGACCTGCTGCACCTCATGCGGGGAGGGGACGTGGAAAACAGCATGGCATTGCTGGCTGATCCCCATATCCGGTCCAATATCCGGATCGTCCAGCTTTCCGATGGACCGGCGGAAATGCCCCCCGACAGGATCGCATGGGAAGCAGGCATTCAGCGCCTGTTGCCGGGCGAAGGAGTGTTCGACATGGCGGCCTTCCTGAATGTGCTGGACCCGCAAGTGCGCCTCAGCATCGAGGCGCCCCGGCAATCGGCTATGGATGCAGGCGTCCCGGCGCTGGACCGCGCCCGCGCGGCGGTGGATGCGACGCGCGCCTGCCTTCCGCGCTTTTGACAGTGAACAAGGATGGGAGAATGATGCAAAGGATGGAACTCATGCGGAACCTGGTCGATCCCGCCTTGCTTGCGGGGTTGGACATCATGCCGCCGCTGGACCTCAACAATCAGAGCCTGCCCGCCATCCGCGAGGGCATGGAACAGATGACCGCGATGGCGCCCGAACCCGAAGGGACCGGCGTGACCTGGCGGGAGGAGCGCGTCGAAAGCATGCACGGACCGGTGCACGTGCGTGTCTATGCGCCCGCTGCGGCCTCTGCCCCGCTGCCTGCCATTCTCCATATCCATGGTGGCGGCTATGTCATGGGATCGGTGGCCACCAACCATGCCTCCAACATGGTGATGGCGGCGGCGGTGGAGGCGGTGGTGGTTTCGGTCGACTACAGGCTGGCTCCGGAAACGCCCGCGCCGGGTTCGGTCGAAGATTGCCATGCCGCGCTTTGCTGGCTGCATGACCAGGCTGCGCTGCTCGGCGTCGACCCTGCGCGCATCGCGGTGCGCGGCGAAAGCGCGGGCGGTGGTCTTGCCGCGGCGCTGACGTTGCTCGTCCGTGACCGTGGCGGTCCGGCCATCGTCCACCAGAATCTCATTTATCCGATGCTGGACGACCGCACCTGCATCGCCCGGCAGGCAGATCATCTGGGCGCTTTCGTCTGGACGCCGGAAGCGAACGCTTTCGGTTGGCGATCGCTGCTGGGACGGGCGCCGGGTGCGGCCGAGGTGCCGCCCTATGCCGTGCCGGCGCGCGCGGCCGATCTGGGCGGGCTGCCGCAGGCCTTCATCGCGGTCGGTGCGCTTGACCTCTTCCTGGCGGAAGACATGGATTATGCCCGCCGCCTGATAGAGGCCGGCGTGGCGACGGAATTGCATGTCTATCCCGGCGCCTATCATGGTTTCGACATATTGCCCGATGCGCCGGCATCGGTGCGGATGAGGCAGGACGCCGTCGTGGCGCTGCGCCGCGCGCTCTACCCGGAGGGGTAAGCGCGGCGGGGCAGGCCGCCCGGCGATCCCGCCGCGCGGCGCCCTATTCGGCCCGAAGTTCGGCCACTTCTTCCGCCGACAGCGTGATGGCGGCCGCTTTCACGCTTTCCTCGATCCGTGTGGGGCTGGATGCGCCAAAGATCGGGATCACCTGCTGCGGCTGGTTCAGCAGATAGGCCAGGGCGATTTCCGGCACCGTCGCGCCATGACGCTGCGCAATGGTTTTCGCCGCCTTGAAACGAGCCTGGTTGACCGGATTGTCGTAAAATGCCCTGAGGGCGTCGGGAAGGGCGTCCTCCCCCTGTTCCAGCATGCCGAAATAGCCCCGGCTCTGCGAGCAATAGGGAATGATGGCAAGATCCGCATCCTTGAGCGCGCCGCCATGGTCTTCGAAATAGAGTTGATACCCCTGCTGGATCGCATTTTGTTCATGGGGCTTGGCCAGCCCCCAAAAGGGTTCGACGGCGACGAAACCAGTCTTGCCGGTGGCTCTGGCATGATCATTGGCTTCAAGCACGCGGGCATCGGTCCAGTTGGATGCGCCGAACCAGCGGATCTTGCCGGCCGTCCTGGCGTCGTTCAGTAACTCGATCAGTTCGCTGACAGGGGTGTCCGGATTATCCATGTGCAGCCAGTAGAGGTCGATCGTGTCGACGCCCAGATGGTTCAAACTCTCGTCAAGATCGCTGGCGATGTCCGTGGCGTTGACGCGATTGCGGTAATCGCCCGCGCGCATGTCGAAATGACCGCCCTTGGTGGCGATGACGAAATCCTCGCGGTTCTGGCCCTTGAGCCAGGCGCCTATCGCGCGCTCGCTGGCTCCTTTGGGCGCGTCCGGCACCCAGTCGCCGTAGGAACGTGCCGTATCGATGAAATTGCCGCCCAACTCCGCAAATTTATCGAGAATGGCGTCGGAGCGCTGTTGATCGATCGACCAGCCGAGCATGTTGGTGCCATAGCACAGGCGGCTAACCATCAGATCGGTATGGGCAATCGTCACTTTCGAAAGCATGGCTGTCTCCTGAGAGGTAGGCGCGGCGCGGAGGCGGGACTGGATTTGTTCATATATTTTTCGTAGGGAAAATACTACGCATTACTAGATAATAATAGGAATTTATTGTCAATTCATGTAAAATATATGGCATTATTCTACGATAATAGATTATCGTGGCTTGATCAATGAAAGGCGGTGACTTGTGCGCCATGATGTCTGGCGCTCCGCTTTTCCGCGCGCTATGTTCCGGCGGCGAATGGGAGGCTGTACGGAATGCAAATAAGAAGCGGGCGGGCGACGACACCGCCCACGTTGGATGCTCTCGATACCAGCATCATTGAAATTCTCCGTACCAATGGCAGGGCGACCAATCAGGACATCGCCAAGCAGTTGTCGGTAACGGCGGCAACTGTTTCCGCCCGTTTGCAGAAGATGGAGGACGCGCGCGCGATGCGCGTCGTCGCGGTTACGGATTTTGCCGCGCGGGGCTATAATGTCATCATCGCCGTGGGCGTGAAGGTGCATGGGCGCGGCATTCATGATGTCGGCCGCGACCTTGCCAAATTTCCCGAAGTGCTGAGCGTCAACGTCATGAACGGCAAGCACGACCTGGAACTGATGGTCGCGCTCCATGATTTTTCGGAGGTTCAGGAGTTCCTCTACGATCATGTCGCCGGCATAGCGGGGGTGGCGCAGATCGAATCCGGCATCGCCGTCGACATTGCGAAATATGAATTCAACGTGGTGCCGCTATGACCGACAACAACTGGCAACGGCTCGACGCGCTGGATCACAAGATCGTCGACAAGCTGGCGCGGGACGCGCGGATTTCCAACCGCGCCATAGCGGCGGAACTGGGCGTGACGGAGGGGACGATCCGCACGCGGATCAAGCGTCTGCAAAATGAAGGGCTGATCCAGTTCACCGTGGTGACCGATTTCCGTATGGCGGGTTCGCCCAACCTTTGCATGATGGGCATCGATGCCGACCCGTCCCGCGTGACCGAGCTGGCCGAACGGCTGAAGCAGCTTCCTGAAATCAGCTGCGTCGTTCTGATGCTGGGCCGTTTCAATCTGCTCGCGATGGGGCTTTTCACCAATATCGAGCAGCTGAACATACTGATCACCGAACAGATTCGCAGCCTTCCGGGCGTGCAGCGGGTGGAAACGGCGATTTCGGTCCATAATCTGAAATATGAGGCCGGCGTGGCAAAGATCACGCCCGCCCTGGCGGCGGATTGATCGGGTTCGGCGTGGGTGGCGGGGATTCATCGCCATCCTTTCAGAAGAACCCGCCGCGCGTCGTGTCCTGAAAGATGATCCGCAGGTCCGCCGCATTCACATGCGATTTCAGACCCCGAAACCTCCGGCCACGGACAGCGTTTGGCCGGTCACATAATTGGCATCGTTCGATGCCAGGAACACCGCGGCCTTGCCGATGTCCTCTGCCTTGCCCCAGCGTTTGATCGGCAGCAATTTCTTGACTTCACGTTCCCAATTTTCGTCGAAATAGCCTTGCTGCTGGCCGATCTTGAACTGGCCCGCGTCGATCACGCCGACCAGGACGGAGTTGGCCCGGATTTCGTGCACCCCTTCTTCCTTGGCGATGCCCTTGATCAAGGATTCGTTGCAGGCCTTGGGCGCGACGGACAGGCCGTCGAGATGCGGCCACCAGTCATGGCCTCCCGAGCCCAGATGGACGAAGGCACCCCCGCCGCTGGCACGGAAATGCGGGATGGCGATGCGCGCGGCATGGTAAAAGCCGAACGCTTCGATTTCCATGGATGCGCGGAACTGTTCCAATGTCCAATCGGCAATGCCGACCTGCGCCACGATCGGGCCGGCCCCCCACACGATGCTGTGAATCCGGCCATGCGTCGTCATGGCGTCGGTGAGGGCCGTTTCCAATTGTCCATAATCGCGCGCGTCGGCTCCGTGGATGCTTGCCTTTCGTCCCAGGGCGCGAATCTCTGCGGCGGTCGTTTCCGCGGCGGCCTGTTTGGAATGATAGAAGATCGCGACATCCGTTCCCGCTCTGGCGAATTCCAGCGCGACGCCTTTGCCTATGCCGCCGCTGCCGCCGAAGATCGCGGCCGCGCCTTCAGGAAATGTCCTGTCCATTTTCTTTCATCCTCCCACGGAGTCGGATTTTTCCTCAACCGATGAGAGCGCAACTGATTTGCCCGTAGGATGCGGCATCATTTTCGCGCTCCATAGGCCGGATGGTTTGCATAACTTGCAGGTAGATTCAATATGGATCGCAAAAATGCGTGAATATATAGTATATATGCTACGCATTATCTTTTCAGCCGCCACGACTATGCCGCCATTCGGAAGGAGATTGTCCTACCCATTGATGAAAGGCGCGGCGGAATGCGCCCGTATCGCTGAAGCGGGTGCGGCGTCCGACCTCCGTGACCGACAGCCGCGGGTCCGCCAGCAACTGGCAAGCCAGCGCCATTCGCGCATTCGCCTTGATCCGGGCGAGCGAGGTTCCCTCCGCCGATAGCCGCCGTTTGAGCGTGGCCGTGCTCATGCCGAACTGATGCGCCAGCCGGGTGGCGGTCGCAGGGGTTTCGCCGCTGGCCAGCATGGTGCTGAACAGATGGGAGATACGTTCCGAAAGCGGCGTATCCTTCGACTGGGCCAGTTCCAGGTCGAAGGGAAAATGTTCCAGCAGATGTTCCAGTTCGAAGGAATTGCGGATCACCGGGCGATCCAGATAGGAGGCCGCGAAGCGCAGGCTGTTTTCCGGCGCGCCATGGCGTACCGGGCAGGGCATCAGATAGGAAATGGTCCGTTCGTCCAGCAGCGGCGGATAGCGCATGGCAGCGCCCAGCAGCGGAATATCCTCTCCGATCAGCCAGCCGAACAGCCGGTGATAGGTCGACAAACCGGTCAGGTCGGACAGATAGGCGCAGGCGTTGCGGACGCGGCGAAGCGTCGGCATGGCCAGCAGGGCGATGCCATCCTCCCGCTTCAGCACCAGCCGGGCCAGGCGGGGTCCGATCAGCGCGGAGAATTGATCCGTCCGGCCGATCGCATCGCCCAGCGTCCGGCAGGTGATGATGCAATGGCACAGCATGTCGAGTCCCGCCTTGGTCAGCGGCTCGCGTCCCTCCTGCCGTGCCGCATGGTCGTCGAGCGCCCATGTGCAATGCGCGTAGAGGCGCGTGAAATCATCATGGAGCAACGGGCGCCCGGCTTTGCCGGATGCCAGCAGGGAGGGAGCGAGGTGCGTCAGCCCGGCCCGTTGCATCAGCGCCTGGGGATCATCGCCAAAAGCCTCCACCAGCCGCAGCAGGTCGCGCGCGATGGCGGCCGACACGGCGCCGGGCACCGGGCGGGAAAGCTGTTTGGGTGTGGTGAGCCCTTTTGTCATTGCCTTTGAGCTAATCGGGCATTTCCGCGGATGGGGCAATGGGGAATAGAGAAGCGGCAATCACGAGGGATGGCTAGGATGAGCGATACGGAAGCTTTGCTGGCGCGGATCGATCGGCTGGAATCACTGGATGCGATCCGCCAGCTTCCGGCAAAATATTCGCTGGCGCTGGATATGCGCGATTCCGATGCCTGGGTGAACCTGTTCCCTGAAGACGTGCGCGTGGGCGGCGGCAAGAGCGGGCGCAAGGCGCTGCGCGACTGGTTCGATGAAACCCATTCGATGCAGTTCGACGGCACATCGCACCATATTGGCGGGCATGTCATCGATTTCGACGATCCCGACCATGCGCAGGGTGTCGTCTATTCGAAGAACGAACATGAGGCGGGCGCCGAATGGGTCATCATGCAGATGATGTATTTCGACCAATATGAGCGGATCGCGGGGCGCTGGTATTTCCGCCGCCGCCTGCCGCTCTATTGGTATGCGACCGATCTCAACAAGCCCCCGATCGGCGACCGGAAGATGCGCTGGCCTGGCGTGCCGCCTTATCATGGCAGCTTCCACGACCTGTTTCCCAGCTGGAAAAGCTATTGGGCGCGGCAGGGGCAACCCCATGATGGGCCGGTGGAACCGCCTGCGCCGCTGGAGAAATTCATCGAGACGATGCGGCGCGGTACTCCGTTGCCCAAGCCGCGCGTGCGGAGCTGACGCCCCAATGAGCGACATATTCTCGCCCGTGGCATTGGGCGACATCGTTCTTGCCAATCGGATCGTCATGGCGCCGATGACCCGGGACCGGTCGGGCCCCGGCGACGTGCCGACCGACATCATGGTCGATTATTACCGCCAACGCGCCGGCGCGGGCCTGATCGTGACGGAAGGCACGCAGCCTTCGCCGGCAGGCAAGGGTTATTGGCGCACGCCCGGCATCCATAGCGAAGCGCAGGTGGAAGGCTGGCGCAAGGTCAGCCAGGCCGTGCACGGCGAAGGCGGGCGGATCGTCATGCAGCTCATGCATGTTGGCCGCGCCGCCGTGCGGGCGAACAAGGATGCCGGCGCCGACACGGTGGCGCCTTCGGCAATCCCCTGTCCCGACAAAATCCCCGGTCCCGATGGCGTGCCGGTCGAGACGATCATGCCGCGCGCGCTGGAAACGGATGAGATTGCAGGCATCGTCGCGGAATATGTAGCGGCCGCGCGCAATGCTATGGCGGCCGGCATGGACGGCGTGGAATTGCACTGTGCCAGCGGCTATCTGCCGATGCAGTTCCTCTCCTCCAACAGCAATCGGCGCACGGACCGCTATGGCGGTTCGGTCCAGAACCGCATCCGCTTCGTCGTGGAACTGCTGGAGGCACTGGCAGCCGCCGTGGGATCGGGGCGCGTGGGTTTTCGCATCTGTCCCGGCGTCAAATTCAACGGCATGGACGATGCCGATCCGCATGAAACCCATGCGGAATTGCTCAAGGCGGTGGATGGCATGGGGCTCGCCTATTGTCATCTGATCCACATTCCGCTCGACGGGCTGGATGCGCTGGATCTCGTCCGGGAAAACTGGAGCGGCGCGGTGATCGAGAATAATGGGCTGACGCTCGACAATGCGCGAGCCGTGCTTGCGGAGGGCAGGGCGGAGGCCGTGTCCTTCGGCACGCCCTACATCGCCAATCCTGATCTGGTCGCGCGTTTTCGCGCCGGGGCGCCGCTCGCCAAGGGCAATCGCACCCATTTCTACACCGGCGATGGCGACGATCGCAGGGGATATACCGACTATCCGGCTCTGGGCAACTGAACCCGGCCGGCACGCAGAAAGAGGAGAGGGAAATGGGCAAGCTGCTGGAAGGGCGCGCCGCGCTCGTGACCGGGGGCGGGCAGGGCGTGGGGCAGGGCATCGGTCGCGCGCTTGCCGAGGCGGGCGCCCATGTCGCCATCGCCCAGCGCAATGCCGATCAGGGCGAGGAAGAGGCGCGATATCTGCGCGACGCTTATGGCATCGACGCCTGCTTCCTCCGCGCCGACGTGACCAATCGCGCGGAGGTGGAGATGATGGTTGAAACCGCGCATGACCGGTTCGGGCGGCTCGACATATTGGTCAATAACGCCGGGGCCAGCTTTCCCAAGCGGATCGAGAAACATAGCGACGAGGAAATGGCGGGTTCCTTCGCGCTCAACTATTACGCCGTGTTCTGGGCGATGAAGGCTGCCTTTCCCATGATGAAGGCGCAGGGCTATGGCCGTGTCATCAATCTGGGGTCGTTGAACGGCGTCAACGCGCATATGTTCACCGTCGCCTATAATGCCAGCAAGGAAGCCATGCGCGCGCTGACCCGCACGGCGGCGGTCGAATGGGGGCCGTTCGGCATCACCTGCAACGTCATCTGCCCTTCCGCCGCAAGTCCGCAGGCGAAGGATTATTTCGCGGCCAATCCGGCAATGACGGAGGCGATCCTGAGTCAGGTGCCGGCGGGGCGTTTCGGGGATGCTGAAAAGGATATCGGTCCGATCGCCGTGTTCCTGGCGAGCGAGGGCGGCGGCTATATGAATGGCAACAGCCTTTTTGCCGATGGCGGCGCACATGTGAACGGCGTCGCCTGGCGACCTGAAGTGGAGGACTGATCGTCATGGAAAGGCTGAAGGGAAAGCGCGCCGTTGTCACCGGCGGCGCGCAGGGGATCGGCGCGGCCATCGCGCGGCGGCTGGCGAGCGAAGGCGCGAGGGTTGCGGTACTCGACCTCAACGGCGAGGGTGCGGCGGCCCTGCTGCCCGCGCCGCATATCGGGCTGGCCTGCGATGTCGCGGACAGCGTATCGGTGGACCGGGCGTTTGCCGATATCCGTGCGGCAATGGGCGGCATCGATATATTGGTGAACAATGCCGGGCGCGGATCGGCGCCTGGGGACGGCATGGACAGATATTATGCCGCGCAGGCCGAACAGGCGGCGGGCGGGAAGGTCTTTGCCGACCAGACCCTGTATTGCGAGGATGAGGGCTGGGATGGGGTCCTGAACATCACCCTGAATGGCGTGTTCCGCTGTACCCGCGCCGCCGTGCGGCTGATGGCGGCGGAGGGCGTGGGCGGATCGATCATCAACATCGCGTCGACCTCTGCGGCGAACGGCGTGGGGCCGGTCCCCTATTGCACGGCCAAGGCTGCCGTGATCGGCATGACAAGGGCGATGGCGCGCGAACTGGCCGATCGCGGGATTCGCGTGAATGCCATCAATCCGGGCGCGGTCGAAACGCCGATCTATGCGGGGCTTCCGGACGAGCTGAAACAGTCTCTGGCCAATGAAAGCCTGTTGAAACGGCTGGCGCAGCCCGATGAGATCGGCGGCGCTGCGGCGTTCCTGGCGAGCGAGGACGCCAGCTTTGCAACGGGCAGCACGATCACGGTGAACGGCGGCGCCTATTTCATCTGAATGATGGGTATTCGGCAGGAGTCGGAAATTGATACGCAAATATATGTATATTCCATATTTTAATGCCATAATGCGAAAAATATTTCGGAAATGACCGCTTGATTATTGGCGGATGACGCCATTGTCTATATCACGGCCGGACATGGATGGTGGACGGCGGGCAGGCCAGGGCGCTCTGACCTCGTGCCCCTGGAGTGATGAGGAATCTGAGTTGGCCGACATATCGCTGCATCGACCTTTCCCCGCATCGGCCGTGAAGGCGTGGGATGATGAAACCGACATCGCCGTCGTCGGCTTCGGCGCGGCGGGGGCCTGCGCGGCGATCGAGGCGGCCGGCGGCGGGGCGCGCGTCATGCTGTTCGAACGAGGATCGGGGAGCGGCGGCGCGTCTGCCCTGTCTGGTGGGGAAATCTACATCGGCGGCGGCGGGGGCACCGATGCCCAGCGCGCTGCCGGTTTCGAGGACAGCAGCGAGGATTTCGCCGCTTATCTGAAGGCGGCCGGCGGTCCCTGCGCCGACGAGGCCAAATGCGATCTTTATGCGCGCGAGGCGCTGGCCCATTATGCCTGGCTCAAGGCGCAGGGCATTCCCTATCGCGGCAATTATCTGCCTGGAAAGCATATCGAGCCGGTCGATGATTCGACGCTGATCTGGTCTGGCAGCGAGGCGGCGTGGCCCTTTTGCGGGATGGCGAAGCCCGCGCCGCGCGGGCATGTGATCGCGCACAGTGGTTGGGGCGGTGGACGTCCGCTGGTCGACATTCTGGAAAACCGCGCCCGGGACCTGGGGGTTCAGGTGGTGACGGATGCGCGCGCGGTCGCTCTGGTGCAGGATGAGGGCTCTCGCGTGGTCGGCGTCATCGTCCGCATCGACAATCGGAACCGTTTCATCCGGGCGGCGAAGGGCGTCATCCTGTGCACCGGCGGTTTTGTCTTCAACGAGGATATGCGCCGCCGCTATTGCCCCGAAACCTTCCGGATCAATAGCCCGATCGGCGATCAGGACGATGGGTCGGGTATCGAACTGGGCATGGGCGCAGGCGGTGACGCCGTGCATATGGAACAATTCTTCACCACCTGCCCCTGGACCATGCCCGAGCCGCAGGCCCATGGCGTGTTCGTCAACCAGGCGGGGCAGCGTTTCATCAACGAGGATTGCTATCATGGCCGGGTGAGCCGCCATGCGGTCGACCAGATCGGTGACAGGGTCTATCTGCTGCTGGACATCGTCCATTTCGATCAGCCATTGGAAATGGCGGGCATGACCATCGCGGGGACCGGAGACAGCTGGGAGGAGGTCGAGGCCGAACTGGAGATGGCGCCCGGTACGCTGAGCACGACCATGGCCTTTTACAACGCCCATGCGGCGGAAGGACGCGATCCGCTGTTCCACAAGCGGGCGCCGATCCTGACGCCGTTGGATCAGGGACCGTTCGTCGCGCTGGAGCTGAATTTCGCGACCAGCTATTTCAGTTTCTTCACGCTGGGCGGCCTTAGAACCTCCACCGACGGCGAAGTGCTGGATCGTTCCGGCGCGCCGGTTCCCGGCCTGTTCGCCGCAGGACGTTGCACATCGGGGCTGCCGGCCTGGGGCCATGGCTACAGTTCCGGTCTTAGCCTGGCCGACTGCACCTTTTTCGGCCGTCAGGCCGGGCGGAAGGCGGCCTTGAACTGAAAGGCAAAGCGATGTTGGCCGCATGAATGGGGGGTGAAATAGCGGACGCACCGCTAATCCAATTGGATGATGCGTATCCGAATGGTCCGATTAAATACGAATCATGATGGAGATCACGGAGAGCATCTTGTCCACCCACCATAATCGCGCCGGTCTGCGCTACGCCATTATCGGCGCCGGCATGGCCGGCCTGCTGGCAGGCATCAAGCTTGGGGAAGCCGGGGAAGATTTCACCCTTTATGAAAAGGCGGACCGGCTGGGCGGAACCTGGCGGGACAATCGCTATCCCGGCCTTACCTGCGACGTCCCGGCGCATGCCTATACCTATAGCTTCGAACCCTATGCGGAATGGGAAGCCTATTATGCCAAGGGTGATGAGATCCGGACCTATTTCGAACTGACGGCCGCCAAATACGGGGTCATGCCGCGCATCCGCTTCGGTTGCGAGGTGATATCCTGCATCTGGCGCGACGATCAGGCGTGCTGGGCATTGGGCCTTTCGACCGGCGAAATGGTGGAGGCCGACGTCGTCATCGCGGCATCGGGCGTGCTGCATCATCCCCGACTGCCGGAGATCGAAGGGCTGGATCGCTTCGCGGGGGACATATTCCATAGTGCCCGCTGGCAGGACGATGCCGGCATCGAAGGCGCCCGCGTCGGCGTGATCGGCAATGGGTCCACCGGCGTGCAGATCATCACCGCGCTGCATGAGCGCGCCGAAAGCCTCGTGCATTTTCAGCGTTCGCCGCAATGGATCATGCCCGTGCCCTATTTCCGCTACAGCGAGGAGGAGCGCGATGCGTTTCGCCGCGACCGGGGGCTGATCGACGCGATCCGCCATGACAAGGATTATTGGGCCAATATCCATCGCTTCACGCAGGCGATCACCGATATTGACGGGCCTGAAATTGCGATGATCGAGAAAGTCTGTCTCGACAATCTGGAAAACAGCGTGCGCGATCCGCTGCTGCGGGAAAAGTTGCGGCCCGACTATCGGGCGGCCTGCAAGCGCCTTATCTATTCCTGGTGCTATTATGACGCCGTCCAGCAACCCAATGTGACGGTCGAGCGGGAGGGGATAGCCCGGATCGAACCGGAAGGTGTCCGCCTGAAGGATGGGCGGCTGCATGCGCTGGATACGTTGGTGCTGGCCACCGGATTCCAGGCGGATCGCTTCATCCGCCCGACCGAGGTGCTGGGGCGGAACGGCGTGTCGCTGGACGATGTCTGGTCGATGCGGCCGACGGCCTATTATGCCGTGACGATCCCGCATTTTCCCAATTTCTTCATGCTCAATGGACCCACGGGCCCTGTCGGCAATTTCTCGCTGATCGACATTGCCGAGCGGCAATGGGGCTATATCGAGCAGCTTCTCGCGCCTTTGCGTGAAGGAGAGGTCCGCAGCGTGGAGCCGAAGGCGGAGGCTCATGCGGCCTATGAGGAGCGTCGCGTCGCGGCGGCGCGCACCACCATCTTCGGTTCGGGCTGTTCCAGCTGGTATCTTGATGCCACCGGCATACCGTCGAGCTGGCCCTGGAGTTATGAGGCCTTTGCCGAGGCGATGGCCCAACCCGTCATGCAGGATTATATCCTGACATCGGTGGCGGAGCCGGTCGCCCTGTCCTGATGGCGGCTTATTGATCCGAACCGGATCGGCCCTTCAGACGGCCCCAGATGGCGCGGGCCATTGCGGCATGGGCGCGCGCGTCCGGGTGGAAATCCGGAAAGAGCCGCCAATCCGGATCGAGCGGAACCAGCACATGGGGAATTGCCGTGTTCCCGAAAATCGCTTGCCGCAGCGCCCGTTCCTGTCGCCGCTCGGGCTGAAAGACGGGGACCACGACCAGCGGATCGGCGCCGTGCCTGCGGGCCAGCGCCACGTCCATCGCCAGGATTCGCCGGTCCGAGGCCACCACGGCATCGATCGTGGAGGCGCGGTGATAGGGGAAAAGGACCCGCCCCACATGGCCGAGATGCCATGACCATGCCGCCGCATGCCATTGCCCCGCCTGATCGATCCAGGGCCGGCTTCTGTCGAGATCGCGCACCAGCAGATCGGGCCCGAACAGGATGATCACGGCCCGGGGATGCTTGAACCGGGGCAGTTCGCGCCGCAGATGGAGGAAGCCCTGGCCGGCGGAAAAGGCAGGGACGGCGAGGTTGACGCTTTGCAAGCCGCTCAGTGCCTCGACCTGCCCGGCCACGCTGTCGCGCCAGTTCAGTCCCTTGCCGAACATGACCGATTCCCCCACGAACAATATCGAGGGCGCCGCAGTGTCGAGCGCCCGGCTTTCGGCGGCAACGCGATAGCCATGGGAGTCGATGACATAGACGGGCCGGGACGGATAATCGGGATCGATCGCCCGGCGCGCGGGAATATTGGTCCAGCCGATGACGGGATCGGCCCGACGCAAGGGTTCATTGACGCGGCTCCACGACTGGCCCGCCCGTCCGCTGGCGAGCCGGATCGCGCCTTCGCTTGCAGGCACCGCCAGCAGGATCGCCAGGCCGATGGCCATCCAGCGCATCGCCACATTGCCGCGCCCCGCCTTGATCATCCGGCCGAGGCGCGGAGAGAGGAGCAGCAGAAGCGCGCCGATGAGCGCGAGAATGATCCGCTCGATCCACAGGATCGCCGTCAGCCAGCCGCTCGCGACCAATATGTCGGGCAGCATGTGACGGTCGGCCCAGCTCTGGTCCATGCTGAAAGCCAGCAGCAACAGCAACAGGCCCATGCCACCCACCGTGATCTGCACGGTCCAGCGCAGGACGGGTGATGAGGGAATCGGCATGAAGCGGCACCGGATCAAGCGGGAACAGGCTTTGGTGGCGCAGGGGTGGCGCCTGGTTCAAAAGGCGTAAGCGATGGCGAGGACCAGCGCGCCGTTCTTGCGGTCCCTCCGTGCGTAACCGCCCTTGTCCTCGGTAAATCCCGTCCAGGCCGCTTCGGCATCGATCCGGCCGAAACGCCGCCGCATCCCGATGCGCCAGTCCACCACATTGCCGCGGGTAGGATCCGCCCCGCCCCGCAGCTGCGCCAACAGGCCGGCATGGGCGAACAGGGACGTGTTTCGGGCGATGTCGACATGGCCCTCCAGCTCCGCGTAAAGGGTCGGTCGATCATGGTGGAAATAGGCCGGCGACAGGAAGAGATGGCCGGAAAGATGCGGGCCGATCAGGCCGACATAGGCTTCGGTATAGCTGCCGCCCTCGGCGATTTCGGAATATTCGGTATAGCCGCCATGCACGATGCCCATGTCCATCACCAGGCCGTGCGGCAGGCGCCGGGCGAACCCCGCATATTGGATGAAAGCGAGGGGCTGGAGGCCGGAGTCCCCGCTTGCGACCACCGACGCCGACCCGCCGAGATAAAAGCCGCCGGGATCGTCATGGACCAGTTCCAGCGCGACCACGGGCCGGTGATCGCTGACCGGTTGTCCGCGAAGCCGCGCCTGGCTGGAGAGGGTGAGGCTGCCACCCCATTGCGCGGCGGCGGGAAAGGCCGTCAGTCCGGCGGCAAGGAACATGGCGGCGAAAGCGGCGCGGCAAGCGCTGGAGCGCGCTGCGTTCAATCCGACGCGGATCGCATGCTCCGCTGCTCTGTTGCCGCATTGTTTCTGCGCAAAACCCGGTTTTGCGCATGATGCCCTAGTCGCGCCGGGCGGTTGCCAGAGGAGCCGGGCACGCGCCATCACATCCTGCCCCCTTGCCCCGGACCGTGGCGAGCGCATCGATATACCCTCCTCCCGACAGGATGAGCGTCGGTCGTCCATGTCTGCGGCCTTGCGCCTCTTCGGTCAATGCGATGAGGCCGCTGACATGGGCCGCAGCATAGGATGTTCCGTCGACCAGCGTCCATCCTCCACCCGGTTGAGGCGCCGGAATATCCCGCGCCGGGGCGACATAGACGGGGCGCCGTCTTGCCGATGCCGGGTCCGATACCGGGCTGGCCGACACGGCGATGACGCCCGCGTGGGAAGCGGGAAAGCCGCCGTCCGGCTGACGGGGATCATAAGCGGCGACGACGGAGGCTCCGCGCGCCATGCCCGCGTCCAGCAGCGTTGCCAGCAAGCGGTCTGGCGGACCGCCAAGGCTGAGGTTGATGATGGCGGCCCGATGGTCGATCGCGTAATGAAGTGCTTTTGCCAGGCTCAGGCTGTCGCACGTGGCGGCGGCCATCGCGGCGCCCGCCTGCCAGCAGGCCCGCAGGCCGAGCAGGCGAGCCGCCGGCGCGATCCCGGCTATTCCGGCCCGGTTGTCGGCGCGCGCGGCGATGATGCCCGCCACTGCCGTTCCGTGCCTTTCCGGAACCATCGCTTTGTCGGCGACGAAGTTCAGATTGACCTTGACCTGTCCTGCGAGATCGGGGTGGCGCGCGTCGATGCCGCTGTCGATCACGGCTACCGAAACGCCGTGCCCGGTGGCCAGCCGATGCAAGGCGTCGAGATGCCAAAGGGTTTTGGCCGGCTGGGCGGGATAGAGCGGATCATCATGCGTCGATCCGCCGCTCAGCGTCCGATAGTCGTGCATCGGCTGCGACCATGCCACATCCGGGTCTTGCGACAGTTCCTCCGCCATTTTTTCCGCCGACCTGTCAGGAGGAAGGCGCATCACGAAACAGTCGAGATTGATGACCGGCATCATCCAGTCCGTGATCAGCGTCAGATGATGGTCGCGCGCGATCCGCCGCGCCTGGCGCATCGCCTGGCTGCGGCCCATCCGGTCGCCATAGCCGCCATCATAGCTGCCGCCCGCCCGGAAGTGCCGGGGCGGAAGGCGCAGCATGACGAGAATCCGGTCGCCGTCGGCCTTCTCCGCGCTCCGGGCAGCGGGCATGGCCAGCGCCATCGCCGTGGCAAGGCAGAGGAAGAAGGCCCGGATCATCGCGGACGCTCCATTTCGACCGGCTGTGCCAGCACGATGCTGGGCCGCGTTCGCAGGTCTGCCAGCGCGGCGTCGCGTCGCGCGGGCTCGACGGCCAGGACATAGGCTCCGGCGGCGGTCGGGCCATCGACCAGCTTCGCCCCCGCCCGGTCGAGCGCGGCGCGCAGGCTCTGTTCGCTGGCATCGGGCCGGAATATCACGATGAGATTGCCCGCCCGTGCCGTTGGCGCGCCGAGCGTGTGATAATCGGATCGCGGCGGGCCGGGCCGGAACAGCAGCGCCGCCCCGCCCAGCAGCAGGGCCTGCGCGCAGATGAAGGCCGCGAGCGTGGCAGGCCGCGCCATCCTTGCCCAAGGGCGCCAGACGCCCGGCGCGGTTCGGCGTTGCGGTTCCCGCCAATCGAGATCGGCCTGAAGCGGCAACCGCCCGATTTCCGCCTTCAGCCGCCGTTCCTGCTCAAGCGCCGCGCGGCACTGGCCGCAGATGCCGAGATGCGCTTCCACGGCGGCGGCATCCGCTTGCTCAAGCTGACCGCTCGCATACCAGGGCAGCAGCATTTCCGTGCTCCGGTGCGGATCGTCGCGAAAAGAGAGAATGTCGCCCATGGCGTTTTCAGATCCAGTCGCTGAGTTCGCCGGCCAGCTCGCGCCGCAAATGGCGGCGGGCGTGGAACATGCGTGTTTTCACGGTATCGACCGGGCAATCCATGATCGCCGCGATCTCGCGATAGCCGATCTCGTGGAAATAGGTGAGGTCGACCACGGCCCGCTGTTCGGGCGAGAGCCGGGCGAGCGCGTCGAGCAGCGCCTGCCTCGCCCGGCTGTCTCCGGCATCCTGTTCTGGCGAGCGATCCGCGCTGATCCGTCCTTCTGCAAAACAGTCCTCTATCGGGTCGTCCTGTTTCCGCAGCGCCTTCATCGCCTTGCGATAGGCAATGGCGAACAGCCAGGTCGACAGCCGGCTCCTGCCCGAAAAGCTGTCGGGACGATCCCACAGCACCATCAGCGTGTCGTCCAGCACTTCCTCGACCAGATGCCGACGGCGCAGGATGTTCATCAGGAACCGTGCCAGGCGGGGTCGATAGGCGCGGTACAGGGCATCAAAAGCCTTGCGGTCGCGAAGGCGTATCCGGGCCGCGAGGCGCAAATCCCCCTCCGCGCCCGATCGCGTTCTGGTTTCCCCGCGGCCTGCCTGTTCGATCCTCTCCAACAGCGACTCCTCGCACCGCCTCATGAGTGTGCGCGCATCGGCGGACGGTTCAAAATTTTTTCGGACGGCTTGTGAACCAAGTGGGCGGTCGGGGCCACTCATCCGCATCCACAGCGATGGAGGAGACGGACAAATGTCTCATTTGCGGCCCTTCGCCGCGTTGGTCGCCCTTATCTTCATGTCATCGGCGGGCGCGCAGCCCGGATCGGATGCGTGGGCCAACGCCCGCTCCCTGACGCTCCAGCTGTCGAGCTTCAAATTCGAGCCGTCCGACATCAGGCTGGAACATGGCGTTCCCTATGATCTGCATTTCGTGAACACTTCCTCCCACGGGCATGATTTCGCGGGCAAGGAATTTTTCGCCCAGGCGCAGATCAGGCCGGAGGACAGGGCGAAGATCAATAAAGGCCGGGTGGAGGTGGGCGGCGGCGAAAGCGTCGATGTGCATCTGATCGCGCCATCGCCGGGCAGCTACAAAGTGCGTTGCACCCATTTCATGCACAGCGCGTTCGGCATGACGGGACGGATCGTCGTGCAATGAACGGCTGGCGGCATCCGGTTCATCGGCTGGTCTGGGCCGATCCGCGCCGCCGCGCGCGCAAGCTGCTGCAATTTGCCGAGGTCGAGGCCGAAGGCGCGCGCGACCTGTTTCGGGCGGCGGAGAGGGCGCGGGACCCGATGCTGCGCCGCCGTTTCTTCGCCCATGCGAAGGACGAGGTGCGCCATGCCGGGCTGTTCCGGGCACGCGGGCTGGCGCTGAGGCGGACTCTTGCCGAGCCGGGGCCTGATCGGGCGCTGGGCGACGGCCTGATCCCCGGCGAGCGAGGGTTCGACGATCTGGAGGTGGACAGGGAAAGCGCTGCATCGCTGCTTGCCTTCATCCATCTGTCGGAAAGCGCGGCGGCGCGCGCCTTCGCCACTTATGGCGCGGTGCTGGGCCATGATCCGGAAACCCGCGCGGTGATCGAGCAGATCGCGCGCGATGAGGAGGGGCATATGCGCTATTCCCGTGCGGAACTCAGCCGACTCGCGCCGGAGCGCGCGGGCCGGGCCTTGTGGGCGGCGCGGCTGCGGCGGCTCTGGCGGGCCTATCTTCGCCTTGCGTTGATCGTCGCGGACCTGATCTCGCGGCTGATCCTGACGATCCTCTATTTCCTGCTGCTTCCGCCCTTCGCCTGGGTGGCGAAGCGGGCCGCGCGGAAGGAGGCGCCGGGCTGGCGGGATTGCCCGGCCCGGCCGCAGGGACGGGGAGGAGGGCAATATTGATGAAGATCCTGGGCATTTCCGCTTTCTACCATGATGCGGCGGCGGCTCTGCTGATCGATGGGTTGCCGGTTGCCGCTGTGCAGGAGGAGCGTCTGTCGCGGCGCAAGAATGACGCGGCCTTTCCCATGGGCGCGGTTGAATGGTGCCTCGACCGGGCGGGTCTGGAGCCGGAGCAGTTGGACGCCGTGATCTTCTATGAGCGTCCTGCGCTGAAGTTCGATCGGGTGCTGATGACGCTGCTGCGGAGTTTTCCGCACAGCTGGCGGATTTTCCCCAAGGCGATGAAGAACCTGCTTGGGGAAAAATTATGGGTGCGTGGGATCATCGCCGCCCAGCTGGGAATCCCGGCCCGGATCGTCCATTTCACCGACCATCATCTATCCCATGCCGCCGCGGCTTTCCTGACGGCGCCGACGGACAGCGCCGCGATCCTGACGGCGGATGGGGTGGGGGAATGGGCGACCTTCACCGTCGGGCGGGGCAGCAGGATCGGCGGGCAGGCGCGGATCGACCTGCTGCGCGAGGTGCGCTTCCCCCATTCGCTGGGGCTCTTCTATTCGGCTTTCACGGCGTGGCTGGGCTTCAAGGTCAATGAGGGCGAATATAAGGTCATGGGCCTTGCCGCCTATGGCACGCCGCGCTGGGCGCAGGAGGTGCGGCAGATATTGCACCGGACGGAAGACGGGGCCTTTGCCCTCGATCTGGCTTATTTCGATTATCATCGGGCGGTGGATTCCGCTTATTCGCGCCGCTTCGTCGAATTGTTCGGCCCGGCGCGCGATCGGTTCGAACCGATCGACCTCGATAGTGCGCAAGGCCGGCATTATGCCGATGTCGCCGCCAGCGCGCAGTTGGTGCTGGAAGAGGTGATGGTCGACATCGCCGCGTCGCTGCGCAGGGAAAGCGGCCTTCCCGATCTGTGCCTGGGCGGCGGTGTCGCTCTCAACGGCGTTGCCAATGCGCGCATATTGAAGGAGGCAGGGTTCGAGCGGCTGTTCGTGCCCAGCGCGCCGGGCGACGCCGGCTGCGCGCTGGGCGCGGCGCTCTATGCCGACCGCATTCTTTTCGGCCAGCCGCATCGGGACTGTCCGGATCATCCTTTCTGGGGTCCGGCGATTGATCCCGACGATCTTGCGCGGCTCGCGGAGGAGGACGGGCTGCCGTTCGCCAGAACCGGCGAAAGCGAACTGATCGACAGGGTTGTCGAGGCGATCGGACAGGGGGCGATTGTCGGCTGGATGGAGGGCGCCGCCGAATTTGGTCCCCGCGCGCTGGGCCATCGCAGCATCCTGGCCGATCCGGGCGATGCGTCGATGCGCGACCGGATCAACCGCGACATCAAATTCCGGGAATCCTTCCGTCCCTTCGCGCCGGTCGTTCCGGCGGAGCAGGCGGATAGGTATTTTGCCTTGCCCCCGGGCGGCGCGCGGCTGGGACGGTTCATGTCGGGAGTGTTTCCGGTCCGCCCTGAATGGCGGGAGCGGCTGCGCGCCGTCACCCATGTCGACGGCACGGCCCGCGTCCAGGTGCTGGAGCGGGACATGGCGCCGCGCCTGCATGCGCTGCTGACCGCTTATGGACGACGCAGCGGCGTGCCGGTGCTGCTCAACACGTCGTTCAACCTGGCCGGAGATCCCATCGTGACCAGCGTGGCGGAGGGCTATTCGACGTTCCGTCGCGCGGCGATGGACATGCTGGTGGCCGATAATGTGGTGGTGCGCCGCCAAGGGGCACGGCAGGAACAGAGGTTGGAGGATGTCGCATGATCCGCCGGAAGGGACGCCTGCGGCGTCAACTCGTCATCGTCGGCAGCGCGCCCCGCACCATCAGTGATCTGGTGCGCGGCATGTGGCATTCGCCCGGCGGACGGCGCTGGATGATTCCGCTGGTGGTGTTTCTTTGCTCCGTGGGGGTCATCCTGACGCTGGCCGCCGGGGTCGAGGCGCTGGCGCCGTTCATCTATTCGATATTCTGAAAATGGACCGCCGGGCTGTGTCGCTGCTCGCCTGTCCCCGTTGCGGCGGGATTCTGGGTGGTGTGGTGCTTGCGAACAGTCTGGGCTGCGAGGTCTGCGCGGCAAGCTATGCGGAGGACGGCGGGATCATCGACCTGCGCCTGCCCGGCGATGCGCGCACGGAGCGGGTGCGTCATTTTTACGGGCAGGCGCCTTTCCCCGGTTATCCGCCGCATGACAGCATCGACTGGTTGCGCGCCCGTGCCGAGCGCAGTCCTTTTGCCCGCCTGCTCGACACGGCCATCGCGCCGGATGCGCGGATCGTGGAGGTGGGCTGCGGCACGGGCCAGATGAGCCTGTATCTCGCCCGC
The DNA here is from genome assembly GCF_032153725.1 of Sphingobium sp. Lineage (GTDB taxonomy): Bacteria > Pseudomonadota > Alphaproteobacteria > Sphingomonadales > Sphingomonadaceae > Sphingobium. The sequence goes on along the minus strand of NZ_JALDYQ010000002.1, from coordinate 83,895 downwards.
GCGGATCGGATCGTGGTCGCGGCCGATCTGTGCCGGGCGTCGCTGGCGCTTGGCGCGGCGGCGGCGCGGCGGCTGGGGATCGGCGGCGTGCAGTTCGTGGAAACCGATGCGCACCATCCGGGACTGCGCGCCGGGGCGTTCGACATCGTCTATTGTTCGGGCGTGCTGCATCATACGCCCGATCCCGGCGCGGCCTTTGCGCAGGTGGCGCGGTTGGCGCGGCCCGGGGGACTGGTGATCGTCGGTCTTTACAACAGCTATGCGCGCCTGCCGCACAGGATGCGCAGGCTGGTGGCAAGGCTCAGCGGCTGGCGCTGGATGCCGGGCGACCGGGTGCTTGCCGAACGGCAGGCGCAGCCGGAGCGACGCGAGGCCTGGCTGCGCGATCAATATCGCCATCCCGAAGAACACAGGCATCGCCTGAGCGAGGTACGCGGATGGTTCGCCGCGAGCGGCATCGATTATGTCCGCGCCGTTCCCGGCGCGCTGATCGGCGGCGGTGATGAGGACAAGGCCTTGACCGATGCCGAAGAGGGCGGCTGGTGGCTGGAGGATATGCTGGCGCAACTGGGCTGGATAGGGCGGCTGGGGCCGGAAGGAGGACTGTTCGTGACCGTTGGACGCGCAAGAGGCGATGGCTTCCCAATGGCGCATTCCCCCTCTAGCGTCCCCTTGGCAAGATCATCGGGGAGTGCGGCATGAAGTGGGCAAGGATGATGATGGCGGCGTGGGGACTGGCTTATGGTTGCGCGCCTGCCCTGGCCCGTCCGGTGATGGACTGTCCCCTGCGTGACGCGCCCTTTTCGGTGGAATCCCCCATGGTCGACATTTTGTTGAGCCCCGCCGCCAAGGCCGTGCTTCAGGCTGAGGCGCCGACGATATTGGAAGTGTTGCCAGCGCGCTTCTTCTCGACCAGGGCGCCGACCTTCGCCGCGATCCTGACGATCCGGGAACTGGCCGCCATGAAGGCGATGGCGCCTGACATGGTGTCGCATGTCGATGCGGCGCTGCGGCGAGTGGCGGTGAGCCCGGCTGACCGCTCAGCGCGTTGCGCGCGATACGATAATGACCGCCCGGCCTTTGTCTTGCCCAAGGGAAAGCCCCGCCTGTTGCTGTTCGAGAAGATCAACGGCTTCCGCGATGGCCCTTCCGTGGATGCCGCCCATGCGGCCTTTCTGGCAATGGCGCGGCGCAAGGGCTGGGCGATGGTGGTGACCGACAGGGGCGGGGCATTCACGCCGTCCATCCTGCGCCGGTTCGATGCAGTGATCTGGAACAATATCAGCGGAGACGTGCTGACCCTGTCGCAGCGGGCCGCGCTGAAAGCCTATATGGAACAGGGCGGGGGCTTTATCGGCGTGCATGGGTCGGCGGGTGATCCGGCCACTTTCTGGGACTGGTATGTGGATGAGCTGATCGGCGCGCGCTTTGCCGGGCATCCCATGAAGCCGCAGTTCCAGAATGCGAGGATCGTCGTGGAAGGCACGGCGCATCCCGTGGCCAGCGGCTTGCCGCGCGAATGGGTGATGAACGACGAATGGTATTCGTTCAAGACCAGCCCGCGCGCTGCGGGGGCCAGGATCATCGCGACCCTGGATGAAGCAAGCTATTCTCCAGAGGGCATGGCTGGGCAGAAACTGCGCATGGGGGACCATCCGATCGCCTGGACGCGCTGCGTCGGCAAGGGACGGATGTTTTACGCCGCGATCGGCCATCGGCCGGAAACCTACGGCGACGCTCATTATGCCGCCATGCTGGAAAATGCGGTTCGGTGGGCCAGCAACAGGAGAGCGGAAGAGTGTCCGGCGCGGGCCGACCGATGATATCGAATCGTCATGCGGCCAGTTTCAACTGCCATCCCGCCTTGCCGCCGGCCAGCCCAGATGCCGCGTCCGCTCCGTTTCGTCCCTTCTGACCTTGTGGCGGGCCTTGAGCAGGTCCTGCCGTGATATCATGCCCACCACCTTGCGGCTGTCGCGTTCGATGATCGGTATCCGGCCGATGCCGGATTGGACGATCAGGTCGGCCACCATAGCGCTCGGGCTGTCGGGAAAGGCAGAGGGATGGGAGGCATCCGACAGGCTTTCCTCAAGGGATGTGGCCCGATCGACATCCTCGACCTGCCAGCGCAGCGCGTCGCTGCGCGATGCGAGGCCCAGCAGGCTGCCCGCCCGGTCGACCACCGGATAGCTGCGATGCCTGGCTTCGTCGGCGAAAAAGGCGATGGCATCGCCCACCGTCATGGCGCCGGACAGCGTTTCCGGATCGGGCGTCATCAATTCCCGGACCTGTAGGAAATCCAGCGCGTCGACGCTATATTCCTGAAAAATATGCCGTCCGCGCCGGGCGATCTTCTCTGTCAGGATGGAGCGGCGCATGAAGAGGACGCTGACCGCATAGGCGCCGACTGATCCGGCAATGCAAAGCGGCAGCGCGTCGAAATGGCCGGTCAGTTCGGCGGCGAACAGGGCGCCTGTCATCGGCGCGCGCATCGCTCCGCTCATGATGCCTGCCATGCCGATCATTGCCCAGAAACCGGCGTCGCCCGGCAGATATTGTCCCGCCAGACAGCCCAGCGCTCCGCCCAGGATCAGCAGCGGCGCCAGAACGCCGCCCGATGTCCCCGATCCCAGGGCAACCAGCCATACCACGGCCTTGACCGCCAGCAGCGTCGCGATCGCCCGCACTTCCAGGCTATTGCCGAGCAGGGCATGGATATTGGCATAGCCCGCGCCCAGCACATGAGGATCGATCCAGCCGCCCAACCCGACGACGATCGACCCCAGCGCCGGCCACCACATCCAGTGAACGGGGAGTTTGTGGAAGCCATCCTCGATCCGGTAGAGCGCCATGGACAGGAGCGACGCTTCCAGTCCCAGCAACAGGCCCAGCCCGACCGCAGCGGCCAGCGGCCATGCCCCGCCGGGCACTTGCAGGGCGACCGCGAACATTGGGCCGCTGCCGATCAGCAAGGGACGCCATGCGAAGGCGACGAGAGCCGCCAGCACCACGGGCACGAAGCTGCGTGGCTTCCATTCGAACAGCAGCACCTCGATCGCCAGCAATATGGCGGCGAGCGGCGTTCCGAATATCCCGGTCATGCCTGCCGCCGCGCCCGCGACAAGCAGCGTCTTGCGCTCGGCGGCGCTCAGGTGAAAACACTGGGCGAACAGCGACCCGATCGCCCCGCCGGTCATGATAATGGGCCCTTCCGCGCCGAACGGGCCGCCGCTGCCGATGGAGATGGCGGAGGAAACCGGCTTCAATATGGCGACCTTCAATGACAGGCGGCTTTCGCCGAAGAGGATCGTCTCGATGGCTTCGGGTATGCCGTGGCCGCGAATTTTCTCCGATCCGTAGCGGGCCATCAGGCCGACGATGAGGCTGCCGGTCAGCGGCAGGAGCAGGACGGCGACCCCGACCGCGCCATCGGCCATGTCGATATCGTCCATCGAGAAGCGCCCGAACCAGAAGATGTTGGTCGCCAGCGCGATGAGCTGGAGCAAAATCCATGCCCCCGCCACGCCGCCGGTTCCCACGATCAACGCCATCGCCGCCAACATCAGCATCCGCCGATCCGCGCTGTGATCGCCGAGTGTGACAGGCTCGGTCGAAGCGGAGGCTTCCCGAATCATGTAAATCCCTCTTTGTTGCTATGGTGCTGCGCAATTATGTCGTATCACGATATATTTCAAGATGAAGGTCCCATGGAAGCAGACGGCGCCATATTGAATGATGAGGATTATGCGGCTCTGGCGGAATTCCGCTTCGCGCTGCGGCAGTTTCAGGCTTTCAGCAGCGAGCGGGCAGCGCAGATGGGGTTGACGCCGCAGCAGCATCAGGCGCTGCTGGCCCTGCGCGCTGCGCCGGAGGAGGATGCGACGGTGGGCTATATCGCCCGACGCCTGCTTCTGAAACCGCACAGCGCCACGGGCCTGGTGGATCGGCTGGAGAAGCTGGGTCTGGTGACGCGTCATGCCAGCGCGACGGATCGGCGCCGGGCGCAACTGCAACTCACGCCGAGCGCGCTGGATCTGCTGGCGAGCCTGTCGGCGACGCATCGGGACGAAATCCGGCGGCTGCGTCCGCTGCTGAACCAGTTGCTGGCGCGTTTTGCTTAAGGGATTGGCTGCTTTTGGCCATTTGTGGACATTCCCACCCTCGTCACCCCGGACTTGATCTACGCTCAAGAAGAAAGCGGGATCCCGGATCAAGTCCGGGATGACGAAGCTATAATGTCCGCTCTCCACCCTGTTCCGGCTTACCGTTCCCCGCGCTGGTGCAGGCGCGGCACGGCATCGGATTGGCGCCGGATCAGACTGTAATCCAGTCGGGTCATGTCTTGCCCATCCTTCTCGCCTCCGCCCCTTATCGCGCTTGCAAGCAGGGTCATAGCCGCCCGGCTCATGTCCCGGATCGGCTGGCGAATGGTGGTCAGGGTCGGCCAGATCGCCGCCGCCAGGGGCGTATCGTCAAAACCGCAGACCGTCAGATCCGCGGGCACATTGATCTGCCGTTGGTGCGCAATGGTGATGGCGGCCGCCGCCATATCGTCATTGCATGCGAAAATCGCTGTGGGTCGGATGGTCAGGCTCAGCAGCCGTTCGGCTGCTTCCAGGCCGGAACGATAGCTGAAATCGCCTTCGACCACATAGTCTTCATCCACCGTCAGGCCCTGAGCCGCCATCGACGTGCGAAACCCCTCCAGCCGTCGGGCGCTGGAGCGGTGCTGGGCATTGCCCTGGATGAAGGCAATGCGGCGATGGCCCAGATCGATCAGATGCCGGGTCATCTCGCTTGCCGCCTGACGGTCATCGATCGCCACGACCATCATGCCGTGGCTCTCGTCCGGCGCGATCGCGACCCTCATTATATCATGCCGTGCCAATGCCTCGGCCAGCTCGTCCCAGTCGCACAAGGGCGGTGGCACGATCACGCCGGATACGCGCGCTTGCTGAATCTGCGCGACAATCTCTTCTGCGGTCGCTCCGGCCTCGCATTGCTCGACCACCAAATGGAGATGATGCTTCGCCGCCTCGTCCAGCCCGCCCAGCAGCAATTCGCCCAGATAGGCCGATGTCGTGGTGTTGCGGTAGAGCAGGGCGACCCGCCGGTCGTCACCCCCCGCAAGCGCGCGTGCCGTGGCGTTGGGGGCGTAATTCAGATCCCCGATCGCCTTTTCGACCTTGGCGCGGGTCTGGGGGCTGACCCAGCTCTGCTTGTTGACGACGCGCGATACGGTCATCACGGACACGCCTGCCCGTGCGGCAACATCCCGGATTGTCGGCAATTTTCGGTCGTTCATAGCGGCTGAGGCCCTAGCGCCTGCGGGAATTGAAAGCCAGTCATGGATGCCCCGGCGCATAGGGGAACTGGAGGGTTTCGTACCAGTTCAGATCATGTTCGGGCGCGGCCGAGCCAGCGGGCAGGGGACGCTTCGAGATCGACTGGAAATAGGCGATGCTGGCATCGCGCCACCATTTCGCCTCGCGATACTGGATGCCAAGGAAGGCCTGCGTCTGGGCAAAGCGTTCGGCGTCGATGGAAGGACGCAGGCTCTCCCATGCCTTTTGCATGTTCGCGACATAAGCGACGCCGGCATCATAATGGTGGACAAGGCCGTTCCACAGCGTATCGCCCGATTTCAGTTTCGCGTCCCAGGCGACATGGTGGAACCAGAGGAGGTCGCGTTCCGGCGTGGTCTTCGGGTTGCCAAGCATATTCGCGACCGCCGGGGCATATTGCGCGATGGCGTTGCTGCCCGTCTTCGTCCGGTCGAAGCCGATGCCCTGCGCGTCGGCCTTGTGATAATAGACCGGGTTCCATTCCGGGCGGGCAAGGTCGGCTATCCATGGTGCTGGGCCATAATGATGGCCGGTGCCCATGACATGGGCAAGGCCGAGCGGGGTCATGTAATCGACCGCCGCTTCGCGCGATCCCATCATCATGGCGACGACCGGATCGACTATCCCGGGACCGGGCGAGAAGGTCTGCGCTGCCCATTCGCGGGCAATCGCTTCCGCCGAGAGGTCGGGATTCCAGGCTAGGCGACCAAAGGCATACCAGTCGGCCTGATTGAAGATCGACCCGGCCCAGTCGCGATCCATGCCGATATTGGCGACCCCGGCGATGCCGGAGAGTTTGTGTCCTTCGAGCGATCCGTCGATCACCTTGGCGACGGTCGAGCCCTTGCCTTTCGCGAAGGTGTCGCTCTTCAGCGTCTCCTCGAACAAGGGGCCGAGATAGGTCAAATGGGTGGACTGGCCCAGATATTCCTTGGTGATCTGGAATTCCATCATCAGCGGTGTTTTGGGCATCGCGCCGAACAAGGGGTGGAAAGGCTCGCGCGGCTGGAAGTCGATCGCGCCATTCTTCACCTGCACCAGCACATTGTCCGCGAACTGGCCATCCAACGGCTTGAAGTCGCTATAGGCCTGTTTGGCGCGATCGTCGGGATTGTCATGGGCGTAGACGAAGGCGCGCCACATCACGATGCCGCCATGGGGCTTCAGCGCGGCGGCCAGCATGTTCGCGCCGTCGGCATGGGTGCGCCTGTAATCCTGCGGTCCCGGCTGGCCTTCGCTGTTCGCTTTCACCAGGAAGCCGCCGAAATCGGGGATGACCTTGTAGATTTCATCCGCCTTCGCCTTCCACCAGGCGGCGACCTGCGCGTCGAGCGGATCGGCGGTCTTGAGGCCGGACAGTTCCATCGGCGCGGTCCATTTGACCGACAGATAGACTTTGATGCCATAGGGCCGGAAAACATCGGCAAGCGCCGCTGCCTTGGCGATATAGGGCGCGGTCAGGCTGTCGGATTTGGCATTCACATTGTTGAGGACGGTGCCATTGATGCCGATCGAGGCATTGGCACGGGCATAGTCGGTATAGCGCGGCCCCTTCCAGTCGGGCAGGCGCCACCAGTCCCAGATGGATTGCCCGGCATAGCCCCGTTCCACCGTGCCATCCAGATTGTCCCAATGGTTGAGCAGCCGCAGCTTGATCCGGGGAGTGCTGCGTATGTCGAGCCGGTCGAGCGAGGCGCCCGTCTCCGCCAGCCGCAAATAGGCATAGGCGCCGTAAAGCAGGCCGATATCGCTGTTCGCGGCGATAAGGGTCACAGGCTGGCCGCTCAGGGTGATCGAACGGATCGCATAGCCTTCCTCGCCCAGCCCATCGAGCTTCGCGGGAAGATCAGGCGCAGAGGCCGGAGTCGCCAGCCAGATCGCGCCATTTCGGGGCCTGTCGGTCAGGGCGGGGGCGAGGCCGCTCGCCTTGGACAGGCCGCGTAGCAGCTCATCACGGGCGGCAAGGGCCGTCGCGCCGGTGCCGGGCGCAACGATCGCCGTGGCATGACGCGCAAGCTTTCCGCCATCCTCCACCTTTTCATGGCGCAGCCACAGATCATAGCCGTCTTCGGCCATGGCGGGTGCGGCGGCGGTCATGGCGGCGGCGATGGTCCAGCAAAACAGGCGCGCGAACATGGGTCCCCTTCCTCTCCTTCCTGCCATGACCCGGATGGAAGGGCATTGACAGGCTGCTATTGTCTGAGCAATGTTAACGCTATCAGTTATGGTGGGGCAAGCAAAAAGCTTAAAGCCGCCGCAAAAAGGGAGAGGCTGTTTCGTGATCCGGTCCTGCAAGCTGTTGTGCGCGGTTTCCGCGCTGACCCTGATGGTTGCGACGCCCTTTGCGCCCGTTATGGCCGCGCCTGCGGCGACAAGCGCCAAGCCGCTCTACAAAGATGCCGGCGCCCCCATCGAATCGCGTGTGGACGACCTGCTGTCGCGGATGACGCTGGACGAGAAAATTGCCCAGATTACCGCCGTCTGGACCGATAAGGTCAAGGTCTTTGATGACCGGCTGCAACTCGATCCATCGAAACTGGGGCAGGTCTATCCGAACGGCATCGGCCAGTTCACCCGTCCTTCCGATGCCAAGGGCGCCTTCTCCCCCCGCGAAGTCCCCGGCCGCGATCCGCGCCAGACGGTGGCGCTGGTCAACGCGCTGCAACGTTGGGCCACAACCCGGACGCGGCTTGGCATCCCCATCCTGTTCCATGAGGAAGGGCTGCACGGCTATGCGGCTGTTGGCGCTACCAGCTTCCCGCAATCGATCGCCATGGCCTCATCCTGGGACCCGGACATGCTGCGGGAGGTGAACGCGGTCATTGCCCGCGAAATCCGTGTCCGTGGCGTCAGTTTGGTTCTCTCGCCCGTGGTCGACATCGCCCGCGATCCGCGCTGGGGACGGATCGAGGAAACCTATGGCGAAGACCCCTATCTGGTTGGGGAAATGGGCGTCGCTGCCGTCGAAGGCTTGCAGGGCAAGGGCCGCTCGCGCCTGCTGCCGCCCGGCAAGGTCTTTGCCACGCTGAAGCATCTGACCGGCCATGGCCAGCCCGAAAGCGGCACCAATGTCGGTCCGGCGCCCGTATCGGAACGAGAATTGCGCGAGAATTTCTTCCCGCCCTTCGAACAGGTGGTGAAGCGCACCGGAATCGAGGCGGTGATGGCCAGCTACAATGAAATCGATGGCGTGCCATCGCACGCCAATCGCTGGCTGCTGCACGACGTGCTGCGCGGCGAATGGGGCTTCAAGGGCGCGGTCGTCAGTGACTATTCGGCGGTCGACCAGCTGATGAGCATTCACCATATAGCCGGCAATCTGGAGCAGGCGGCGGGTCGTGCTCTGGATGCGGGCGTGGATGCGGACCTGCCCGATGGTCTGTCCTATGCCACGCTCGCCCGCCAAGTGCGCGAGGGCAAGGTCAGCGAAGCGCAGGTCGATCAGGCGGTGCGGCATATGCTGGAGCTGAAGTTCCGCGCCGGGCTGTTCGAAAATCCCTATGCCGATGCTGCTGCCTCGGAAAGGATCACCAATAATGCGGAGGCCCGCGCCCTCGCGCTGAAGGCGGCGCAGCGGTCGATCACCCTGCTCAAGAATGACGGCATGTTGCCGCTGAAGCCCGAAGGCACCATTGCCGTCATCGGGCCGAGCGCCGCCGTGGCGCGGCTGGGCGGCTATTATGGTCAGCCGCCGCACACGGTTTCGATCCTTGACGGCATCAAGGCCAAGGTCGGCGCGAGGGCGAAGATTGTTTTCGCGCAGGGCGTGAAGATCACCGAAAATGACGACTGGTGGGAGGATAAGGTCACCAAATCCGACCCCGCCGAGAACCGCAGGCTGATCGCGCAGGCGCTGGAGGCCGCGCGCAATGTCGACCGTATCGTCCTGACGCTGGGCGATACCGAACAGTCGAGCCGTGAGGGTTGGGCCGACAATCATCTGGGCGACCGGCCGAGCCTCGATCTGGTGGGTGAACAGCAGGAGTTGTTCGACGCGCTGAAGGCATTGGGCAAGCCGATCACCGTGGTCCTGATCAATGGCCGCCCGGCCTCGACGGTCAAGATATCGGAACAGGCGAACGCCATCCTCGAAGGCTGGTATCTGGGCGAGCAGGGTGGCAATGCCGTGGCGGATATACTGTTCGGCGACGTCAATCCGGGTGGCAAGCTGCCTGTCACCGTGCCGCGCTCGGTCGGGCAACTGCCGATGTTTTACAATGCCAAGCCCAGTGCGCGGCGCGGTTATCTGTTCGACACCACCGATCCGCTTTATCCTTTTGGCTTTGGCCTGAGCTACACCAGTTTCGACCTGTCGGCGCCGCGCCTGTCCGCGACGAAGATCGGCGTGGGCGGCTCGGCCAGCGTTTCGGTGGACGTGCGTAACAGCGGCCAGCGCGCGGGCGATGAGGTCGTCCAGCTCTATATCCGCGACAAGGTCAGTTCCGTCACGCGGCCGATCAAGGAATTAAAGGGCTTTCAGCGCGTGACCCTGAAGCCCGGCGAAACACGCACCGTGACCTTCACGGTCGGGCCGGAAAGCCTGCAAATGTGGAACGACCATATGCAGCGCGTGGTCGAGCCGGGCGATTTCGAGATCATGACCGGCAACAGCTCGGTCGCGCTGAAATCCGCGACGCTGACGGTGACGCCGTGAGCCGTTTTGCCCGCCGTCAGGCATTGGGGCTGCTGGCCTCCACCTCCCTGTTCGCGGCGGCGCCCGGCTTGGCGAAGGGGAAGGGCGGTCCGCTTTACAAGGATGCGTCCGCGCCTATCGACCTGCGCGTGCGTGATTTGCTGTCGCGCATGACGCTGGAGGAGAAGGTTGGCCAGATCATCGCGCTCTGGGCGACCAAGGCCGACATCATGGATGACCTGACCTTCTCGCCCGCCAAGGCGAGCAAGGCCTATCCCCATAGCTTCGGCCAGATCACCCGCCCCTCCGACCGGCGCGGCGCGCCCAATGGCTCGACGCAGGCGGGGGGCGTGGGCGCGCGCTGGCGCACGCCCGCCGATACGGTCGCCTTCGTCACCGCCGTCCAGAAATGGGCGATTAACGAAACCCGGCTTGGCATCCCGGTGCTGTTCCATGAGGAATCGCTGCACGGTTACATGGCGACGGACGCGACGATGTTCCCGATGGCGATCGGTCTTGCGGGTAGCTTCGACCGTCAGTTGATGGAGGATGTCCAGTCCGTGATCGCCCGCGAGGTTCGGGCGCGCGGCGTCCATCTTGCTTTGTCCCCGGTGGTCGACATCGCCCGCGACCCGCGCTGGGGCCGGATCGAGGAAACCTTTGGCGAAGACCCCTATCTCTGCGGTGAGATGGGCGTGGCCGCCGTACGCGGCCTGCAAGGAGAGGGTAGTCAGATCGGCCCGGACAAGGTCATGGCGACGCTCAAGCACATGACCGGCCACGGCCAGCCCCAAAGCGGTGAGAATATCGCCCCCGCGCCGATATCGGAGCGGGAACTGCGCGAGAATTTCTTCCCGCCCTTCCGAGAGGTGGTGAAGCGCACCGGCATCGCCGCTGTCATGCCCAGTTACAATGAGATTGACGGCGTGCCATCGCACCAGAATCGCTGGCTGTTGAACGACATCCTGCGCGGCGAATGGCATTTCGACGGCGCGGTGGTCAGCGACTATGGCGCGGTCCACGAACTCGACACCATCCACCATGTCCAGCCTGATCCTGAAGCCGCCGCCCGCGCTGCGCTTCGGGCAGGCGTCGATTGCGAGCTGCCCGATGGCCAGACCTATCGGACGCTCGTGGAACAGGTCCGCGCTGGAAAAGTGCCTCTTGAAGCCGTCGATCTGGCCTGCACCCGGATGCTGACGCTCAAGTTCCGCGCGGGCCTGTTCGAAAATCCCTGGCCACGCAAGGATCATGACCGGCTGACCGGCAATGCCGAAGCCCGCGCGCTGGCGCTGAAGGCGGCGCACCGTTCGATCGCGCTGCTCAAGAATGACGGCACGCTGCCGCTCACCCCCGGCGCGCACAAGCGGGTCGCGGTGATCGGTCCCAATGCCGCCATAGCGCGGCTGGGTGGCTATAGCAGCGTGCCGCGCCAGACCGTCTCGCTGCTGGAAGGCGTGCAGGCGAAACTCAAAGGCAAGGCGGAGATCGTCCACGCACAGGGTGTGTTCATCACCCAGAGCGAAGATCGGTCGGCGGACGAGGTACTGTTGGCGGACCCCGCAAAAAACCGCGAACTGATCGCGCAGGCTATAGAGGTCGCGAAGTCCGCCGATATCATCCTGCTCGCCCTTGGCGATACCGAGCAGACCAGCCGGGAGGGTTTCGCCGTCAACCATCTGGGCGACCGCACCAGCCTGGATCTTGTGGGCGAGCAGAATGCACTGTTCGCGGCGATCAGAGCGACCGGCAAGCCCGTGGTGGTCTGCGCGATCAATGGCCGTCCGCCCAGCTATCCGGCGGTGGTGGATGGCGCCAATGCACTGCTGGAGTGCTGGTATCCGGGGCAGGAGGGCGGCGCCGCCATGGCCGACATCCTGTTCGGGGACGCCAATCCGGGCGCGAAGCTGCCCGTCACCGTGGCGCGCGACGCGGGGCAGATCCCGATCTTCTACAATCGCAAGCCCTCCGCCCGGCGCGGCTATGTGTTCGAGGATATCCGTCCGCTTTTCCCCTTCGGTTTCGGCCTCAGCTACACCCGCTTTGAATTTGGCAAGCCGCGACTTTCCGCCGGGCGCATCGGCGTCGGCGGCGATGTGACGGTAGAGGTCGACGTCCGCAATATCGGGCAAAGGGCGGGGGACGAAGTCGTCCAGCTCTATGTCCGCGACCAGACCGCCAGCGTCACCCGGCCGATCAAGGAATTGAAGGGCTTCGAACGCATCACGCTTGCCCCCGGCGAGAGCCGCACGGTCCGCCTGACGCTGACGCGCGCCGCCTTCACGCTGTGGAATCTCGACATGGAAGAAGTGGTCGAACCGGGCCTCTTCGACATCATGACCGGCCCGGACAGCAAAAATCTCCAGAAAGCCACGCTCGAAATCATCTGAACAGGACCATGCTTATGCCCAAGATCATCGACGCCAAGGTCATCGTCACCTGCCCCGGCCGCAATTTCGTCACCCTCAAGATCATTACGGATGAAGGTGTTTACGGTCTGGGCGATGCGACGCTCAACGGCCGGGAAATGTCGGTCGCCAGCTACCTCACCGACCATGTGATCCCCTGCCTGATCGGACGGGACGCGCACCGGATCGAGGATATCTGGCAATATCTCTACAAGGGCGCCTATTGGCGGCGCGGCCCCGTCACCATGACAGCCATCGCGGCGGTCGACATGGCGCTGTGGGACATCAAGGGCAAGATTGCCGGGCTGCCGGTCTATCAGTTGCTGGGTGGCGCGAGCCGCGAAGGGGTGATGGTCTATGGCCATGCCAATGGCACGACGATCGAGGATACGGTCAAGGTAGCGCTGGACTATCAGGCGCAGGGCTATAAGGCGATCCGCCTGCAATGCGGCGTGCCGGGCATGGCGTCGACCTATGGCGTGTCGAAGGACAAATATTTCTACGAGCCCGCCGATGCGGACCTGCCGACGGAGAATGTCTGGAACACCAGCAAATATCTGCGCGTGGTGCCGGAACTGTTCCAGGCGGCGCGGGAGGCTATGGGCTGGGACGTGCATCTGTTGCACGACATCCACCACCGGCTGACCCCGATCGAGGCGGGGCGTCTGGGCAAGGATCTGGAACCTTATCGCCCGTTCTGGCTGGAGGATGCGACGCCGGCGGAAAATCAGGAAGCCTTCCGGCTGATCCGCCAGCATACGACCGCGCCCTTGGCCGTGGGGGAAATCTTCAACTCGATCTGGGACGCGAAGGACCTGATCCAGAACCAGCTGATTGACTATATCCGCGCGACCGTGGTGCATGCGGGTGGGATCACTCATCTGCGCCGTATTGCAGCGCTGGCCGATCTCTATCAGGTCCGTACCGGCTGCCATGGCGCGACTGACCTCTCGCCAGTGTGCATGGCGGCGGCGCTGCATTTCGATCTTTCGGTGCCCAACTTCGGCATTCAGGAATATATGCGCCACACGGAGGAAACCGATGCGGTATTCCCTCATGGCTATACCTTTGCCGACGGCATGATGCATCCGGGCGACGCGCCGGGGCTGGGCGTCGACATCGATGAGGAACTGGCCGCGAAGTACGAATATAAGCGCGCTTTCCTGCCGGTGAACCGGTTGGAAGACGGCACGATGTTCAATTGGTGATGGCAGTGTTCACGTCATTCCTGCGCAGGCGGGTCGGAAGAGAGGCGCGTGACTCTCTTCGACATCTCCCACGCCATCCCCAGTCTTCACGTACGGAGATGGATTCCCGCCTTCGCGGGAATGACGAAGTTCTTTTGGAGAGGGTCATGACCAGCCCCCCTATCCCCAAACCCTCCGGCAAGATCCGCTGGATCGTCTGCGCATTGCTCTTCGCGGCCGTGGTGCTGAGCTATATCGACCGCCTTGTCCTGCCGACGCTCAAGCCCGACCTCCAGGCCCGCTATGGCTGGAGCGAGAGCGGCTATGCCGACCTCGCCATCTGGTTCCAGGCGGGCTACGGCATAGCCTATGTCTTCTTCGGCCGGTTGATCGACCGGATCGGCGCGCGGACGGGCTATGCGCTGGCCGTCGCCTTGTGGACGGTTGGCCACGTCATGCACATCTTCTTCACCTCTACGGCGGGAATGCTGCTGGCCCGGGTGCCGCTGGCGATCGGGGAGGCAGGGACTTTCCCCGCCGCCATCGCCGCGACCAATGAATGGTTCCCCAAGAAGGAGCGCGCCTTTGCCATCGGCATCTTCAACGCCGGGTCGAATGTCGGCGCGATCCTGACGCCGCTGATCGTGCCGGTCATCGCCGTTACCATGGGCTGGCGCTGGGCCTTCATCCTGACCGGACTGCTGACGGTGATCTGGCTGGCTGCGTGGCTCGGCTTCTATCGGCTCCCGCGCGAGAAGAAGGGGCTGTCCACGCAAGAACTGAACTGGATCGAGGCTGATCCCCAGGAACCCCGGCGCCCGGTCAAATGGGCTACCCTGTTCCGCCATCGCCAGACATGGGCCTATATGACCGCCCGTTTCCTGATCGATCCGGTGTGGTGGACCTTTCTCTTCTGGCTGCCCGACTTCTTCAACAAACAATATGGCGTGAAGATGCTGGACTTCGGCCCGCCGCTGATCGCCGTCTATCTGATGGCGGATGTGGGTTCGGTCGCGGGCGGTTGGCTGTCCTCTCGCCTCATCGGCCGGGGCATGAGCATCAATCGCGCGCGCAAGACCGCCATGTTCTGCGCCGCCATGTGCGCCCTGCCCATCGCCTTCGCCGCACAGGCGTCCAGCATGTGGGTCGCGGTCGGGCTGATCGGCCTTGCCTGCGCCGGGCATCAGGGCTTTTCCGCCAATGTCTATGCGCTGCCGGGCGATCTCTTTCCGCGCTGGATGGCGGGGTCCGTGGTGGGACTTGGTGGCCTCGCAGGAGCGATGGGCGGGATGCTGATGGCCAAGTTCGCGGGCGTCATCCTGGAAACCGTCGGCAGCTTCCAGCCTATCTTCATCGTCGCTTCCTGCGCTTATCTGATCGCACTTTTCACTGTTCATTGCATCGTGCCGCGCTATCAGGGCGTTGCCACCGGTGGCACAACCGGTGCGACAGGAGTAATTTCGTGACCAAACCCCTTCATCTCCACCCTGATCGGCTGTTCCCGTCCGACCCGCGCACGCGCGACATCGCTCGCGCGCTCCATGCTACCGTCAAGGAACTGCCGATCGTCAGCCCGCACGGGCATACCGACCCGCGCTGGTTCGCCTATGACCAGCCCTTCGCCAATCCTTCCGACCTGCTGATCGTGCCGGACCATTATGTGTTCCGCATGCTGATGAGTCAGGGCGTGAAGCTGGAGGAACTTGGCGTCCCCACCGTCGACGGCAGCCGAACGGAAAACGATCCGCGTACCATCTGGCACCGCTTTGCCGCGCATTACCACCTGTTCCGTGGCACGCCTTCGCGCATGTGGCTGGACTGGGTCTTTGCAGAGGCCTTCGGCATCGACGTGCGGCTGGAGCCGGAGACGGCCGATCATGTCTACGACATTATCGACGCCGCGCTGAAGACCGACGCCTTCCGCCCCCGCGCCCTGTTCCAACGCTATAATATCGAGGTCATCGCCACCACCGAAGGTCCGCTCGACCCGCTCGATCATCATCGCGCGATCCGGGAATCGGGTTGGAGCGGCAGGGTCGTCACGGCCTATCGCCCCGATCCGGTGATGGACCCCGACGATCCGCGCTTCATCGACAATGTCCGTCGTTTCTGCGCCATGGCGGGGGAGGATGCGGGCAGCTTCGCCGGTTATCTGCGCGCCCATGAGAAGCGCCGGGCGGATTTCCGCGAAGCGGGCGCCACTTCGACCGATCACGGCCATCCCTCGGCCTTCACCGCGCATCTCCCCCCCGCCGAGATCGAGGCGCTATACGCCAAGGTGACGAGCGGTCCCGTCAGCGCGCGGGAAGCCGAACTGTTCCGCGGCCATATGCTGGTGGAAATGGCGCGCATGTCGATCGAGGACGGTATGGTGATGCAACTCCACCCCGGCGTCCATCGCAGCCACAATGCCGCCGTGCTGGCCCGCTTCGGCAGGGATAAGGGCGGCGACATCCCGACAGCCGGTGAATTCGTGCGGGCGTTGAAACCCCTGCTCGACCTCTATGGCAATGATCCGCGCCTGACGCTGATCCTCTTCACCCTGGATGAGGATGTCTATTCCCGCGAACTGGCGCCACTGGCGGGCCATTATCCTGCGCTCAAACTGGGCCCGCCCTGGTGGTTCCACGATAGCCCGGAAGGGATGCGGCGTTTCCGCGAGCGCGCGACGGAGACGGCGGGCTTCTACAATACAGTGGGCTTCAACGACGACACCCGCGCCTTTCTGTCGATCCCGGCCCGGCATGACGTCGCCCGCCGGATGGATTGCGGCTGGCTCGCCCAGCTCATCGCCGAGCACAGGCTGGAGGAGGACGAAGCCTTCGAACTGGCCCACGCCCTTGCCTATGACCTTGTGAAGAAGGCTTACAAGCTGTGATCCGCCTGTCGTCCGCGACGCTCGACGCTCTGCCGGCCGATGTGATCCGCCCGACTTATGATCGCGCGGCGGTCAAGGCGGGCGTCGTCCATCTTGGCATCGGCGCGTTCCACCGCGCGCATCAGGCGGTGCTGTTCGATGATGTCCTGAATGCGGGCGATCTGCGCTGGGGCATCGTCGCCGCTTCGCTGCGCTCGCCCGCCGTGCGGGAGCAGATGGCGCCGCAGCATGGCCTCTATACCATGCTGGTCCGTGACGGCTCTTCGGAGCAGGCGCGGGTCATCGGCGCAGTCCAGCGCGTCATCGTCGCGCCGGAAGAGCCGCGGGCGCTGCTGGCCGCGCTGGCCTCGCCCGAAACGCATATCGTCACGCTGACCATCACGGAGAAGGGCTATAAGCTCGACCCCGCGACCGGCGCGCTGATCGAGGAGGATGCCCAGCTCGCCGCCGATCTCGTCTCGCTGGAAAGCCCGCAGACAGCGCCCGGCTATCTGGTGGCGGCGCTGGCGATGCGCAAAGCGGCCGGCCGGCTGCCCTTCACCGCCATCAGCTGCGATAATCTGCCGCACAACGGCACCCGGCTGCGCAACGCCGTGCTGGCGCTGGCGCGCCGCCATGACCCGGCTCTGGCGGACTGGATCGCTGAGGAGGGGGCCTTTTCTGAAACCATGGTCGACCGCATCGTCCCCGCGACCACGGAAGAGGATATCGCCGCGCTCTCCACCCGCCTCGGCGTGAGGGGCGTTCCCATTGAAGATAGGGCAATGGTCAAGACCGAACCCTTCATCCAGTGGGTGATCGAGGACCGGTTCTGTGGCCCGCGCCCTGATTTTGCTGCGGGCGTGCAGGTTACGGCTGCGGTCGCCCCCTGGGAGGAAGCCAAGCTGCGCCTGCTCAACGGATCGCATAGCGGCATCGCCTATCTGGGCGCCCTTGCCGGGATCGAGCATGTCCATGAAGTGCTGGCTTTGCCGGAGGCACGGATGTTTGTCGAAACGCTCTGGGATGAGGCGCAGACGACGCTATCCCCACCGCCGGAACTGGATGTGGCCGCCTATCGCAAGGAATTGATGGCGCGCTTCGACAATCCGACGCTGCGCCATCGCACGCGCCAGATCGCCATGGATGGGTCGCAGAAGCTGCCCCAGCGCCTGCTCGCCACCATCGCCGCGCGGCTGGCGGCGGGGCAGGGGATCGAGGCGCTGTCGCTAGGCGTCGCGGCCTGGGTCCGCTGGCAGGCGGGGCAGGATGATCTGGGCGAGAGTCATAAGGTGGACGATCCGCTGGCCGGCGCCATTGCCGCTTGCCTTGCCGACGCCAGCACGGTGGGCGAGCGCGTCGATGCCATCCTCGGCTTTGATGCCGTCGTTCCACCCGCGCTGGCGACGAACGGGGACTTCCGCGCCTCGCTCATCCACTGGCTCGCCATCCTCGAAACCCAGGGCGCGCGCGTCGCGCTCGCCACCTTCCACGGAGAGAAATGATGCATCTCGCGAAGATCGGCGCTGCCGTCTCTGCGCTCGCCCTGGCCGCCACTGCGCAGGCCGAGCCGCCAAGGCTGGTGAAGCAGGGCAGCGCCACCCAGCTTAGCGTTCAGGGCAAGCCGATGCTGCTGATCGCAGGCGAGCTGGGCAATAGCAGCGCATCCAGCGCCACCTATATGGCGCCGCACTGGAAGCGGTTGAAGGCGATGCACCTCAACACCGTGCTGGTTCCGGTGTCCTGGGAGCTGATAGAGCCGGTCGAGGGCAGGTTCGACTTTTCCCCGGTCGATGCGCTGATCCGCGATGCGCGGGCCAACGGTCTGAAGCTGGTCTTCCTCTGGTTCGGCGCGTGGAAGAACAGCATGTCGACCTATGTGCCCGCCTGGGTCAAGCGCGATCAGGCCCGGTTCCCCCGTGCGCAGCTGCCCAATGGGCAGGGCGTTGACATCCTCTCCTCCATGGCGCCCGCGACGCTGGAGGCGGACCAGAAGGCCTTTGCCGCGCTGATGGCGCATATCAAGGCAGTGGACGACAGGCAGAACACCGTGCTGATGACGCAGGTGGAAAATGAGATCGGGATGCTGCCGGTGGCGCGCGATTATGGCCCGCTGGCCGACGCCGCGTTCAAGGGGCCGGTGCCCGCCGAACTATTGGCCTATCTCCAGCAGCACCGGGACAGTCTGGTGCCGCAGATGAAGCAGCTCTGGGAGGAGCAGGGAGCCAGGACCAGCGGCACGTGGGCGGAGGTGTTCGGTCCCGGTCATCAGGCCGAGGAGATCTTCACCGCCTGGACCTATGCGCGTTTTGCCGATGCGCTGACCCGCGCGGGCAAGGCGGCCTATGCCATGCCCATGTATGTCAATGTGGCATTGAACCGCCCCGGCCGGCTGCCCGGCGAATATCCGAGCGGCGGGCCGTTGCCCCATCTGATCGACGTGTGGAAGGCCGGAGCGCCCGCGATCGATTTCCTGGCGCCTGACATCTATTTCCCGAACTTCGTGGATATTGTGAACATCTATAAGCGGGTGGACAATCCGTTGTTCATTCCCGAAGCCAATAATGCCGATCATCCGCAGGTTCCGGGAAATGCCTTTTACGCGATCGGAAAGCTGGATGCGGTCGGTTTTGGCCCCTTCTCCATCGAGTCGATCGATGAGAAACCGGGCGCGCTGGGCGAGGCTTATGGCCTGCTGGAGCAACTCAGCCCGCATATTCTCGCCGCGCAGGGGCTGGGGCGCATGTCGGCCTTCCGGCCCAAGGCGCTCTATGACGAAACGCTGGTCTACGAGCCGGTGACGGAAAAGATCGGCAATTACCGCTTCACCGTCGCCTTTGCCGATATCCAGAAACCTGTTTCCACCCCTGATACCGGTAACGCCGGTGGCATCATCATCCAGACCGGTCCAGAGGATTATCTGATCGCCGGGCAGGGCATCACCGTGACCTTCGCACCCGTCGGAGTCGGGCCGAGTCTCGCGGGAATCGACAGCGCCTGGGAGGGGCATTTCGATGCGCGGGGCAATTGGGTGCCCGGTCGGCTGCTGAATGGCGATCAGACCCATCAGGGGCGCCATATCCGCCTGCCTGCCGGGGATTTCCAGATCCAGAAAGTCCGTTTGTACCGTTACCAATAAAGCTGTCACCGGACTTGACAAAAATTACTCAGGGTTTATCAACGTCAAACTGATAGCGCTACCAATCATGCTTACCGGATAGTCGGAAGCCGCGCTCAGGAGGGGATTTTGAAGATGGCCGATTCTCGTATCCAGTCTTTTCGCATCGCGCTTTGTGCAGCGTCCGCCTTCGGTGCGCTGACGCTGGCGCAGGCAGCTTCCGCCCAGGACAGCGCGGCCCAGCCCGCCGCCGCCCAGCCCGTTGCACAGCAGGACGAAGTTGCCGACATCGTTGTAACCGGTATCCGCGGCAGCTTGCAGAGCGCCACCAATGCCAAGAAGGGTGCTGTTGCCTTCGGCGACTCGATCTTCGCGGAAGATATCGGCAAGCTGCCCGCCACCAATCTTGCCGAAACGCTGAACCGCATGCCCGGCGTGCGCCTCAACCGCGACGTCAATGGTGAGGGCACGCAGGTCGCGATCCGTGGCCTTGGTCCCAGCTTCACCCGTGTCCTGCTCAATGGATCGCAATTGCAGGTCGCATCGGACGGCGGCACCAATGGCGGCAGCGCCAACCGCGAAGTCGACCTCGACTTCTTCCCGTCGGAACTGTTCACCCGCCTTGACCTGGCCAAGAGCCCGTCGCCCTCCACGCTGGAAGGCGGTATTGCCGGTACGGTCAACCTGCGCAACGCCCGCCCGTTCGACAAGCCGGGCACCCATGTCACCGTCGTCGCGCAGGGCCAATATACAGACAGCAATGACAAGATTTCCCCGCGCGGCGCGATCGTTGCCAGCCACACCACCGACACCTTCGGCATTCTGGTCGGCGTTGCGGGCGTCAAGACCAAGACCCGCGTGGACGGGTTTGAATCGGTCGGTTGGACTGACGGCAATCTGGGCGCGGGCGATCCGGGCGGCAACAATTTCTCCTGGGCTTCGGCGGTTCCGGCGAATACCGGCCATGGTCTGATCGCCGGACAGCCGGTCGACGTGGTCGCCACTTCGGGCCTGACCCGCAGTCAGCTCAGCACGGCGCTGATCCCGCGCCTTGGCCGCAACAGCCTGACGCAGGGCGACCGCTCGCGCATTTCGGCGCTGGCCTCGCTCGAATGGCGGCCCAGCGATGAACTGCATTTCGCACTCGACGGCATCTGGGCCAAGTCGAAGCGCGACTATACCAAGGTCAACATGAACTGGCAGGTCCGCAATTCGGGGCCGGGCACCAGTGCGCAATCGACCGGCGGCATGATCCCGATCGGACTGACGGTCGACGATAATGGTGTCGTGACCAGCGGTACCTTCGCCAACTCCTCCTTCTTCCTCGAAGCCAGCCTGTTCAAGCAGACGACCAAATTCTGGAACATCAACCCCAGCGTCAGCTGGCAGCCGTCGGAAGACCTGAAGATCGACCTGAGCGCCAACTGGTCCAAGAGCCGCTTCTTCCGCGAACAGCCGACTTTCGCTTTCCAGACCACGCCGCAATCGGGTGTCGACGTCTATTATGACAATACGGGGGGCGATTATCCGTCCATCACGACCAATATCGACCTGAACGATCCCAATAGCGGCACCTGGCAATGGTATCGCCAGAATATCGCGCTGGTGCGCCGGACAACGGAAACCCGCGGCGCGCATCTCGACGTCACCTATGGCGACGAGATGTTCAATGTGAAGGTTGGCGCCGCCTATGACCGGGCGCAGCGGACGATCCGCGCCTATGACAACAGCCCGGCCTATCAGCTGTCGGTCTGCGGCACCGGCTGCACCGGGGCTACCGGATCGGTGCCGACCAGTGCGATCGCGCAATATCTGAAAGCCTTCCCGGTCAGCAATTTCGGCCATCTGGCAAGTGGCAACATTGGCTATAATGCCTTTGTCGTTCCGGATTTCGCCGGGTTGATGCAGGCGACCAACTATGCCAGCTATCGCGACAGCGCACCGGAAACGCGCGGGGCCGTCACGGGCGGCGCGACCGGCGACATGGATGAAAAGGTTCTGGGCGCCTATTTCGAACTGAACGGCGTCACCACCATTGCCGGGCGTGACCTGCACATCAATGCCGGCATGCGCTATGCCCATACCGACCAGTTGGTGATTGGACCGAGCCAGGTCGGCACGGCGATCGTCGACATCACCTCCAGCTCGAAATATGAAAATTTCCTGCCGTCGATCAACCTGACCTATGATGTCGCCAACAATGTCAAGCTGCGTGCTTCGGCATCGCGGACGATGACCCGCCCTGATGCGGGGCAGATCCTGCCCGGCATTACCTTTTCCGATCCTTCGGCGCTGACCGCGACCGCAGGCAATCCGGACCTCAAGCCCTATACCTCTGACAATTATGATCTGGGCGGCGAAATCTACACTGGGGGTATCGGCTATATCGGTCTGGCCCTGTTCATGAAGAATATTCAGGGCTTCACCGTCACCCAGTCGCAGCAGGTGAGCTTCGGATCGCTCAATATTCCGTTCGACAGCCTGATTTCGACCCAGCAGAACGCCCTCAACGACCGTTCGCTTCAGACCGGGGTTGCCGTCAATGATCTGCCGATCACGGTCAATCGCCCGATCAACCTGAAGGACCTGAAGATCAAGGGGATCGAGGCCACCTGGGTCCAGCCGCTGGACTTCCTGGTCAAGGGGCTGGGCTTTTCGGCCAATGGCACCTATCTGAAACAGTCCTCTTCTTCGGGGCTGGTGGCGACCGGTGTTTCCAAATGGTCGTACAATCTTCAGGGCTTCTATGAAAATAACGGCCTGTCGGTCAGCCTGAATTATGTCTGGAACGACAAGTCGATAGCCCTCAACGGTCCGCAGAACGGCATTAACGGCGCCAATCTGCGTTCCGACGCCCGCGGCCAGCTCGACATGTCGGCGGGCTATCAACTGCCTTTCCTCAACAAGGCGATGCGCCTGACGCTTGATGTGCTGAACATCACCAACGAGCCGATCCGCACCACCTTCGAATATGATAATGCCGCCTATTCGGTCTATTATCCGGGCCGCACGGTCATGGCGGGCATTCGGGCGAATTTCTGATCCTCCCCCCAGGAACCTGAGGGCCGGTCGCAAGGCCGGCCCTTTTTTCTTTCAGACAAGGGATCGTCGTTCATGCGTACGGGACTGGCCCATTTCCTCCTTCTCCTTGCCACTTGCGTGGCTTGGCCTGCGCAGGCCGCATCCTGCGCAGGCCAGTGGGTGGCGGCATGGACATCGGCGCAAATGGCGCCGACCGGGGATAATATGCTGGACCCGATCAAGCTGGCCGACAGCAGCCTGCGGCAGATCATCCGCCCGTCGATCGCCGGGAACCGGCTTCGCGTGCGCCTGTCGAACCTGGCGGGCACGAAGCCGCTGTGGATCAATGGCGCCAGCATCGCCCGCGCCCTGCGCCCCGATGCGGCGACAGTCGATCCGAAGAGCTTCATTCCGCTCCGCTTCGATGGGCGCGCGGATGTCGTGATTCCTGCCGGAGCGGATTATCTTTCGGACCCCGTGGCGTTGCCTGTCACGCCGTTTGATGATCTGGCGGTGAGCATTCACTTCGCCCAGGCCCCCGCGGAACAAACCTCCCATCCCGGATCACGGGCCACTTCCTGGCTGTTAAAGGGCGATCATCTCGCCGACCCCGGCATGGCCGGCGCCGACGCGATCGAACATTGGTTTTCGCTTGCCGCGCTGGAGACGGAAACATGCGGTCCAACTGGCGTCATCGTTGCCCTGGGCGATTCCATCACGGACGGGCGAGGGGCCACCACGAACGGAAACGACCGCTGGACGGACAATCTTGCCCGGCGCCTTCAGGCCGATCCGAAAAGGCGTCATCTGGCCGTGGTCAATCAGGGCATAGGCGGCAACCGCCTGCTGGACGACGGGTTGGGACCCAATGCGCTGTCCCGGCTCGACCGCGACGTGCTCGCGCAACCGGGCGTGCGTTATCTGATCCTGCTGGAAGGCATCAACGACATCGGCACCCTGACGCGCGACGCGACGGCGAGCGATGCGGAACACGCCCGGCTGGTGTCACGCATCATTGGCGCCTATCGCCAGATCATCGCGCGCGCCCGGGCCAAAGGGATCAAGGTGATCGGTGCAACGATCCTGCCCTTCCAGGGCAATAGCTATTATCATCCCGATGCCCGGAATGAGGCGGATCGTCAGGCCGTGAACCGATGGATAAGCGAGCCGGGGAATTTCGACGGCGTGATCGACTTCGACCGGATCATGCGAGATCCTGCTCGCCCCGATCATCTTCTGCCGCGCTATGATGTCGGGGACGCCCTGCATCCCTCGCCTGCGGGCTATCGCGCCATGGCGGAGGCTGTTCCCCTCGATCTGTTTCGGTGATTCCGAATATCCTCTGATGATCGGTCATATCAAGCGACGCTTTCAGCGCCAAGCCGTCTCAGCTGCCGCCTTCTCCTGAACCGCATCGGCAGGCTGGCCCTCCATCAGAGCGTCCACCGTGGCCATGATGCGCGCATCTCCGGAAGAAGCCTGACGATAATCCGTCGCCTTGCCCATGCCCGGCACCAGTTGCTGCACCTGCCAGTCTTTCCCTTCGCGACAGGCAATCCCTGACATCGCCTGCCCCTCGAAACTGCGGCACCAACCGCCGCCCTTGCGCTGGAAGCTAAGGCCGATGCGAATGGATGCCCCTTCCTGCGCGGAGGCCAGCTGCGTATCGAGGGTCGAGGCGAGTTCTCCCTGCGCCACCATTGTGCCATTTCCCACCGCAATGGGCCCTGCGGGACCGCCAGAAAGATGTCCGATGCCCAACCCCAGCAACAGGCTTGCGGCGATTGCGCCACCAATGCCCCAGCCCCGCCAATGCGACGCCGAAGGCCGGGCCAGCGGCACAATCTTCCCGCTTTCTTCCAGCAAGGCGCGCATCCCGGCAGGTACCGGCTCCGCCTCGATCGGGGCATAATGGCCCGACAGACGTTCGCGCACGCGGCGGTGCATCTCCAGTCGCTCGGCCAGCGCCGGGTCCTCCGCCACGGCGCGATCCACGCGCCGCCGCGTCACTTCGTCCAGTTCGCCGTCGACCCAGGCGATCAACATGGCTTCGTCGATATCGGTCATGCCGCTTCCCCCAGCAATTGGATCAGCGCCCCGCGCCCGCGCACCAGCCGCGAAGTCAGCGTCCCCATGGGAACGCCCAGCACCTGTGCCGCTTCCTTGTAGGACAACCCCTCCACCAGCACGAGCGCAATGGCCTCGCGCTGTTCATCGGGCAGGCTGTGCATCGCGCGGTCTACGTCGGACAGCATGACATGCGCCTCCACATCGCGGTCGCCGGCGTGGCCGACATGCTCGCCCGCTTCTTCCGGCGCAAAGGTCCGGGCGGCGCGCTGCCGCGAGCGGCCCTCGTCGATCCAGAGATTGCGCATGATCCTGTACATCCAGCTATCCAGTCTTGTCCCCGGTTGCCATTGATCGCGGGCCCGCAGCGCCTTTTCCAGCGTCGCCTGACAAAGATCGTCCCCGTCGGCACGGTCCCGCGACAGGCTGGCGGCAAAGCGCCGCAGCCGGGGCAGGATCGCCAACAGATCGCTTTCGAACGACATCCCGTCTCCAGTTCAGCTCTTGCCAGGGATGAAACGACCACTGCCACACGTTTCATCCCTGAACACGAACCTATATTGGAAATTTTTTCGCAATGAATCATTTTGAGGGCGAAAGGACCGGAAGGCACGCCGTCAGCAAAGAGGTCGAGATGAAATTCGCACGCCCATGGATCGTCGCCGGCCTGTTGCTGACCGCACCGGGCGCGCAGGCGCAACTGCTTTCCTCTCCCGGCAGTGGGTTGGGGCAGGTGGGCGGCGTCGTGCCCAATGTGCTGGACCGGGTGGAAGGAACGCTGGATCAGGCGGGGCTGGAGCAACTGTCCCCCGTGCGACTGGCCGATCGGCTGGTCGCGGCGCGGGCGGCCCGGATCGGGGATATGCTGCGGCGTCACGGGGACTCGGTCGAGCTGGACGATCGGCGGGAACCGGCGCGGCGCGGGATCATCCTGTTGACGGGCGCCAGGGGCAAGAGCATCGAGGCGCTGCGTTCAGCCGGTTACGCCGTGGAAAATGCGGCGGTCGAGGGGCTGGACCTCAGCATCACCCGGCTGACCGTGCCGCAGGGGCGCAGCCTGTCACGCGCGCTGAAGCAGGTGCGGTCGATCGCGCCCGAAGCGCAGGCAAGCGCCGACAATCTCTATTTCCCCAGCGGCCCTTCGATTGGGACGATGGCAACCGCGCTCGCGGAAACCGGCCCGGTGCGGGGCAAGGCCGTGGGGCTGATCGATGGCGGCGTTGCCCGGCACCCGGCGTTTAGTGGTCCGGTGGAGCAACAGGGCTTTGCGCGAGGGGCGCCGCTGGCCAGCGCGCACGGGACGGCGGTGGCATCGCTTATCAGCGGATCGGGTAGCGTTCGGGGAGCAGCGCCGGGCGCGCCATTGCTGGCCGCCGATGTCTATGGCGACGATCCGGCAGGTGGCGGCGCCTTTGCGATCGCGCGCGCCCTGGGCTGGATGGCGGCGCGGGGGGCGAGCGTGGTGACGGTCAGCCTGGTGGGGCCGGACAATCCCCTGCTGGCGGGCGCGATCCGGCTGGCGCGGGAAAAGGGCGTGACGCTGGTAGCAGCGGTTGGCAATGATGGTCCGGCGGCCCCTCCCGCCTATCCCGCCTCCTATCCCGACGTGATTGCCGTCACCGGGATTGACGGGCGCGGACGCGTGTTGCCGGAAGCCGGGCGAGCGCGCCATGTCGACTTCGCCGCGCCGGGCGCAGACATGAATGCGGCGCGTCCCGATGGCGGCAAGGGGCGGGTGCGCGGCACATCCTTCGCGGCGCCGCTGGTGGCGGGGCGGCTGTTCGCCGCCGGCAGTCTGGCGGCCCTGCGCGCGGAAGCAAAGCGCGGCGCTGGACCGGCGATCCTTTGCGGGAATTGCAGAAACATGGATTGAATATCAATATCTTGTAAATTTTTCACGCGGGTCGGGATGAAAGCGGATCGTCCTTCCGTTGTCCTCTCATCGGATCGACAACGAACAAGGAGACGATCGATGAAGATGAAGTTCCTTCTTGCTACCGCCGCTCTCGCCGCTTTGACGGCAGCCCCTGCTTCGGCCCAGCTGCTGGGCGGTGGCGGTGGCGGCATGCTTGGCGGCGGCCTTGGCGGCGGTCTGGGTGGCGTCGGCGGTTCCCTGGGCGGCTCACTCGGTGGTTCGGGTGGCATTGGCCTCGACCGCAGCATCGACCTTGAAAATGGTCGCGTAGGCGCCAACGGTTCGGGCCATGGCAGCGGCAACGGTTCCGCCAGCGGATCGGTCAGCCGCCACGGCAAGAATCATGGCGGCAACGCTTCCGGCTCCGGGAGCGGATCGGCCAGCGGCAGCCTGACCGCTGACACGCTGGGAACCAGCGACGTGAGCAACGCCGTGGGTGGCGCGCGTGATCAGGCCGCCGGTACCGCTGGCGCAGCACGGGATCGCGCGGCCGGAGCGGTCGCCAATGCCCAGGGCCGTGCCGGCGCAGCCGCGGGCGCCGCGCATGATCGGGCCTCCAGCACCGCTGGCCGGGCGCGGTCGGTGGCGGGCAATGCGGCAGGCAGCGCTGCGGGTGCTGCCGGCGGCGCGGCCAACAGCGCTGGCGGCGTGGCCTCGCTCGATGCCAGTGGACAGCTTTCGGGCAACGGACAGGCTTCGGGCTCCAGCGGCTCCACCTCTTCGGATCAGGCGGAAAATTAACCCCGCCGGGGCGGGCCTTTTCATGCCTTGCGCAGAACGTTGGAAAAGCCATTGATATAATTGACTTAAGGCTATGGCACTTTTCACGCTTCGTTTAAGCGACTAATATCGGTGTTTCAAACGGGTCCGGCAGGCAACTGCAAGGAACCCAAGGTCGCCAATGGTGCGTCGCGGCACCGTAAAATGAAGAGTTACGGGACTGAATGTCCGTTTCCGACACCGATTTCGGCTCCAAGCGGCTTCATGACCGGCAGCGCCGGTTGCTGAAGGCACGCATGCACCATCCCCGCCATGGCGAGGTCGACATCCTTGTCCGCGATGTATCGGAAACGGGTCTTGGCGGGCGGTGCGATCTGGATCTGGCGGTCGGGGAGGTCGTGGTCGTCGTCCTTGTCGATTGCGAACCTGCCCAGGGTCGGATCGCCTGGCGCAAGGGGCAGAGCTTTGGCCTGCATCTGGAGACGGCGATCAATCCGGCGGCGGTCAAAAGCCCCGCGAACGCCGAGCGCTCAGTTGAAGCGGGCTATCAGGTGCCTACCTTGTTCCGGCCTTCGGTGGAAACGAAAAGGCCGGGTTTCAGGACTGTTCGCCCGTCGCGAAATCCGCCCCGATGACCCGGTAGAGCAGGATGCGGTTCTGGATCAGCGCCAGATTGGTCGCGATCGCGCTCTGTTGCGCGCTGTACAGGTTGCGCTGGCTGGTCAGGCTGTTGAGGAAAGTATCGATCCCGGCGCGATAACGCTCATCGGCCAGGGCGTAGCTGCGCTGGCTGGCGAGGACCAGGCGCTGCTGGGCTGCCTGCTGGTCGTCGATCGTGCCTTCGCGGGCGAGCGCGTCCGACACTTCCTGAAAGGCGGTCTGGATTGCCTTTTCATATTGGGCGAGGGCCAGGTCGCGCTGCGCCTTGCTGTAGTCGAGATTGCCCCGGGCACCGCCCCCGATGATCGGCATGGCGGCCGAGGGTGCGGCGGACCAGGCGAACCCCTCGCCGGTGAAGAGCGAGGAGAGGGCCGAACTCGCCACGCCGATCGCGGCGGTCAGGCTGATCTTTGGAAACATCGCCGCGCGGGCGGCGCCGATATCAGCATTGGCGGCCTTCAACTGATGTTCGGCCTGTAGCACGTCCGGGCGCTGGAGCAGCGCGTCGGAGGAAAGGCCCGCCGGAACCTTCGCGATGCTGCCGGTCAGATCTTGGAGCGATTGGGGCAGCAGGGCGTCCTCCACCGGCGCGCCGGCGAGCAGGTTCAGCGCGTTGTGGTCCTGCGCCACCTGGGTTGCCTGGGCGGCGATGTCGCTGCGGGCCTGTTCCACGGAGGTTTCGGCCTGGTGGACGTCAAGCTTGCCGCGTAGCCCCGCGCGATTGAGCGACTGGGTGAGGGCGAGTGTGCGTTCCGCGCTGGCCAGCGTCTGACGGGCAAGCGCCAACAGTTCCTGATCGGCGGCCAGCGTGGCGTAGGCAGCGGCTGTTTCCGCGATCAGCGTGATGCGGGTGGAACGGGCCCCCTCTTCCGTCGCGAGATAGGATTCGAGCGCCGATTGGCTCAGGTTCCGGACCCGGCCGAACAGGTCGATCTCGAACGCGCTGAAGCCGATATTGGCGCTATAGCTGTTCTGCCGATTATCGCTCTGGCGGGAAAAGCTGGCGCCTGCCTCGCCGGTGACGGCGGGAAGCCGGGCAGCGCGCTGGACCCGATATTGCGCGCGGGCGGCCTCGACATTGGCAAGCGCGGCGCGCAGGTCGCGATTATTCGCAAGCGCGCGGTCGATGACCGACCTGAGCCGAGCATCGCCAACCAGCGCGGTCCAGGGCAGGCCCGGCTTTTCCGTGGCGAGCGCCGCCGCATAGGCAGGGCCGGAGGGGAAATTGGCGGGCACCGGGGGCATCGGCCGGACATAATGCGGCGCCATGTCGCAGGCTGACAACGCAGTCAGCGATGCCAGGGAGAGCAGGGGCGTCAGAAGGGCGCGCTTCATGCCCGGACCTCCACGGCGGGGGTGGCGGCGGGCGGCTGACCCTTGCGGCTGAAGATGCGCATGATCGTCAGGAAAAACAGCGGGACGTAGAAAACGGCGAGCACGGTGGCGGTCACCATGCCGCCGACCACAGCCGTGCCGATGGCGACGCGGCTCTGTGCGCCGGCGCCGGTGGCGATGGCGAGTGGAATGACGCCCGCGATGAAGGCCAGTGAAGTCATCAGGATCGGGCGGAAGCGCAGGCGGGCGGCCTCCAGCGCCGCGGCCGTGGCGTCCTTGCCCTCTCGCCAGGAGAGTTCGGCGAACTCCACGATCAAAATGGCGTTCTTCGCGGCAAGGCCCATGGTGGTGAGCAGGCCAACCTGGAAATAGATGTTGTTTTCCAGCCCCCGCAGCGTCACCGCCAGCACCGCGCCGATCAGGCCGAGCGGGATCACCAGCAGCACAGCCAGCGGGATCGACCAGCTTTCATAAAGCGCGGCAAGGCAGAGGAACACGACCAGGACCGACAGTCCGTAGAGCAGGGGTGCCTGACCGCCCGACAGCTTTTCCTGATAGGACAGGCCGCTCCAGGCATAGCTGGTGCCCGGGGGGAGCTGTCCCTGCAGCTTCGCTATCTCATCCATCGCCTCGCCCGAGCTGGTGCCGGGACCGGCCTGCCCCTGGATTTCGTAGGAAGACTGGCCGTTATAGCGGGACACAGTGGTCGGTCCCATCGTCCAACGGGTGGCGGCGAAAGCGGAGAAAGGCACCATTTCGCCGGTGGTGCTGGAACGCACCTGCCAGTTGTCGAGGTCGGCGGGCAACGCGCGGAAGGGCGCGTCGGCCTGCATATAGACGCGCTTCACGCGGCCACGGTCGACGAAATCATTGATATAGGTGCTGCCCCAGGCGGAACTCAGCACATTGTCGACATTGGCCTGGGTCAGGCCCAGCACGGCAAGCTTTTCGGAGTCGACGTCAACCTTGAGCTGGGGCGTGTCCTCCAGCGTGGCGGCGCGGACGCCGGCCAGCTTGGGATCGTTCGCCGCGGCCTTCATCAGCTGGTTGCGAAGCGCAAGGAAGCGTTCGCGGCTGAGCCCCCCCGTATTGAGCAATTCGAAGGTGAAGCCGTTGGATTGACCCAGGCCGCGAATGGAGGGAGGGGTCATGGCCAGCACCTTGGCATCGCGGATCGCGCCGAGCTGCCGGGTCGCGCGGTTCGCTATGGCCGTGGCCTGATTGGCCGATCCCTTGCGCTGGTCCCATGGCGCCAGATTGATGAAGCCCTGCGCCGTGTTTTCGCCCTGTCCCGCAAAACTGAATCCCTGAGCGAAGAAGATGAAATCGACATTGTCCTTTTCATCGTTCAGGAAATAATTCTGAATCTGTTCGAGCGCGGCACGGGTGCGGGATGATTTCGCGCCGGCCGGCAGGGTCGCCTGCACCATCACCTGGCCCTGATCCTCGACCGGAAGGAAGCTGGTGGGGAGGCGCACGAACAGCAGCCAGAGCAGCAGCAGGACGACCACATAGCCGCCCCAGAAAAACGCGCGGCGGCCGATGACGTGCTGGAGCTGCCGCATATAGCCGCGCGTCACCCGTTCGAACCAGCGGTTGAACCTGCCGGTCCAGCCCCGGTCGCGATGCTCGTCGGCTATGGGCTTCAGGATCGTGGCGCAGAGCGCGGGGGACAGGATCAGCGCGACCAGCACCGAGAGAAGCATGGACGAGACGATGGTGATCGAAAACTGGCGGTAGATCACGCCGGTCGATCCACCGAAAAAGGCCATGGGAAGCAGAACGGCGGAGAGGACGAGCGCGATGCCCACCAGAGCGCCGCCGATTTCCCCCATCGACTTGATCGTGGCGTCGCGGGCGGAAAGCCCTTCCTCCTCCATGATTCGTTCGACATTTTCGACCACCACGATGGCGTCGTCGACCAGCAGGCCGATGGCCAGCACCATGCCGAACAAGGTCAGCGTGTTGATGGAATAGCCAAACAGCGCGAGCACGCCGAAGGTGCCGAGCAGCACCACCGGCACCGCGATCGCAGGCACCAGGGTCGCGCGCCAGCTTTGCAGGAAGACGAACATCACCACGACCACCAGCCCGACCGCCTCGATCAGCGTCTGGACGACCTCCTCGACCGACAGCTTGATGAAGGGGGTGGTGTCGCGCGGATAGGTGACGGTGTAGCCATGCGGCAGGTCGGCCGACAGTTGCTCCACCCTGGCCTTGACCAGTTCCGCGGTCTTGAGCGCGTCGGCTCCCGGCGCGAGCTGAAGCGCTATGCCGGAGGCCGGATGGCCGTTGAGCCGCGCGGAGGAGGTATAGCTTTCATTGCCCAGTTCGACCCGCGCCACATCGGACAGGTGGACGATGGACCCGTCGCTCTGCGTCTTGACGATGATGTTGCGGAACTGTTCGGGCGTCTGCAGGCGGGCGCGGGCCGTTACGGTCGCGTTGATCTGCTGCCCCGCGGGCGCGGGGTCGGCGCCGATCTGGCCGGCCGATACCTCGACATTCTGGGCAGCGATCGCGCTCTGCACGTCCGAAGGCATCAGCTTGACCGTGGCGAGCTTATAGGGGTCCAGCCAGATCCGCATCGCATATTGCGAACCGAATATCTGCGAAGACCCGATGCCGTCGATGCGGGCGATCGGGTCCTGGAAATGATTGACCAGATAATCGGAAATGTCGGTCTGCGACGCGGTGTCGGTCTTGTCGTAAAGGCCGACAAGCATCAGGAAGTCGGTCTGCGACTTGGTAACGGTCAGCCCCTGCTGTTGCACGGCATTGGGCAGGCGGCTCAGGGCCTGCTGTACCTTGTTCTGGACCTGGACCTGCGCGGTATCCGGGTTGGTCCCTTTCTTGAAGGTGACGGTGATCCGCGACTGACCGTTGGCGGTCGAGGAGGAGGAGAAATACATGAGGCCGTCAATGCCGGTCAGCTGCTGTTCGATGACCTGGGTGACGCTGGTTTCCACGGTTTCGGCCGAGGCGCCGGGATAGTTGGCGCTGATGTTGACCGATGGCGGCGCAATGTCGGGATATTGGGCGATCGGCAGGGTCAGCATCCCGCCCAGACCAGCCAGCATGATGCCGATGGCGATGACCCATGCGAAGATCGGCCGTTCGATGAAATAGCGGCTGAGCAAGCTTTGCCCTCCCTTATTTCGCGGCCTGGTCGGCGGTGACGGCCTTGACGATGTCTCCGGGCTGCACTTTGTCGGTGCCCTCGACGATCAGCCGGTCACCCTTTTGCAGCCCGCTGGTGACCAGCCATTTGTCCCCTACCGCCTGGGTGGCGGCGACGATGCGGCGCTCTACCTTGTTCTTCCTGTTCACGACCAATGCCGTGGCGTTGCCCTTGGGATCGCGACTGATGCCCTGCTGCGGGGCGAGAATGGCGCCCGGGACCACCGACTGGGGCGCGACCACGCGCACGAACATGCCGGGCAGCAACAGGCCATCGGGATTGGGGAAGCGCGCGCGCAGGGTGATCGTGCCGCTATCCGGATCGACGATCGGTTCGGCAAATTCGATGCGCCCATCCAGCGGATAGTCGGTGCCGTCGTCCAGCTTCAGCCGGATGGTGGCGCTGGCGGGCAGCGCCTTGCCCGCAGCCAGCGCGCGCCGCAGTTCAAGCAGTCTGGCACTGGATTGCGTCACGTCGACGAAGATCGGATCGAGTTGCTGGATCGTGGCAAGCGCCGTCGTCTGGCTGGCCGTGACCAACGCGCCCGGCGTGACCGAGGATCGGCCGATGCGTCCGCTGATGGGCGCGCGGACCTGCGTGAAATTGAGGTTGATGCCGGTGGTCTGGAGCGTGGCGCGGGCCTGGCTCACGGCGGCGGCGGCTTGGCGCGCGGTAGCGACGACATCGTCGCGGTCCTGCGCGCTCACCGCCTCGCTCTGGCCCAGGATGCGGTAGCGATTGGCCTTGGCCTGGGCGGCGGCGGCGGTCGCCTGCGCGCTGGCGAGGGTCGCCTGCGCTTCATCGCGGGAGGCGCGATAGAGAGAGGGGTCGATCTGGTAGAGCGGCTGGCCTGCACGGACGGCGGAGCCTTCGGTGAACAGCCGTTTCTGGATGACGCCGGCGACCTGGGGGCGAACCTCCGACATCATGGTGGACGCGGTGCGGCCGGGCAATTCGGTGGAAACGGTCACATTCTGCGCCGTCAGCGTCACCACGCCAACCTCGACCGGCCCCTTTTTGGGCGCTTCCTTCTGGCCGCAGGCGGCGATCAGGATGCAAAGCGCGAATGGCATGGTCCGAAAGGGGTGGCGGCGGCTGGGCATGGTCGGCGGACGGGTCCAAAACGGGTGAAAAGGTCTTCGCCCGGCGCAGGGGGAGGGGAGGGACGCGCCGGGCGAAGGTCGGCTTCAGGACATGACGCCGACCTTCGCCCTCATATCGCTCGGCACGGTGCATGGTAGAGCGACTTATTGTCCCGGTGGATCAATATGTAGCGGATTGTATCTTTATGTATCCAGGAGCGCGGCGGACGCAGACTTGGCCCGGAAATACGGCTAGAGGAGGCTCATGCCCGATTTGTCCCGTCCGCCCCGCGTGATCGTCGTCGACGACGACGAAGACATCAGGGGGCTGATTGCCGGTCAGCTTGTCCAGGAACATTATGAGGTCCTGACGGCCGGAGGCCTGATGGAACTGCATGCCGCCATGGCGGAGCAGGCGATCGATCTGATCGTGCTGGACCTCAACCTGCCCGATGGGGACGGGCTGGCGCTCTGCCGGGAATTGCGCGCGCAGGGCAGCGGGGTGCAGATCATCATGGTGACGGCGCGGGGCAGCGCTATCGATCGGGTGCTGGGGCTGGAACTGGGCGCGGACGATTATCTCACCAAGCCGTTCGAGCCGCGCGAACTGCTGGTGCGCATCCGCAACCTGCTGCGCCGTTCAAGGGGCGAGGAAAGCATACGGCAGAAAAGCGCGCGGATCGCTCGTTTCGGTTCATGGCGGCTGGACCTGTTCCAGCGCCGCCTGATCGCGAGCGACGATCGATTGATCATGCTGTCTTCGGCCGAGTTTCGCCTGCTCTCCCGCTTCATAGAGGAACCCAATGTGGTTTTGTCGCGTGAGGCGCTGGTGCCCGAACGCCGGGCGACGGCGGCGTTCGACCGGTCCATCGATCTTCAGGTCAGCCGCCTGCGTCAGAAACTCGCCGATCATTCGGGGGATGGGCCTGGCGGCACCGGCCTGATCCTGACGGTGCGCGGCGAAGGTTATGTGCTGGCCAGCACGGTGACATACGAATGAGCGGCGCATGACGGTTCCGGTCGTGACGCGCGCGCGCAGCTTCTTCCGGTCGCTGGTGGGGCAGATATTCCTGTTGCTGACGGTCGGCATGATGGTCGCCGCCTTGTTGGCCCTGATCGTCGCGGAGCAGACCCGCCATCTCGATTTCGAGCGGTGGCGTTTGCAGCGCGTGGTCGCGAGCGCTGTCGACATCGCGCAGCGGTTGAGCCATGACCCCGCCCGGATCGAGGCGATGCTGGCGGATCAGCAGATCATGGGCGCGCGGATGGCGCCGGGCGGGGTCGCCTTGACGGACCCTGATCCGGATTTGGCCGATGCGTTGAGGGCGCGTTTCGGCGCCCATTCCAATCCCGAAGCGGGGCAGGTGCCTGTCGGGCTTTGCTTCCCTCCCAGCAAGATGGACCCGAATAATCGCGCGGCTGGGCTGATCGGCGCCCCGCGGCCCGATTGTTGGGTGGTGCGTTTCAGTGATGGCACTGGCGAGCGGCGTTCTCTGGCGCTCTATCTGCCACGACTGGTGAAGCCGCCCAGCAACCTTGCCAATCCGGTCTATCTGCTGCTGATCCTGCTGTCGTCGGCTGGGCTGGCGATTATCGTCGCGCGCTTCGTTGCCAAGCCGTTGCGTCGTCTGGAACATGCGGCGGAAGCCTTTTCGGTGTCGATCGATCCGGAGGAAATCCCCGAACGCGGCCCCGAAGAAGTCCGTGCGGCGCTTTCCACCTTCAACCTGATGCAACGTAGGGTGCGGGCGGGCTTTGCTGAACGGACGCAATTGCTGGCCGCGATCAGCCATGATCTCCAGACACCGCTGACCCGGTTGCGATTACGGCTGGAGCTGGTGGAAAATGAGGAGTTGCGGGCGCGGCTGTTGCAGGATCATCAGGCGATGATGACGCTGGTGCGCGAAGGGCTGGACCTGGCGGCGAGCACGGAGTCCCAGGAGGACTGGTCGGTGATCGACATCGATTCGCTGCTGACCAGCATGGCGGAAGATGCCCAGGATCTGGGCGCGCCGGTACGATTTCTGGCGGGTTGCGGCGGCACGGTTCGGGTCAAGCCCAATGCGCTGACACGCTGCATCAGTAATCTTGTGAACAATGCGGTCAAATATGGTGGCAGCGCGGACATCCGTTGCGCGCGGCAGGCGGGCCGTGTGCTGATCGAGGTGCGCGATCAGGGGCCGGGCATCGCGCCTGACCAGCTGGACCAGATGTTCGCGCCCTTCACCCGCGGTGCCGCGGGGCAGCCGGGTGGACGGCCGGGGACCGGCATCGGCCTTACCATCGCCCGGTCGCTGGCGCTGAGTTTCGAGGCGTCGGTGCGGCTGGCCAATGCCGGCGAAGGTGGGCTGATCGCCACGATCGACATGAAGGCTTGAGGGAACCATCGCCGCTTGGCGAGATTATCTCTCTATACCCTCTTCCCTCTGACGGCTTCAGGTGACACTATGCAGTAGATCGCGGCGGGGGAACGTCGCGCCGATTTGAAGATGCTGCACGGCAGCGGCGTGGCAATGTTGGTGTCGGCCGCAGATAAGGGTCGTGCGAATACCGGAAATGCTCTTGCGTCGCCGGATGAGCATCATGTGTTCTTTTGCAAAGAACTTTGCCGATTAACTTTTGGACAGAATTGAATTTTTTCACCCAGCCAGGTTGTATTACACTGTTTTTACAGACCATATGGGTCTATATACATTCTATGGCTACTTTAGCGGGAGTCGCCAGTGACAAAAAATGAGCTGTTTTCCAGCTTCACGCGGAAGTTCGATGATCGGCGCCAGGCCGAAATGTCCGTCGAAGATTATCTGCTGGGATGTCGCAACGATCCATTGATGCATGCAACAGCGCCCGAGCGATTGCTGGCGGCGATCGGCGAGCCGGAGATCATCGACACCTCACGCGATCAGCGGCTGGGCCGGATTTTCATGAACCGGACGATCCGGCGCTATAAGAGCTTCACCAATTTCTATGGCATGGAAGGAACGATCGAACACATCGTCAGCTTCCTGCGCCATGCGTCCCAGGGACTGGAGGAGCGCAAGCAGATCCTTTACCTGCTGGGGCCGGTGGGCGGCGGCAAGTCCTCGCTGGCCGAGCGGCTGAAGGCGCTGATGGAGACGCATCCCATCTATGTGCTGAAGGCGGGGGACGAGATCAGCCCGATCTTCGAAAGCCCGCTCGCCCTGTTCGATGCGGAAACGCATGGCGATTTCATCGAGGAAAATTACGCCATTCCCCGGCGGCGGCTGACGGGCATGATCAGCCCCTGGTGCCGCAAGCGGCTCGACGAGTTCGGTGGCGATATCTCCCAGTTCAGGGTCATCCGCATGATGCCCTCGCGCATGCGGCAGGTGGCGATCGCCAAGACCGAGCCGGGGGACGAGAATAATCAGGACATCAGTTCTCTGGTCGGCAAGGTCGACATCCGCAAGCTGGAGATGCTCTCGCAGAATGATCCCGATGCCTACAGCTATTCGGGCGGGCTCAACCGGGCGAACCAGGGGATGCTGGAATTCGTCGAGATGTTCAAGGCGCCGATCAAGATGCTCCACCCGTTGCTGACCGCGACGCAGGAGGGGAATTATATCGGCACGGAGAATATCGGCGCCATTCCCTATACCGGTATCATCATGGCGCATAGCAATGAATCGGAATGGGCGAATTTCAAGAACAACAAGAATAACGAAGCCTTTATCGACCGCATCTACGTCATCAAGGTGCCCTATAGTTTGCAGGCGACCGAAGAGCGGCATGTCTATGAGAAATTGCTGCGGGAATCGGACCTGAGCAAGGCGCCCTGCGCGCCGGGGACTTTGGATATGCTGGCGCGCTTCTCCGTGCTGACGCGGCTGCGGGAGCATGAGAACAGCAATCTCTACTCCAAGATGCGCGTCTATGACGGCGAAATGCTGCGCGAGATCGACCCGCGGGCCAAGAGCATGCAGGAATATCGCGACGCGGCGGGCGTGGATGAAGGGATGGCGGGCATTTCCACCCGCTTCGCCTTCAAGGCGCTGTCGGCGACCTTCAATCATGACACCAATGAGATCGGCGCCGACCCGGTGCACCTCATGTATGTGCTGGAAGGGATGGTGCGGCAGGAGCAGTTTCCGACCGAGGTTGAATCCCGCTATCTGGAATTCATCAAGGGCGAACTGGCGCCGCGCTATGCGGAGTTCATCGGCAATGAAATCCAGAAGGCCTATCTCGAATCCTATCATGATTATGGGCAGAATCTGTTCGACCGCTATGTTGCCTATGCGGATGCGTGGATCGAGGATCTGGACTTCAAGGACCCGGACACCGGGCAGCTTCTGGACCGGGAGGTCATCAATCAGGAGCTGTCCAAGACCGAAAAGCCCGCCGGCATCGCCAATCCCAAGGATTTCCGGAACGAGGTGGTGAAATTCGCCTTGCGCATGCGGGCGAGCAATGACGGGCGCAATCCCAGCTGGACCAGTTACGAGAAAATCCGCGAAGTCATAGAGAAGCGGATGTTCAGCCAGGTCGAGGATTTGCTGCCGGTCATCAGCTTCGGCTCGAAGAAGGACGGCGAAACCGCCACCAAGCATGACGAATTCGTCGCGCGGATGATCGAAAGAGGCTATACTGAGCGGCAAGTGCGGCGGCTTGTGGAATGGTATATCCGGGTGAAACAGGCTGGATGATGGCAGGCCGGTTGATGGAGGGCCTATAGGGCACCATGCACATAGTCGACAGACGCCTGAATCCGGGGGGCAAGAGCCTGGTCAACAGGCAGCGCTTCCTGCGTAGGGCAAGGGCATATGTGCAGCAGGCGGTGCGCGACAGCCTGAAGGACCGCAGCATCAAGGATCTGGACAAGGAAGGCCAGATTTCGATCCAGCGCGACGTCATCCACGAACCGACATTGCATCGCGCGCCGCAGGGCGGCAATCGCGAAAGGGTGTTCCCCGGCAATCACGATTATATGGAAGGCGACCGGATCAAGCGGCCCGATGGCGGGCAGGGGTCCGGTTCGCAAGCCGGGCAAGGCGAGGGGAATGACGATTTCCAGTTCGCGCTGAGCCGGGAAGAGTTTCTGGACCTGTTTCTGGATGATCTGGAACTGCCGGACCTGGCCAAGCGGCGGCTGATCGGTGGAGCCGTGGACGGAATCCGGCGAGCGGGCTATTCGACGATCGGCAACCCATCCAATCTGTCGGTGCCGCGCACCATGCAGAAAGCCATGTCCCGAAGGCTGGCCCTGCGCCGCCCGAAAAGCGCTGATCTCATGCGCGTCGAGCAGGAGATCGCGCTGATCGAGGCGCGCGAACCTGCCATGCCGGACGACGCGGTGCGGCTGGAGGCCTTGCGCGAGGAACGTTCTGTCATCATCCGGCGCCGGAACCTGATCGCCTATATCGATCCGGTCGACCTGCGTTACCGGCGGTTCGAAACGATTCCCAAGCCCGTCGCGCAGGCGGTGATGTTCTGCCTGATGGACGTCTCCGGATCGATGACGGAGCATATGAAGGACCTGGCAAAGCGTTTCTTCGCATTGCTGCACTTGTTCCTGTCGCGCTGTTACGAGCATGTCGAGGTGGTGTTCATCCACCATACCGACAGAGCGGCCGAGGTGGATGAGCAGACCTTTTTCTACAGCACGGTGACGGGTGGCACTCTGGTGTCCAGCGCGCTCGACAAGCTGCTGGAGGTCGTGAAGGAACGCTATCGGCCGGATGACTGGAACATCTATGTGGCTCAGGCTTCGGATGGCGACACCATGCAATCCGACAATGGCCGGGTCGTCAGCCTGATGCAGGACGAAATTCTGCCCATGTGTCAATATGTCGCCTATCTGGAAGTGGGACGGGAGGAATTTGCCGATATCGAGACAGTCGGAACCACGACGGGCTTGTGGCAGGCCTACGCCCCGGTCAGCGAGGCGAATCGCAATTTCGTGATGCGCAAGGTGCACCACCGACGGGAAATCTACCCGGTGTTCCGGGAACTGTTCCAGCGCAAGGGCGTGGCGGAGCGCTC
This sequence comes from Sphingobium sp., assembly GCF_032153725.1. Taxonomy (GTDB): domain Bacteria; phylum Pseudomonadota; class Alphaproteobacteria; order Sphingomonadales; family Sphingomonadaceae; genus Sphingobium. Next base: position 44,363 of record NZ_JALDYQ010000002.1, on the reverse strand, counting down.
GGCATGACGGTAAAACTGGCGAAAGCCCCGCTGTTCACGGGAAGCGATTGGGACTTTGCGCTCATCAATCGCATCCATGACACGATCGAACCGATCGCGCTCAAGGAAATGAAGCTGGATATCTATCCCAATCAGATAGAAATCATCAGCGCGGAGCAGATGTTGGATGCCTATTCGTCGATCGGCATGCCGCTATTCTACAAGCATTGGTCATTCGGCAAGCAGTTTGTGACCAATGAAATGATGTACAGAAAAGGGCTGAGGGGACTGGCATACGAGCTGGTTATCAATAGCGATCCCTGCATCAACTATTTGATGCAGGAAAATAGCGCGACGATGCAGACATTGGTCATTGCACATGCTGCTTTTGGTCATAATCATTTCTTCAAGAATAATTATGTCTTCCGTCAGTGGACGGATGCGGAAGGGATCCTCGACTATCTGGAATTCGCCAAGCGCTATATCGCCCAGTGCGAGGAACGCTATGGTCAGTTGCCGGTAGAACGGGTGCTGGATGCAGCCCATGCGCTGATGAATCAGGGCGTGCATCGCTATCCGCGCATCCGCCCCAGGGACCTCAAGGGCGAGGCGGCGCGGGAAGCGGAGCGGCAGGCTTATCGCGACCGAATCTATGATGATCTGTGGCGCACCGTTCCGACGGGGGCAAAGGCCGATGCGGTGCCCAATGACGAACGGCGGGCGGTACTCGGCCTGCCGCAGGAAAACATCCTTTATTTCCTCGAAAAAACCGGGCCCCTGCTGCAAAGCTGGCAGCGGGAAATCCTGCGCATCGTGCGGCTGATCGCGCAATATTTTTATCCCCAGCGCCAGACCAAGGCGATGAACGAAGGCGCGGCGACCTACACCCATTATCGCATCATGACGACACTGCACGAGAGGGGCTGGATTACGGATGGGTCCTTCATGGAGTTCCTGTCATCCCATACCAATGTCGTCTACCAACCCACTTATGATTCAGGGCATTTTGGCGGTTTCAATCCCTATGCGCTGGGTTTCGGCATCATGTCGGACATTGAGCGCATATGCCGCGAACCAACCGGTGAGGACCGGGAATGGTTTGGCGACATTGCCGGATCGGGCGACCCGATGGAGGTGCTGAAGGATATCTGGGCGAATTACCGGGATGAAAGCTTCGTTTCGCAATTTCTGAGCCCGCATCTGATCCGGCAATGGCGGCTGTTCAAGATTCTGGACAGGCAGGGCGAATCGGAGCTGCGGGTCGACGCCATTCATGACGAACGCGGTTATCGGCGGATTCGGCGCTCTCTGGCACGGGAATATGACATTGGACGGCAGGAACCGGATATCCAGGTGATGGATGTCGATCTGGCCGGCGACCGGAAATTGATCGTGGAGCATGCGGTCATGGACGGCGTTCAACTGGAACCGGGCGATGCCGCCATGGTTTTGCAAAATCTGGCGAATTTATGGGGTTATGAGGTGGTGCTGCAGGAAGTCGACTCCGAAACGCGGAAGGAGCTGAAGAGTCACAGCGCACAGCCCAATGCGGGCTGGCTGCGCTGAACCGGTTCCCGCAGCGGACGGAAACAGGGGCGGGACAAGATTCCATTTTCAATCGGTCCTGGGAACGGCTAAGTTGGCCGCCGGCTTTTCGTGGGCGAAGTCCGTTTCGTCGCTCTGCCAGAGCAATGGAGAGGATAAGGCCCCGTGACAGGCAGGAGTTCGATTCATGACGAATGCTCTTACGCCAGAAGAGTGTCTTGACCGGGCGAGAATGCACGAGCAGTTGGCGGCGACGACCGCCGATGCCTCAGCGCGGATGATGCATCAGGCCATGGCCGCTGAATTTCGCCGCCGGGCTGAAATGGCGATCGACAGCGTGCGGCAGGCAGTGAACAGACCTATCGTCGAATTGTGCCGCAACGTCGCGTGACGGCAGGGGCTTTCGGCCCTGCGGACGGCTCATCTGGTCTGATCGGGCGATTACGGGCGTCTGCGTAAAAGGTAGATGTCCATGATCCAGCCATGCTCTTTCCGGAGAGCGGCGCGGCGGCGGATGATGTCCGGACCGATCGCGGCCAGCGGACCATGTGCGATCGCTTCGTGCGGCATGCCGAGATAGGCACCCCACCATATGTCGACATGCCCGGTGGAAAGCGTCTGAAAGGCGCAATGGCCATCGAGCATGACGACAAGGCTGTCGGCGTCATCCGGCCAGCCCCGTTCGCGCAGGCGACGCCCGGTGGTGATCAGCACCGGCCCGGCGAGGTCGTTGAGGCATATGCCATGGGCGGCGGTCAGCGCCTGGATGCTGGTGATGCCGGGGATCACCCGGATTTTCGTGTCCGGCAGGCGTCCGGCGATGCGCAGGCTGCTGTCGTAGAGCGACGGATCACCCCATATCAGCAGCGCAAGATTGCCGCCATCGGGCAGGTGTCGGGCGATCTGTTCCATCCAGAGCGTCGCGATCGCATCATGCCAGTCAAGCACGGCGCCGACATAATTTTGCTGGTCGGCCCGTTCCGGCATGTCGAATTCCACGATTTTCACAGGATGCGTCAGCATTTGGGCGCAGATCGTCCGCCGCAGGTCAAGAAGGTCGGATTTTGCGTCGCTCTTGCGCGGCAGCAGGATCAGGTCGGCAGCGTTCATCGCCTGCGCCGCCGCGAGGGTCAGATGGTCGGGATTCCCCGTGCCGATGCCGATGAGATTGAGGGTGATCATGTCAGGCTTCCGATGCGGGCGCGATGAGATGGAAGAAGCTGCCGGTGACGAGGCCGCGATGCGATCCGGTCGATGCGATGTCATTGCCCTCGGCATCGGTGACGCTCGCAAGCGGGCTGTCGGGCTGTTCGACGATGGTGGAATAGTGAAATTCATGGCCGTTCAGCACGGCGCCGGAGGGCATGCCGCCCATGGGCGCGAGCAGGCGTGCCCGGCGATAGCCGAGATGCAGGCGGCGATCCGCGAAGCTGGTGACGAGGCCCAGCAAACCTGCCATGGCATGGCCCCGACCCTGCGCATCGATCAGTGCTTGCCCCAGCACCATATAGCCGCCGCATTCGCCATGCACGGCCCGGTTCTGGGCATGGCGGCGCAGGCCTGACAGGAAATGGCTTGCTCGGGCGATGCGGGCCGCGTGCAATTCGGGATAGCCGCCGGGAAGCCAGACCATGTCGGCATCGGCCGCGGGTGCTTCGTCCGCCAACGGCGAGAAGGGCAGGATTTCAGCGCCGGCGGCTCGCCAGTCCGTCAGAAGATGCGCATAGGTGAAGGAAAATGCCTGATCCTGTGCGATCGCGATACGCTGGCCCGGAGGGCGAATGCGGGCCGATCCATGTTCATAGGGCGTGGCTGCACCCGCTGCCCGGCGGATCGCGTTCAGGTCCACATGGGCAGTGATGAAGTCGGCCATGCGGTCGATCGTCCCATTGAGATCGGCCTGTTCGGACGCTTGAATCAGGCCGAGATGGCGCCCCGGCAAGCCAAGTTCCGTGGAGCGCGGGATGGCGCCAAGCACGGGGATGCCTGCCTCTGCCATCGCTGCGCGGATCAGCCGATCATGGCGCTCGCTGGCAACCCGGTTCAGGATCACGCCCGCCATGGCGATGCCGGGGCGCAGGCTGCGAAAGCCGCTGGCGATCGCTGCGGCGGACTGACTCTGTCCTGAAACGTCCATGACGAGGATGACCGGCCAGCCGAAATGGGCGGCGATGTCGGCGCTGGAGCCAGTGCCGGTTTCGCCTCTGGCCGGGGCGCCGTCGAACAAGCCCATCACGCCTTCCGCGAGGACAAGGTCGGCTTCCCGCGCTTGGGCAGCGGTGGCGGATATCCGCGCGCGGGACATGGCCCAGCTGTCGAGATTGAAGGAGGCGCGCCCGGCGGCGGCCTGTTGAAAGGCGGGATCGATATAGTCGGGGCCGGACTTGAAGGGCTGGACGCGCAGGCCCACGCGGGTGAAGGCGCGCAACAGGCCCAGCGTCACGGTCGTCTTGCCCGATCCGGAACGGGGCGCGGCGATGAGAAGGCCGGGCGTCACGGCTTGCCGATGAAGACGGAGTCGGCGCTGGCCGGGCGGAAGCGGCGGTCATAGCCGGGGGCGTAGAGGCTGCTTTCGGCGAAATCCTCACCCCCCAGAACCGGGCCGACCAGAATGAGCGCGGTGCGTTCTGGCCCCTGTGCGGCGGCCTGTTCGATCGTGCCGAGCGTCGCCCGAACGATCTGCTGGTCGGGCCAGCTGGCGCGCCAGACGACCGCCACAGGGCAATCGGCGCCGTAAAGGGGGACGAGGTCGGCCACGACCTGCGCCAGATTGTGGATCGACAGATGGATGGCGAGCGTGGCGCCGGTCGCCCCGAAGGCGGTCAGGCTTTCACGCGGCGGCATGGTGCTGGCACGACCGGGCGTCCGGGTGAGGATGAGCGACTGGCCCAGTTCCGGCAGGGTCAGTTCAGCGCCGATCGCGGCGGCGGCGGCGGCGAAGGCGGGGACGCCGGGCGTGATGCTGGTCGGGATGGAGAGCGCTTTCAGGCGCCGAAGCTGCTCGCCCATGGCCGACCAGATCGACAGGTCGCCGGAATGAAGGCGAGCGACGTCGTCGCCCGCGACATGGGCTTCAGCCATGACGGCGATGATCTCGTCGAGCGTCAGCGGCGCGGTGTTCACGATCCGCGCCCCGGGGGGACAGTGATCCAGCAACGCCGCGGGGACGAGCGATCCGGCGTAGAGGCAGACCGGGCAGCTGGTGATCAGATCGCGGCCGCGCAGCGTGATGAGGTCGGGCGCGCCGGGGCCGGCGCCAATGAAATGGATGGTCACGGAATGGGGCTTTCGGCAAGGGCGCAACTCGCCAGGCGATCGGACGAGAGGGAGCGTGGGGCGAGAAGACGGGCGGGATGAGCCACCGCCGCGAGCGCGCTGGCTTCGGCCACGCTGCCGGCGCCGTAGCGGGCGACGCTGGCGGGAGAATGGGTGAGGGTGGGTTGGCCCGCCAATGGGGCCGCCGCGACAGGGATGAGAGGCAAGGCAAGTTTACGGGCCAGCGGCGCAAGCTGCTGCGTCTTGTTTTCCACCGTGGCGAGCGCATCGACCATGATTCCGCCCTTCGTGGCCTTTGCCAGCGCGGATTCCAGAGAGGCGAGGGAGGCGCTCTGGCGGAAACCGAAACCCGCGATGATCACAATATCAGGCTCCATTGCACCAGCGGATAGGCGGAACGCCAGCCGCGCCGGGAGCCGAGAGGGGCGGCTTGCGCAAGTTCGATGCGGAGCAGATCGCCGCCCTTGCTGCCGTGCCATTGGAACAACAGGGCTTCGGATTCCAGCGTCACGGCGTTGGCGACCAGACGGGTCGGACCGCCGGGCAGGGCGAACAGGGCCTCCAGCAGGGTCTGGCTGAGGCCCCCGCCGATGAAGACGGCGTCGGGACGGGTCCGGCCTGCGAGGATTTCCGGCGCCTTGCCTTCGATCACGCTCAGGCGGTCTGCGCCGAGGGACAGGGCATTGGCGCGGGCGCGGGCGGCGCGCTGCGGATCGGCTTCGAAGGCAAGCGCATGGGTCGAAGGATGGGCCAGCAGCCATTCTATCGCGATCGAGCCGGAGCCGGTGCCGATATCCCACAGGGTTTCGCCGGGCCGGGGGGCCAGCGCGGACAGGGTCAGGGCGCGGGCGGGGCGCTTGGTGATCTGGCCGTCATGGTCGAACCAGTCATCGGCCAGGCCGCTTGAGCGGGGGAGCGTCCTGCCGTCGCCCGCCACCGACAGGCCGACCGCGACCGGATGGGCAATATCGTCAAGGTCCCATGCGTCCGCACGGCTCCGGCGAATCCGCTCGCGCGGGCCGCCAATTGCTTCCAGCACATGCAGGGTAGAGGGGCCGAAGCCCTGTCCTGTCAGATAGGCGGCAAGCGCGTTCACCGCCGGGCCGTCGCGCAGCAGCAGGATGGCGCGGCGGCCGGGAACAAGGCTGGGCCGTAGTCGCGTCAGCGGAGCGGCATGGAGCCCGTGGCATTCCGTATCCTGAAGCGGCCAGCCCAGCCGCGCGGCAACGAGGGCGAAGGTGGACGGCGCGGGATGCGCGGTCCATTCCTGCGGGTTCAGATGCCGGGAAATACTGGCGCCGGCGCCGAACCAGAAAGGATCTCCGGAAGCCAGCATGACGGTGGGCTCGCCCCGTCGGGCCAGCAGCGCCTGAACGCCGTCGTCAAACGGGACTGGCCAGCTGAGGGTTTCGGCCCTAAGGCCGGGCAGCAGCGCGAGGTGGCGCGGCGCTCCGGCAATGAGCGTGGCTTCCTCCAGCGCGGCGCGGGCGGCGGTGGACAGGCCATCCAGGCCATCTTCCCCGATCCCGATGATCGTCAGCCATGGACCGTCAGGAGTAGCGGGCATTTCCCATATCCTCATATTGGGCGGAACGACCGAAGCCAGCGCGCTCGCCGTGGCGCTGGCCGAGCGGGGGGAGCGCGCGATATTGAGTTATGCGGGCCGCACGGACAGGCCACGGTCGCAGCCGGTGCCGGTGCGCATCGGCGGCTTTGGCGGCGTCGCTGGCCTGGCCGCCTGGCTGCGGGACGAAGGCGTCACCCATTTGGTCGATGCGACCCACCCCTTCGCCGCGACGATGAGCGGGCATGCCGTCGAAGCGGCGGAACGGGCCGGAGTGCGGCATATCATGCTGACGCGGCCCCCCTGGGTGGCGGGGGAGGGGGATCGCTGGATCCATGTGCCGGATGTGACGGGAGCGGTTGCCGCGCTGGAGGGGCCGCCCCGTAATGTGATGCTGGCGCTGGGACGGATGCATGTGGAGGCTTTCGCCGCCCAGCCGCAGCATCATTATCTGCTGCGTTTCGTCGATGCGCCCGCGCTTGCGCCGGGGTTGCCGCGTCACAGCCTTGTCATCGACCGTGGCCCTTTCACGGTCGAGGGCGACATGAGGCTGATGCGCGAGCATGCCATTGGCTGCGTCGTTTCCAAAAATGCGGGCGGCAGCGGCGCCGAAGCCAAGCTCATCGCGGCGCGTGGGCTGGGCCTGCCGGTCGTGATGATCGATAGGCCGCCTTGCCCCGCCGCGCGGGTCACGCATGCTGTTGCCGGGGTGCTGGAATGGCTGGGTCATTCGGCGCTGCGCGGCGTGTAGAGTATCGGCTGGCCGGGACGATCGATCAGGCGGGTCCGGCTGGAGCCGAGGATGACCATGGTGCGCATGTCGGCCATGTCCGGGGTGGCCCGGCCCAGGGGGACGATGAGCAGGCTTTCCTCCGGCGTGGAGACGGCGCGGGCGAAGAGGATCAAGCGATCCTCGCCGCATTCCTCGCGCAATATGTCCAATGCGCGCGCGAAGCCGTCGGGGCGCGACCTTGAGCGCGGATTGTAGAAGGCCATGGCGAAATCCGCCTGAGCCGCGAGGCGGAGCCGACGCTCTATGAGGGGCCAGGGTTTGAGATTGTCGGACAGGTTGATGACGCAGAAATCATGGCCCAGCGGCGCGCCTGCCCTGGCGGCGGCGGCAAGCATGGCGGTGATGCCGGGCAGGACCCGGATATCCAGCGCGCGCCATTCTGCGTTTCCGGCCTCCAGCGCTTCGAACAGGGCGGAAGCCATGGCGAATATGCCGGGGTCGCCGGAGGAAACGACCACGACCTTCTTCCCTTCGGCGGCAAGCATCAGGGCATGAGTAGCACGGTCCAGCTCGACGCGATTGTCCGATGCGTGGAGCGTCAGGCCGGGCCGTTCGGTGATGCGGGCGACATAGGGGATATAGCCGATGATGTCGGTCGCCTCCGCCAGCGCGTCCGATACCTCCGGCGTGATGAGCGCATCCGATCCGGGACCGAGGCCCGCTATGGCGACCCAGCCGGTCACGGGCGGCGGCCCTGCCCGTGGATCAGCAGGATCGAGAAATAGGCGGTGACGTCGGTTGCTTCATGCAGGGGCGTGATGCGCTGGTCGGCCATGGTCGCATATTCCACCAGCCAGGCGCAGTCCTGCCTGCCCGCGGCCTCGACGGCGCGGCGGAGCTTGGGAAGGTTGCGGCCGATCTTCATGACGACCAATGCATTGGTGTCGTGGATGCGGCGGACCAGTTCCTCTTCCGGCAAAGTCGCCATCAGGACCGTCAGCACATCGTCGCCCCAGCTGATCGGCGTGCCGCTGGCGGTCCAGGCGCCCGACATGCCGGTGATGCCGGGAACGATTTCCACCGGCGCGGCGAGGCGGCTGTGCAGGTGCATGAAGCTGCCGTAGAAGAACGGATCGCCTTCGCAGAGGATGACGATTTCCTCCCCGGATGCGGACAGGCCGTCCAGATGGGCGGTGCAGTCGGCGTAAAAGGCGGCCAGCAGCTGGTTATAGCGGGGGTCCGCCAAGGGGATTTCCGTCGTCACCGGATATTCCATGGGAAATTCAATCACGTCGTCGCGCAACATGCCATCGACCATGCGGCGGGCATGGCCCGGCTTTCCCCGTTTGCGGAAATAGGCCACATGGCGGGCGCCGCGGATCAACCGGTCGGCGCGGACGCTCATCAGGTCCTGCGCGCCCGGACCCAGGCCTACGCCGTGGATGGTGCCGATGGTCATTCCGCTGCGCTCGCTACCGCATTGATCGCCGCGACCGTGATGGCGCTGCCGCCCAGGCGGCCCTCCACGATGCAGCAGGGGACGGGCTGGCTCTGCCAGAGGGCGTCTTTCGATTCCGTCGCCCCGACGAAGCCGACCGGGCAGCCGATGATGGCCGCCGGGCGGGGGCAGGCCGGGTCTTCCAGCATGTCGAGCAAGTGGAAGAGAGCTGTGGGCGCGTTTCCGACCGCGACCAGTGCGCCTGCAAGATGCGGACGCCAAAGCTCCAGCGCGGCGGCGGAGCGGGTGTTCGACATGCGCGCTGCCAGGGCGGGAACCTGCGGATCGTTCAGGGTGCAGAGGATCGGGTTACCGGCGGGCAGGCGTTTGCGGGTGATGCCTTCCGACACCATGCGCGCGTCGCACAGGATCGGCGCGCCTGATTCCAGCGCGGCGATGGCTGCGATGGCGAAGGTGGAGGAAAAGCGGATCTGGGGGGCGAGCGCCACCAGTCCCGCCGCGTGGATCATGCGAACGGCGATGCGTTCCTCCTCCACGGAGAAATGGGCAAGATCGGCTTCGGCGCGGATCGTGCGGAAGGATTCCCGGTAGATGGCCGCGCCATCGGTTTCGTAGATATGAGGCATCAGGATTTTCCGAGGAGAGCGAGGATCTGGTCGGGCGTGAGTCCGGCCGTTTCGGGAGGCGATCCGGCGCAGGCCTTGCGCGCAAGGTCGAAGCGGCCGTCCTGTCCGGTCAGGACGATGTCGGCGGGCTTTGGCCGGGCACAGCCCTTGGCGCAGCCGGAAAGGTGCAACGCGCCTTCGACAAGCGGCGCGAGGCGGGCGGCAAGGTCGCGCGTGGCGACGCTCGCCTGCGGGCAGGCCGGTGCGCCGGGGCAGGCGTCGACGCGCAGTAGCGGGTCCGAAAGGGCGTGGCCGGGGTTTGCCAGCCCGCCTTCCAGGATCAGGCCGCGCCATGGGGTGAGGCGTAGCGCGGTCACACCCGGCTGTTCGGTCAGGGCCGCCAGGCTGTCTGCATCGAGCTGGCCGAAGGCAATGCCGTGAAAAGGGCCGGGGGCTTGCGCCAGCAGCTGTTGCAGCGGGCGGGGCGATGCTGGCGCGACCCCGGAAGTCAGGGGCAGCGGCGCCTTGTGCCGTGCCATGCGCCCTGAGAGGGCGCCCCCCGTGGCGAGAAACCAGCGGGAGAGGGCGATCAGGTCCTGCACGGCTGTTTCGGCGCTGGTCGATGCGCCAAGAGCATGACCTTCCGCGCGAAGCAGCAAGGTGCCGGTTGCGCTGCGTTCGATGCGAAAATCGGCGGGAACATGAGTCAGGCCGGGGGCCGGACCGGCGTCGATGGCGATCCCGATCTTGGCGGGAAGGTCAGGAAGCCGGTCCAGGGCGGCAAGCAGGCTTCGGGCGATATTTTCCGTGTCGTCGCCGGTAGACCAGTCGGGGGTGAGGACCAGATTATGGCGGGTTTCGCGGGCCGGATCGGGATCGGTGAGGTCGAGCGCGATCAACTGTTCGAGCAGTGGGCGGTGGCCGGGTTCCGTCACGCCCCGAATCTGGAGCGCCGCCCGGTTGGTGAGGTCGATGAGGCCATTGCCGTGGCGCCGCGCCGCTTCTGCAAGGCCGGCCGCCTGCGCGATCGTCAGGCGGCCCAGCGGAGGGCGGACGCGCACCAGCAGGCCGTCGCCCGCCATCATCGGACGCCATGCCGTCGGACACCAGCCGCGAAGGGCGGCGGATGACTGGCTCCGGACATCTGGCACTGGTCTTCACCTCCCACGTCGCAACGATGACTGGAAAATGCTTCCCCAGCCGCCTGTCGTCGCCCGTGCGGAGAACCGAGCCGTGACCATCCCCTGGACCATGGCTAGAGCGACCTTTGCGTTGGCAGGTCTCCTGGCTTGCGGGTCATAGCGTTGGCAGGGGGCCTTCCCGGATCGCTCCAGTGGCTGGCCTCCCCGGATGACGGGGGTGGCCTGTCCTTGCCTTGCTCGCCGCTCACAGTTGCAGGGACAGCCACGGATTAGGGAGTCTCCTCCCGCACCGCGTTCCCATTTAAGCCCTTTTTTGAGGGCACCGACGCGATCGATGGAACAGGCATCAGCCTGCTCCGGTGCGCTTCATACGTGGAGAGAGGGGGAAAGGGAAGCGGGAGAATCCACTCCCCTCCCGCTGGCGGGAGGAAGAACCTGTCTTCAGCGGGTCACGATCGTGGAATGCCAGTCGGTGCGGTGCTCCCAGCCGCGCCGTTCCAGCTCCGGCGTCGCTTCCTCGCTCACTGGATAGCCCAGGCACAGCAGACCGAGGCAGCGCCAGTTGTCCGGGATGGCGAGCAGCGCGTCGACGGTGGGGCGATCCAGGATCGATACCCAGCCCAGCCCAATGCCCCGCGTGCGGGCGGCAAGCCAAAGGGTGTGGATCGCCATCACGCAGCTATAGCGGCGCGCTTCCGGCATGGTGATGGCGCCCAGCTTGTGACCGGTTTCGGTGCCTTCATCGCAATAGACGGCGAACAGCACCGGCGCTTCGCGTAGGCCGTGGAGTTTCAGGCTGCGGTAGAGCCGGTCCTCATCGCCGTTATAGATGTTTCCCGCGCTGGCGACCTGATCGTCGACATGGCTCGCCAGTCGTTCGCGCAATCCGGGCGTTTCGATCCGCACGAAACGCCACGGCTGGGACAGGCCTACCGACGGCGCGCTGTGGGCAAGGGCGAGCAGGCGCTCGACCTCCTGCTCGTCCAGCGGATCGCAGCGGAAATGGCGCACGTCGCGGCGGGAATGGACCAGTTCCTCGAAGGCGGCGATATCGAAAATGGTGTGAGTCAGAATTCAATTCCTGCCTGAGCCTTCACGCCGCTGCGGAAAGGGTGTTTCACAAGGGTCATTTCGGTGACGAGATCCGCCGCCTCGATCAACGCTTCGGGCGCGTTGCGACCGGTGATGAGGACATGCTTCATCTCGTCACGGGCGATCACGGCCTCCAGCACCTCTTCCAGCGGCAGATAGTCGTAGCGCAGCACGATATTAAGCTCATCGGCAAGGACCATATCATAGGCCGGATCGGCGATCATGCGTTTGACCTCATCCCATGCTTCGCGGGCAAGGGCAATGTCCCGTGTCCTGTCCTGCGTGTTCCAGGTGAAGCCTTCGCCCATGGGCTTGAATTCGACATTGTCGGGAAACGCGTCGAACACCCCTTTTTCTCCCGTGGTCATGGCCCCCTTCACGAACTGGACCACGCCGACCTTCCTGCCATGGCCGATGGCGCGGACCACCATGCCCAGCGCGGCGGTCGTCTTGCCCTTGCCCTTGCCGGTGTGGACGATCAGCAGGCCCTTTTCCCGGGTCTTGGTCGCCATGATCCTGTCATGGACGGCCTGCTTCTTCTTCATTTTCTCGGCATGTTGTTCGGGGGTGCGTTCGATCATGGCTGAACTTCCTTGAGTTGGGAGAGGAGCATGGCGGCGCTGTTCGACCTGGGTTTCCACAAGCGCCGGTCGAGCGCTTCGTGGAGGCGGGCGGCGGTTTCGCGCAGCGCGGCGGGATTGGCCTGCGCCATGAAGGCGCGGACGGTTTCATCCTCGATGAAGGCGGCGTGGACGGCGTCGAAATGATGGTCCTTCACCGCATGGGTCGTGGCCGCGAAGGCGAAAAGATAATCGACCGAGGCGGCGATTTCGAACGCGCCCTTGTAGCCGTGACGCATCATGCCCGCGATCCATTTGGGGTTGGTGACTCGCGCGCGGACGACGCGGCCGATCTCATCCTCCAGCGTGCGGATGACGGGGCGCTCGGGGCGGCTGTGGTCATTATGGTAGCTGAGCGGCTTCCTGCCCGAAAGATGTTCGACGGCGGCGGCTATTCCACCCTCGAACTGGTAATAATCGTCGCTGTCGAGCAGGTCATGCTCGCGATTGTCCTGATTCTGGATGAGGGCGTCCGCCTGCGTCAGGCGTTCCGCGAAAAGGCTGCGCTCGGCCTCACCCTCGATGCCGCTGCCATAGGCATAGCTGCCCCAATCCAGATAGACGTTCGCAAGGTCGGCGCGGTCGTGCCAGATGCGTTCGTCGATCATCGCTTGCAGGCCGGCGCCATAGGCTCCCGGCTTTGAACCGAAAACGCGGGTGCCGGCGCGGCGACGGGCGGCGGTTTCGGGGGTGCCCTCAGCCATCAGGGTAGCGGTTTCGGCCCGGTGGCGGGCGGCGGCGGGATTGTCCTCCTCCGGCTCGTCAAGGGCCATGACCGCGCGGGCGGCGCTGTCGATGAGGTCGATCTGCTCCGGGAAGGCGTCGCGGAAGAAGCCGGAGACGCGGAACGTCACGTCCACGCGCGGGCGGTTCAGTTCGGCGATCTTCATGACCTCGAAACCGATGACCCGGCCTGAGGCCCAGTCCCAGCGCGGCCGAACGCCCATCAGGGCAAGGGCTTGCGCCATGTCGTCGCCGCCGGTGCGCATATTGGCGGTTCCCCAGGCGGAAAGGGCGATAGCGCGGGGATAGTCGCCCTCGCGCTGGAGATAATCCTGCACGATGAGGTCGGCGGAACGCTGGCCGAGATTCCATGCCGCCACCGTGGGCACGGCGCGGGTATCGACCGAGTAGAAATTGCGCCCGGTGGGAAGAACATCGGGGCGGCCTCTGGTCGGCGCGCCGGAAGGGCCGGGGGGCACGAAATTGCCGTTGAGAGCCTTGAGAAGGGCGGTTCTTTCCGCTTCGCCGCATGCCGCGACGCGTGGCGAAAGGTCGGTTTCGATGCTGTTCAGGACCGCGGCGCTTTGCGGGCCGGGGGCAGGTTCGCCCTTGTCCAGCAGGTGGATGGCGCAGAGTTCGAGCCGTTCCACCGTGTCCCCGGTGGTGCGCCAAGCGGTCTGGGCGAGGGTCCGGAGCATTTCGGGGCGGGGGCCGGTCCAGGGCGTTCCCATGGAGCAGTCGAGCGGGTCGAAATGCAGCGCGAAATCATTGGCCAATGCGCGGAGGAGCGATTGCTGGCCTTCATCGTCCATGCCTCGGGGGCAGCGGGCCAGCGCTATGAGCAGGTCGCGGCGCAGCCCCCCCTGCGGGCTGTGTGTAAAGACATGCAGGCCGTCACGGATCTGCATTTCCTTGAGTTCACACAGATAGTTGTCGATGGCGGCCAAGGCATCGTCTCCGCCACCTTCCGCGCCGGCATCCTTGTCCAGTCCCTGCGCCGCGGCGAGAGCCAATATGTCTTTGCGCAGCGTTTCCAGACGGCGCGGGTCCATGCCGGCGGCGAGATAATATTCGTCGACCAGCGCCTCCAGTTCCTTGAGGGGGCCATAGGTTTCGGCCCGGGTCAGCGGCGGCGTCAGATGGTCGATGATGCAGGCGCCGATGCGGCGCTTGGCCTGGGTGCCTTCGCCGGGATCGTTGACGATGAAGGGATAGATTTGCGGGATCGGCCCGGCGCAGATTTCGGGGAAGCAGCTTTCCGAAAGCGCGATGGCCTTGCCGGGGAGCCATTCCAGATTGCCGTGCTTGCCGACATGGACGACGGCTTGGGCGCCGAATTCCTTGGCCAGCCAGATGTGGAAGGCGAGATAGGCGTGGGGCGGCGGCAGGGCGGGGTCGTGATAGCTGGCCTTCGGATCGATATGGTAGCCGCGCGAGGGCTGGACCGCGATGGCGATGTTGCCGAAGCGATGGACGGGGAGATGAAAGGCGGCGTCGCGCACGAAGGGGTCGGCTTCCGGCGCGCCCCAGCGGACACGGATGGCCTCTTGCGCGGATTGCGGGAGGGCGTTGAAGGCAGTGCGATATGCATCGAGCGAAAGGGAGGCTTCGGTCGGGCGATCAGGAGCGGCGTTGGTGACGCCCGTGGTCATGAGGCGCATCAAGGCCGCGCCGTCGGTCGGCGCATCGGTGGCGGTATAGCCGGACTCCGCCAGCGCCTTCAGAATGGCGGCAGTGCTTGCCGGCGTGTCGAGGCCAACGCCATTGCCGATGCGGCCATCCTTATTGGGATAATTGGCGAGAACCAGCGCGATGCGGCGATCTGCCGCGCTTGTTTTTCGAAGTTTCGACCAATTTACAGCAAGTTCTGAAATGAAGCTGACACGATCTTTCAATATTTGGGGAACGACAATGCTGCATTCGGTGCGCTCGTCGAAGCGGGCGGCGGCCTTGAAGGCAACCGCGCAGGTGATGAGGCGCCCGTCCACTTCGGGCAGGGCTATGTGCATGGCGAGGTCGCGGGGACCAAGGCCGCGGGCGCTCGCTTCCCATGCGCCTTGTTCGGCGCTGGCGAAGATGGTTTGCAGGATCGGGCAATCCGCCTGCTCGAGAATCGAGGGGCTGCGCGGTTCCCCCGGCGCGCTCGCGGCGAAAGCGGTGGCGTTCAGGATGATGTCGGGCGGCACCTCCGCCATCAGGCCTTGCAGATAGTCTCTGGCGAAGGGTTCGCGCAGGGAACGGGCATGGACGGGCAGGACGTTGAGGCCCGCTGCTTCAAGCCCCGCGACCATGGCGTCAACGGCGTCGAGCGTTCCCGCTATCAGCAACGCGCGATAGAAGACGAACAGGGCGATGGGGCGGCCCGTCGTCCAGCGCGTTTTGACCTGATCCAGCGTTGGTCGGTCGATGCCGGGAAGGTAAAGGCCCGCATCAGCGACCGGGACCGGGTCCTCTGGGGCGCCTGCGTCGAAGCCGGCGAGCCGGGCGGCAGTCTTGAGGAAAGCGGTTGCGTTGGGAATGCCGCCCTGACGGAGATAGTCGCGCAGCCGGTCGCAGCTTTCCGGCGACAGGGTGGAGGCGGCGCGCAGATCGGGATCATCCTCGCGGCCATCGGCTATGGCGGCGAAGGCTATGCCCTTCTCCCGCGCAATATTGGCAATTTCATCAATGCCATAGGGCCAATAGCTCTTGCCGCCTAACAGGATCACGCAGACGAATTTGGCGTGGGCGATCACCTTTTCGACATAGAGATCGACCGAATAGGGATGTTTGAGCTGAAGGAGATTGGCGAGGCGGATTTTCGGCGCTGCCTCGCCCAGAGCCGCGGCGGCGCTGGCGAAGCAGGCGAGTTCGCTGTCCGCAACGGTCAGCACGACAATGTCGCCCGGCGATTGGCCAAGGTCGATCGCTTCGTCTCCGTTGGAGACGGTGCCGGGCGTGGCGGTCAGCAGGTGCATCAGGCGGCGACCGCCGATCGGGCGCCCAGGGCCGTTTCGATGGCGGCGCGGTCCAGCCCATGCTGGCCGATCACCACGAGGCGGGACGCGCGCGGCTCGTCCGGCTGCCACTGACGGTCATAATGATGCTGGATGCGCGGGCCGACGGCTTGCACGACCAGACGGGCGGGACGGCCCGCGACCGCAAGGAAGCCCTTCACCCGCAATATGCCGTGCGCCGCGATGGTTTTGTCCAGCGCCGTCAGCAGCGGCTCCGGATTGCCCTGTTCGCCCAGATCGACGATGAAGCTTTCGAAATCGTCATGGTCGTGATCCTCCTCATTATCGTGATGGGAGGGACGGGCGTCGATCTTGTCCTCCACCCCGGCGTCGAGGCCGAGCAGGACCGCAGGGTCGATTTCGCCTTTGGCGGTGCGGATGATGGTGACGCCGGGACGGATTTCCTCAGCAAGGTCCCGTTCCAGTCCCGCGAGCGTGTCGGCGTCGACCAGATCGGTCTTGTTGAGCAGGACGAGGTCGGCGCAGGCGAGCTGGTCTTCGAACAATTCTTCGATTGGGCTGTCATGGTCCAGCGTCGGATCGGCGGCGCGGGCGGCGGCCAGCGCGGCTTCGTCATGGGCGAAACGGCCCGCCGCCAGCGCATCGGCGTCGACCAGGGCGATCACGCCGTCCACCGTGGCGCGGGTCCGGATGTCGGGCCACTGGAAAGCTTTCACCAGTGGCTTGGGCAAAGCGAGGCCGGAGGTTTCGATGATGATGTGATCGGGCGGCGTCGGGCGGTCGAGCAGGCGCTGCATGGTCGGCAGGAAATCATCAGCCACGGTGCAGCAGATGCAACCGTTCGCCAGTTCGATGATGTCCTCGTCCGGGCAGCTTTCATCGCCGCAGCCTTTGACCAGCGCGCCATCGACGCCGACATCGCCAAACTCGTTGATGATGAGGGCGAGGCGGCGGCCTCCCGCATTTTCGATGAGGTGGCGGATCAGCGTGGTCTTCCCGGCGCCGAGAAAGCCGGTGATGACGGTGGCGGGAACCTTGCTCAGGGTAATTGGGGGGCTCATGCGGGATTTCCTTGGGGTTGGTGGCTGGCAATGGAGGCGACTTCGATCTCGTCAAAGCCCTTCCAGCGGTAGATGGCCCAGCTCGCCAGCCAGCAGGCGGCGAACAGGCCGACGATGAAGAAGCCGAGGCTGTTGAAATGTTCGCCCAGATCGGTGGCGACGGCCCAGATGCCGCCGGTCAGGCCCAGCTTGTCGCCCAGTAGCGCGGCCGCCTCGATCCCGCCGATCAGCAGAGCGACCAGAGCGGACACCAGCGTGATGGTGATGTTGTAATAGAGTTTGCGGATCGGCTTCACGAAAGCCCACTGATAGGCGCCCATCATCAGCGCGCCGTCCGCCGTGTCGATCAGCGCCATGCCAACGGCGAACAGCAGCGGGAAGATAAGGACCGTCGAGATCGAAAGCCCGCTCGCCGCCTGGCCCGCGGAGAGGCCGAGAATGGCGACTTCCGTCGCGGTGTCGAAGCCGAGGCCGAAGAGAAAGCCGAGCGGCGCCATGTGCCAGCTGCGCCTCACCAGCCGGAAAAGCGGGCGGAAGATGCGAGCGAGGAAACCTCGGGAACCGAGAAGAATGTCCATATCTTCATCAATATAGGAACCACCATTGCGAACATGGTTGAATGTCTTCAGAACCGATCTCAGGATGATCAGGTTCATCGCCGCGATGGTGAAGAGGAAGGTCGCCGAAACGATCGTCGCAATGGTGCCGCCGATCGCGCCCATGGCCTCCACGCGACTCAGTGCGTTGGCGGCGATGGCGATGGCGACGGCCGCGATCAGGACAATGCCGCTATGCCCGACGGCAAACCAGAGGCCGACGGTCAGCGGGCGCTGGCCGTCCTGCATCAGCTTGCGGGTCACATTGTCGATGGCGGCGATATGGTCGGCGTCCACGGCATGGCGCAGGCCCAGGCTCCAGGCGAGCAGCGCCGTGCCCAGCATCATGCTGTTGCCCGCGAACAGGGCAAAAGCCCAGGCCCAGGCGGCCAGATTGGCGGCGATCAGCGTGGCGAACATGGTCGTCGCGCGGCGTCGGAGCAGGCCCGTCGATTCTACCGGACAGGCCGGCACATTGGAAACAGTCATCAGGGTCGTCCCCCGTCGGCGTCAGCGAAACCGGACGGGATCTGCCTTCATGCCGGACGGACGCGCCAGCGCCCGGCATGCGGACAGCAGCTCCCGCTGCGTAAGCGTCGCTCAGACGGAGTACCGTGCCACGGCCATCCCCTGGACCAAGGCAAGAGCGACCAGACGCAGGCAGGTTTCCTGGCTCACGGGTCGCAGCTCGGCGCATGGCCTTCCCAGGCCTCGCAGGATTTAGCGTCCGGCCCAGTGGCTGATCCTCCGGCGGTCCGAAGAATCGATATGCGTCTCGCTCACCGCTTACAGTTGCAGGGACAGCTGCGGATTCATCACCGCATTCCCTATTAAGCCCCTTGACGGGGCACCGGCGCGATCAGTGAAAGCCGGTCAAGACCGGCTTTCATGGGCGTGCATAGAGATTGGGAAGGGGAATGGGAAGGGGGTGCTTGCCGGTGCGCGAAAGGTGGCGTCAGTCAACGCAGGATCGGCGGGTTATCAATGCACCTCCGCCCGGAGCCGGTCGACCAGCTTCTCGATCTCCCAGGGCTCCAGCACCCAGGTTCGCGTCTTCCGGCCTTCGCGGTGGACCGGCTGGGTCAGCAGGATGCGCGCCTGTTCCCTTGCATGAGGCTTGAAGATCGCGAAATGCTGGGCGCAATCGCGGATCGTGCCGATGATCGGCGCCTTGCCGTCAAGGTCGATCATGGTGGCAGGCTGGTCCCAGGGGATATGGAGCATGGCGTCTTCCTGTTCTTGAAATTCAGCGTTCCGGTTCGCGAATGATGCAGCGGAAACCGATATGGCTGGTGGAACTGTCCACCGCCTGCGGATGGCGGGCGGCGGGGCGATAGCGCTGGCAATAGCTTGGCGCGCAGAGATGGGAACCGCCCTTCAGCACCTTCCGCGCGATCGGCGCATGGGGCATGGCGGGGTCCAGGCTTTCCCTTCGCGTGCCGCCCCGCGGGTTGGAGGGGATGCAGCAGCTTCCTTTCGCCTTGCGCTCGACCCTGGGCTGGGCGAACCAGTCGGTCGTCCATTCCCAGACATTGCCGATCATGTCGTACAGGCCATAGCCGTTGGGCGCATAGCTGCGGACCGGCGAGGTGCGTTCATAGCCGTCCTCCAGCAAATTGCTGTAGGGGAACATGCCTTGCCAGTAGTTGGCGAACATCGCTCCGCCAGGCGCCAGTTCGTCGCCCCAGGCATAGTCCGCGCCGTCCAGCCCACCTCGCGCGGCAAATTCCCATTCCGCTTCGGTTGGCAGCGCCTTTCCCGCCCATTTGGCATAGGCCTGCGCATCCTGAAACACCATGTGGACCACGGGATGGTCCCAAAGTTCGTCCAGATTACTGTCGGGGCCATGGGGATGGCGCCAGTCCGTGCCGAAGCTGAAATGCCACCACTGGCTGAAATCGCCAAGGTCGACCGGCATCGCGGTGCGTTGAAACAGCAGCGAACCGGCCCGCGCCATTTCCTGGGGCATGCCGGGATAATCCTTGGGATCGGGCGCGATCTCGGCAAAGCTGTGATAGCCGGTGGCATCGACAAACTCCGCGAACTGCCGGTTGGTGACGGGCGTTTCGTCGATCCAGAAACTGTCCACCCGCACCTGCCGCACCGGGGCTTCTTCGGGATAGAAGCGCTCTGATCCCATGGCGAAGGCGCCGCCTTCGATAAAGCGCATCTCTTGCGCAATGCCGTTCCTGGTTTCGATCATTGGGCGACCATAGCGGCGGATCGACCGGGTGTATCGGGCAAAAAGGATGCCGGAAACAGTCTTGCTTCCGGCATCCCGAGTTTAGAAGTCCTTGCGAACCGTCACGCCGATCGTAGGCGACTGTCCCTTCCTTGCCTGGGCGGGGGAAGGCACTGCGCCGTTCAATCGCGTGCCTTTCGCCTTGCAGCGCGCCCTCAGGCGGCGTTATGAGGGCGCCCATCATGCTAAGGGGAGCTTTGCACGGACATATCCGGCAAGGCATGGGGGATAAGCCTTTGAGCGCTTTAGGGAAAATGATTTGCCGCCTTGCCGGCCTGGGCGTCTTGAGTCTGTCCGTTGCGGGGCACGCGCAGCGGGGCGGGGACCGTCCGCTGCTCCAGGACAGTTTCCGCATCGGCAGCGAAGGCGGCGCCCTGTGCCAGGCACAGAGCGCGACCGGCGATCCGGCGGCGCGCACCATGTTCGATCGGGCCTGGACCCTGGTGTGCCGGGATGCGGCACGGCCGGTGGGACAGCTTTATGCGTTGCGGCGTAGTGCTGGTGATCAGGAAGCGGCCTTGCTTGAACGGCTGACGGCCTCCCGCAAGACAGCGGTGGAATGCGGCCTGCCGGGTGGGATCACGCTGCCGGATATCGGCGCGGCGCTCATGCGCAATTGCACCGGCACGGTCGGAACCTATCGCATCCTGACCGTTGCGCGGGGCAAGACCATCTATGTTGCGCAGGGCTATGCGGCCTATGCCAGCGCGCTCGACCTCGGCCTGCGATCGGTCATCCTCGGACGGACGGTGCCGGGCAAGGTGGACATAGCGACGGTCGGTGCTGGCGAGGCGGGGTTCGCGCGCTTGCAGGCTGCCACGCTGGACCCGCAAACCGTGCTGGCCGAGGGCTATCGGCGCAACGCGTCGGGCAATTATGCCGAAGCGGCCGAATTTTTCGACAGCCTGACGGACCGGCTGGCGCGTGATCCCGACGCCGACAGGCTGACTCCGGCGGAGCGGGCGAACCGGGCGCATGAATATCTGGTCAATCGCGGCCTGCAACTGTCCAATCTGGGGCTGTTCGACCAGGCCGATGCTGCCTTTGCCCAGGCGCGCGCGATTGCGACCGCCGATGCAGTGCAGGTCCGCCTGCGCCGCAATTTCGAGGCGATGCACCATATCAACCGGCAGGATCTGAGCGGCGCGCTGGCGATATTGGATCGCCCCCTGACGGGCGGCAACGGAGGCGTGACCGAGAGCGACGGCGCCGTCGCCTTGCCAGCGGAGGTCGCTGCCGAAATGAGCAGCGGAGCATCGCAGGCCCGCGCATTGGGCGTGCGGCAGGATACGGCGCTGACCCCGGTTGAGCGGGCGGCGATCATTGACGCGCAGGCGCAGCAGTTGCGCGGCACGATATTGCGGCTGTCGGGCCAGCCGGGACCGGCGCGCGAGGTGCTGGCCAGGGCGCTGGCGAATGCGGTCGCGATCCGCGACGGACGGGTGACGTCGATCACCCGCCTGCGCGCGCAATTGCTGGGCGAGATCGCGCTGACCCATGAGGCGCAGGGGGATTTCGGGCAGGCGGAAAGCCAACTCAACCAGGCCCTGGCCCTGCTGGCCGCGCAATATCCCGAGACGGTGGCCCTGAACGGCGCGCGCGCGCGGCTGGGTGCCTTCCTCGTTCGGCGCGGGCGCAATGAGGATGCGTTGAAAATCTATCGCGGCATCATGGCGTCCACCATGGGCAATCGCGCGACGCTGACGGGCATGGCGAACCAGCTTCAGCCTTATTTCACCTTGCTTGCGCGGGAAATTCCCAACCGTCCGGAGTTGACCGCCGATCTGTTCACGGCATCGCAGATGCTGGTGCGGCCCGGCGCCGCCGACACGCTGGAGCAACTGAGCCGTGAATTGTCCGCCGGCAATGGCGAAGCGTCGCGGCTGTTCCGTCAGTCCGTCTCCCTGTCGCGCGATATCGAGCGCGGGCGGATCACTCTGGCGCAGTTGCGGCAGGCGGCGGAAGGAAATGCGGCGCTGCTGCCCGACGTCGCGCAGGCACAGGCGGAAATCGACCGGCTTGCCGCCGATCAGGCCAATACGCTGGCGGCGCTGGCGGCCTATCCGCAATATCGGGCGGTCAGTCCGCAGGTGCTGACGCTGGCCGAAATGCAGGCGACGCTGAAACCCGGCGAGGGCTATTACAAGCTGGCGCAGCTGGGAGATGCGCTCTACGCGCTGTGGATCGACGGCGCGGGCGCGACAGGCTACCGGTTGGCGGCGGGTGCGAGCGACGTCGCGCACAAGGTAGCGGCGTTGCGCGAGACGATCTCAATCGAGTTGAACGGCGCGCAGACCACCTATGCGCTGGACGTGCCGGTGGCGCGAAGCCTTTATCTCGATCTGTTCGGGCCGGTGGAGCAGCGGCTGGCGGCTGTCCGGCATCTGATCTTCGAGCCGGATGGAGCAATGCTGCAACTGCCGGTCAATCTGCTGATCGCGGGGCAGGCGGGCGTTGACGCCTATGAAGCGCGGGTCGCGCAGGGCGGCGATGAGTTCGATTTCCGCGGCATCGACTGGTTGGGCCGTGACCATGCGGTGAGCACGGCGCTATCGGCCCGCGCCTTCCGCGATGCCCGCGCAGCGGTGCCGTCCAGCGCGGCCCAGAGCTATATCGGCTTCGGCGACAATGCGCCGCTTGCCGGGCCGACGCTCGCCGCCTCCACCCGCAGTGCCTTGCCGAATGGGGCGACGGACGATTGCGGCTGGTCGCCCATGCAATGGAACCGGCCGATCCCCGCGACAGAATTGCGGGAGGCGGCGCAGGCCATTGGCGGACAGGGCAGCGAACTGATAACCGGCGCGGCCTTTACCGATGAAGCGGTGATGACGCGGCGTGACCTGGACAGCTTCCGCATCCTTCATTTCGCGACCCATGGGCTGGTGACGCCGCCGCATCCGGGATGCCCGGCCCGACCCGCCCTGCTGACCAGCTTCGCGCCGGATCGGATGTCGGACGGATTGTTGCAGTTCAGCGAGATTTTCGATTTGCGGCTGAATGCCGATCTGGTCGTGCTGTCGGCCTGCGACACCGCAGGCGCAGCCGGTGTCGAAACGACGCGGGCGGCGGGGCTTTCGGGCGGCGGCGGCGCGCTGGACGGTCTGGTGCGCGCCTTTATCGGCGCGGGCAGCAGGGCGGTCATTGCCAGCCACTGGCCAGCGCCGGAGGATTATCACGCAACAGAAAGACTGATGAGCGGCCTGTTCGCGGCGGGCACGGACCAGCCCGTGGCGGAAGCGCTGCGCGAGGCGCAGATCAAGCTGATGGATGATGCCGAAACCTCGCATCCCTTCTACTGGTCCGGCTTCGCCATCATCGGTGATGGCGCGCGTCCGCTGATCACCCGCCGCTGATCGCCATGCCAAGGCGGGGCCTGCTGCGCCGCGGCGCGCGATTGGTGCGGGATGCCGGGCGCTGGCGGCTGGCGGCGACCGGGCTGCTGCTGCTGCTTGCGCTGTTTCTGGCGGGATGGGACTGGAACCGGCCGTTGGACCGCATGACGCGGGAAATCCCGACCGCCGATGCGGAGCGTGGGCTTTATGACTGGCGGGCCGCGACTTTCGCCCCGCGCGTGGGACAGGACCCGCGCATATTGATGGTGGTCTATGATGATCAGACACTGATTGCCACGCGCAAGCGATCCCCGCTGGATCGCGGCCTGCTGGCGCGGGCGTTGCGCAATATCGATGCGATGGGCGCGCAATCGATCGGCATCGATATATTGTTCGATCAGCCGCAGGACGAGGATGCCGAACTGCTGGCGACGCTGCATGGCATGAAGACGCCGGTCTGGCTGGGTTACGCCAATCTGGGCGACAATCAGGAACAGATCATCTTCGAGCAGCAGCAATATCTGGACCGGTTCATCGTGCAGGCGCGGACGGATCGGGTGCGCCCGGCAAGCATCCGGCTGGAAACCGATGCCGACAATGTCGCGCGCAGCTGGCCAATGCCGACCTCTGGCCAGCCGCCGTTGCTGACGCTGGCGATGCAGCCTTCGCCGTCCTTTGCGGACTATGGCGGGGCGATCCGCTTCCGCCTGCCGCTGAAGCAGCCCGACGGGTCCGAGGAGCCGGTGATCCCCAGCCTTCAGATCGACACGCTGGCCGATCCCGCTATGGCGCCCGCGCTGGCGTCGATGGTACATGGGCGGCATGTGCTGATCGGTGGCGACATCGTCGACATCGACCAGTTCGAAACGCCGCTTTCGGGAAGGCAGGCGCGGTCGACCATGATCGGGCTGGAAGTGCATGCGACGATGCTGGCGCAATTGCTGGACGGGGCGCGTCTGCCCCCCGTGCCGGAGGCATGGCGCTGGCTGGCAGCCCTGCTGGTCGTCGGCGCGGCGGGGCTTACCAGCCTGGCGGAATTGCGCTGGTTCACGCTGGTCCCCGCGCTGACGGTGCAGGCCGGGGCGATTGCCGGTTTGCCGCTCTGGTTGCAGGCGCGGGGCTGGGATACGAAGGGTCTGCCTGCCGTCGGCTGGGTGCTGGGCTGGGTGCTGGCCTTCACCGCCATCGGCGTGGCGGCGAGGGCGGTGACTTCGCAGCAACGGCGTTTCGCGCAGGCTGCGCTGGGGAAATATCTGCCGCGCGACATCGCCGCGCAGATATTGGCGGAGCCGGAAAAACTGGCGCTCCATGGTGAAAAGCGGCCAATCTTCACGCTGTTCACCGACCTGGAGGGCTTCACCAAGCTGAGCCACGCCATCGCGCCGGAAATGGTCGCGCAATTGCTGAACCGCTATCTCGACATGCTGAGCGATGTCGTGCTGGCGCATGGCGGAACGATCGATAAATTCGTGGGCGATGCGGTGGTGGCCTTTTGGGGCGCGCCGATCGCGCGGCCCGATGACGGGCAGAAGGCGGCGCTGGCCGCCTATGCCATGTGGCAGGCAGGGGAGGCGTTTCGCCGCGATCTGCCGCCCGGCGTGCCGCCCATCGGACGGACACGCGTGGGGCTGCACCATGGCGAGGCGATCGTCGGCAATTTCGGGGGTGAAGGGCGCATCCAATATACCGCGCTGGGCGACAGCATGAACACCGCGTCCCGGCTGGAGGCCGCGAACAAGGCGCTGGAGACGAGCGTGCTGGCGAGCCGCGAGGCGATGTTGCTGTCCGGACTGGACTGGTGGCGGCCGATGGGACGGGTGCGGCTGCGCGGGCGGTCGACGCCGGTCGATCTGTTCGAACCTGCGCCCGATTTCCCGGTGGAAGACGGGGCGGCGCTGGCCGAAATTCTGGCCGTCTTCGATAGCGAAGATGCTGCGGCACGGGGACAGGCGCTGAAACGTCTCAAAGGGATGATTAACCATCATCCGGATGATGCGGCGATCGCCAATCTATTATATCGTTATGAGTATATCGGGGAAGGAGGAACCTATGGTCTGGGGTAAGCTTGCCGCGCGTTGCGCGCTGGCCGGATGGGTCGTTGCGGGCATGAGCGCGCAGGCCGGGGCCGAGACGATGGTGGTGCGAGCGACCGGACCTTCCGCCACGGCCTACAAACCGGGGAGCAAGCTGGTCGAGGGCGGATCGCTGGTGCTGAAGGCAGGCGATGTCGTGACCTTGCTGGATGCCAAGGGCACCCGCACGCTGCGTGGGCCGGGGCATTTCAGCGTTGCCGCTTCCGTCAGTGCTGCGCCGGCCAACAGCGTGATGCTCTCTGCCCTGCTCGATACCAAGCGGGTGCGCCGCGCGCGGACCGGGGCGGTGCGCGGCGGCGTGGGCGAAGCGCCCGCTGCACCGCCGCATCGACCCAATCTCTGGATGGTGGATGTGGCGCAATCCGGCACGCTCTGCGTTGCTGATCCGGCAGCCGTGCGGCTTTGGCGCGCCGATGCGGCAAGGCCCGCGACGATCAGGATCAGCGGCGGCGGCGTCAATGCGACGGCGAATTTCGCGGCAGGCGAATCGGTCGCAACCTGGCCTGTCGCAGCGCCGGTACGGGAGGGGGCGGCCTATCGCCTGAGTGATGGCGGGCATGCTGCCGATGTCCGCTTCGCGTTGCTGGGGGCGGCGCCGCCGGGACTGGATGGCATGGCTTCAGCTCTTATGGCCCATCAATGCTCGGCGCAACTCGACCTGCTGGTGGAAACGGCGGCGCTGACGGACGGATCGGCACGGAATTGATTGTCGCGGCGGTAACGCGCTGTTAACCGGCTGCGAGTCGCGGGGCGGGGGTGACGGGTCAAAAAGGTCCGCATGCCGTAAGGTCAGGGAGTAGGCGGTCAAGGGAAGGCCGTCTGGCGGTTTGGGGACGTCAATGAGAAAGAAGGGGCAAGTGCGGGCTTCCGCTGTCGGGCGATCAGCTTTGGCGCTGGCGATGCTGGTGCCTGTGGCGGCCGCGGGGCAGGTCGCGCCGCGCGCACCGACTCGCGAGGAAGTGACGCGCGGCCAACTGACTGGCGATGCCGCGGCTCAAGGAAGTCGTCTCACAGTGGTCGGCGGGATCGAACGGGCGCCCTGTCCGCTCGCCGATCCCCGCTATGCCGATGTGAAGGTGAATTTTGCCGATGTGCGGTTCGAAGGGCTGCGCGGCGTCGATCCGGCCGTGCTGGAGGACAGCTGGCGCGATTTCGCGGGGCGCGACGTGCCGATCGCCAGTCTTTGCGAAGTGCGCGACCGGGCAGCGACCGCGCTGCGCCAGATGGGCTATCTGGCCGCGGTGCAAGTGCCGCCGCAGAGGATCGAAAAGGGCGGAACGGTCCGCTTCGACATCTTCATGGCCCGGCTGGTCGCCATTGAGGTGCGCGGCAATGCGGGCAGCAGCGAGAGACTGATCGCGGCCCATATGGAAGCGCTGAAGGGCCAACCGGTCTTCAACGTGCGCGATGCGGAACGGCATCTGCTGCTGGCGCGCGACCTGCCGGGTTATGATGTCCGGCTGGCGCTGCGTCCGGCGGGGACGGCGCCCGGCGAAGTGGTGGGCGAGGTGCAGGTGACGCGCCAGCGGGTCGAGCTGGACGTCAACGTCCAGAATCTCGGCAGCAATGCGGTCGGGCGTTTCGGCGGGCTGGCGAGGGTGCGGTTCAACGACATGACCGGCATGGGCGACAGCACGGTGTTCAGCATCTTCAATACGGCGCAGCCCAGCGAACAGACGGTGCTTCAGGCCGGGCACAGCATGGCGCTGGGCAGTGATGGGCTACGGTTGTCGGGCGACCTGACCTATGCGTGGAGCAAGCCGGGGATCGCGGGGGTGCCGCTGTCATCGGAAACGATGATCGCGACGGCGGCGCTCGCCTGGCCGCTCGCGCGACGGCAGGTGCATACATTGCTGGCAACGGGCGGGCTGGATATCATCAATCAGGATCTGCGCTTCGGCACCGGCATGCCCAAAGTGCCGCTGTCGCGCGACCGGCTGCGTGTGCTGTTCCTGCGGCTGGAGGGCGAGCTGATCGATCCGGACAGCATCGTCAGCACCATCGGCTATTCGGGGATCGAGCCCAAATGGCGGATCGGCGGCATGGTGGAAGCGCGTTTGGGCATGGACGGCCTGGGCGCGAGCCGGGCCTGCGGCGCCGCGTTCGCCAATTGCGCCTATCCCGCAACGCCGATCAGCCAGCTGGACGGCGATCCTTCCGCCTTCGTCCTGCGGGCGAGTGTGCAGGCGGAATATCGGCCGACCCCGAATGTGACCTTCGCCCTGTCGCCAAGGGCGCAATATAGCCCGGACGTGCTGCTATCCTATGAGCAGATGAGCGCGGGCAATTACACGGTCGGTCGCGGCTATGATCCGGGCGTGTTGACCGGCGACAGCGGGGTCGGCATCGCGGCGGAATTGCGCTACGGCCGGATCGCGCCGCGCGGTCCGGGCGATTTCGCTTTCCAGCCCTTCGTCTTTTTCGACGCTGCCTGGATGTGGCACCAGAGCGCCAATTTCACGGGACTTGATCCGCAGCTGTATTCGGCGGGCGGCGGCCTGCGCGCGGCGTGGGACAATCATGCCCGACTCGACCTGACGCTGGCGACGCCGCTGCGCAAGGCCGGTTTCCAGACCGAACGGGGCGGCACGCGGCTGCTCTTCTCTATCACCACGCAGCTCGTGCCGTGGAGGCGATAATGATGGACAAGTCCCGCACCCGTTCGACGCTGACCCTGCTGGGTGGCTGCGCCAGCGTGATCGCGCTCGGCTGGAGCATGCCTGCCGCCGCGCAGACGGCCTTTCAGGGCAATCCTTCGGTGGTGTTCGGATCAGCCACGATCACGCGAGGCACGACGGACACGATTGCGGTCGATGGTTCGGAAACGGTCATCAACTGGACGCCCAGCGACACCAGCGGCACGGGCACCATCGACTTCCTGCCATCGGGGCGCACCGCGCAGTTCACCGTCAATACCAGCGCGCCGCTGAGCGACTATACGGTGCTGAACCGCATTCTGCCGGTGGACGGCAGCGGCCTGCCGGTGTCGCGCATCGTTGCGCTCAACGGCACGGTGCAGTCCGACCTTTTCGGCAGCACGGGCGGGAAGATATGGTTCTATGCGCCAGGTGGGATCATCGCCGGACCGACCAGCATCTTCAACGTCGGATCGCTGGTGCTCACCAGCAATGATATCGATCTGAGCGGTCCCAATGGCGGCAGCCTTTACGGCGCCAATGGCGAGATCCGCTTCCGCGGCGTGGCGGGCAGCACCGCGGCGGTAGATGTTCAGGCCGGCGCGCAGATCAACGCGCTGGCGGCGGGCAGCTATGTCGCGCTGGTGGCGCCGCGCGTGGTGCAGGCGGGGACGGTGAACGTCGATGGCTCGACCGCCTATGTGGGAGCGGAAGCGGCCGATATCACGATCAACAGCGGCCTGTTCGACATAACGATCACCGCCGGCACGACCGATGCCAATGGCGTGGTGCACAGCGGCACGACCAGCGGTCCGGCTTCTGCCGGCACCGGCGATCCGCAACGCGTCTATATGGTCGCGGTGCCGAAGAACAATGCGCTGACCATGTTGTTGTCGGGCAATGTCGGCTATGCGCCCGCCGCCGCCGCGACCCCGGACGGCAGCGCCATCGTGCTGTCGGCGGGCTATGATGTCGCCGGAGGGGACCGGGTCACGACGCGCAACGGCACCGCTACAGCGGACGCCGGTTTCAGCATCGGAACGGGTGACTGGCAGAATGATCTGACTGGAGCAGCAACCGGCGACATCGTGATCCGGCCCGCTGCGACCGCGCATTTCCTTGGCAATGCGGCGTTCTCCGCCGAACGGAGCATCACGCTGCGGGCCGACCAGCTGGCGGCGATCACCGTCGACAGGGACATGGCCCTGAACGCGGGGATGGGAACGACCGGCGGCCGGATCGACCTTTTGACCTTTGGCGGCAGCGGCGCCGTGGCGACCAACGGACAAATCAGCGTCACCGGCAATCTGACGCTGAACGCCAGCGGCTATGATTCGGGATTCGCCAGCGTTCCGCCGCTGATCGGCGCGGATGCGAATGGCGGCACGATCAACCTGATCGCCACGGGCGGCACGATCGAGGCGGCGACTCTTGCCGCCAATGCCGTGGGCTATGCAGGCTATGGCAGTGACCGGTCCGGCAATGCTGCTGGCGGCGCCATCACCCTGTCGGCGCTGACGGCCGCCGGACCCAGCGGGACGGAAGGCGGCGTCTTGCGTTTTGGCAGCACTTCACTCGATGCGTCGGCGGGCAGCGCCTTTCAGGTTTCGTTGCCGCCGATCGACGGCGGCAATGCCGTCGGCGGCAGCATTGCGCTGACGGGCACATCGGGGGTTGCGATCGGGGGTGGGCTTGACCTGGGCACGGTCAGCGCCAGCGCTCAGGCCACCGGCGGCGTGGCAAGCACAGGCACGGCAGGCAGCGCGACCGGCGGCAATATCAGCGTCATCGTTTCCAGCGGCACGCATCAATGGCAGAGCTTCTTTGCCGACGTCAGCGCCGCTCCCGGCTATGCGACTGAGGGCGGCGGCCATGGCGCGGCTATCCCCGGCGCGACCGGCATCGATATCGACATCAGCGGCACCGGCAAGCTCGATATCCTCAATTCCGTTTCGCTCTACGCCGATGCGAGGAGCTATGGCGGCGGCGGCGCTTCGGGCGGGACTCTGCGCGGCGGACGGATCAACATCGCCGCGCATGACGGCGGCAGCTTCTCCATCGCCCAAGACCTGTTCGCGAGCGCGGACGCGTCCGGCTATCCGGCCTATCCGGGATCGACCTTCCTCACGCCCGGAACGCCGGATGCCTTTGGCGGGACGATCAGCATCGGCGCGGCGGGCGGCAGCTTTAGCGCGGCGGGTCTTTTTGCTCATGCCAGCGGCTCGGCGGGCGACGCGCCGGATGTCGCCGGCAACGGCTTCGGCGGCAGCGTGACGCTGTTCGCCAGCGCATCGGGCGGGCAGCGGGGCAATTTCTCGCTGACCGATTGCCTTCGCTTGCAGTGCCGCGTGTCGGCGGATGGCAATGGCGCGGCGGGTGTCAACGGCTCGAACGGCACTGGCGGGTCGATCCTGCTCTATGCCAGCGATGCCGATTTTTCCGTTCTGGGCGAGCTGGCGCTGCATGCTGACGGCAGCGGGGGCGGCGCGGCATCCGATGGAGTAGCGGGCCGTGGCGGCGATGGTCTGGGCGGCATTGTCACGGTGGAAAGCCGCACGGGCGCTGCGGGCAGCGGCGCGCTCACCTTTGGCAATCTCTTTCTCTCGGCGGAGGGCAGTTCGGTTCCTTCGATCGACGGCGTCTTCTACAATGGTGGCGATGCCGGTAGCGGCACCGGTGGCACGGTCGACGTCACAATTCAGGGCGGCGGACTGACCGCTGATCTGGTGGATGCGCAGGCATCCGGCCTTGGCGGCGCGGCGGCGGAAAATTGCCCGACCTGCGAAGGCGGGGGCACGACATCGTTTCAGGCAGGCAGTGGGCAGGGCGGGTCGACCCATTTCCTGATTTCCGGCGGAACGGCAACCATCGGGACGCTGGCGCTGGGCGCGCAGGGCACCGGCGGCGAAGCGGATGGCGCGAACGATCCGCAGTCCGTGGCCGCGCTGGCGGGATCGGGACGGGGCGGCGCGGCTCTGCTGGAATCCCAGGGCGGCATGCTGCGATTGACGACGCTGACTGTCGATGCCAGCGGCGTCGGCGGACTGGGCGCGTCGGTTTTCCAGGCTGACGGCGCCGCTGGCGGCCTGGGCACGGGCGGCAATGCCGGGTTGTTGATGACTGCCGCCAGCAGCGGGCAGGTCGTGATAGACAGCAGCGCGATCATCCGCGCGCTTGGCAAGGGCGGCATCGGGGGGGAGACAGGTTCGGACGGCCCCGGATATTATCTCGCCGGTGCGGGCGGAGGCGGCGCTGGCGGCACGGTGGATGTGACGCTGGCTGGTGGCCAGTTGACCGCGCCTTCATTGCTGATCTCGGCCGAAGGCATTGGCGGGTCCGGCGGCGACAATGGCAGCGACGGACCCGGGGGCGCGGCGGGCGACGGCACGGGCGGCACGGCGCGCTTTTCCTATCTGAACGAAGGCCATGCGATCGGCGACGTCATCGTCAAGGCTGACGGACAGGGTGGCCAGGCGGGCAGCAATCGCTTCATCATCGGCTTCGACATCAACAATAACCCGATTTACGATTATGGCATCGGCAATGGTGGTGCCGGCGGCCGGGGCGTGGGCGGCAGCGCCACGATGCAGGTCGATGTCGATCCTCTTTTCGCGAGCCTGACCATCAGTGCCGATGGCACGGGTAGCATGGGCGGCAGCGGCGGAACCGGTAGCGCGGGTGGCGTGGGAACGGGTGGCACAGCGACGCTCAATCTGGCCTTCGGCGCGACGACGGTGAGCGGCGCGTTGCGCGTGACGGCTGCCGGTCTGGGCGGCACCGGCGGCACGGGCTATGACAATAGCGGCGGGCGTGGCGGCGATGCCTTTGGCGGGATTGCCACCTTCAACCTCTCAGGATCGTCGACCACGCTGGACGCGGGGGATATCGGCGTGCTGGCAGAAGCCCTGGGTGGCGCTGGCGGTCAAGGCGGCCTGCGTAGCGGCGCGGGCCTGGCGGGTGCCGACGGCGGCAGCGCAGTGGGCGGCGCTGCATTGTTCGATGTCAGCGCGGGCGCCAGCGCGACCACGGGCGTTGCGTTACGGGTCAGCGGCGATGCGACGGGCGGCGACGGAACCGTCGGCACGGCCGGACCGGTCGGCGGCAATGGCGGCGCGGGTGGCAATGCTGCGGCGGGGTCCGCGACCTTGCGGATCAGCGATGCGCGCATGGTCTTCAGCAGCGCTTTGCCCAAGGCGCCGGGCTATACCATCTCCGCTGTCGGTCAGGGGGGTACAGGCGCTGACGGCAGCGCGGGGACCAATGCGGGACTGAGCGGCGGATCGGGCGGTCGCGGCGGCGACGGCACGGGCGGTGTCGCGACGTTCAACGCCAGCAATGGCGACTATGCGCTGGGCGGCATCAGCCTGCTGGCAGATGGCGCTGGGGGTCTGGGCGGGATCGGCGGCAGTGGACCCGGCGGCGCTTCGGCGGGAGGCGCTACCGGCTTCGGCAGCGGCGGCACTGCGACTTTCGGCAATGGCGATGGTGGCACCCTGCTGCCCGGCGCGCAGCGGCTGATCGACGCGCTCTTCATGAGTGCCAGCGGCGATGCGGCAGGCAGCGTGCAGTTTTCCGACAGCAGCACGGCGATCGATGGCGGCCTACGCGTCAACGGCTCCATCGCGCTGGCCAGCTTGGGTGCGCCAGTCGTGGGCTTTTCCGGCATTTCCGCGGGAGCAGCGGCCAATGTCGTGCAAATCGGCGGCGCGGCTGACTTCAGCAGCACCGGACCGATCTCCTTCGCTTTTGCAGGAACGGGCGGCATGGCAGTGGCCGGATCGTTGACCGCCACGTCCTCCACGCGCATCGACCTCAGCCATGGCGGGCGGCCCACGGGCAGCGACAGCCTGTCCGCCGACAGCATCCTGTTCACGGCGCCCGGCGACGTGAGCCTGCTTTCGGCGGGTGCGCTGAGGGCCATCAACGGGCTGACGATCCTGAGTGCCGGCGGCAATATCAATCTGGCAAGCGGCAGCGCGCTGAATGCGGGCGGCGACGTGCGGTTGTTCGCGCAGAGCAGTCTGAACGGCGCCGGCGCAACGGTGCGGGCAGGCGGGGTGGCGGCCATCGGCCTGGGTGGAGCAGGCAATATCCTGCTCGGCGATCTTGCTTCCGGCGGCCTGCTGGATCAGGCCGATGCCAGCGGCAATGCTTTGGGAATGGGCGGAATCGCCATCGGCGGCGACTTTGCCGTCTCCGGCCGCCTGGACATCGGCGCGGGCAGCGGTACGCTCTCCGCCGCCAGCATCGATATCGGCACATTGGCCGCCGATACGCAGCAACTGACCGCCACCAGCGGCACGGTCCGGATCGGCAATGCGCTGATGAGCGGCGACCTGATCGTCAATTCCAGCCTGCTGCTGGGCAATGCCGATATCACCGGGCTGTTGCAGGTGCGCGCGCCCGGAGCCGCGGGTTTTGCGCAACTCCCCGGAACCGTGGCGGCGGGCTCTATCGACATCGATGCGGGCATGATCGCCAGCAATGGCCTGACGGCACGCAGCGGAGACATGCTGCTGCGATCCGCGTCCGATCTGGCGGTGACCGATGCGTCCGCGTTCGGGGCGATCATCATGACCGCCAGCGCCGGTGGGCTGACGATCGGCAATGCTTTCGCGGGCGGCAGTCTGACGCTGTCGGGGCTGGGCATCACCGCGTCGACCCTGGCGGCGGGCGGCCAGAGCCTGTTGGACGCGGGCACCGGCAGCCTGACGGTAGGCGACATCGCATCGACGGGCGCGATCACGGCGAATGGCGGGACCGTCAGCCTGGGTGCGACCGGCGCCATGACCATCGCGCAGGCCATTGCCTCGACAGGAGCGCTGGTGCTGAATGCGGGGGGAGCACTCTCGGTCGCCAATGCGGGCTCTGCGGGAACGATGACGCTGAACGGCGGCACGATCGTCGCGACGACGCTCGATGCGGCGGGATCGCTGACGGCCACCGCCGCAGGAAGCGCCGATTTTGGCAGTGTGACTTCGCAGACGGGCGGCATCCTGCTGAACGCGGGCGGCCTGCTCAGCCTTTCGGGCGTGGTCAGCGCCGGGACGATCATTATCGGGTCGGGCGATATAGCCATTGGCAGCACGGCGTTGATCGGCAGCCTGGGCGGGACGAACGGCATCACCTTCCATTCGGTGAACACGCAACAGCCGGCTTATATCGGCGGCAATGATGTCGCGGGCGCGTACAGCCTGTCCGCCGCTGATTTGGCGCGGGCGGCCGCCGCGAATATCGCGATCGATGCCCCGGCTCGCGGCGTCGCGGGGACGCCGGATATCGTCTTGCAGGACCTGACGATCGGCACGGCCAATCTGCCGGGCGTCGGCGCGTTGACGATCGGCACGAGCGGTCGGCTGCGGGTTCAGGGCACGCTGCGGCTGACGGGACGCTCCGGACAGGGTGGACTGGCCCTGTCGGCGGGACAGGCGCTGGAAGTCATCGCGGGTTCCGGTCTGATCGACATCAGCGACGGCAATGGCGGGTTGGGCGGCGTTTTGACGCTCAGCAGCCC
This sequence comes from Sphingobium sp., assembly GCF_032153725.1. GTDB lineage: Bacteria > Pseudomonadota > Alphaproteobacteria > Sphingomonadales > Sphingomonadaceae > Sphingobium. The sequence continues at coordinate 10,194 of NZ_JALDYQ010000002.1, read as the reverse complement.
GAATGTCATCGCCGCGACCCTGTCTGCAATCGCCGATGTCGCTGCGGCAGGCACGCTCAATGCCCGGGAACTGCGTCTGGCCCAGAATGACGGACTGGTGAACGACGCCGGCATCTTGCGGGCCGGGACCATCCGGGTGAATGCGACGCAAGCCTTTTTCGTCCAGAACAGCGGGGTTTCCGCCAGCATTTTCGAGCGGCGCGGCTTCACCGCCAATGACCTGATGATCGCCACGCAAGGCGCCGCGCCGCAGATCGCCATCAATGGGCAACTGGCCCGGCCGACCGGCGGTTTCATCACGGGGCTGGAGACAATTCCGCTGGTCGCGATCAATGGCTCTTACACTCTCGGATCGAAGGTCAATGGCTGCCTGATCGGCAATCCCGGCGCTTGCCTCAGTTCCGGTCTGGACAGCCGGGATACATGGAACGCGCTGCTTGATCCTTCGGTATCGGTTGGGCGCATCTTCACCCTGTCGCTGATCGAGTTGCGCGATATCGTGGCGCAGGGCTATCCGCCGCTGATCGACGAACCGGTGACCGGCGCGGGCAATGAAGATCTGTGGGAGCGTCAATGCGGCAGCGCGGACCAGCCGGCCTGTGGTGATAGTGGCACATAGTAGACCGAAGCGCGATTGCCGACAAAACGGGATTGAAACAACGGGTTGAACCCGTAGAGAGAATGGAACGGTTGGACGCAAGGGGAATAGCGTCCGATTCAACCGGCACGGGGGCGTGACGAATGGGGGGCGGAAACGGCAAGGTGATCGGCAGGTCCGTGGGCGGCATGGCGCTAAGCGTCATGCTGCTGGCGGTGCTGTTGCTGTGCGGCCTGCCGGGCAGTGGATCGGGCGCGGCGGATGCCGCTGCGGCGGGCCGGCTCTATGTCGGCGTCGCATCCTGCGCCGGGTCGACCTGCCACGGCCGGATGGAGGCCGACGGCAAGGTCGTGCGGCAGGACGAGTTGATGCGCTGGCAGGAACCATCGACGCCGGGGGGCGCGCATAGCCGGGCCTTTGCGGTGCTGGGCGGAACCCGAGGCAGGCAGATCGCTGCCACTCTGGGACTGGGCGACCCCATGGCGGCCCCTGCTTGTCTTGGATGCCATTCCACCCCGGCAGCCGCGCGCGGTGCGCGCTTTCTGGCGCAGGACGGCGTGGGGTGCGAGGCCTGCCATGGTCCGGCGGGTGGCTGGATCGCCTCGCATTATGCGGTGGGGGCGAGTCATGCCGGCAATGTCGCGGCGGGGATGACGCCGCTCGACCGGCCGCAGGCGCGGGCCTCGGTCTGCCTTGACTGCCATTTCGGCAGCGCGCGCGACGGGCAGTTCGTCACGCACCGGATCATGGCGGCGGGGCATCCGCGCATTTCCTTCGAGCTGGACCTCTTCTCCTCGATGCAGGCGCATCATGACGAGGATGCTGATTATGCCGCGCGCAAGGGGCGAACCGACAGTTTGCAACTCTGGGCCGTGGGACAGGCCATGGCGGTCGAGCGGGCGCTGACCCTTTATGCCGGAAGCAAGGGGACGGAAGGGGCTTTTCCCGAATTCTATTTCTTCGACTGCCAGAGCTGCCACCGCCGCATTTACGATCAGGCGGAACGCGGCAAGAGCTGGGAAGCCAATCCAGGGCGGCCGATCCCGGCTGGGATGCCGCCCTTCAACGACGAAAACATGATCATGCTTTCGGCGGTGGCTCGGGTGGCGGCTCCGGCATTGGCGGGGCGGTTCGATGCTGACAGCCGCGCTTTCCATGCGGCGATCGCCAGGGACAGGCCTTCTGCGGTCGCGGCGGCGGGCAGGCTGGCCCAGAGTGCCGGGGCGTTGGCGCAGGCCTTTGCGGGCGGCCGGATGAAGGGCGACATGGCCTTTGCCATTGTGCGGGAGATTGCGGGCACTGCCATATCGTCGCGCTTCACCGATTATGAAGGGTCGGTACAGGCGGTCATGGCGGTCGACACGCTGCTCAACAGCCTGGTCAGATCGGGGCGCGTGACCGTGGGCGCGGCGGCGGGCATCAGGGCCGACGTCAATCGCGCTTATGCGGCGGTCAAGGAGCCGAACGACTATCGGCCGGGTGATTTCCGTTCTGCTTTGGGCGGCGCGGCGCGCAGCATCGGAGCGCTGCAATGAGGGGAAGGCATCGCCGCCTGAGCGCGCTGACGGCGAGCGCGGTGCTGATCCTGTCCTCCTGCGGCGGCGGGGGAGGGAGCGGCAGCGGCAGCGGCACGCCGACGCCCGGTCCGACCCCGACACCCACCAGCCTTTATGCCGTTCCCGCGCAGGAATCGCTGACCGTCGCGGATGTCGAAACGGTTGTCGCTCATGCCGTGGCGGAGGCGAAAGCCCGTAATTTACCCGCCGTGATCGCTGTGACCGACCGGGTGGGCAATGTGCTGGCGGTGTTCCGCATGACCGGCGCGTTGAAGGATGCGACCACCAGTTCCGCGCCCAATGGCGACAATATCGACGCCCAGAACCTGACCGTCCCGGCAGAGGCTGGCGCCATCGCCAAGGCCATTACCGGCGCTTATCTTTCGAGCGGAGGCAATGCCTTTTCAACCCGCACGGCGAGCATGATCGTGCAACAGCATTTTCCGCCCGCGCCGAATACCGCCGGGCTGGAGAGCGGGCCGCTGTTCGGCGTGCAGTTCAGCCAATTGCCTTGTTCGGACCTATCCGCGCGTTTCGTGTCATCGGGCACGACGGCAATGATCGGACCGAAGCGCTCGCCGCTGGGGCTGGCGGCCGATCCGGGCGGTTTCCCGCTCTACAAGAATGGCGTTGTCGTGGGCGGCATCGGCGTGATGGCGGATGGGGTTTATGGCTCCGATCCGGATGTCAGCGATGCCGACAATGATCCCGAGGAATTTATCGCGCTGGCCGGAACCTTGGGTTTCGAAGCGCCCGAAAGCATCCGTGCCGATCGCATCTTCGTTGACGGCACGTCGCTGCGCTATTCCGATGCGGCTTATGGTGGATTGCTGGCGACTGGCGCGGTCAGTTTCGCGGCGATCAACGGCAGCGCGGGATCGCTGGTCGCCGTGCGCGGCTATTATGGCGATCCGGCGCCCGCAATCCTGGGAGGCATTGCCTACGGGATGGAAGCTTCAGGAGTGCGTCCGGCCCGGACAGCCGAATTTTCCAAAAGTGACGCTTTCGTCCTGACCGACGGGTCGGGCAATGACCGTTTCCCGATCCGCGCCGGGACCGATGCGGGCGATGTGGCGCAGCCGCTGACGGCGGCGGAAGTCACAGTCATCCTCGAAGAAGCCTTTGCAATCATGAGCCGCGCGCGGGCGCAGATTCGCCAACCGCTCGACAGCCGTGCGCAGGTGACGATCAGCCTGGTCGATACGCGGGGGCAGCCGCTGGGCATCGTCCGCTCGCCCGATGCGCCGATCTTCGGCACCGATGTCAGCTTGCAGAAGGCGCGCACGGCGGCCTTCTTTTCCGGCTCCCATGCGGCATCGGATTTGCTGGCGAGCAGCAGCAGCGATGTCGCGGCCTTCGTCGGCAAGGCGCGCACCTTCCTGAACGATCCCTCGGCGCTGACCGGACAGCATGCCTTTACCGATCGCGCCAACGGCAATCTGTCTCGGCCTTATTTCCCCGATGGCGAGGTCGGGCGGCCCAACGGCCCCTTCTCCCGGCCGATCGCTCAGTTCAATCCCTTCTCGACCGGCCTCCAATCGGCGCTGGTGGTGGGCGATCTTGCCGCGCATCTTGCCTATGTGACCGGCGCCAGCGCGACAGATGCGCCCCAGCGCTGCTCGGCCGTGCCGACTGTGTCGAACCAGAATCGCATTCAAAATGGTGTCCAGATCTTCCCCGGATCGGTGCCCATTTATCGCGGCAATATGCTGGTCGGCGGCATCGGCGTGTCGGGCGACGGGATCGATCAGGACGACATGATCAGCTTCCTTGGCCTCAACAATGCGGGGACGCGGGTAGGCGGGATTGGTAATGCGCCAGCTGCGATCCGTGCCGATCAGATCGTTGTCGATCTCGGCAATGCGACGGTACGGCTACGCTATGTGGGCTGCCCCTTCGCGCCATTCCTCGACAGTGCGTCGCAAAATGTCTGCGCGGGGCTGTAGAAGATGGGTCTGGCCTCTCTCCTGCCGCTGTTCGTGCTGGCCCAGCCGGGGGAACCGGTGCCTCCCGCTCCGCCAGAAAACTGGCAGGAGATTTTGGACGCCGACCAACAGTCTATCGAGGGCCGCCGCCGCCCCGGCTACGAGGTGCCGCTGCCCGAAGCCGTGACGCAGGACAATAAGGGTGCCGTCCGCGCCCCGCCGCCCGAGGCTTTTCCGGTCGATCAGGTTCCGCTTCCGGATCGCTGGCGCCTGATCGAGAGCCTGGGTTTGGTGAAGGAGCGCTGGTTCGATCCCTATCATCAGAACACGCTAAAGGGGGACCGACCCCTTGACCGCGAGAAGGTGAAGTGGTTGCCGATCAGGGGCGACGACTGGTTCTTCGTCGCCAATGCGGTGAGCGACACGGTGCTGGAACCGCGTACCTTCCCGATTCCCGTCGGCGTGCAGACGACCGAGCGGCCCGGCAGCCTCGATGTCTTCGGCAAGGATGCCAGCGTCGTGTTGAGCCAGACGTTCATCGGTGGCGTGGCGCTGATCAAGGGGGCGACCGCGTTCAAGCCGCCGGAGATCGAATATCGCCTGACGCTGGCGCTCAACGTCAACCATGTGAATGTGCCCGAACGACGCGTGCTGTTCGTGGAGCCGTCAAAGCCCTCGCACCGCACCGATCATTTTCTGGGGGTGCAGGAAGCCTTTGTCGACTATCACCTCGCCAATACATCGGATCGCTATGATTTCCGGTCGGTGCGCATCGGCATTCAGCCCTTCCAGTCGGACTTTCGTGGTTTCCTGTTCAATGACCAGCAGCTTGGCATCCGGCTGTTCGGCAATCGCGACAATAACCGTTTCCAGTTCAATCTGGCGGCTTTTTGGCGGCTGGAGAAGGACACTAATAGCGGCCTGAATTCGATCGTGCAGACGCCGCGCAACGACTGGGTGTTCGTTGCCAATCTTTACCGGCAGGATTTCCTGATCCCCGGACTCACCAGCCAGATCACGGCCGTCTATAATATGAACCGCGAGAAACATGACGTCGAGATTGACGATAATGGCTTCCCCGTGCGTCCGGCGTTGCTGGGCGATTTGCGGGGGCGGGAATATGATGTCGTTTATCTTGGCTATAATGCCGATGGACGGATCGGGCGGATGAACCTGACGGCCTCGCTCTACGGCGCGCTGGGGGAGGATCGGAACAGTTTCTTTACCTCAAAGCCCGCGCAGATCCGCGCCTTTTTCGCGGCGGCAGAGGCAAGCTACGACAAGGACTGGATGCGTTTCCGTCTTTCAGGCCTCTATGCCAGCGGGGACGGCGATCCCTATGATAATCGCGAGAACGGCTTCGACGCGATCTTCGAGAATCCGGTTTTTGCAGGGGCCGACACCAGCTATTGGATCAGGCAGACCATTCCCTTTGCCGGGGGCGGTCGCGTCATCGGGATCAACGGGCGCAACGGCATTTTGAACTCGCTGCGGTCGTCGAAGGAACAGGGGCAGTCGAATTTCAACAATCCCGGTACCATGCTTCTGGGGGCAGGCGCGGATTTCGACCTGATGCCGGAACTGCGCCTGTCGGCCAATGCCAATCACCTCTGGTTCCAGAATACGGCCACGCTTCAGGCGTTACGCAATGAAGGCAGTATTCCCAAGTCGATTGGCTGGGATCTGTCGACCGCCGCGATCTGGCGGCCTCATGCGACGCAAAATATCGTGTTTCGTCTGTCGGGAGCGACTTTGCTGCCGGGTGCTGGATTTCGTGATCTCTTCACCAATAGCGAGGGTAACCGGAATTATTATTCGGTGCTCGCCAATTTGATTTTGAGTTATTGATGCTCGCGCGACCTTCCCTTTCCCTGATGTTGGGTATTGCGACGCTGCTACTGGCCGCGCTCCTTTTGCCCGTTGCCATGCTCCACGCTTCCGACGCCGAAAAGCCGGTCGAGCGCCATTATATCCCGGCGCCCGCCGCACCGATGAGCCAGACCGCCGAACAGGTCGCGGCCAAATCCGACGGCTGCTACAGCTGCCACAGCAAGACCGACGAGCCGTCCATGCACGCCACCCCGGCGGTGATGTTGGGCTGCACCGACTGCCATGGCGGCAATGCGGCGGTGCGCGGCGATCCGGCTCTGGGCTTCGAAGACCCCGCCTATGTCGCCGCGCGGGAGAAGGCGCATGTTCTGCCGCGCTATCCGAAGAGCTGGCACTATCCCTCCTCCGCCAACCCGCAGCGCAGCTACTCGCTACTCAACCGGGAAGCGCCCGAGTTCGTCCGCTTCGTCAACCCCAGCGATTATCGCGTGGCACGCGATGCATGCGGCTCATGCCATATGCAGGTGATTGAGGCGGCAGAGCGCTCGCTGATGGCATCCGGCGCGATGCTGTGGGGTGGGGCGGCCTATAATAATGGCGTCGTCTTATTCAAGAACTATGCCTTGGGGGAGGCTTATACCAGGGATGGCAAGCCGGCTAAGATCGTCTCTCCCGGCAGCCCGCCCGGCACGCTTACGCCTGAGCAGAAGGCGCGCGGCGCGCTGGCCGAACTCTATCCGCTGCCGACCTGGCAGGTGATGCCGCCCGGCGACGTGTTCCGCGTGTTCGAGCGCGGCGGGCGTAATATCGCCACGCAATTTCCCGAAATCGGTCTGCCCAACCCGACCGGATCGATCCAGCGGCTGGAGGAACCCGGCCGCCCCGACCTCAAACAGTCGAGCCGTGGTCCTGGCACCGGCCTGCGCGTGGCGATCCCGGTGCTGAACCTGCACAAGACGCGCCTCAACGACCCCTATATGTGGTTCATGGGAACGAACGACCAGCCGGGCGACTATCGCCATTCGGGCTGTTCGGGCTGCCACGTCGTTTATGCCAATGACCGTGAACCGCGCCACAGCCTGATCTATGCCCAATATGGCCGCGACGGGCAGACCGCGACGGTCGATCCCACCATCGCCAACAAGATGAGCCATGGCGGGTTGAAAGGCCCGCATGGCGAGGAGGTCGCGCCGGATCATCCGGTCGGCGCCGTCAAGGAAAGCGGGCATCCGATCCGCCACGCATTCACCCGGGCGATCCCGACTGCCCAGTGCATGAACTGTCACATGCACCAGCCGAATATCTTCCTGAACAGTTATCTCGGCTACACCATGTGGGATTATGAGTCCGACGCTCCATTGATGTGGCCGGAAAAGCAGAAATATCCGACCGCAGGAGAAGTGCACCAGACCCTGGAACGTAATCCCGAAGGTGCGAGTCCGCGCGGCAAATGGTCGGATCTCGACTTCCTGCGCAACGTCTACGACCTGAACGACAAGGCCAAGGATACGCAGTTCGCGGATTATCACGGCCATGGCTGGAACTTCCGCGGCGTCTTCAAGCGCGACCGGGAGGGCAATCTGCTCGATGCCGATGGCAAGATCGTCTCGCCCGACGATCCGGAGAAATGGCGCAAACGGGGCGAGGGCAAGTTCGTGCCTGTCGGCACCAATCCCGGCAAGGCCGTCCACCTCATGGATATCCACGCTGAAAAGGGCCTGCAATGCGCCGATTGCCATTTCGCGCAGGACAGTCATGGCAACGGCTTCATCTATGGCGAGGTGGCGAACGCGATCGAGATCGGTTGCAAGGACTGCCACGGTACGGTCGACAATTATCCGACGTTATTGACCTCCGGCCCGGCGGCCCCGCCCAAGGGCACCAACCTTGCGCTGCTCCGCAATCCGGACGGCAAGCGCCGCTTTGAATGGTATTTCGACGCCAGCGGGCGGCGGAAGCTGATCCAGCGGTCCATCGTCGATCCGAAGCTGGAATGGGAGGTGTCGCTGGTCAAGGATGCGGTCGATCCTGCCAGCCCGCACTTCAATGCCAAGGCCGCCCGCGCCAAGCTGATGAGTCGATCGGGCGCGGAGGATGGGAGTTTCGCTTTCGGGCCCGGCGTTGCCAGGGAAGACCGGGCGCATGGCGATGACAGCATGGCCTGTTTCACCTGCCATCTCAGCTGGACCACCAGTTGCGGTGGCTGTCACTTGCCGATCGAGGCGAACTGGAAGACGTCGCTCCATCATTTCGACGGGGAGGAGACGCGCAATTTCGCGACCTACAACCCGCAGGTGGCGCGCGACGAAATGTTCCAGCTCGGCAAGCATATGACGACCAAGGGCAATGAAACCGCCCCGGTTCGATCGACATCGGCGCTGGTCCTGTCGTCCACCAACATCAATCGCGAGCGCATCTATATCCAGCAGCCGCCAGTGTCGGGCATCGGTTTCTCAAGCCAAGCTTTCGCACCGCATTTCCCGCATACGGTGCGCCGGACCGAGACGAAGACCTGTTCCGATTGCCATGTGTCGGCGAAGGACGACAATAACGCCGTCATGTCGCAACTGCTGTTGCTCGGCACCAATTTCGTGAACTTCGTCGGGTTGAACGCCTGGACCGGTCTGGAAGGCGGGTTCGAGGCGATCCGCGTCACCGAATGGGACGAGCCGCAGGCGGTGATTGGCAGCTATCTCCAGAAATATGCCTATCCCGACTATTGGAAGCTGCATGTCGAGCAGAACGGGCGCGAGTTGAAGAACTGGGTGCGCGGCAAGATCTTCGACAAAAAGGCTTCGGGCGAAACGCATCCGGTCGAAGAATTCCGCAATGTCGTGAAGGGCACGGCGGATCGCGTCGGCTGTCTGCAACTGCGCGGCGAATATATGTATGTGGCCGAAGGGAAGGGCGGTTTCCGCGTCTATGACGTGGCGTCGATCGCGAACAAGGGCTTTTCCGAGCCGATCATCAGCGGACCTTTCTCGAAGCTCGGCCATGATACGGGCATTCGCACGAAAAATGCGACGTGCATGGCGCTGCCGACCAACCAGCCGATCAACCCGCTGCGCAATACGAAGAAATGGCGCGAGATCAATCAGGAACAGGCGTTCCTGCCAATCTACAGCTATGCGGCGGTGACGGATAGCGTCGAGGGCCTCATCATGGTCAATATCGAGACGATGGCCGATGGCGAGTTCCGCAACAATTTCCTGAAGCGCGCCGTCACCTGGAACCCCGATGGCGTGCTGAACGGGGCGCGGCATATCCAGTTGGCGGGGCAGATCGCCTATATCACCGCCGATGCGGGGCTGGTGGTGGTGGACCTCAGCGATCCGCTGCATCCGCGCCTTGCCGCCGTCCGCCCGCTCAAGGATGCGCGGGCGAGCGCGATCCAGTTCCGCTATCTGTGGGTGACGGATGCGGAGGGGCTGAAGCTGTTCGACGTGACGCACCTGACCGATCCGGTGGCGGTGCCCTCCGCGACCGTGCCGCTGGCCGACGCGCGGCGCATCTATCTGGCGCGGACCTATGCTTATGTCGCGGCCAAGACGGAGGGGCTGGCGATCGTCAACATCACCAATCCGCTCCGGCCCAGCGTCTATTTGAAGGAGACGTTCGGCGGTCAGATGACCGATGTGGAGGATGTCATCGTCGGCACGACCAATGCGTCGCTGTTCGCCTATGTCGCGGACGGGCGGGCGGGCATGAAGGTGATCCAGCTCACCAGTCCCGCGAGCCAGCCCAATTTCTACGGCTTCTCCCCCGCGCCCAAGCCGGAACTGATCGCCTGGGCGCGGACGCCTTCGCCGGCGCTGGCGCTGTCCAAGGGGCTGGACCGCGACCGGGCGGTGGACGAAACGGGCGGGCAGATCGCGGTGTTCGGGCGGCTCGGATCGCGGCCCTTCACCCGGGGCGAGATGGAGCGGCTGTTCCTGACCTCGAAAGGGATTCCCTATAAGGTCAGCGATGAGGTGGACATGAAGGGCTGGCGGCCGCCTTTATTGCGGTGATGGCCAGCTTGCCATGATGGGATTGAGCGACAGGATCTGGGTGACATAAGTGACACGGTAGATGTTGCGTGAAGTAAGGCTCTTGCGGAAATTTCCTATTGGGTTTTACGGTTGAAAGAGCCGCAGGCGGCATAGCGCCGACAAGGGGCTGTAGGACAGAAAAATCGTTGGTCTGGTTTCGACCATTTTTTGCCGTTCGCAGGCCATCTTGTCGATGGCACTAGGCTGTAGTGACATTTTAGGGATTCACGGCGGCGGCTTTTTCTGATTCACCA
>NZ_JALDYQ010000107.1:0-12026 GCF_032153725.1 Sphingobium sp. | reverse complement strand
GCCGCTATTCCAACAGCTATTCGGACAGCCTGCCCGATTTCGTGAAGCTGGCCGAGGCTTATGGCTGGACCGGCATCCGCATCGAAGGGCCTCAGGAACTGGAGGCGGGCATCCGCCAGATGATCGACACGCCCGGCCCGGTGATCGTGGACTGCCGCGTGGCGAAGCTTTCCAACTGCTTCCCGATGATCCCGTCGGGTGCGGCGCATACCGAAATGCTGCTCGACCCCAGCCAGGTCGAAGGCATCATGTCGGATGAGGCAAAGGCTTTGGTTTGAGGATGGGGGCGTGACGCAACATCTGAAGCTCCGCATCCATGTGAGCGAACCCTTTGATTTCGAACGGATTGCCGGCACTGCCGAGCTGAAAGGCTGGACAGTGGATCATGCCGATCCGGAGAGTGAGGATTGGGAAGTTCATCTGGATGAGGGCTTTGATTTCCACGAGCGCCATATCGGCCGCCTGCTGGTCAGCCCCCGTTATGTGGGCGAGCATCTGGCCCGGATGTTCGATGCGATTGCGGGCTTTCCCGTCCGCATTGCCCATCGCGACGACGGCGGCTGGCACTACGCCTTCACGGGCATGATTTCAGAGCGCCATGAGCACGAAGAACCGGATAACGGAACGATCTGATGCATATTCAGGAAGAAATAAGCGAGCGGCACGTCCTGTCGCTGACGGTTTCCAACGAAGCGGGCATATTGGCGCGCATCGCGGGCCTGTTCACTGCGCGCGGCTATAATATCGACAGCCTGACCGTGGCGGACATCACCCCCGACCATGCGATCAGCCGCATCACCATCGTCACCAGCGGCCCGCCCAAGGTGATCGACCAGATCATGGCGCAGCTCGACCGTCTGGTGCCGGTGCACAAGGTCACCGACCTGACCGAAAACGGTCCCTTCGTCGAGCGTGAACTGGCGCTGGTCAAGGTCGCCGGCGTGGGCGAGGATCGGATCGAGGCGCTGCGCCTGGCCGATGTCTTCCGCGCCAAGGTGGTCGACACGACAATAGAGAGCTTCATCTTCGAAATCACCGGCACCACGGAAAAGATCGACAATTTCATCGCCCTGATGCGGCAGATCGGCCTGATAGAAGTCGGCCGCACCGGCGTCGTCGGCCTGATCCGCGGCAAGGAGCCGAACTGAAGAATCACCCCTCTTCCCACGGGGAGAGGGAGGGTGAGGGCGAAACCCCTTCCCCCGCGCAGGTGGTACAATCAAAGGCTCCGCAAGGCGCCAACCGGACTGAAAGAAGGAACGTCACATGAAGGTTTATTACGACCGCGACGCGGACATCGGCCTGATCAAGGGCAAGAAGGTCGCCATACTGGGCTATGGCAGTCAGGGTCACGCCCATGCGCAGAACCTGCGTGACTCCGGCGTTGCCGAAGTCGCCATCGCGCTGCGTCCCGGTTCGTCATCGGCCAAGAAGGCCGAAGGCGCGGGCTTCAAGGTCCTCTCGAACGCTGATGCCGCCGCATGGGCCGACGTGTTCATGATCCTCGCCCCCGATGAGCATCAAGCCGAAATCTACGCCAAGGACGTTCACGAGAATCTGAAGCCCGGCGCTGCGCTGGCCTTCGCGCACGGCCTCAACGTCCATTTCGGCCTGATCGAGCCGCGCAAGGATGTCGACGTCATCATGATCGCGCCCAAGGGTCCGGGCCACACCGTGCGCGGCGAATATGTGAAGGGTGGCGGCGTGCCCTGCCTGATCGCCATCCATCAGGATGCGACCGGCAACGCGCATGACATCGCCCTGTCCTATGCTTCGGGCGTTGGCGGCGGCCGCAGCGGCATCATCGAAACCAACTTCCGCGAAGAGTGCGAAACCGACCTGTTCGGCGAGCAGGCCGTGCTGTGCGGCGGCGCCACCGCGCTGGTCCAGGCTGGCTTCGAAACGCTGGTCGAAGCCGGTTATGCCCCGGAAATGGCCTATTTCGAGTGCCTCCACGAACTGAAGCTGATCGTCGACCTGATGTATGAAGGCGGCATCGCCAACATGCGCTACTCGATCTCGAACACCGCCGAATATGGCGACATCAAGACCGGCCCGCGCATCATCACCGACGAAACGAAGAAGGAAATGAAGCGCGTCCTCGCCGACATCCAGTCGGGCCGCTTCGTCAAGGACTTCGTGCTCGACAATCGCGCCGGCCAGCCGGAACTCAAGGCCAGCCGCATCGCGGCCAAGCGCCACCAGATCGAGCAGACCGGCGAGCAACTGCGCGCCATGATGCCCTGGATCGGCGCGAACAAGCTGGTCGACAAGGACAAGAACTAATCCCTGGCCGCCATTCCGGAAACGGAATGGCGGATAGACGATCCGGTAACCCTTCGTTTCCGGTTACGGCTATGGAACAATCAGGGGACGTTGCCTATTCTGGCGGCGTCCCTTGATTGCTTTTCCGGAGAACCCATGCGCAAATTTCTGATCCCAGCCGCCGCCCTCATCGCTTTTGCCGGTGGCAGCGTCGTCGTCGCCCAGCAGATGCCACCCGCGCCCGGCGCGAAGGACCCCGCCCGCGTCACCGCTGGCACCTACACGATCGATCCCGGTCACACCCAGATTCTCTTCGCCTATGACCATATGGGCTTTTCCAACAATATGGGCGTCATTTCCGAATCAACCGGCACGCTGACGCTCGATCCCAAAAATCCGACCGCCGCCAAGGTTTCGGTCGAAGTTCCGGTCGCCAATCTCAGGACCGGCGTCGCCAAGCTGGACGAACATCTGATGAAGCCGGAATTTTTCGATTCCGCCAAATTCCCCAAGGCGACCTTCGTGTCGACCGGCGTGAAGGTGCAGGGCACCGAAGCCGAGATCAGCGGCAATCTCACCATCAAGGGCATTACCAAGCCGGTGACGCTCGACGCCGAATTTTACGGCGCGGGCAAGGCTCCCGCAATGATGGGCGGCAAGGAAAATATCGGCTTCGTCGCTACCACGACCGTCAAACGCAGCGATTTCAACATGAGCTATGGCGTGCCCATGGTCGGTGACGCCGTGGAACTGAAGATCGTCGCGTCTTTCCAGAAATAAGCGACGCGATCCCCCTCCCGCGTGCGGGAGGGGGGAATTCGCCATCCCCGCCACCCCTTGCGCTTCCCCGCCCTTATAGGCTATGGGGCAAAGCATCATGCAGCGCGCGCTTCTTCCCCTGCTACGACTTACACGCCCTTAGGCGTGGTTTTTGTGCTGCCTTCGCTTGAATGACGCGGCAATACGCCTAAGGGCACTAGCAAGCAGATAGTCGTACAACCGGGCAGGAAGCGATCCGCCCGTATGCAGAGAAGTCATTTTCGTCATGATGCTGAACGATCCCTCGCTGAAGTACCGCGCCTTCCCCCAGGTGGACCTGCCGGGCCGCCAGTGGCCGAGCGCCGTCATCACATCCCCCCCGCGCTGGCTGTCGACCGACATGCGCGATGGCAACCAATCTCTGATCGATCCCATGAACGCGGAGAAGAAGCGCCGCTTCTTCGACCTGCTGGTGAAGGTCGGCGTCAAGGAGATCGAGGTCGGCTTCCCCAGCGCGGGCGCGACGGAGTTCGACTTCATCTCCGGCCTGGTCCGCGACGGAGCGATCCCAGATGACGTGTTTCCGCAGGTTCTGACGCAGGCCCGCGAGGACCTGATCGCCACCACCTTCGAATCCCTGCGTGGCGCGAAGAAGGCGATCGTCCACGTCTACAACGCCGTGTCGCCCGCCTGGCGCAACATCGTGTTCCAGATGGACCGTCCGCAGATCAAGGAAATCGCGATCAACGCGGCGAAGCTGCTGCGCGACAATGCCGCGAAGCAGCCGGATACCGACTGGCATTTCGAATATTCGCCGGAAACCTTCTCGACCGCCGAACTGGACTTCAGCCTGGAATGCTGCGAGGCGGTGATCGACATCCTGCAACCGACGCCGGAACGGCCGCTGATCCTGAATCTGCCCGCCACGGTCGAATGCGCAACCCCCAATATCTATGCCGACCAGATCGAATGGATTTGCCGCAACATCAGCAAACGCGACAGTGTGGTTATCTCGCTGCACACCCATAATGACCGTGGCACCGGCGTCGCGGCGGCTGAACTGGGCCTGATGGCGGGCGCGGACCGCGTCGAAGGCTGCCTGTTCGGCAATGGCGAACGCACCGGCAATTGTGATCTGGTGACCGTCGCGCTGAACATGTACACGCAGGGCATCAATCCGGGCCTGGATTTCAGCGACATCGATGAGGTCATCCAGACCGTCGAATATTGCAACCAGCTGCCGGTCCACCCGCGTCATCCCTATGCGGGCGAGCTGGTCTTCACCGCCTTCTCCGGATCGCATCAGGACGCGATCAAAAAAGGCTTCGCCGCGCAGGAGGCGCGCAACGACCAGATCTGGGACGTGCCCTATCTGCCAATCGATCCCAAGGATCTGGGCCGCGATTACGAAGCCGTGATCCGCGTCAATTCGCAGTCCGGCAAGGGCGGCGTCGCCTGGGTGCTGCAACAGGACAAGGGGCTGAAACTGCCCAAGCGCATGCAGGCCGACTTTTCGCGCATCGTGCAGGCGCTGGCCGATGAAAGCAGCCGCGAGTTGAACGCCGCCGATATCTGGGCCGCGTTCGAAAGCCATTATCGCCTGTCGGGCGAGCAATCCTACAGCCTGATCGACTATCATGAGAGCGGCGCGGCGGGTGATCGCATCTTCACCGGCAAGATCACGCACAAGGGCGGCGAACGCTCCATTTCCGGGCGCGGCAATGGCCTGATCTCCTCGGTTCTGGCCGCGTTGCGTGATGAACTGGGCGTCGATCTGGAGGTCGCGGATTATAGCGAACATGCCATCGGCGCAGGCACGGACGTCGCGGCCGCCGCCTATGTCGAATGCCGCACGCCCGATGGCCGGACCATCTTCGGCATCGGCACCGACACCGACGTCGCCACCGCCTCGGTTCAGGCCGTGCTGTCCGCCGCGAATAGCGTCGCCGCGCTGCACTGATCGTTTGAAATCATCCCTCCGCCCGTTCCAACCGGGCGGAGGAGATTATTGCGCCAGGGCCTTCACCACGCGCTCCCACTGATCGAGCGCGTCAGCTATTCCGGCAACCGGCACGCGTTCGTCCAGTCCATGGGCAAAGCCGTCCTCGCCCCGCTGGAACAGGCTGGACACGCCATAGCTCGCCACCCCCAGCGCCCGGAAATAGAGGCTGTCGGTCGCTCCCGCCGACATGGAGGGGATGACGGGGATTTTCGGATAGCGCGCCCCTACCACCTCCGTCACCGCCTTCACGACATCCTCCCGCAGAGGCGATGCATCGCTTGCCATAGGATCGTCCAGCGTCATGATCGCCGCGCCCGGATCGTCGATCGCCTGCGCCAGTTCCGCCTTCACCACGTCGATGGCAATGCCCGGAAAGATGCGGCAGTTGACATTCACACTGGCACGTTGCGGCAACGCATTGAGCGCATGGCCTGCCTGCGCCATGGTCGCGACGCAGGTCGTCCGCACCTGCCCGACGAATTCGGGATATTCCGACAGCAGCTCTGCTGCCTTCCTGTCCCCCGTCGCGGCATAGCGCCGCATCGCCGCGCCCACCGTTCCGCCGATGCGGCCAGCCGAAAGCGACAGCGAAGCCCTGGTCAATTCATTGCGCATCGGCGCGAAGCGATAGGCCGCGATCCGGTCGATCGCCCGTGCCAGCCGATAGATGGGATTGCCCGGCGTCGGCGCGCCGCTATGACCACCGGCATCGGTGAAGGCGATCTCGAAATCCGCATAGGTCTTTTCACCCGCCTGCAACTGATACAGCACGGCATGGCCCGCTTCATCCAGCAGGCCCCCGCCGCCATCTCCGTTCAACAGCAGCTCGGCATCCCTATATTTCTCCGCCAGTGCCCGGGTCGTGCGCATATGGGTTTCCTCGTCGCCCGACAGCAGCAATATGACGCTCCGCCGCGGCTGCCAGTGCTCTTTCCTGAGGCTGGCGAGCGTCGCCACCATCATGGCGACATCATATTTATTGTCCTCCGCGCCCCGACCGAAAATATAGCCATTCTCCTCCACGGGCACGAACGGATCACGCGTCCAGTCCGCCGGATTGGCCGCCACCACATCCATATGGCCGATCATCAACAGAGGCTTCAACTGCGGGTCGCTGCCCCGGATGGTCGCCGCCAAAGTCGCCGTCTCGCCCATCGGCGTGATCTCGATATCCCTCGAAGCAAAGCCCGCCTGCTTCAGCACCGACGCATAATAAGCGGCAAGGCGCGGAACCTGCCGCTCCCCTTCCACGGTGCGGAAGGCGATCGACTTCATGAGCATGGTCCTCGCCAGCGCCGGATCGCCTGCGGCCGACGCGGCCTGTGGCAGGGACAGGGCGATCAGAACCGCCGACCATCTCGTCAAATCGCATCTCCATGCTGGATTTCACCATCCCCTGTGGCATAGCGGATCGCGGCGGCCAATGGGTTTGGCCGTCAAGCCGCGGAAAGAGGGCGTCCTTATCCGCATTCACCCGATAAAGAATTGCTTGCGCGCATTGGGCCGGCTCGCTCCCCATATCGCGCGCCGGTCGCCCAAAGGATATGAGCCCATGGCCCTCAACTATCGCAGCTTCGGATTTCAGGTTCTTGCCGGCATGGCCATCGGCCTGGTGCTGGGTCTGCTGGCGCGATCCATGGGTTCGGGGCCGGACGGCGATCTCAACTGGCTGGCTACCGCGCTGAAAACCACCGGCTCCATCTTCGTTTCCCTGCTGAAAACCGTCGTGCCGCCTTTGGTTTTCGCGGCCATCGTCGCATCCATCGCCAACCTGCGCGCGCTCGACAATGCCGCGCGGCTGGCCGGGCAAACCCTGCTCTGGTTCGCGATCACCGCGCTTATCGCCGTAGTCATCGGCCTGGCTATCGGGCTGATCGTCCAGCCGGGCGCGGGCCTGCGGGGAACGGCTCTGGCGGTGGAGCAGCCCGCCAGCTTCGGCGGCTGGCTCGATTTCCTGAAAGGACTGGTCCCCGGCAACAGCCTGGCCCTGTCGGCCAGCACCAAGGTGGAGGATGGAGGCGCGACCACCAGCCTGTCGTTCAACATCCTCCAGCTGCTGGTCGTCTCCATCGCGGTCGGACTCGCCACGCTGAAGGTCGGGGAAAAGGCGGAGCCGTTTCTCGCCTTCGTCCGCTCGCTGCTGGCCGTGGTACGCGCCATATTGGGCTGGATCATCCGTCTGACGCCCATCGGTTCGGCCGCCCTGATCGGTAGCGCCATCGCGACCTATGGCTGGAGCGCGCTGGCCCAGCTGGGCAGCTTCGCGGGCGCCGTTTATCTGGGCCTCGCCTTGGTGCTGCTGGTCGTCTATCCATTGCTACTGGCCGCCAACGGCCTGAAACCCCTGCCCTTCTTCGCCAAGGCATGGCCGGCGATCCAGCTCGGCTTCGTATCGAGATCCTCGGTCGGGACCCTGCCCGTCACCGAAACCGTGACTGAGCGCATGGGCGTGGAAAAGGGCTATGCGGCCTTTGCGATTCCACTCGCCTCGACCACCAAGATGGATGGCTGCGCCTCCATCTACCCCGCGCTGGCGGCGATATTCGTGGCGGGCTTTTACGGCATTCCTCTCCACGCAGCGGACTATGCGCTGATCGTCTTCGTGTCGGTCGTCGGATCGGCCGCCACGGCGGGCCTGACGGGCGCGATCGTGATGCTGACGCTCACGCTATCGACGCTTGGCCTGCCGTTGGAAGGCGCGGGGCTGCTGCTCGCCATCGACCCCATCCTCGACATGGGCCGGACCGCCGTGAATGTCGCGGGTCAGGTGCTGGTTGCAACCATCGTCGCCAAGCGGGAAGGAATATTGGACGAAATCGCCTATTATGGAGAGGCCGAATTGGCCACGGCCTGAGAGCGGTTGACCTGCGGCGCGCGCAGGACCATGGGTCTGCCCATGGCACGGCATCAGGTTCACATCATCGGCGGCGGCCTCGCCGGGTCGGAAGCGGCATGGCAGCTGGCGCAGGCCGGCGTGAAAGTCCGTCTGTCGGAAATGCGCGGGTCGGGCGACATGACGCCCGCGCATCAGACCGAGGGATTGGCCGAACTGGTCTGCTCCAACAGCTTCCGCTCCGACGATGCGGACAAGAATGCCGTCGGCCTGCTCCATCAGGAAATGCGGCGCCTGGGTTCGCTCATCATGGCGCAGGCGGAACCGGCCAAGGTGCCCGCCGGGTCAGCGCTGGCAGTCGATCGCCATATCTTTTCCGATGGCATCACCCGCGCGCTGACCGGGCATCCGAATGTGGAGATCGTGCGTGAACGCATCGATATCCTGCCGAACGAGGGCATGACCATCGTCGCCACCGGGCCGCTGACCGCGCCTTCACTCGCCGCCAGTATCGGCCAGGCGGCGGGGATCGATCATCTCGCCTTTTTCGACGCCATCGCGCCGGTGGTCCATTTCGACAGCATCGACATGGACAAATGTTGGATGGCCAATCGTTGGGACAAGATCGGCCCCGGCGGCGGCGAGGGGAAGGATTATATCAACTGCCCCATGAACCGGGAGCAATATGAGGCCTTCGTCCAAGGCCTGCTCGACGGCGAAAAGACCGAGTTCAAGGAGTGGGAAAAGGACACCCCCTATTTCGAAGGCTGCATGCCGATCGAGGTGATGGCGTCGCGCGGCCCCGAAACGCTGCGCCATGGGCCGATGAAGCCGATGGGCCTCGATGATCCGCGCACCGGCCGCTGGCCCTATGCCGTGGTGCAGTTGCGGCAGGACAATGCATCGGGCACGCTGTGGAACATGGTCGGCTTCCAGACCAAGCTGAAACATGGCGCGCAGACCGAGTTGTTCCGGACCATCCCGGGGCTTGAAAAGGCGGAATTCGCGCGGCTGGGCGGGCTGCATCGCAACACCTTCATCCAGAGCCCCAAATTGCTCGACGCCACGCTGCGCCTGAAAAGCGCGCCGCATATCCGCTTTGCGGGTCAGGTAACGGGCTGCGAAGGCTATGTCGAAAGCGCGGCCGTCGGCCTGCTGGCAGGGCGTTTCGCGGCGGCGGAGATATTGGACCAGCCGCTCGCGCCGCTGCCGCCCGAAACGGCATTGGGCGCGCTGCTCGGCCATGTCATCGGCAATGTCGAAACGGCGGACTATCAACCGATGAACGTCAATTTCGGCCTTTTTCCTCCGCTTGACGACGTCAGGAAAAAGCAGCGGAAGGAGGCCATGACTGCCCGCGCCCGCGCGGCTCTGGGTCAGTGGCTGGGCGAACTTCAGCCCGCCTGACGGTTCAACATCTGCATTTCGGCGCAGCCGGACGTTTGGGCGCGGTCGTCACGAACTCGGCGGGCGTCAGCTTGCCGTCGCCATTGCCATCGGCCTTGGCAAAGCGATCCGATGTCGTCACCGCCCACTCCTCGAAAGAGAGGAGATTGTCGTTGTTCCGGTCAAGCGCCTTGAACGCCTTCACCCGGCTGCCCATCATCTCGACCCGGGTGATGACGCCGTCGCGGTTGTGATCGTAGCGGCCAAAGCGCTTCTGCTCGCGGCTTTGCGGCGATGCTTCACCGGGCATGGGCGGGGCATCCCCGACGGCATCGGGATCGCCCTCCGGCAGCGCCTCGACCGCGGGCGGCGGCGGTGATCCGATCAGCGGCTGGGGAATGGCCTCATTGCTCGCCCGCCCCTGCCACCAGAACAGCCCCCCAGCCGCCAGCAACAGCGCCGCCATGGCCCCCGCCAGAACTCGCCCCACCTGAAATCCCCCTATCGTCCCATCAATGCGACGCGCATCAATCTCAGATATAGCGCGGGGGTCAATCCCGGCGGTGAAAAATGGCCTTTTTCAATGTCATGACGCGCAAGATGATAGGCAATGCGCAAGGGGCGCCATTCCCCAGGCCACACCGGCTTCCCGGTCAGAAGATGCGCCCGCGCCATCGCAACCGCTTTGCCGGCTACAGCGCCATCGCCGATATGGCCCGCCAAATCCCACAGCGCCCAGACCGCGCCCGCCTGGACCAGCCATGATGGAATATCGTCCCGCCCCGCCAAGGCGCGGAACAGGCCCCCGCCCCGCCCTTCGGCATAGGCGAGCAGGTCGACCTCCCCGATCAAGGCTTCCCATCCGTCCAGCCATTGCGAAAGCCCGTGCGGGGGCGCCATCTCCAGCTTCCGCATCGCATCGATCAGCGGCTCGCCTTGCCCCTTGACGCCGCTTTCATCCGTCAGGGCGTCGTTCCACCAGGCAAGGCGCATCTGTCCGATCATCGGTTCGCTGGTTGTCGCCACCAACCGTGCGAACCGCGCATCGAGCGTCCAGACGAGCCGATGACGGGGCGCGTCCTCCCCAGCATATACGCTCAATAATGAGGCCAGAGGAGAGAGATCACCGCTCACCCTAACGATCCACATATATCGATAGAAATGGTTTTCGCTGACATTATCAGCTTCTTAACCATGGCTGGCATAATGATCCTAACAACTGCCCCTTTATGGGCAATTGGCTGCCCTGCCGGAATTGGGGGTGTGGGGCAAGTAAAGGCAGCGGATTATGGGCGATCGGATCAAGCGCGCACTGTTCATTCTGATGCGGCTTTACCACAATCAGACGGGCAACACCCTGGCGATGGTCGCAGCCGCGATTATTCCGCTGCTTGGATTGGTTGGCGGCGGTGTCGACATGAGCCGCATTTATCTCACCAAATCGCGAATGCAGCAAGCTTGCGATGCCGGCGCGCTGGCTGGCCGTCGCATGATGGGCACCGGCAGCTGGGCGGCGAACAGCAATGCTGCCAACACAGCCGCTGTCAACATGTATAACGCCAATTTCCAGGCTAATAGCTATGGTAGCACCAGCACGGCGCCCAGCTATAGCGAAAGCAGCGGCACAGTGACCGGAACGGCATCCGCTACGCTGCCGATGACGATCATGAAGGTATTTGGTCAGACCAGCAAGACGATCACCGTCTCATGCTCGTCCAAGATGGAAATTCCCAACACCGACGTGATGTTCGTGCTCGATACGACCGGGTCGATGGCCGACTGCGCTGACGGAACGCGCTGCTATAGCAACAGCAGCTCGAAGATCGCTGGCATCAAGAAGGCCGTTAAATGCTTTTATGAGGCACTGGCCAAGATCGACACTGACGCCGACTGCGGCAGCACGCCCAGCGGCAGCAACAATCCCGGCGTGCAATTGCGCTTCGGCTTCATGCCCTATTCAGTCAATGTGAACGTCGGAAAGCTGTTGCCCGCGTCCTATATCGCGGACAATTGGACCTATCAATCTCGCAAGGGCGTATTCTACCAGCCTGGCGCGCCAATTCCCGGTTCATCCTATAATGAGACGGCGACAAAATCGAGCAACAGCAGCTGCACCAGCTGGGCGACCAGTGACACGGCGACAGGTTTCCCATCCACGTCTCAATATCCTTCCCTGGCAAGCTTCACCGTCTATACCAATGACTATACCAAGGTGAGCTACGACAAGAATACCGACACTTGCGTACGCCGTGTGGACCAGACCAGTGTCGTCTATACCCTGGATGACAATGGCACCTACTTCCACACATGGATTTACGCTCCGACCTTGACCAACGTGAGTTCGGTCAAAACCAGTCCCTATCAGCTAACCACCAGGATCGGCACCGATGGCGCCAGCCGGACGATCACATGGGACGGATGCATCGAGGAGCGTGCCACCATCAAGCAAAGCAGCTACGAACCGATAGAGGGCACGGGTGGCGCCGTAGCGGCAGGCGCCAGGGATCTCGACATCGACAGCGTACCTACCAGCGATGCCAACACCCAATGGAAGCCCGCGTTGGCCGGTCTGATCTTCGCCCGGCAAGTGTCAGGCAATTGGAGCGCGCTTAACAGCACCACGCCTATCATAACCGATTCCGACTATTATAATGTCGGCTCTACCTGCCCAGTCCAGGCTCAAAAGCTCCAAGTATGGAGCGGTGCAACAGCGTTCGACAATTACGTCGACTCTCTCGTCGCTGGCGGAAATACCTATCATGACATCGGCCTGCTATGGGG
>NZ_JALDYQ010000106.1:0-12159 GCF_032153725.1 Sphingobium sp. | reverse complement strand
GCCAGAAATTGGCCCACCAGCCGGCGGAGAAGAATTGCGCGACCTTGTGGACATAACCCTTCTTGACGATGGAATCGAAGGCTTCATGGACATCGTCATGATGGATCTTGATGCCGTATTTCTCGAGCGGCAGCATGTAGGTGCGATAGTAATCCTCGAAGATCCAGCGGTGCCACAGTTCCGCATAGCTCTCCTTGTTCTTGTCGCGGTTCTTGGTGCCATATTCGATGATGGTGCCGATCGCCGCGTCGACGATCATATGGTTCTGCCAGAAGGAGTAACGAATATCGCGTTCCAGCAACAGGTGATTGTCGGGTTCCTTCAGGATCGACATCAACATCGAGTGGCCGTTGCCGATATGGCGGCTTTCGTCCGACTGAACCGAGAGGAACACCGTCGGCAGCGCATAGTCCCCATTACGCGCCGCTTCGGAAGGCATCGCCACGAACAGCGTGTTGGTGAACGCCGTCTCGGCGGCGACCTGAAGATAGATGTTCGACGCGGTGATCGCGTCGCCGGTCAGAAAAGCTTCACCGAACTGACGGCCGATGGTGGTGGCATAGCATTTGCCGAACGCCTTTTCGGTGATGTCGAAGCCGGCGGGATCGATATAATTCTCCATGTACCACTTCTTCAGGTTCATCTGAATAGTGGAGTGACGGAACTCATCGACCATCTGCATGGTGAAGCCGGTGCGCAGATGGTCGCCCGGGGCGAGCTGGCCCAGGGTTGCCATCGAACGGGCGGCGGAGATTTCCGGGAAGGGGATGATCGCCAGGAACAGCTTCATCCATTCGATCCAGCGGGGTTCGACATTGCGGAACATGTCGCCGCGCAGGGCGGCGTCGAGCGCACCATAGACGCGGTTGTCCTTTTCTTCCTGCATCGGGAAGTAGGAGCGCAGGACCTGCTTCATCGGGTCCTTGGGGGTCTTGCTGATCTTGTAGTCGGTAGGGAAGTGCATGGCGTCCTGCACATAGGACGGCGTCCAGCCCAGGTCTGCGATCAACCTGGTGGCTTCGCTGATACTTATCCCCTTCTGGCTTATTATCTTGTTGAGTGTTAGCGCCTCGGTCATCACTTATCTCCCGTTGACCTGACCTGTGGCCAGGCATTTGCGAATTGGTGCAAGTTCCGCGGCTGATGTGCATCACACAAAAACGGGGGGTAGCCGCGGAACCTGCTGACGAAACCGGACCGCCGGCAACGCCACCAATCACTTCAGCAATAAGCGTGCCAGATTATAGATAAGGCGATTTTCCAGTTATAGTCGAAGCGATGTAGTATTGTGTGGCTACTTATGTCCTTTGTGCCACACAAATCTGTCGCACTATCCCCAACTGGGTGAGACAAACTGATACAATGCTGCACAGTATCGCTCATGTCGTCATGATACGCGGCACATCTTTCCCCGAAAATTGCGGACTTTTCTCTCTTTGGCACGATGCTTGCTGATCGGTTGCTGCAATCTGCTCGCGCGTCCGACGCCGACGGGATTGAAAGAGAGGATAGAGGATAATGACACTCGCGAACATCTACCCTTATCGCTGGAAACTGACACGCTTCGGCACGATGCTGATCGTGCTGGCGGCCGTGAAGATCACGCAGGTCGACGCGCAAACCGTTCCCTTGTCGGGGGGCAAGCTTTTCGCGCAGCAGTGCGGAGCCTGTCATTCGGTGAAAGCGGGCGAGACGCGCGTTGGTCCATCACTGGCGGGCATTGTCGGCAAGACTGCGGGCAAACAGGCCGGCTTCTCCTATTCGGATGGGCTGAAGCGCAGCTCCATGAAATGGAATCCGGCCACCCTGGATCGCTGGTTGACCGACAGTGCCAAGGCAATTCCCGGTAGCGTCATGGGTTATAAACAAGCTGATGCGGCCAAGAGGAAGGCCATTATCGGCTATCTTCAGGCACCCACCGGAAAATAGAGAAGAGATATTGCGATGGCCAAGATCATACACACAATGATCCGTGTGATGGATGAAAAGAGATCCCTGGATTTCTACGACCGGGCTCTGGGTCTTCAGATCGCCGATAGATTTCCGTTCGATGGATTCACGCTGATTTATCTGCGGAACCCGGAGAACGATATCGAAATTGAACTGACGGTCAACCATGATCAAACGGAGCCCTACACGCATGGCGGCGGCTATGGTCACATTGCCGTCGCGGTCGACGATCTCGATCGGGAACATATCCGTATGGCAGTTGCGGGCATTGCGCCTCAGCCGATCAAGGAGTTCTTCCGCGAAGGCGCCCTGATGGCGCGCTTCTTCTTCATCGTCGACCCCGACGGTTACAAGATCGAAGTCCTCCAGCGTCATGGTCGATATCAATGAGAGGTCTTTCCAAGAATAGGGGCCCCGAGATGCGGAGCCATTGCAGAGGAGAGGAATAATGAGGTTAGTTGAAAAGAGGACGATGCTAAATCGTCGAGCCTTTCTGGGGCAATCTGCGGGCGTCGCCATTATCGCGGGCGCAGTATCCGCGATCGGCACCGAAGCTGTCGCCGCGCCGCTCAAGACCGTCACGGCTTCTGCTACCCCGACGTTGCTGAAGATGGCCCGCGATCTCTACCCTCATGACCGCCTTCCCAATGGCTTTTATGAGACAGCGCTCGCCACCATCGACGCCAAAGTTGCCGCCGAGCCCGGCTCGGCCAAGCTTCTGTCCGATGGCGTGGCGAACCTCGACAAGATCGCAAACGGCAAATTCGGCAAGCCTTATCTGGACATCGTTGCCGAAGCGGATCGCGTCGCGGTTCTGAAGGCCATTGAAGGCACCCCATTCTTCACCCGGATGCGCGGCGAGATGATCACCGCGCTCTACAACCAGGAAGAGCTGTGGGCCAAGCTTGGCTACGAAGGATCTTCAGCCGAACATGGCGGATACATCCATCGCGGTTTCAACGACATCGACTGGTTGCCGGCCTGATCGCCAGCAAGCCCGGAAGAGAGGATTGATCAAATGACTACGAAATTCGCCTTGGGCGACGACAGTGTCGTCGTTGTCATCGGTTCAGGTGCCGGTGGCGGAACATTGTCGAACGAGCTGGCCCAGAAGGGTATCAAGGTCGTGTGTCTTGAAGCAGGCGCGCGATATGAAATCCCCGACTTCATGAACAATGAGTGGGATAGTTTCGACCAGCTTGCCTGGAAGGACAAGCGCACGACTTCGGGCACCTGGCAGGTGGCGAAGGACTTTCCCAACCTGCCCGCATGGATCGTCAAGGCGGTCGGTGGCACCACCACGCACTGGGCCGGCGCATCGCTGCGCTTCCAGGACCATGAGTGGAAGGCGCGGACCACTTATGGCGACATTCCCGGTGCCGCCCTGCTCGATTGGCCCGTCACCGCCGGGGAAATGGCGCCGTGGTACGACAAGGCGGAACTGAAGATGGGGACGACCGGCACCCATGGCATTCCGCGCCTGCCAGGCAACAACAATTACAAGGTCCTTGCCGCCGGCGCCAAATTGTTGGGCTACAAGGAATTCCATACCGGCAACATGTCGATCAACAGCCAGCCGCGCGACGGCCGGGGCAGCTGCCAGCAGATCGGCTTCTGCTTCCAGGGTTGCAAATCCGGCGCGAAATGGTCGACGCTGTACACGGAAATCCCCAAGGGCGAGGCGACCGGCAAGCTGGAAGTGCGCCCCGAATGCCAGGTCATCCGGATCGAACATGCGCCCTCCGGCAAGGTGACGGGCGTCGTCTATGCCGACAGCAAGGGCGTTCTGCACAAGCAGAAGGCGCGCGCGGTCGCTCTGGCGGGCAATTCGATCGAAAGCCCCCGGCTGCTCCTGAATTCGGAAACCAACCAGTTCAGGAACGGCCTCGCCAACGGCGCGGGACATGTGGGCCGCCACTATATGCGGCACACCACCGGGTCGGTCTATGCGCAGTTCGACAAGCCGGTCCATATGTATCGCGGCACCACCATGGCGGGCATCGTCCGCGATGAGGCGGTGCATGATGCGAAGCGCGGATTTGTCGGCGGCTATGAGATGGAAACCATCTCGCTGGGCGTGCCGTTCACCGCCGCCTTCCTCAGCCCCGGCGCATGGGGCCGGGAGTTCAGTTCCGTGCTGGACGGCTATGACCGCCTGGCCGGCATGTGGCTGGTGGGCGAAGATCTTCCCCAGGCCGACAATCGCGTGACCTTGAATAAGGACGTCAAGGATGCGTTCGGCATGCCGGTCGCGAACGTCCATTATGACGACCATCCGAACGACGTCGCCATGCGCAACCATGCCTATCAACGCGGCATCGCGCTCTATGAGGCGGTGGGCGCCAAAAGGACGTTCAAGACGCCCCCTTATCCCTCCACCCACAATCTCGGCACGAACCGGATGAGCGACAGGGCGGAAGATGGCGTCGTGAACAAATGGGGGCAAACCCATGAGGTGAAGAACCTCTTCATTTCCGACGGCAGTCAGTTCACCACGAGCGCGGCTGAAAATCCCACGCTCACGATCGTGGCGCTGGCCATTCGTCAGGCGGATCATATCGCAGGCCTGATGGCAAAGAACGAAATCTGACGATCGATCAGGGAAGCCGCGCCGTCACCAGCGTCATGCGGAGCTAATAGAAGGAAAAAGGCGATGGAGAGCGCTGCTTCCATGTTCGGTCAGGATTGGCCGCACAGCAAGGACGAGGCCAGGGAAGCGAGTTGGCGGCGGAGGCGAGGAGAACCTTCCTTGACGGAGGTTTTCCGGACCGTGCCGGTGCGGGGCGTCGGATGGCGCAGGCTGTTCTCCTTCCTGGGCCCCGGCTATCTTGTGGCTGTCGGCTATATGGACCCGGGTAATTGGGCCACCGACCTTTATGGCGGTTCGGCCTTTGGCTACACCCTGCTCTCGGTCATCCTGCTGTCGAACGTCATGGCGATGGTGCTTCAGCATCTGGCCGTTCGTCTGGGCATCGCGACGGGACGCGACCTGGCGCAGGCCTGCCGGGACCAATATAGCAAGCCGACCGTGGCACTGCTCTGGCTATTCTGTGAAATCGCCATCTGCGCCTGCGACATGGCCGAGTTGATCGGTACCGCCATCGCGCTCCAACTGCTGTTCGGCATTCCGCTTGTCTGGGGCGTGGCGCTCACCGGCTTCGACGTTCTGATCCTGCTGCTGTTGCAAAGGAGCGGCATCCGGTTTCTGGAGGCATTCGTCGCGGTGCTTCTCCTCAGCATAGCATTATGCTTTGCGGTCGAGATGGCCCTCGTGCGGCCGGATTGGGGTGGTGTCGCCGGCGGTTTCGTGCCCAGCTCGAAAGTCTGGACCGATCCCATCATGCTCTATGTCGCGATCGGCATCATCGGCGCCACCGTCATGCCGCATAATCTCTATCTTCATTCCGCGATCGTGCAGAGCCGGTGCTATGACCGGAGCCCGAATGGAAAGCGCGAGGCGCTCCGCTTCGCCACGATAGATTCCACGTTGGCCCTGTTCGGCGCGCTGTTCATCAATGCTTCCATCCTGATCCTGGCGGCGGCCGCATTTCATGCGACCGGGCAAACCGTCATCGAAATCGCTCAGGCGCATAAGCTGCTGTCACCCACTTTGGGCGTTGCAGCCGCATCGACCGTGTTTGCCGTGGCGCTCCTGGCCTCGGGACAGAATTCCGCGATCACCGCCACGCTCGCCGGCCAGATCGTGATGGAAGGCTTCATGAACTGGCGCCTGCCGCCGTCGTTGCGCAGACTGCTGACGCGCGGGATAGCGATCGTGCCCGCGCTGTTCGTCACCTATGCCTATGGCCAGACCGCAACGGCAAAGCTGCTGATCCTGAGCCAGGTCATATTGTCGCTGCAACTGCCCTTTGCGGTGTTCCCGCTCATCGCCTTCACCAGCAGCCGGGCGAAGATGGGAGAGATGGTTTCTCCACGCTGGCTTTGCCTGAGCGCATGGATGATCGGCCTGCTGATCGCGCTGCTCAACCTCAAGCTGGTCTGGGACGTTTTTTCCAATGGCTGACATGTCCTACACCATTGTCGATCCTGCTCGTGCCCGGATACGCAAGTTACTCGTGGCCAATCGCGGAGAGATTGCCATCCGCATATTCCGTGCGGCAGTCGAAATGGGTATTCAGACTGTTGGCATCTATGCGGAGGAGGACAGGCTTTCCCTGCATCGCTTCAAGACGGATGAAGCCTATTGTCTCGAAACCTGCGTGGGACCGATTGCCGCCTATCTCGACATCGAGCGGATCATCGAAATCGCCCGGAAGGCCGATGTCGACGCGATCCATCCGGGCTATGGCTTTCTGTCTGAAAATCCCGACTTTGCCGAAGCCTGTGCCGCAGCGGGCATCCTGTTCATCGGCCCTTCGCCCGACACGATGCGCCAGCTTGGCGACAAGGTGTCCGCGCGGGCGATCGCGATCAAGGCCGGCGTGGCCGTCGTTCCCGCCAGCGATCCATTGCCCGGCGACGAACGGGAAATAAGGCGGATCGCCGCGCAGATCGGCTATCCGCTGATGCTGAAGGCAAGCTGGGGCGGCGGTGGCCGTGGCATGCGCCCGATCGAGGATGAGGGGAAGCTGATCGAGGCGGTACGCTCCGGCAAGAGGGAGGCGAAAGCCGCCTTCGGTCGCGACGACGTCTATCTTGAAAGGCTGATAGGGTGCGCCCGGCATGTCGAGGTGCAACTGCTGGGCGACCGGCACGGAAATCTCGTTCACCTGTTCGAGCGCGACTGTTCGATCCAGCGGCGCAACCAGAAGGTGATCGAGCGCGCGCCTGCGCCCTATCTTGATGAGGCGACGCGTTCGGTTCTTTGCGAGGCGGCGCTCAAGATCGGCCGGGCCACCGGCTATGTCGGAGCCGGCACCGTCGAGTTTCTCATGGACGAGGTCGACGGTGCCTTCTATTTCATCGAAGTAAACCCACGTATTCAGGTCGAACATACCGTGACGGAGATGGTCACGGGTGTCGATATCGTCAAAGCACAGATCAGGATTGCCGAAGGCGCCGCAGTTGGCGACTGTACCGAAAGCGGCGTTCCGCCCCAGGCCGATATCAGACTCAATGGACATGCGCTCCAATGCCGGATCACGACTGAGGACCCGTCGAACAATTTCATCCCCGACCATGGCCGAATTTCCGATTATCGAAGCGCGCTGGGTTTCGGGATAAGGGTTGATGGGGGAACATCCCATGCCGGCGCCGTCGTCACGCGCCATTATGATCCCTTGCTGGAGAAGGTGACCGCCTGGGCTTCAACCCCATCGGAAGCCATTGCCCGCATGGGCCGGGCGCTTCAGGAATATCGGATCAGGGGGGTGGCCACCAATCTGGCCTTCCTCCAGAATGTCCTGAGGCACCCCGATTTTCTGCTGAATCGCTATACGACCCGGTTCATCGACCAGACGCCTTGCCTGCTTGCCCCCGACGGACGGCAAGACCGGGCGTCGCGCCTTTTGCAATATATTGCCGAGGTCACGGTCAACGGGCATCCGGACGTGGCGGGTCGCGCCAGGCCGCCCGCCACCGCCCGGGCTTCCGTCCAGCCAAAGGAGCAAGGGCTGATCAGGCCCGGAACACGGCAAATCCTCGAGAACGAAGGACCTGCGGGACTCGCCAGATGGATGAGGGCGCAGAAGGCGCCACTCATCACCGATACGACGATGCGTGACGCGCACCAGTCGTTGCTTGCGACCCGCATGCGGTCCGTTGACCTGGTGGACGCAGCCAGCATCTATGCAAGGGGCCTGCCTCAACTCTTCAGTCTTGAATGCTGGGGCGGCGCCACCTTCGATGTCTCGATGCGGTTCCTGCAGGAGGACCCGTGGGAACGGCTGGCCGCCATTCGTTCGCGGGCGCCCAATCTCCTGACGCAAATGCTGCTGCGCGGGGCAAATGCCGTCGGCTATACCAACTATCCGGACAATGTGGTCCGCTACTTCATTCAGCAGGCGGCGAAGGACATTGATGTCTTTCGCATCTTCGATTGCCTCAACTGGGTCGAAGGCATGCGCGTTGCCATTGATTGCGTTATCGAGAGCGGCAAGGTCGCGGAAGGCGCGATCTGTTACACGGGCGATATCCTGGATCCCGACCGGGCGAAATATGATCTTTCCTATTATGTCGGCCTTGCCCGGCAGCTGGAGGCCGCGGGTTGCCATGTCCTCGCTATCAAGGACATGGCGGGGCTTTTGAAACCGGCGGCCGCCAGCGTGCTCGTGAAGGCGCTGCGCCGTGCCACCGACCTGCCGATCCACCTTCACACGCATGACACCTCCGGCGCGGGCGCCGCCACGCTGCTCGCCGCGATCGAGGCGGGAGTGGACGTGGTCGACGCCGCGATCGATTCCATGTCGGGAACGACCTCGCAGCCCTGTTTGGGCGCGATCGTCGAAGCCCTGCGACACACGCCGGGCGAAACCGGGCTCGACCCGTCGGTGATCCGGCGGCTCAGCGCCTATTGGGAGGAGGGGCGCACACGATACGCGGCCTTTGAAAGCGATCTCCGCTCCGGCGCCTCGGAAGTTTACCAGCATGAGATGCCGGGTGGCCAGTTCACCAATTTACGGGAGCAGGCGCGCAGCCTGGGGCTGGAGAGCCGCTGGAATGAGATAGCGTCGGCCTATGCGCAGGCGAACCGCCTGCTGGGCGACATCGTGAAAGTCACGCCATCCTCGAAGGTCGTGGGCGACCTGGCGTTGATGATGGTTGCCCAGTCCCTCTCTCCGGAAGAAATCCTCGATCCGCATTGTGATGTTGCCTTCCCTGCCTCCGTCGTCGCGATGCTGCGCGGGGATCTGGGCCAACCGCCGGGAGGGTGGCCGGTCGAGTTGCAAAAGCGGGTTCTGGGCGGCGAAGTGCCGATCGCCGTTCGTCCCGGAAGCCTGCTGCCCCCGACCGACCTCCTTGCGGAACGCAGCACGGCGGAAGCGACGTGCGGGCGCTCGCTCAGCGATGCCGAATTCGCCAGCTATCTCATGTATCCCAAGGTGTTCGCCGAGTTCGTGGAGGCGCAACGCCGCCATGGGCCTGTCTCCCTCTTGCCGACCTCCGTCCATTTCTATGGAATGGCTGTGGGGAACGAGATCAGCGTCGAAATCGGGCAGGGCAAGGTTATTGTCATCCGCCTGCATGCGGTCGGCGTTCCCGACGAGGATGGCATCGTCTCCCTGTTCTTCGAACTAAATGGGCAACGTCGCCTGATCCATGTCCAGAGCCAGGGGGGCGTCCCCGCTCCGGCGGCAGGGCGGGTTGCGGATTCATCGGACGTATCACATGTCTCCGCCCCGATGCCCGGCGTCATCGTGACGCTGCCCGTAACGGCCAGGCAGCAGGTTCGCGCGGGGGAACTGCTTCTCACTATCGAGGCTATGAAGATGGAAACGGCCCTGACCGCGCAATTTGACGGCGTGGTGGATGAAGTGTGCGTCGGCATTGGCGACTGCATAGACGCCAAAGCGTTGCTCATGATTGTAAAGCCGAGCACGCCATGATCGGGAGAGCGGAACTGGCGGGGCTGAAGGCCCGGGTGAGCGGGAAGCCGGTGCTGGCCTTCCTTTCGGGCGCGGAGCATGCCTCCGGGCGTCTATCCGGCGCGGGGGGCAGGGCGCGCCGGCGTCTGATGGCCTGTCTGGCCATGACCGGTGGACTGGCATTGCCCGCCCAGCTCATGGCGGAGGAAGCAGATCGACGAGCGGACATCGTGGTGACGGGAACGCGCACGGCCCGTTCGGTCCGGGACGCTCCAATCCGCACCGATGTCGTGGGCGGCGCGATATTGCAATCGACCGGCTCCCGCAATCTGGCCGATGCGCTGGACTATCTTCCGGGCGCGCGATCCGAAAGCAATTGTCAGAACTGCAACACCACCGAAATTCAGCTTCTGGGCCTGCCTGGAGCCTATAACCAGATTCTGCTCGACGGATTGCCGCTCGTGACCGGGGTTGCGGCCGTTTACGGCGTCGAACAACTGCCCGCCGTTCTGATCGACCGCATCGAGGTCATGAAGGGAGGCGGTTCGGCGCTTTACGGTCCCGGAGCGCTCGCCGGCGTCGTCAATGTCCTGCCGGTGAAGCCCACGCGATCGGGCCTGCGCGCCAGCATCGATTATGCGCGGCTAGGGGGAGCGAACGCCCTGACGGGATCGGTCATGGGTTCGTTCGCGTTGCCCGGCGGGGATATCGTCAGCCTCTATGTCCAGGGCGCAAGTCAACCGGCGGTCGACCTGAATGGCGACGGGTACAGCGAACTGGCGCGACTGCGACAGAAGGGCGGCGGCATTCGGGGCGCGATCACATTGACCAGCCTGACGCAGCTGAAATTCGATTATCAATATACGGACGAGCGCCGGCGAGGCGGGAACCGGTTCGATCAGGCGCCCTATCTGGCAAATATCGCGGAAGCCATAGACAGCCGCATTCATCGCGCCAGCCTGAGCCTTGACCATCGTCTTGGCGACAGGACCATGGCGACGGTCACCTATGCGCTTTCGCGCATCAGCCGCAACAGTTTCTACGGCGGACTGGGGGATGTGGAGACGGACCCTGAAATGCCCGGCTTCGACAGCGGCAGGCTGGCTCGGGCGATCGCTGTCAGCCGCCGTCAATATGGCACGACCCGGGACACGCTCAATTATGGCGAACTGCGTCTCGCCACATCCCGAGGCGCGCATGAACTACAGATCGGCGTTCAGGCCCGTAGCGAGAAGGTGGATGACCGCAATGTCGATGTGGACGGAACCGTCCTCGGCACATTGACCTCGGGCAGCTTCTCGACAGTCGGCGCCTTCGTGCAGGATGAATGGACCCTGTCGAGTGCCGCCAGACTGCTCCTGGGCGCCCGGGTGGATCGAAGTTCCGTTCTGGATGGCCTGATCCTCTCGCCGCGCATCGGACTTTGGTGGTCGCCAGATTCGGCCTGGGTGATCCGCGCCAATTGGTCCAGCGGGTATCGCGCGCCGGAGATTTTCAGCGAAGATGTGCATGTTGCCGTGCTCGGGGCTGCTCCAGTCCGGGTTCGCAACGCGCCACGCCTCGCGCCGGAGCGGGCCGCCAGCGTTTCGCTGGGCTTTGACTGGCGGCCGAACTGGAGCGACGGCAGGCTGACGGTCGACGGTCAGGTCTATCTCACCAGATTGCGCGATGCCTTCATGCTCGGCGGGATTCTTCAGGATGCAGGCGGGTTGTTCCAGTTGCGGGACAATGCCGGGGGCAGCCGCGTGCTGGGCGCAGAGATCAACGCCAGCTTGCGCATTACCGAACGCCTGCGCGTGGCGGCTGGCGGGGCGTGGATCGATGCGCGTTACGACAGCCCGCAGAAAATCTATCAGAGCGCCACCCGTCAGATCTTCACGCGCGGCTATTTGAAGAGTCCTCATGCGACCGCGGTGGGGCAAATGTCCTGGACCCTGTCTCAGAGCCTCGAAGCCTTTCTGGCGCTCCGCTATATTGGTTCGATGCATGTGCTCAACAATCGCCTGGGCGTCGTCCGGAGCACGCCGGCCCTTCTGGTGGCTGACATGAGCGCCACGCGGCATGTCCATCTGAGCGGCGATCGGGAGGTCGATATCACCATCGGCCTGCGCAATATCACCGACGCACGCCAACGCGATCTGGAGACGGGTCCGATCCGCGACAGCGATTATGTCTATGGCCCGCGCGGTTCGCGCACGATGTTCGTGCAAGCCCGTGCACATTTCTAGACGCGATCTCCTCTGCGGTTCCGCAGGCCTGTTGCTGGCGTCGGCCGGTGCCCGCGCAGCCGGCCCGCTGTTCACGGCACTCGAACGTCTCGATCGGGGACGCCTGATACCCGCGACCCTTCATGAGAGTACGCGGCGGATTTTGATCTATTGCGGGGCGGGATGGTGCGGTCCATGCCGCGCCTTTCAGGTCAGGCTGAGGGCCGCGCAGGAGCAGTTGCAAAAAGAATCGGCCATCGAAATCATGTATGTCGGACATGACTCAACCGTACAGGCCCATCGCGACTATGTGATCAGAGAGCGCATGCCATGGCTTCTTGCACGCCATGACGCACCCGCCACCCGCCAGCTGCGCGCGTTGGGCGGGAAAGCGCTGCCGGGCCTGCTCCTCATGGACATGAGCGGACAGCTTCTCAGGACCAGTTGGACCGCGGACGGCGCGAGCGCGCCTGCGAGACTGCTGAACGAGTTGATATGAGCAGGCTTCCGAACGTGGT
>NZ_JALDYQ010000029.1:0-53407 GCF_032153725.1 Sphingobium sp. | reverse complement strand
CGGCATCGAAAATGCCCTCGATGGCCTCGCTGAATATACCAACGCTCAAACCATCATCACTAATGAAGTGGCTTGAGGCGGGCATGACCACCCTTCCCCCCTCCCGCCTGCATGGCCGGGCAATATACGGAGCAACAGCTTGAGCAGCCCGGCCGAAAATCCATCATGGCGAAGCGACAACGGCGCCAAACGGCGCACCCGTACGCGGGAGAAGCTGATGTCGGCGGCTGCGCGCGTGGTTTCCGAAATGGGGGAAACCCACGCCCGGATCGAGGATTTCATCGCGGCGGCGGGAATCTCCCGGGGGACCTTCTACAATTATTACGGGACGCGCGAGGAACTGCTCGATGATCTATGGAAGCGGGTCGGCAGCGAACCCTTCCATGATATCCAGCTGGCTTCCCAGACCATCGAAGACCCGGCCGAACGATTCGGCACCGAAGCACGGCTTATCCTGGCCCGCGCCGCGCGCGATCCGACCTGGGGCTGGCTGGTCTACAGCATGTCGGACCTGAGCAAAGTGCCGAGCGATCTGCTGAGCTATCCGCGCCCCGATCTTGTCATCGGCCATCGAAGCGGTCGCTTCCGCTTCACCAATCTCGACTGCGCGAACGACATGGCCGTCAGCACGCTGCGCCGTGCCCTGCGTGGTGTGCTGGAGCAGGATCGCACCGACGACTATGCCTTGGGCATGGTGGAAATGCTGCTGAGGGCACTGGGCATTTCCGACGAGGAAGCCAAGATGATTGCCACGCAGCCGCTGGCGGTCGCCCCTGAAAAACCGTCGTGACGGCAGGCGGAAAAAGCAACCGCCTCAAAGGCCCCTGAAACCCCCGTCTGCCTCATGAATGCGGGCGGTTCTGCGTACCAAAAAATCAATAGTGGGAGGAAACATCGTGAATAACAGATTGATTTTGCCGATATTCTGTTCGGCGGCGGCATTGTGCGCCGGTGCCGGCATGACCCCGGCCGCTGCCCAAACCACCCAACGTAGCGCAAGCGATGACAATGGCGGGCTGGTCGATATCATTGTCACGGCGGAAAAGAGGTCCGTGTCCAGCCAGCGCGCGGCGGCGGCGATCACCGCCATCACATCGGATGAAATCACCGCGCGCGGGATTCAGAACGTCCTTCAGGTCCAGAATCTCGTTCCCGCGCTGAAACTCGCGCAGGAAGGATCGACCGCCGTGGCGTTCATCCGGGGCGTCGGCGTCGCGATCAACCTCAACACCGACCCCGGCGTATCGGTCAATTTCAACGGCACGAACATACCGCGCGACGTGACGGGCGCCACCAACATGTTTGACGTGGAGAGGGTTGAGGTACTGCCGGGACCGCAGGGCACCATTTATGGGCGGAGCGCTTCGGGCGGCGTCATCAACGTCGATTTCAAGCGGCCGGGCAAGGAAATGGGCGGCGATTTCCAGGTCGAATATGGCAATTATGATTTCGTGCACCTGTCCGGGGCGATCGATCTGCCGGCCAGCGAGACGGCCCGCTTCCGCATCGCGGCTAACTATAACAAGCGGGACGGTTATCTTTCATCGGGATCGGGCGCGGAGGATGATCTGGGTTTCCGCCTGTCGACCGTTCTGGAACCGACCGATCGCCTGTCCGTCTTTCTGTGGGGTAGCTACATCGCCCATCGGGGATCGTTCCCCAATGGCGTGAACTATCCGTTCCTCGATCCCGATCATCCTTATAACGACCTGCAACCAGCCGCTTACCAAGCCTTTGGACCAGTCAGCGAGGGCACGTTCCACCAGGACGTCTATCTGGCCGGCGGGCAGGTGGATTATAAGGGGGACGGCTTCACGCTCAGCTATATCCCGGCCTATTCCCGGGCGAAGGCGGATACTTATTATTTCTACGGCGGCGTACCGATCGTCTTCGATTATAGTGTCGATCAGCAATCGAACGAGTTGAAACTCGCGACGGACCCCGGCTCCCGGCTGCAAGTGCTTGGCGGCCTGTATCAATTCAGGATGAGCTACAAGGATTTCGTGGTCGGCCTGCCCTTCGGCAATGTCTATGATTTCCCTCTCAGCAAGCTCTATGGCGTTTCCGCCTATGCCCAGTTCACCTATTCGCTCAATCCCGCACTCAGGGTCGTGGTTGGAGGACGTTACTCCTCCACCAAACGGCATGCCGAGGTGAACGAGAATCTGGGCGTAGGCGTACCGCCGCAGCCCTTCACATTTTCGAAGCGCTACAATCGTGCCGACTGGAAAGCCGGGATCGAGGCCGATGTCGGCCCCGCATCCATGGCCTATGCCACTATCCAGACCGGTTTCAATCCCGGCACGTTCAACACCAATCCCAGCGTTCCGGGATCAAAGCCCGGCGTGGACCCGACAAAGCTTCTTTCCTATACCGCCGGGATAAAGAACCGTTTCTTCAACAACCGCGTCCAGTTCAATGTCGAAGGCTTCTATTATGACTACCGGGACCTGCTGGTCACGGCCGCCAATGTGCGCACCGGCGTGACCCAGGCCTATAATGCAAAGAAGGTCGAAATCTACGGCATGCAGGTCGATACGCGCTATGCGCCGACATCTCGCACGGAATTTCATGCAAGCGTCGGCTACCTCCACGCCGAAAACAAGGATTTCATATTCCCCGACCCCAGTGGCGGTGCGGATATCGATCTCACTGGCCTGACCCCGATCTATGCCCCGCGCTGGACCATCAATGTCGGCGCGTCGCAGACGATCCCGCTCCGGTCGGGCGCGGAAATCGTGCTGCGCGCGGACAATCATACGGAAAGCCACGCCTGGGCGCAGTTCGACCATGCGCCGGGCACCCGCACCGGCAGCTATTCGAAGACCGATCTTTCCATCAGCTTCAGCCCCGCCGGCAAGCCGTTTTCGCTCACCGGCTGGGTGCAGAATGTGGAGAATGCTCGTCAGACCTCGCTTGCGGTCAGCGGCGGCATTCCGGGGCCTGCGGCGATCGTCCTCGCCCGACCGCGAACCTATGGCGTGCGCATGGGCTTCGATTTCTGATCGCGCTGGCCGGGGGAACAGCGATCGTTCCCCCGGCCGTTCCATTTCCCGAGAGGAGAATATCGTGTCCCAACGACTGGAAGGCCGGATCGCCGCCGTGACGGGCGGAGGACGCGGAATAGGTTTTGGAACCGCGCTTCGCCTGGCGCGGGAGGGCGCGGTCGTCATCATCCTGGAACAGGACAAGGGCCTGATGGAGCAGGCCGTGGCAGATTTGAAGGCTGAGGGGCTGTCCGCACATGGGTTCGCAGTGGACATTTCCGACGCCCCGGCCGTGGACGCGACCTTCAAGACCATCGCGCAGACAATCGGACCTCCAGCCATTCTGGCGAACGTGGCCGGCATCTGCCCCTTCGCGGCGGTCGAGGCAATTGGTGCCGACGAATGGCACCGGGTTGTCGCCGTCAATCTGACAGGGACCCTGCTTTGCTGCCAGGCCGTCATCCCTCATATGAAACGCGCTGGGTTCGGGCGCATCGTGAACACGGCATCCGGCGTATTTCGCGATGGTACGCTCGGCGCCCCTCATTATGTGGCGACCAAAGGCGGCGTCATCGGCCTGACCCGCGCCCTCGCAACCGAATTGGGCGCATTCGGCATCACCTGCAACGCCGTTTCACCCGGCCCGATAGCGACCGAGGCAACCGCGTCGCTGATGAATGATGGCAGCGGCATGACGGAACTGATGAAAAACCTGCTCGCCAAACAGGCGATCAAGCGCATCGGGCAACCATCGGACGTGGCCGCAGCCATGGCTTTTCTGGCGAGCGATGACGCCGGTTTCATCACCGGTCAGACGGTGGAGGTCAATGGAGGCTTCGTCTATGGATAAATCAACTCTATCGCCCCAATATCTTCAATCCCGCCGCTACGTCGATCGCTGGATCGAGGATGCTGGCCGCACGCAGGCCACCGGCCAGGATTTCGATCGTCGCGTCGATCAACTGGCTTTCAATGTCCCAGTCGCGGCCATTTTCCAGCCATTTGAGGCTGAGTTGGAACATCGCTGAGGCCGCCGAATTGACCGTCGACAGCAATGCCTTCGATTCAGGATTGAAGCCCAGCGTCGTCAAGGCCCAGCGCCCGACAGTGGCACGGTCATGCTCCAGCACCGTGATCGCTTCCACATCCGAAACGAAGGCGGTGGTGCCGCGCGCATATCCGATCAGCAAATCCTCATTCTCCGCCACCAGAAGATAGTGATTCCGGATGATCGATCTGATCTGTTCATGAGGCTCCAACGCGGGATCGGGTGTGCCGACATGGAACAGGCGGCGAGAAATCTCGCGAATGGCCTCCTGATACAATCCCCGCTTGTTCCCGAAATGATGGAACAGCAGGCCATGGGCAACGCCCGCCGCGGCGGCGATCTCCACCATCTGGACATCATCGAAGGAATGTTCGGAAAACAGCCGGACGGCGGCCTCCAATATGCGCTGGCGGCTCGCCAATCCCTTCCTGCGTGGACCGGATATGGCGGAATCCGCGGATCGATCGGTGATGTCGTCAGTCATGTCGCGCTTATCAACGCAGCTGACGACAAGGTCCAGAAGGATTTAGGGACGACCCTTCCCATGGCCTTCCCGACCTCATGCGACTCCGAAATGAAGCCGGGTCAGCAGCCCCTTCGTCACCTCGCTGAAGAAGACGACGCCATTATGGCTGCGCAGCGTGGACATGTCGCGCCAGGCACGCTGCATCCGGGTTCCGTCGGCCAGATTGCTGGTGCCCGCGGTCCGGAACATGATCTCCATCGCGTCCCAGGCCAGATCATTGGCTTCGCGGAACATCGCCATGAGCCGCATTTCGAATTCGTCGGTGAAGCGGCCGTCCCGCGCGGCCTCCGTCCACTGCCGGGCAGCGGTCATCACGATCGCCTCGGCCGAGAGTATCTTGCCGGCAGCAGTACCATACCATGCCTGGAAATGCGGATCATGCGTCCGGGGAGCCGGCGGGCCGAAGGTCACATTCTTGTGCATCAACGCTTCATAGGTATCGAGCGCGTTCATGGCGATGCCGATGCCGATCAGCGCGGTTTCACCGATGAAAAAGGATTTGGCCCCGCCTGCATATATGGGATTGCCGTGCAGCCGCGACCCCGGCGTGCCGTCGACAATATCCGCTTCCATGATGTCCAGGCCAGGGAAAATCAAGCGGCCCGGTATGACCGCCCTTTCCAGCTTCAGGCTATGCGATCCCGTCCCCTTCATGCCGAGTTGCCCGCCCCAGTCGTCCAGTCGCGTATATTTGTGGGCCGATGCGATGAAGAGCACCGGGCTGCCGTCGTGCGCATGGGCCGCGCGCCCGATGAAATAGCCCGAATAGGGCGCGCCCGAACAATAAGGATAAACTCCTGAAATCTCCCAGTCGCCATCGGCAAGCGGCGTGGCGGTGCCGGACGGCTTGAGCACGCAGGGCGCGATGAAATCGGGGTCGGCGAACAATTCGGCCTGGATATCCTCTTCGAACAGAGCCCCGACGTTGAGGGCGCGCGATCCGCCCAGACACAGCATCCACCCGGTGGAAGGACAGCCTGCCGTGATTTCGAGAATGACCCTGAAGAATGTTTCGATGTCGAATTCAAGACCGCCATATTTTTTGGGCGTCAGTATCCGGTAGAAGCCCGCATCCTTGAATTGCTGGTGGACTTCCTCGGAATAAAATGTCCTTGCCTCCACTTCCTCCTGCAAGGGAACCAGCGTCGGCCTGATCGCCCTGGCGCGATCGATGACCCCGGCTTCACTGAACGCCTGGGGTGACGTCTCCGCAACGGCGGAGGCTTTTCCTATGGCTATGGCGGACATGTCGGTTCCTTTCGGCGGCAATCAGGGGTCGGGGAAATGTATGAAAAGGCGTGATCAGGCCACGACCGGGAAATGGATGGGCGATACGGGACGGCCCGGCTCCACGCCGGATGCATCAGGATACCACTGCTCCTTGACCGCGGCCGGATCGTAGACCGCATCGTCCCCGAAAAGGCGGACGGAGACGGCAATGCGCTGATCCGGGCTGCTGTTGACGAAGGACCGGTGAACGGTGAGCGGATGATGGATCAGGCAATCGCCCGGTTCCAGATCCCAACTGAGAAAATCATAATCGCCGGTTCCATCCATCAAATCAGCCGGCAACGGCGTGGCGTAACGGTCGCTTTCCAGACCGATCGGCGCATAGATCTGGCCCCAGCGATGCGATCCGGAGACATATTCCAGCCCCGCCGCCGCGCGCGGCGCCGAT
Source organism: Sphingobium sp. (assembly GCF_032153725.1). Classification (GTDB taxonomy): domain Bacteria; phylum Pseudomonadota; class Alphaproteobacteria; order Sphingomonadales; family Sphingomonadaceae; genus Sphingobium. The sequence goes on along the minus strand of NZ_JALDYQ010000029.1, from coordinate 47,168 downwards.
GTGAACGGAACCCAGATGGACAGGATATCGCCGCCGGTGAACGGCCAATAGGGCATATCCTGGTGCCAGGGCGTGGGCATCTTCATCAGGTCGAGGGGACCCTCCGGCGCCGCGGACATCTGGGCCTGCTTGACGAAAAGCTGATCATAGCAATAGCGCACCTCCTGAACCCGCATGAAGCTACGCGCGATCTCGCCCAGCGGGGACTGGAAGAGGAAATCACGGAAATCCGGGTCCGTTTCCGCCATGTACATGCGCGCCCGGTCCGGCGGAGGATTGCCGATACCGGACCAGCGCTTCTCCTCATGCTCGCGGGTATCGGCGACGTGGCGAAGGGAAGCCTCCGCCATGCGGTCGCACCAATCCCTGTCGAACTGGCCGCGAAGGCAAACGACGCCATCCCGCTCGAAGATTTCGACCTCCGATGGACGAAGGGGCTTCAACAGTGACTTGTTCATTCAGCTTTCTCCCTGCTTCCGCCGCACTGATCGATCATGCGGCGGAAACACAAAATCCCCATTTGACTGTCCGAAACCGATACGGACCATCAATGGCTTCACGGAAATTTATACCCGATCGTCACGCCATAAGTCCTCGGTGCGGCGGGCGATCCGAAATCGGCCAGACCTGGCGACGTGCCCAATTGCTGGTAATAATATTCATTGCTCAAATTCTTGCCCCAGAGACGAAGCGAGAATTGATCCCTGGCATCGGTCCAGCCGATCGAGCCGTTGAACGTGGTATATTTGCGATAGTATAACCTGTTATCGACGGCCGCAGGCGCTCCACCGAAATGATAGGCGCTGCCGGTCAACAGGAAGGTGCCGTTGGCGGTGGGTATTTCATAGCTGAAACCGGCATTGCCGGACAGTTTGGCGGCATTGGGCAAACGGTTGCCCCGCGCGTTGAAGGGAACGGTTCCCGAACCACCCGTGACCGGGTCGCAGAAGAAACCACCAACATCCGGTACATTGGTCGCAAAGGGTCGGCATGAGTTGGGCGCACCCGCAAAATCGCCGATCTTGGTGTCCAATATGCCGACATTGCCAGTCAGCGTCAGCCGCCTTGTCGGCTTGATCTCCAGCTCTATTTCACCGCCCGTCGTTTTGGCGCTCGGTCCGTTGAAAACAAACGCGGCGCCGCCCACATATTTCTGGAACTGGTAATTTTTGAAATCATAGTGGAAAATGGCGGCGTTCAACCTCACGCGCCGATCGAACAACTGAGACTTCACGCCCGCTTCATAGGCATCGATCTCTTCGGGCTGATAAGGCTGGGAAAGACCTGCGGGACCACCTGTCATGCCGTAATTGCCCGATTTCGTGCCGCGATTGTAGGAAACATAGCCCATGATGTCCGGCGCGAACTTATGGTCGAGCGAAAGGCGCCATGTGGGCTTGCCATAATCGAAACTGGCGGTTGTGCCGACCGGACCGAGCGGGATACTGGTGCCACCGATGTAATTCGTGGCGGTGCCTTTGATCTTCTCCCAACTGTACCGGAAACCGGCCGTCAGATTCGTGCCGTCGGTGATCGGATAGGTTCCTTGCGCAAAAAGCGATTTGGATCGGACCTTGGTATTGGCGAACTGGTCCAGTCCGGTCGGCAGCGGCAGGAAGCTACCGCTGTTCTGCGCGAATTGAGAGACATTGCGGTCATAATAATAGCCGCCGACAACCCATTGGAAGCGTGAGTCCGACCGAGAAAGCAGCTGGACTTCCTGAGTGAAGGTCTTGCTGAGTTGATTCACCTGGAGGAAAAACAAATCCGCCGAAGATTGATCGCCATCGACCGTCACATAGCCTGTCGTCTTGTTGTAGGATGTGATGTTCACGAACCGGAACGCATCGAAATCCTGATCGACATGCAGCGCAACGGCCTTGACCTCATTTCGTGAGATGGATTTGTGATCCGACCATGTGTTGAAATCGCCAGGATAGGTTTGCCCAAGAAGCGTTTGAGAACCCGCGATGTTCTGACTGTTGATGCCGGGATTGACACTATGCTGATAGCTTCCCGAAAGCTTGATCGTTGTCCGATCGGTCGGCGTGAACATGAACTTGCCCCGCACGCCATAGTTGCGGGTATTGCGGGTCGGCGTGCCGTCGATCAAATTGGCGCCCCAGCCCTCGTTCTGATCGAGATAGCTTCCCGACAGGTTAAAGGCCAAAGTGTCGGACACGGGAACCGAAAGATAGGCGTTCGCCGTCACGGTTTCGTAATTCGCGTAGCCAAAGTCGAACGCGCTTTCGAGCTTGTCCGAAGGATCCTTCGTGATGACCTGAATGACGCCCCCGGTCGCATTGCGTCCGAACAGCGTGCCTTGCGGACCTTTCAACACCTCGATCCGCTCGATATTGTTGAATTCGAAGAAATTGCCGTATGCTGCCGGCTGATACACGCCATCCAGATAGATGGCGACGGAGGATTCCGCGTTGGCATCACCGATTGTGGACCCGATCCCCCGCAGAAAGGGGGTCGCGCTGTTGGCGGTTCGCGCAACGACCAGCGAGGGCACGGAAGCCTGAATTGTCGCAGTGCCCGTAATCCCGGCAGCCAGCGCCTGATCGCCCGTCAAGGCGCTGACCGCGATCGGCACGTCCTGAAGGCGTTCCGAGCGACGTTGCGCGGTGACTACGATGTCCTGAAGTTGCCCATCCGAGGCGCCTTGATCCGCCTGTTGCGCCCACGCCACAGCGGGAGACAGCCCCAACATCATCACCGCGCCAGAAAACAATAAGGTCGTCCTGTACAGCATCTTCCCCTCCTTCTTCGCCAGATCTTTTGCCAGGCTAACAACATCCTAACGGCAACAGCGGCACCCACGCCGGCGCCGCATTTCCATCATCGGTTCACCGCGAATCTCTTTGGTCGCCTTGAACCATCGGACATCCGAGCTTCCTCTCCAACGCCGACCGCGCAGGACAGGATGGTGAACTGACACACCTGATTCATCCATTATTGATTTTGAGTCAATATATAAATTGATTCAAAATCAATAAGGCTGCGGCCAGGTTATCGGTGACAGCGATTTGGGACCGGATGGGCACATCGACCATCTCTATTGCTGTCGCGATATGGTTGGGGCTGATGGACGGGAAGCCCCCTCCCCAGTCGGACCAGCACGAGCCATGAGGACAGCCGAGCGCCAAGCATCGAGCACAGCCGCCAATTGCAAGTCACTTATAAAATATCATAATTTGTGATAAGGGCTCCGTTGATAACCGCCAACGGGACGGAAAATTCCGCGGGCTTGACAAAATGCTTCTACACTATAAGTATATCAGGGAGCCTTTGGATAGGGAGCGATCGCCATCGCGATCGTGGATTTCATCAGATCGAACGGGAGGTCATGGTCGTGAACGAAGCTGTCGTACGTAAGGAAATTCGAGGCAGCGTCGCGATCGTCACGCTAAACCGGCCGACGAAACGGAATGCGCTGTCGAAGCAACTCTTCATCGAACTGAAGGCAGCCTTCAGCTCTTTCCCTTCATCGGTCCGTGCCGTCATCTTCACCGGCGAAGGCAAGCATTTTTGCGCTGGCCTCGATCTCTCGGAGCATCGCCATCACGAACCTTTCGAGGCGACCCTCTATTCCCGCTGGGGACATGAGATCGTCAACGCCATCCGCTATTGCGGCCTGCCGGTGATCAGCGCGCTGCACGGCGCCGTCATAGGCGGCGGTTTCGAGATGATCAGCGCGACGCATATTCGCATCGCGGACGAAACGGCCTTTTATCAACTGCCTGAAGGTCGTCGCGGGATTTTCGTCGGCGGTGGCGGAACCGTATTCATCTCCCGCATCATCGGGCCGGACCGCATGACCGAAATGATGCTCACCGGGCGGAAATTCGATGCGCAGGAGGGTCATCATCTCGGTCTATCGCACTATCTCGTCCCGGAAGGCCAAGCGCTGGAGAAGGCCCTGGAGCTTGCCGAACAGGTCGCCGGCAACGCCGTCATTTCCAATTATCTCATGCTGAACGCCATCGGCCACATCAGCCAGATGCCCGCGGAAACGGGTCTGTTCACCGAGGCTGTGGCTCAGGCTCTCGTCATGACAAGCTCCGATGCGGTCACCGGCATTGACGAATTCCTCGTCAAGAAGCAGGACTTCAACTTCAAGGCAGCAGAATGAAGGCAAATGCGTGACTGAGATCTCTACGCCCCCAAATTCCCGGTCCAACCAACAGTTGGCGGCGGACGAGAAGCTCGATCTTTCGATGCTGGAAGACACGCTCGGTTTTCTCGTTCGAACGCTACAGGTTCGCAGTTTTCGTGCTTTCGATGAAGCGTTTGGCGACCAGGGTTTGACCCCCGCCCGCCACGCCCTTCTCACCATCGTTGCTGCCAATCCCGGCGTCAGACAGGTCAGGATCGCTACCATATTGGGCTTGCACGAACCCAATATGACCAAGCTGGTCAAGGAGATCGAGGGCCTCGAACTCATCGAGCGCACGCGCAGCACCAAAGACGCACGTGCTTTGCGCCTGACGCTTACCAAGCGTGGCAAGGCGCTGATGGCGAGCATTGAGGAGCAATCCCGCCAGGTCGACCGGCAGATCATCAGCACATTGGATGATGACGAGACGGAATTGCTTTTGAGGCTCCTGCGCAAGGCGGTCGCCTCCGTCTATTGACGTCATCGCCGCCAGAGCATCGTGCGCAAAAGTGGGAACCGGTTTTGCGCTTAAAACGATGCGATAACAAAGAACTGGAGCGCGCGCCCTGCGTCCGATTAAACGCAGTGGGCTCGAGCTGCGCAGCCCTCATGCCGGCGAGGCGTCGGCCTTGGCGGGATGCGTTTCAAGGGTGAACATCCAGTCGATGTCCGGCGCTGGATAAGCCGGAAGTTTGGTGCTTGATATCTGTAGCGCCCTCTCAGGCTCGACGCCCATGAGACGCATGATCGCCGCTGCGATTTCCTTTTCGGTTCCCGGGGGACGATCACCGACCACAACATCATGAATGCCGCCAACCATCACCCAAACGGCCAAGTCCCAGGTCAATGGAATCTGGTCTTCCGAAAGCTGGCAAATGCCGCGGCGAACAGCTTCGCGCATATCGCGCATGCCAAAGGGGCCGAATCCCTTCCGCATGCGATCCAGAAGCAAATCGGGACGCAAAGCCCACCATTGCCAGAGCGGGTCCGCGATCACTGTCGTCAACATCAAGCGGATTGACACAGGGATGACAAGCGCGGGGTCCCGTCGGCCCAATCCCCGCGTCGCCTCCACGCTGCGGCGTCCAAAGTCATTGATCAGGCAATCCAGAACCATGCTGGCCAATTGGTCCTTGGACTCGAAATAATTGTAGAAGGTTCCGAAGCCAACATCGGCCAGATCAGTGATATCTTTGATCTTCGATGCATCGATGCCCTGCTCCGACATGACGCGATAGGCCGCTTCCAGAAGTTGGGCTCGCGTCTGCCTGCGCTTGCGGGCCAATCGGCCGCCGTCTTCAGCGGGCATGGGCCGTAAGACCGAATTCCTGTGTGCCCACGATGATTTCTTCCTTTGCTTCCCAGTGCCGCGAATGGACGCAACCTTTCGTGGCGGCCATCCCGATCCCAATTGTGACACCGATTCGATTATGATGCCATACCTCTATTGCGGCCCACCCGGGGGGCTGTCGCGGCAGGGAAAAGGCGCTGACCGACGAGAAAATCGCCGAATGGAAACAACGGATCGCCGATGGCAAACCAACGGCCACCATCACACGCGACCTGGATATCAGCCGGGCAGCCTGAAGATGCACCTGCGGAGACGCGGACCTATCCGCAGGTCCATAAAAGAAGCACCGTCGCGCCTGGGCGCGACGGTGCATAGCGTCATCAAACGGGCGAGAGCGCGCTACGACATGGTCGGGATGACAAAGCTCTGGTCGATGACGCTGCCGCCCTGTGGCCAGCGCTGCGTCACGGTCTTCACCTGCGTGTAAAAGCGGACTCCGTCCGTGCCATATTGATTGAGATCACCGAACCCGGACCGCTTCCAGCCACCGAAGCTGTGGTACGCTACGGGAACCGGAATAGGAACATTGATCCCGACCATGCCCACTTGAACAGCGCTCGCGAACTGGCGCGCCGCATCTCCGTTCCGCGTGAAAATCGCGACGCCATTGCCATAGGCATGGCTCGACGGATAGCTGATCGCCTCCTTGAAGGAACTCGCCCTCAGAATCTGAAGAACCGGGCCGAAAATCTCATCGCGGTAGCTCTGCATATCCGGGCGAACATGATCGAGAAGCGTCGGACCCAGGAAATAGCCTTCTTCATGACCCTGAAGCGTCAGGCCGCGCCCATCCACGACCAATTCGGACCCTTCATCGACAGCAAGCTGAATATAGGCTTCGACCCGCGCCTTGTGCTGCGCACTGACCACCGGCCCGTAATGCGCATCGGGATCCGTGGGAACCCCGACACGCAGATCGCCGATCGCCGCCACCAGCTTCTGACGCAGAGCAACAGCCGTCGCCTCTCCCACCGGAGAGACGACTGGCAATGCCATGCAGCGCTCGCCAGCGGAGCCATAAGCGGCGCCGACGATGTCAGCCACAGCCTGATCGAGATCGGCATCGGGCATGACGATGGCGTGGTTCTTCGCACCGCCCATGCACTGCATCCGCTTGCCGTTGGCAGCGCCCCGTCCATAGACATATTGCGCAATGTCGGACGAGCCGACGAAGCTGACCGCCTTGATATCGGGATGGTCCAGAATGGCGTCGACGATTTCCTTATCGCCATGGACCACATTGAGGATGCCCTTGGGCAGTCCGGCCTCAAGCGCCAATTCGGCCAACCTGACCGGCGCCGAGGGATTCCGTTCGGAGGGCTTGAGGATGAAGGCGTTTCCGCAAGCGATCGCCGGCGCGAGCATCCACAACGGAATCATCGCGGGGAAATTGAAGGGCGTGATGCCCGCAACCACGCCAAGCGGTTGCCGCAGCGAGTAAACGTCGATCCCAGGTCCCGCGCCTTCGGTATGCTCGCCTTTCAGTAGATGCGGAAGCCCGCACATGAACTCGACGACCTCCAGCCCACGCTGAATGTCACCCTTGGCGTCCGCAATGACCTTGCCATGCTCAAGCGCGATCATTTCGGCGAGTTCATTCATGTTCGCTTCGATCGCTTCCTTGAAGCGGAACATCACGCGCGCGCGCCGCTGAGGATTGACCGAGGCCCATGCGGGCTGCGCCGCCAGGGCGTTTGCAACTGCCTGATCGAGAAGCGAGCCATTCGCAAGCTCGACACGAGCCTGCACATGCCCAAGCGACGGATTGAAGACGTCACCAGTGCGCAAACCGGTCGACGCCACGGCGCCACCGTTGATGAAATTGGCAATCATCTTCATGATACACTCCCGTAGAATAGGTGGGCCTGGCGTCCTGCCGGCCCGTTTCTTGCGTGGTTTTCGCGAGGTAGCCGATCAAAATGCCGACGCGCTCAATGCTTTGATTTCATGGATTTAAGCGCCATTCCAATGCCGGGACCAAGCACCCAGGGCGGCAAGACGCATAACTTATCAAGTCTAATCTTCAAATCAGGGGCGAGACAGCAGCGCCCGATCAAGACGTGTCACCAACTCCTCACGCTGCTCAGGTGTATAGGTGCGAAAACCTTCGCCTACGGCGGCGCCGGTCTTACCCGCTGCGACCTTCTCCACCAGCAGCCGCTGGGGCTCGCGGGAGCAGTCAAGGTCCGAAAGAATGACGCGATGAATATCGAGCGTGAGGTTGAGTCCGACCAGATCGGATTGCTCCAGTGTCCCCATGATCCCCAACCGCGCGCCAAAGCTGTTGCGGATCACGAAATCGACCGTCTCGGCATCGCAGACGCCATTCTGGACGAGCGCGATCGCCTCGCGCTTCAGCGCGTGCTGCATCCGATTGCCGATAAAGCCCACCACGTCCTTGCGGACATGCACCGGCAACTGCCCCGCCTGCGCCAGAAGCTTCATGGTCGTCTCGACCGTCGCGATCGCCGTGCGCTCCGTCTGGACCACCTCGACAAGCTTGACGCTATAAGGTGGGTTCCAGAAATGCGTGCCGACCACGCGCGTACCGTCGCGAACCGGCTTTCCGATCTCGGTGACCGGGATGACCGATGTGTTCGTCGCCAGGATGGCGTCGCCCCGGCAGTATGTATCCAGGGCGGCGAAGATTTCCTGCTTCAGCTCAAGCTTTTCCGGCGCGGCCTCAATGACCAGCCTCGCGTCCCTGACGCCATCGGCGATGGAGGCAACGGCCTCGACATTGGCGACCAGTTCCACGGACTGCCCGCGGCGCTCGGTAAGCGCCCGCAGCGCATCGCCGATAGCTGCGCGCGCGGTTTCACCTGGTTCGATCAACGTCACCGCATGACCGGCCGCCGCGAAAATCTGGCCTATGGCCAGCCCCATCCGGCCCGCGCCTATAATTGCGACCGGCCAATCAGCCGGCCGTAAAACCGCCGTCGACATACATCACCTGTCCTGTGCAGAAGTTGGAGGCGGGCGCCAAAAGATAGAGAGCCATGCCGACGAGGTCCTCGACCTCGCCAAGGCGTCCGAGCGGGATGCGCGACAGCGAACGCGCCTTGGTCGCCTGGCCAAGCTCGTCGTCGCCGAACATCCAGGCCGTCAGGTTCGAACGGAAGACCGTCGGCGCGATCGCGTTGACGGTGATCCCATATTTACCCCATTCGGTGGCCAGAACCCGGGTAAGCGCATCGGTCGCCCCCTTCGATGTGCAATAGGCCGTGTAGCCGGATACATTGCCGTGGCGACCCCGCACCGACGACATGAGCAGCATCTTGCCCTTGATCTCATTCTCGATCCAATAGGCGCCGACCGCCTTTGCGAGGAACCAGGCGCCGCGGACGTTCGCATCCATGACTTCCTGCCACTGTTCATAGGGCATGTCCTGGATGAAACCGGCCTTGTTGTAGCCGGACGCGACAACAAGCTGATCGACCCGGCCGAAGGCTTCGAGGCCCACGGTGAGCATCTGCTCCACCTCCTCGAAACTGTCCGGCCGCGCATGCACGGTGGCAACCTCGGCCCCTAGGGCGCGCGCCTCTTCAGCCACGTCCTCGAGAGCGTCGCGCGAACCGGCGGCGAGCACAAGCCGCCCCCCTAGGGCGGCAAGGGCCAGCGCGGTGGCCCGGCCGAACGCCCCGGTCGCGCCCGTAATGAGGGCGGTTTTCCCCGACACATCGAACATCGACAGGGGATCGCGCAATTGTTCGGAAATCATGCGTTGGCCTCATTCTTCGCGAGGACGACGACCATCGTCGCGACCTCATTGCTCCGGTTTTCGATGGATCGTGCTTCGCCCGCGGCCAGCCAGACACTATCGTTCACCGACAACGTCACCTCCCGATCATCGGTGACGATGGTGATCTCCCCCGCCAGGACAAAATAGAATTTCTCGAGAGGCGACACGGATCGCTCCGCTCCTCCGCCCGGGAGGAAATGCGAGAGGCCGCAGGTCAGAAGGCCGGTTTGATTGGCTGCTCCCCCATGGAGTTGCAAGCCCGTCATGTTGAAATGCGCCTTCGCCTCATAGGGCTTGGCGTCGGCAAAAGGCATCACATGCATGTCATTCGCCGCTTTCGATACGGAACTTCTGCTCGGGATCGATGATCGCGACAACGCGGATCACGCACCCGTCGCCCTCCGGCCAACGCCAGGGATAGGCCATGAAGGTGCACCGCTTGCCGGTGACCAGATCAAGATCGCCCCCAATATTCTCGATCCCAGGGACGCCGTTCAACAGCAGGGTCTTGTGCGACGGCTCCCATAGCGGGAAATCTTCCATCACATCGCAGCCGGTCTGCGCCTTATACTCGTCCATCAACCAGGGCTGCGAGGGACCGGTGCCGTGATCGATGAGCTTGGTGCCCAGCGGATGGTCCAGCGCCTGGACATCGATCCCCACCAGCTTGACGCCGCGATCGACCAGCCACTGGGCCGCGTCAATGTAGAGGCCGGGCGAGTAGGCGTAATAATCGTCATTATCGCCCAGATTGTGATGGCTGCCTGTGTTGATCATCACGATGTCGCCCGGCTCGATCCGCGGGGTCGCGGCCTCCAGGTCCTCCGGCGTGATGACTTCCCACCGCCCCTTCGGGATGGACACGGCTACGCCTGTGCCGAAGAAGCGCCAGGATTCGAAATCGGTCAGCGTCCCCGTATTCTCGGTTACGTGAATCGGAGCATCCATATGGGTGCTGCGATGCATGATGCCTTCCATCTGCTGGACGTAGATTCCATCCTTCGCGAGGAACTTCAGCGTCCGGAATTCAAGGTTCGCGCTCGATGGCCATTGCGGAATGCCGTGCCCCCAGGGATTGGACAGGTCGTAATAGCGCAGACCGTTGGCGCCGATGATTTCTCCAGACATGTTCTCAACCCTCCTTGGCGAGCGCGGCGCCGGGCTCGATGCGGTAGGTTCCCGCTCGATCGACGATGCCCATGAGGCGGACGATGCATCCGTCCCCTCGCTCGAACCGCCACGGCATCGCGTGGAATGTCGCGCGCTTGCCAGCGAGCGCCTGCAACTGACCGCCGACATTTTCGACAGTCGGGATGCCACTGCGCAGCAGAAGCCGGTGCGCGGGCATCCAGTCGGGAAACTCGGTGCGCGGATCTCGTCCCGTCGTATCCTGATAGAATTTGGGAAGACGCCGCATGAGCGGCCCGCCGCGATGCAGCGCCAGTGACGTCGCCATCGGATGGTCGACCGCCGCCGTGTCGACGCCGACCAGCTTGACCTTGCGATCGACAAGCCATTGGGCCGCATCGAGCGAAAGGCCGGGCGCTTCACCGAAATATTCCAGGCTGTCGGAGTATTTCTTATGCCAGCCGGTGCAGATGAGCACGATGTCGTCGGGCTGTACCCTTGCTCCGGCCTTGTCGAGGTCGGCTGCCGTCACATATTCCCATCGGGCCTTCGGCACGTCGATCACGATGCCGTTGCCGAAGAAATGCTCGATGGAAAGGCTGGCAACGTCGGCGCCCCTCTGGATCATGTTGATCGGCGCATTGACATGCGTCGAGGTCTGCATGTTGCCGGTGATATGCTGACTGAGCACGCCATCGCGCGCATGATAAACACCGCGCTTGATCACGATATCGTTGTCGCCGGGCCAGACGGGCGTCCCATGCCCCCAAATCTGGCTCAGTTCGTAAAATTCCAGTCCTGTCCCCGGCTCTTTTACCGGCGCTTCGATTGTCATCGATCTTCTCCAAATCCGTGAAGCATTCTAATTGCGCGCAATTTTCCCGCCCAATCAAAAGTACGCGCGCTGCAATGCCGAATACTGATGGCCCGGATGCATGAGGCCTTGCGGTCTTTATCGAGCGGCGTTGTCCGCTGCTCGAACGATAATTTCGACTGAGACTGCGGAAGAAGATGCTGTTCCGTCGCGCCTCAAATCTCCGCCTGGAAGACTTCGCGCAAAAGCGAGGACATCGCATTCCAGGATCGGTGGTCGGCGACCGCATCATAGCGCGCGAAGTTCGGTTGCCCGATCACTTTGTCGCACCGCCGGTCGGTGAAGGTATGATAGACCCCGCCATAGACGTGGAGCTGCCAGTCCACATTCGCGGCGCGCATTTCCGCTTCGAAGGCAGTCCGTTGCTCGGCGGGAATGGCGGGATCTTCGCTGCCGATGCACGCCAATATCTTTCCCGTCACGCGCGATGCGCCGTCAGGGTTATTCGTGGTCAGGCCGCTATGGAACCCTATGCTCGCGGCAAGCGGCGCGCCACGACGCGCCATTTCGAACGCCAAGGTGCCGCCATAGCAGAAACCGACCGCCGCGATCCGGTCTGCATCGACGCCGTCGATATTCCGTAGGCAAGCGAGGGCCGCATCCGCGCGGCCCAAAGGCAGATCGGGCTCAGCGTAAAAACGATCCAGTTCCGCCATCGCGTCAGGGAAATCCAGCAACCGCGCCGAACCGTGAAGATCAGCAGCCATCGCGACATAACCCAGTCCCGCCAGGCGCTCGGCACGCTCGTGCGCATGCTCGCCCAGTCCGAAGATATCAGGGAATACCAGAATTGCGGGCGCGTTGCGAGTGCCAGACGGCCGATAAACCGTGCCTTGCATCGGCACGTCCGCATCATAGTTGATCGTTTCGTCCATTTTTATCTCCTCTCTGGTGATATCCCGCGACGCCAAGCCTCTTCGGCAAGCTCGCGAGGTCACAGGTCACGACATTGGTGAAGCCGCCAGGATCGTCGCCCGGCATTCGCCGAAGCCGATCGTTGCAAACCCATCGCGTATGCACCGTCCCGTCATGATGACCTCGTCCCCGTCCTCAAGAAAGGTGCGCCGCTCTCCATTTGCCAGGCCAATCGGATCGGCACCTCCCGCGGTCATCTCCATCAGGCTACCGAAGCCCGATGTTTCCGCCGACGATATCGTTCCGGTCCCGAGAAGGTCCCCCGGCTCAAGATTGCAACCGTTGGAGCTGTGATGGGCAATGAGTTGGGCAGGCGTCCAATAAAGGTTGAGGGCCGATGTACTGCCGATCCGCTCGGGCGCCAGTCCTGCCTTACGCATTCGCCCGGTCAAAAGAGCGACATCGATGTCGATCGACAATGCTCCATTTTCCTGATCGGCTTGGTCGAGAAGATAGGGCAGCAGAGGCGGATCATCGCTCCCGCGGCTAGTATGTGCCGTGCGAAACGGCGCCAGGGCCTCGGTCGTTACGAGCCAGGGCGACACGGTCGATGAGAAATTCTTGGCCAGGAATGGACCGAGCGGTTGATATTCCCATGCCTGCACATCGCGCGTCGACCAGTCGTTCAGCAAGGTGACGCCCGCAATATGCTCGCCGGCATCGGCAATGGAGATGGGCTTGCCGAGCGGATTGCCCTCCCCCACCCACAGACCGAGTTCAACCTCGAAATCGAGCCGCCCGGTCGGGCCGAAGCGCGGCAGTGGCTCATCCGGCATCTTCAATTGGCCGTACGGCCGACGAACCGTCGATCCGGACGGCCGGATGGAAGACGTCCGTCCATGATAGCCGATTGGAACATGCTTGTAGTTCGGCAGCAACGGGTTGTCGGGCCGGAACAGCCGCCCGACATTCGTCGCATGAATGATGCCCGCATAAAAATCGGTATAGCCTCCAATATCAGCTGGAAGCATCATTATGCAGTCGTCGCGACGATGGAGCATTGGCTCAAGCAATGCCTGATGCGGGCTGCCCGCACGCAGCAGATCGAACAGCAGTGCCCGCAAATGTCTCCGCACGCTCGCCGGTTGCGAGAGAAGCGCGTTGAGAGACGGTTCGAGCAAAACCGAAGTCATCGGCATCGAGATTTCGGAACCGACCTGCGAGAGATCGAGAATATGATCTCCGATCGCGACACCACATCGCGGCCGGTCACTCCCGCGTCGGAAAACACCAAGCGGCAAATTCTGTAATGGGAACTGCGAATGTCCGCATGCCGAAGGAATCCAGCTGCGCGCTGACACATCATGCGTATTGTCGATCATATCACATTGTCGGCTCATGCGTTTACCCTGTTCGCATATTGGTGAACGCCTTCATCCAGGAATAAGCGCGCCGCTCCGACCAGACCTGCAAAAACGAGCGTGAAAAGGCTCCCGGCAAGCGACGCCTCATAAATGTCGGCAATGACGAAGATATTGTGACCCAAGGCCGTTGTGCCGGACGGGGCGGAAGCCCAGTAAATCGGATATTGGATAGCGATTGCAATCCAGATCAGGCACGGAAGCAGCCAGTAACGGCGCGCTTTGCTAGCTTCCATTGCGCGGAACCGGCTTTCCGCAAAGCCCAGCGGTTGAAAGATCACCCAGCCTACGAACACCCACCCCAGATAGTTGGACAGCGGGACCCCAAACTGGCCGCCCGGCTCGACAAAGGCCCAGCGGCCATGCAAGGTCGAACCGATCGGATCGAAGGGATAATCGAAACCGGCGAGGATGATCGCGGCGACGATGGGAACCACAAAGCGTCCGGCTCCCGTGAGCCGCGCGGGCCGTGTCAGCATGATCGCCCGCCCTATGATCCACGCATACCAGGCATAGACCGCGTATATGAAGATAGCCGGTACGGTGACCCCCAGGATTTTCGGTCCCACGCTCGTATGGATGTAATGTCCAAAGGGAAAACCGAAGTCGATGCTGGAAGCCTCGAAAACAAAGCCTGCGCCGATCGCGATCGCGAGATAGAAGACCACGCCTCGCCATCCATAGAGAATGGAACAGTGAACGATGGCCAGAACCAATAAAATCAACGGCGCCACCATCGCCGCGCCGACCGCAAAACCGCCAAGCAGCGACGCCAGGTAGGTCAGAAGCCAAAGCCCCCCGAGCGCCCAGCAAACGACCAATCGCGTCGATCCGGCATCGCCACTTTTGATGCTAGTCATATGAGTCTTCCCCATGATTATCTGGACTGCCGGGCAGCGTAGTGGCGCAAAGCTTGCAGTTCCGCGTCGGAAAGCTGAAACGCCGGCATGCCCTGCTCCTTGAGCATTCCTTTGCGCACGATTTCGGCAAAGGTGCCCGCATCGTCGATCGCCGGCGACTGGCGCAAGTCGGGCGCCGCCCCTGCCGCGGCCATATTAAGGCCATGACACATGCGGCATTTGGCCGAATAAATGCCTTCCCCCGCCTGCGCGAGGGCAGGGTCCATCACCAGCGTCGGGCGATAAGCAGCCGCGCCATTCGCCGATGTCGCCGGAAGCACCTTCTTGCCATCAAGCGCGAAGGTCAGAACCCGTCGCACCTGCTTGCGATAATCCCAGATCGGCACCCCACCCAGACCGGGGAAAAGACCAGCACCGCCGCTCACGCCGGAAATGACGGTTACAAATTGACGGCCATTGACAAGATAGGTGATCGGCTGCGCGACGACGCCATTCTGTGCGTCGAAGCTCCAAAGCTCCTTCCCGCTATCGGCCGCATAAGCGACCAGCCTGCCCTTCATATTGCCCTGGAAAACGAGATTGCCGCCGGTCGCGGCGACGCCGCCATTGAGCGGCGCTCCGAGCGGCACCGACCACACGCGCCGCTGACGCACGGGATCCCAGGCCTGGAGATGGCCGAAGCTTGCTCCAGGCGGTGGCGCCGCTCCGCCAAATTTGACCGGATTGAACGACCCATCGAGCGCATAGTCACCCGGCCGTTTCCAGTTCCGATGGTCGATGCCGCGGTCGTCGTACGATCCGGGAAGCTCCGACGTCGGAATATAGACCAGCCCGGTTTTTGGGCTGAAGGCCATGGGCTGCCAGCTATGCGCGCCGACCGCTCCGCTCGGCCATATCTTCGTTGTCCCCTGCGGAAAGCGCGCTTCCGGATTTTCCACCGGACGGCCCGACGCAATATCGATGCGGCTGGCCCAGGTCACTTTGGCAAAGGGTTCGGCAGAGATCAGCTTACCCGTATCCCTGTCGATGACATAGAAGAAACCGTTCTTCGGCGCATGCAACATCACCTTGCGCGACTTCCCCCCAATGTTGAGGGTTGCGAGCGTGATGTCCATCGCGGCGTTATAATCCCAGGTTTCTCCGGGATTGACCTGATAGTGCCAGATATATTTGCCCGTCTTCGCGTCGAGCGCCACGATCGAGCAAAGAAACAGATTGTCGCCCCCGTCAGGACTGCGCACCTTAATATTCCAGGGAGAGCCGTTGCCGGTGCCGATATAGATTCGGTCAAGCTCATGATCATAGGTGATGGCGTTCCAGACGGTGCCGCCGCCGCCTTTCTTCCACTCCTCTCCCGTCCAGCTCTTCGCCGCCATTTCCATGGCCTTGTTTTCGAAGCCCTTTGCAGGATTTCCCGGCACCGTATAGAAGCGCCACAACTGCTTGCCCGTTTCGGCATCGTAAGTCGTCACATACCCGCGCACAGCGCTGTAGTCGGCACCGGCATTGCCGATGATGACTTTGCCGGCGAACACACGCGGCGCGCCGGTAATGACGAGGCCATCGCCAGCCTGTGTCGTCTGAGCCGTCCAAACGGGCTTCCCGGTCTTGGCGTCGACCGCGATCAGCCGCCCATCCTGTGTTCCGGTATAAATCTTGCCGTTCCAATAGGCGATCCCGCGAATGCCCCACCCCAATCGCAATTTCGGGCCAGCGACCTCCGCCACCTGGGGATCATATTCCCAAAGGGGCTCACCCGTATCAGCCTTCACGGCGTTCAGTTTGGAAAGGCCACTGGCGAAGAAAAGCACGCCATCGACAGCAAGCGGAGCCGACACGGTGCCGATCTGGGTCGGAAGATCCATTGACCATTCCAATCCAAGCTTCGCGACATTTTCAGAGTTCACCTGATCGAGTGGACTGAAATGACTTTCGTCATAGGTTCGCCCATAGCCTGGCCAATTCGCGCCCTGCTCAATGCTCTTGAACGCCGAATCATCCACCGCCGGTTGCCCGGCCCGATCGGAAGAGCATCCCGCAACAAGCGCGAGCGCAGCAAGGCACGAAAGCCAGGAGGCGGAGGAACGACGCGTAACACGCAATGACGCCTGCCGCGCATGCGTCACGCTTCCGTCACCAGAAAGCAAAATCCGGGCACAATCGGTCACACCCACCCCTCCACACTTCTTGGACTCGTTCGACGTTCAGCCCGCGAAGGACTGTCAGCATCGCGCCATCATGCGATTGCTCTATATAATTATATATGATAAGCATTGATTTGAAGCTGTCAATCAGGGATCGCCAAACGCTCCACCTGAGGAACCGGACGAAATCAAAGCATTGCAAGAGCGGGCGACCGCGCAGTCCGACAGAACTGATGGAAAATGAACGGCGAACAAGCGGCCGTAAATGGTTTCACCAGCCGCGATGGCTCGCGGCGCGAAGGAGGGATGTAGCATGGGGCATTCATTGCCGGTTGACCGATTGGCCTGGGGAAACACCCGCCATATTCCTGCCGCCGTTCCGGCCCATTCCTCGGAAAAAGATGAGTTTCTTGGATGATCGCCACATCACGCAGCACGCGAGTAACATATCCTTATGCGATTGCGGCGATCGTCTTTGCCGCACTTTTGCTCGACGGGCTGGACATCCAGATACTCGCCCTGGTCACGCCGCAAATCCTGTCGGACTGGAACATCACTGCGGCGGCTTTCGGACCGGCGCTGGGGGCCGTCGTTCTGGGCACGGCGTTTGGCGCCGGAGTCGGAGGATGGCTCGGCGATCGCTTCGGACACCGGCAGATGCTCGTCTGGACAATGGTGGTCTGCGGCATTGCGACCGCGGCTTCGGCGTTGACGGTCGACGTGACCTCCCTGACAATAACGCGATTGTTCAGCGGCCTTGCAGTCGGCGCCGCGACCCCCAACGCGCTGGCATATGTCGTCAACTGGTTGCCGGAACGCAGCCGCGCAGGCTTCAGCGCGCTGGCGAGCGCCTATTCCCCCGCCGGCGGTGTCATCGGCAGCGTGCTCGTCGTTCTGGTGCTCCCGACCTATGGCTGGAAAGGATGTTTCATCATCACTGGCGCCGGGACATTGGCGATGGCTATCGCCATGACGATCCTCTTGCCACGGAGAAAGGACATCGAGGCGCATTCGTCCCTGGAATCCGCCGAGCTTGCAATGCGCGAGGCGAAACGGAACCCGACCACACTTTTCAGCCGCGCCCATCTGAGGATCAACATCGGGGCGCCTTTGGCATTCTTCTCGCTGGCTTTTCTCTCCTACTCCTTCCTCGCATGGATTCCAGTGCTGATGTCCAATGCGGGCATGACGGCCACTCAGGCCGTGACGGCGAGCCTCGCATTCAACATCATGGCCCTGATCAGTCCTTTCATCGCGGGACGATTGATCGCGTGGCAAGGAACGCGGCGCCTCATGCTCTTTGCGGCGGCTGCCGGTATCGCCTTGACCATCCTGACAGCCTTGGCCGTCGCCTCCCACACCGCGTCCCCAAGCCCCGTGATGCGGATTGTGGTTTTCTGCGGCACCGGCGGTATCGGCGCGATCACCGCCCTGCTGACGGCCAACATCTATGCGTTACTCACATGCGGATATCCGGAGGAATGCCGGGCCAAGGGAATCGGCCTGGGCATGATGATCGGCAGGATTGGCGGTTTCTCGGCGATTGTCGCCGGTGGCTGGCTGCTCGGCTCGAAAGATGGAGCCAGCAGCCTCTTTTTACTGGCCGGGATCGGTCTGATCATCGTCGCCGCCTGCGCGCTGCTCATCGATCGGCATGTGCTCCCGGCCGCCAGATGATGCCATCTTGCTCGAAATCACTCCAGCTCTTCACGCACCTCGTTCAGAAAATCCAGGAGCGCCCGGGTGACCTCCCATGGACGCTCCTGTTGAATCCAATGTCCCGCGCCCGGCAGGATCGTTTCGCGCCGCATGTCCGATAAGCTTCCACGCTGACGGTCGAGAACATGGGCATACATGTCGAGGAGTATTTCCTTGTCGCCACAAAGGAAGCCCGACGGCTGACGGATGATCCCATCACCATAAGCCTGCATGTCGACATAATCGGCTTCGAAAGTCCGATACCAGCAGAGCGGCGCGAAGAACCCGCCTTTCTCATAAGCATCGGCATAGGTGTCGAGCGCGTCGTCGGACATGAACGACAGCGGCCCGGGAGGAGGAGGCGTAAGAGCTTTCAAAAGAGGGTCGTCAATCGGC
This sequence comes from Sphingobium sp., assembly GCF_032153725.1. Taxonomy (GTDB): domain Bacteria; phylum Pseudomonadota; class Alphaproteobacteria; order Sphingomonadales; family Sphingomonadaceae; genus Sphingobium. The sequence goes on along the minus strand of NZ_JALDYQ010000029.1, from coordinate 28,537 downwards.
CTCTCGCGCGTCCAGTCGAATTTCGGCGCGGCGCCCGACAAGGAGTAGAATATCCTCTTCAGTGAATCGCGCGCATCGACTTCAAGCTCCGCTTCGGCAACTCCAACCTTTTGAAAATAGCGCATGTAGAAGAAGCGATTGGGATAGCGGATGTCGAACGTATCGACCACCGGCATCGGCGGCACGCCCAAATAGGGGACGCTGAGCGAAAACACCGCGGCCACGCGATCGGGAAAGCGCAGCGCGGTTCGCCAGGCCACCATCGAACCCGCACCATGGCCGATCGAAACCCATTTTTCGTGACCAAGCGCATCGGCAATCGCGGCCATGTCGTCGGCAGCGATGTCGAACCTGTATGAAAGAATATTATCAGGCTTGGATGACTTGCCAAAGCCACGCAAATCCGGCGTTGCTACGGTAAAGCCCGCCTCAGCAAGGGGCAAGACCTGATCTCTCCACGAAAGTCCGAGTTCCGGCCAGCCATGTATCAGGTTCACGAGCGGCCCCGATCCCGTAACCCGGGTCGAAATCCGGCATCCTTGCGACTCGATTTCCCTGACTTCGTCCAACATATGCTCTCCCACCTCCTTGACGTGCAGAAGTCACCGGAGCCAGCCGGCAAGATCGACGGCTCCCCTTTTGCGAAAATAGGGCGGCCTCACCTCAAGCGATGGCTGCCGCGCCTTGACGGCTGGTTGGCAGAAACTGGCGAATCCGCGACCATTATCGCCATAAGAACCCTAGTCGAAAAAGGCGAAGAACCGTGATTCCACGCTTGATCGAGGCTTTGCAGCAGGCACTATCGGCAGGTCTATCGCGCTATGAAGCGACTGCGCGTAACGCGACTCATCGCTGTCGTGCCCTTTGAAGACGATAAGCTCGTCGGGCATGAGATTCGAAAAATAATACCAACGCTGATGTTCATCCCAGAGGCTGAAATCACTTTCCCATTTGTTCGCAGGCTTGTCTTCCTCGCCCCCGACCACCGAATCAAAAACGATCAACCTGCTGTCGTCGATGGTGGAAGCGTCACAGAAGACCAGCGTGTTGTCGACCGGCGGAGGCGTGAGGCTCCGCCATGTCTGGAAAATGCAGAAGCGCGGAAAACGCGAATAATCCTCGCCACGCAGATCGCCTTCCCATTTCCGCCATATGGCCGCATAGGGGCGCGTATAATCGGCGTGAACCAAGGCAGCCGGCGGCGATGCGCCTTCCCTGTTGGCGGCATCGGCGAAGCGCAGCTTCAGCCCGTTGATCTGCGAAACCACCAGAGCCGCACCGGTCACCTCTTTGATGAGGGCGCCCACGGCATCATTGTAGGCCTGCTCATTCGCTTTGATCCATTCCGGATCGGCACTCGGCGTGGGATGATCAAAAAGAGCGAACCCTTCATGATCGAGCGAAAGCTCCGAACATATGGGGCGAGCATCATGAATCCGAAGCTTGTGCGGCTGAAAGTTGACGTTGGTCTTGCTCACGTCGTGCCGGTCGTATCGAGCACGCCCTTCAATCGGACCGCTGAAATTCAATTCGCCAACAAAATCTCCCGGCATCTCTTATCTCTCCTGTCTGTAAACCGGCGACCTGCCATGCTCCAACCGGCAGAGCAGTCCCGGCCCCTGACAACCAAGCAATATGAACGACGGCCGGCGAGTTGATTGCATCCTGCGCTCCGCGGCCTGTTGACATAATGCTTCTAGATTATAAGTATATGGGCGTCAAGAGAATGCCCCGGGCCGCGCTCACCTGGATGATGGGGCAGGCACATAAGTTCGAGCGCGCATCGCACAACTGCAATGGCCATACAGCATTAACCGGGGAGATTTTCAGATGTCGGCAACCCATGATGGCGCACAGTGGGACTATAAGGGCAAATCCGCCCTTGTCGTCGGCGGAACATCGGGAATCGGCCTTGCAATCGCAAAACGTCTTCTCGAAGCGGGTGCGAAGGTCGCCGTGGCCGCCCGCCGCGCGGACGAACTCGAAGCCTTTACCGCAGGTGGCGGCGATGCTGCGATTGGCGTGGAAACGGACATCACGGATTCCGTGCAAGTGGCCCGAATGGTGGATCGCACGGTCGACGCTTTTGGAAAACTCGACGTGGCTTTCAACGTGGCAGGCATATTCCGCCGTGGACCCATTGTCAGTCTGACGGAGGAAGACTGGGACGCCGTTCACGCGACCAATCTGCGCGCGGCCTTCGTCTGCCTCAAGCATCAGGCCGTCCAGATGATCAAACAGGGCAATGGCGGCGCGATCGTCAACGTCACGTCCGTCAGCGCACATATTCCCGGAAAGGGCGCGGCTGTCTATACGAGCGCGAAAGCCGGACTCGACATGCTCACGCGAAACGCGGCGCTGGAGCTCGCTGAACATCGCATCAGAGTCAATGCGCTTGCTCCCGGTCTGGTTGAGACGCCGGCAGTCGAGCTTGTCCTGACCACTCCCGCCATTCTCAAGGCGTATAAGGATCGTATTCCTCTGGATCGCCCGGCGAATGTGGCCGAAATGACAGGCCCGGCGCTCTTTCTGGGAAGCGACGAGGCATCCTATATCACCGGCGCGACATTGGTGGCGGACGGCGGATGGAGCCAGACAGGCTATCCCGATCCGCGATCATTTGCATGATGACATTTCCGAGTGCCGACCTGATCGAGAGTGCCATGACCGCAGATCACACGCATCGCATATCGCCATCAAATGGAGAGTGATAGTGTCTTCCACCTGCGCGAACGGTCTGATGAGGCGGGGGTTTCTAGAACGATCAGCGGCGCTGGTGGGATTTGCGCTCGTCAGGCCCGCGGTCGCAGCGGAGGCAAATGGCCTTGTTGCCTCGATCGAGCGCGCGGATAGCGCTCTCGACCGGCTACTGGACCGCCAGCCGCGGCTAGAACGGCTTTATAGCGGCGCTGGCTTTCTGGAGGCGCCTCTATGGGTTCCGGATGAGCGGGGCGGCTATCTGGCATTCTCCGATATCGCGCACAATCTGATTGGAAGGATAGACGACACCGGCACAATGCGGCCAGTTCTCGCGCCGGTCTTTCGGGGTGACGATGTGACGCGTATTCCCATCTTCAAGAAAGGCGACGACTATCTGCCGATGGCGGGTCCCAACGGCATGGCACTTGATCCAAACGGGCGGATTGTCTTCTGCGGGTTCGCCGGCTCCCGCCGGATTCTCCGGCTGGAGCCAGATGGTAACATGGCGGTCCTTGCCGACCGTTTTGAAGGCCGCAGGTTCAACACGACCAATGACCTGGCGTTTGCATCGGATGGCTCGCTCTATTTCACCGACACGGACATGCGGCCGGCGATGGTCCGCGAGGCGGATATTGCCAGACCCGACGCCCCGGATGCGGGAATTCCTCACAGCGGCATTTACCGCCTGAAGAACGGTCGTATCGAACTGATGGACAGGACTGCCGAGTTTCCGAACGGGGTCGCCCTCTCGCCGGATGGTTTGGTCGCCTATGTGACAGAGACTTTCCGCCGACGCATCCTGAAATATCGGATTTCCACCGACGGCAGGTTCGGGGCACCCAATATTTTTCACGACATGAGCAGCAGCACTCTTCCTGGCTTCGCTGATGGGCTCAAGGTCGACAGCGAAGGGAATGTCTACAGCACCGGTCCCGGCGGCGTCTGGATTTTCAACGCGGACGGCGTTCACCTCGGGACAATCCGCGTGCCGGAGTTCGTCACCAACATCGCCTTTGGCGGCCCGGTCGGTAAAAGCCTCTATCTATCAGGACTATCAAACCTCTATCGCATGCCATTGTTGCACGCCTGAGTTCAAAATCATGATCTGCCGAGCTTCTGCGACCATTCGGATTGCAGGGACGAGAGTATGGAAATGGCACGCTCGACCGCCACTTTCGGCCGAGCGTGCTGCTGATCGCACGGGTCCGGCATGCGCGGGGACATGGCTGCCCCCTTGCTGCCGAACCATGGTCCGATCACCCCCAATCAGAAAGCGTAACCGAGCGTTACACCATAGGTACGCGGAGGACCGAGTGCCTCACGCTGCATTCCGAACGGACCGAAACCCTGAATGCCGCCGTTGGTCGTATATTCCTTGTCGGTGATGTTATTGGCCCAGACCGAGAAGGTCAGTTGATCGTCCGTCACCAACCGCACGCTGGCGTTCACCAGACTATAAGCCTTCTGGCGGATGACATTGTCGGGATCCCAGAAGAAACCGCCATTGTGATAGAAGGTGACATTGAAGCCGAGCTTGTTGCTGCCCAGTTCGGCTTCATAATCGGCCGAGGCCGTGACGAGATGCTCCGGGTTGAGCAGAAGCCGATTTCCGGTCGCCGAGCCGATCAGCGAATTATAACCGCCGGCCGCGCGCGGCGTGAAGATGTTGGCGGCAGGAAAATCAAGATATTTCGCTGTAGGAACCCATTGGTAAGACCCCGTCAGGGTCAGGCGGTCGACCGGACGCAGCTGCAAATCAGCCTCAAGGCCATATTGCTTGGCATTGCCGCTGTTGAGGACAGCGATCTGCCCATCGCGACTGGCAAAAACCTGGATATTTTTAAAGTCATAATAATAGGCGGCCAAGTTGAGCCGCGCCCGCTTGTCGAGAAAATCGGTTTTCAGGCCAATTTCATAGGAATCGAGCACTTCCGGCGAAAAAGCCGGAAGCGTGATGTTGTTCGAATTATAGCCGCCGCTCCGAAAACCACGATTGTAGGAGATATAACCCAGCACATCGTCCGAGATTTCATAGTCGAGCGCCAGTCGCCAGGTCGCCTTCCCAAATCGGGTCGCCCGATCCGGCACGATTTGGGTAGCGCTCGTGCCATTGACGAAGGTGAGCGTCTGGGAAACCCCCACAAGCGAACGCTTCTCGCTCGTGTAGCGGATGCCCGCCGTCGCCTTGAGCCGGTCGGTGATCGCAGCAGTCGCCTGCGCGAAACCCGAGATCGAATTCGTCTTCGATTTATCCAGCAATTGGAGATGCACCGCATTGGCCAGTGGACCAGCGGCCGGAATGCCGGCCCCCATGAAATACTGGTTGAACGAATCATATTCGTTCGACCCGTTGAAATAATAGCCCCCAAGAACCCACGTGAAAGGCCCCCCGCTTGGGGAGAGCAGCTGCACTTCCTGGCTGAACTGCGAGTCATTCTGGCGGAAAGCAATGTAGCGGGCGTTGACCGCCGTATAGTCGCCGTCGAAGGTGATGTCGGTCCTGCCCTCGCGCTTCGCCGTGATGCTCACGAGCTGAAGCGAGCCGATGTCCTGCTCGATCTTCAGGCTGAAACCACCTTCGCGGTGACGGATGAGTGGATCCCTGCCTTCAATGTCGCGCGGACGGCCACCGAAATTGGGCGCGAAGGGCGGGACCGTCGATTCACCGACCGGAACGCGCGAGGCATTGTTGCTGTTCTCCTGATCGACATAGTCGAGGATGAGACGAACCTTCGTTCCGTCGGCCGGCGTGAAGACCCATTTGGACCGCACGCCGAAGTCGTGATTGACCCTGAGTACATCGTTGCCGGTCGTCCGGTTCAGGCCATAGCCTTTGCCCATCGTCTGATAAGACAGCGCCAGGTCGGCCGCGACATCATCAGCCAACCCGCCGCCGACATAACTGGCGACGCGAACCGTTTCGTAATTGCCATAGCTCAGATCGATCTTGGCCGACAAATCCTGACCAGGCTCACGCGTCGTGATCTGCATGAGGCCAGCGGTTGCATTGCGACCGAACAGCGTACCCTGCGGCCCTTTGAGTGCGGCGATCTGCGCGACATTGTTGAAGCTCATCAATCCCGAAAGCTGACTGGCATAATAGACGTCATCGACATAAAGGGCGACGGGCGCTTCAAAGCCAGGCGAAGCCGCCCTGGACGCCACCCCTCGAATGGTGGGCAGCGCGAAGCCGTTCCCGGCTTTGAAGTCGACGCCGGGAAGCGCGACCATGAGGTTCGAAACATTGGTCACACCGCTCGCAGCCATAGTGTCGGCATTCACCGCGGAAATTGCGATCGGGACGTCCTGAAGATTCTCCGCGCGCTTCTGCGCCGTGACCACGATGTCGTTGAGGCCATAGTCGGCGGTGCCGGTCGAGCTGCCGTCTTGAGCGAAGGCCGGCATACTGATGGCTAAAGCGATGCTGATCACGCTCGCACGGGTTTTCATTGATAGATGCATTTGCCCCTCCCTGGAAATGAACGATCGAAGGCTCGCAGGAGGGTATTGCCGCCGGACGCGCCCCTATCGCCGCGCAACCGGAGTTGCGAGGAAGGAAGACGTCGGGCGCCTTTGGCTCTCTCCTGTCGAGATCAAACTCTCTTGATTTTTTGATTCTTTCACACATATGATTTCGTGTCAATATAGACTGCTCATCACTATTTTGGCGCGGCCATGAAGCTGCATTCCGTCACCGCCTTCGGCGCGCCAAATCCGGCGTTGGTCAGGAGACGGAAAGTCCGGCGGACGAGTCCCGAGAGGGATTCGACGAGCCTTTCCGTGTCGGATTCGTTACAATAAATATTATATTTCAATTACTTAAATAATTCGGCCAAGCACCCTCAGCGTTCAGGCAGCATGGATACTCGCTTGACAATATAATTATATTCAATAAGCTTATCGCCGTCAACCAGTCTCACCGGAGAGGTTTGATGGCCTTCGAACGTACAAGTGGCACCTTAATCGGACCGGCGGCCCTGGTTCCTCTTGTCCCATGCCTGCCGATCCCCACCAACACTGTGCCGGGAAGCAGTATCGGAACCAGCCGCCTGCCTCACTGATACAGACCGGTCGGCGCGCGCCCTCAAGAGGCGCCGCGCCTGCACCGACACCTATTGCGAACAAGACTTATGAGAGGAATGCCATGACCGCTATCACGACCGCCGGCCTTTCCCTTCCCAAAATCCAGTATCACCAGTTGTTGATAGATGGAGTATGGGTGGAAGGTTCGGACCAGCTGGAAACCTATGATCCCGCGTCCGGCGCGGTGATCGCGTCGGTTGCGAAGGCGACGGCGCAGGATGTCGACCGCGCAGTCCGCGCCGCGCGGAACGCGCTCGAGCGCGGCCCCTGGGCGACGATGTCGGCGGCCGACCGCGGCCGTCTCCTCTACCGCCTCGCCGACCTGATCGAACGCGATATCGACTATGTCGCGGCACTCGATTCCTATAACAGCGGCAAGCTCGTCATCGACGCCAGGGACGAGGCCGGCCTGGCCATCAACTCGCTGCGCTATTATGCCGGCTGGGCCGACAAGATCGAAGGCGCCACCATCCCCGCGCGCGGGGACGTCTTCGCCTACACGCTGCGCGAACCGGTCGGTGTCATCGGCCAGATCATCCCGTGGAACTTCCCCCTGCTGATGCTCGCCTGGAAGTGGGGGCCGGCCCTCGCCGCCGGCAACACCATCGTCATGAAGCCCGCCGAGCAGACCCCGCTCTCGGCGCTCTACCTCGGACAGCTCGCACTCGAAGCCGGCTTCCCCGCGGGCGTCATCAATCTGCTGAACGGCCCCGGCGAGAGTGTCGGTGACGCCATCGTCACCCACGGCGGCGTCGACAAGATCGCCTTCACCGGCTCGGGCGCGACCGCGCGGATCATCCAGAAACGCGCCGCCGACACGCTCAAGCGCTGCACATTCGAACTCGGCGGCAAAAGCCCGATCGTCGTTTTCGCCGACGCCGATCTCGATCAGGCCGTGGAGAGCGCCTATTCCGCCAACTTCTGGCACGCCGGGCAATGCTGCTCGGCCGGCACGCGCATCTATGTCGAGGATGCGATCCGGCCCGAGTTCGTGAGCAGGCTCGCCGACAAGGTCAACGCCCGCAATCTCGGCCACCAACTCGATCCCGCCTCGACCCAGGGGCCCCAGGTTTCGCAGGAGCAGAGCGACAAAATCTTCGGCTATCTCGAAGCTGGTCAGCGCGAAGGCGCCCGCCTCGTCACCGGCGGTCAGCGCCATGGCAACCAGGGCTATTTCATCCAGCCCACCATCTTCGACGATGTGACCGACAGCATGTCGATCGCCCGCGAGGAGATTTTCGGCCCCGTCGCCAGCATACTCGGCTTCAGCGACGCCCAGACCGTCATCGATCGCGCCAATGACACCCCCTTCGGTCTTGCCGCGGCCGTCTTTACCAAGAACATCGATCGCGCCAACCGCTTCGTCCAGCAGGTCAAGGCCGGTTTCGTGTGGGTCAACTGCTACTTCATCCTCGATGCCAGCCTGCCCTTTGGCGGCGTCAAGCAGTCCGGCTTCGGACGCGACAATGGCGAGGCTGCCCTCGAACAATATACCGAATATAAAACCGTCGTTGTCGCACGCAGCTGAATGACTGACCCTTGGCACGACGTGCGAAGTCACTGACCGAGACGCGTGGCCGTATCTCGCGTGAACATGGGAACATGGTCGCGCGAGAAAACGCCATGGACGATGGTCACGCCATCTCTACGCAGACCTGCCTGATGATTTCCCGAACCCGCAGGCACATCACTGGCCTTCGGCTCCAAGCGATCGAAAACCGCTCTAGCCAGCATCCGACTGAAGTCGGCGCGTCTCGTTCTTCAAAGGGACCCCACGAATTGATTATAAATCATTTTTGATTTATATACTTCTCTGATATGGATTCGGAAATGTGATCGTCGCATTCCGACGGCGGTGAACCAGGGAGAGATGCGATGGGCGCTTTGCAACAACTTCATGCCGAGGATACGGCAGAGGGTCAGAAGGCTCTCCGCGACGAACTCGTCGCGCGGGCCACGGCATTGGTGCCTCAGCTTCGCGCCGGCGGCACCTATTCGGATGCCAACCGGCGGCTGCCGGAAGAGAGCGTGACCGCGCTCCACGAAGCGGGCCTTTTCCGGATTCGGACACCGAAGCGGTTCGGCGGACTCGAAGCGGACCTGCGCACTTACCATGATGTCGTCGCGGAAATCGGTCGCGGCTGCGGTTCGGCCGCCTGGGTCGCCTTCATCTCCAATGCCACCGTCTGGATCGCCTGCCATCTGGGAGAACAGGCAGTCGAGGATATTTTCAGCGGCAATCCGGACGCCCGTTTCATCGGGTTGTTTGCGCCGCTTGGAACCGCGACGAAAGTCGAAGGCGGTTACAAGGTCAATGGCAAGTGGCCTTTCGCGTCGGGCAGCCTCCACGCCGATTGGGCGCTGTTGTCGCTTCCCCTTCCCCAAGAGGACGGTACTTTCGAGCAAGGCGTCGTCGTCATGCCGATGAACGACCTGACGGTAGAGGATACGTGGTTCTTCGCCGGCATGCGCGGCACCGGCAGCAACACCGTTATCGCCAGTGATGTCTTCGTGCCAACCCATCGCACCGCTCCGCTCTCGCGGCTGCTGGCTTCCAATGAGGTCGGGCAAAGCGACAAGGCCTCCTTCCGCGAAGCCTTCGCGGCCAACGCGGTGATCATGCTGGGCGCTCCCGTGATCGGTCTGGCACGCGCGGCACTCGAACTGACCCTCGATCGCGTCAATGCGGGCAACAAGCGCATCTCGTACAGCAGCTACGCAGACCTCCGGAAGTCGCCAGCCATGCAGGTTACGATCGCCGAAGCAGCCAGCATGGTCGAAATGGCCAGCGCCTCGCTCGAGCGTTGGTGCGACGAGATTTCCGATGGCGGGCGTGCGGGGGAACCCCTTTCCTTCATGCGCCGCGCGCAGATGCGCGTCGATCTCGGCCGTGCCACGCAGATGGCGCGTCAGGCGGTGAACAAGCTTCTAGATGTGCAAGGCGCGAGCGCCTTTGCCGATGACAACCCGCTGCAGCGCGTCTGGCGCGACATTGAATTCGCCACGCGGCACGGACTGCTGTCTCCGGAAGTTCCCCTGGAGATATTGGCGCGCGGCCTGTTCGGTGATTTCGAACCGCTTTCCCCCCTTGTTTGAGCCAGCCGCACCGCCTAGGATCATCGCCAATCCTATTGCCTTACGCGCTTTGCAGGACACGGTTCTACCATCGCAATAAGACAGAATGTGCAAGGCGCATGCAACGATGCCGTGCCATGACTTGAACAGGCGAGGAAATATCAGGAAGGCGCCACCCAAGGACAGCTATAGTCGAAGACGGACCGACGAAAGCCATCCCTCCTGATATAACCGGCGCAATCCAGATCACCCCGTCAGGGTGGCCGGCTGATTTTCAAACAGGATGGAGTCGAGCACATTACTCGCCGTGGCGCGGATATGGCTTTCGATCATGTTCTGCGCCAGTTCGACATCGCCGCCCGTCATCGCCTCCAGCAGGCCGCGATGCTCATCGCGCTTTGCCCGTGGCGACTTGCGCATCAACGCCGACAGACGGCGATAACGCCGCGCTCTTTCGAACAATGATTTGCGGATTTCCATCATCGTCGGGGAAGCCGCCGTCGCCACCAGGCTTTCATGAAAATCAAAATGGCGCGCATCCCATTCCGGAGAGACGACATGTTGGTCCATCTGCTGGGCTTCAACGCGATCCAGCCGATGATAGGCGGCCAGCATTTCCGATTTCCACGCCGATCCGCCACGCAGCATCGACCGGGCCACGCATTCCCGCTCGATCAGAACGCGCGCGTCGGTCAAATCCAGCAGGTCCTCACGCGAAATCGGAGCGACCGCGAAACCGCGCTGCCCTTCGGACACCACCAGCCTCTCCGACGCGAGACACGAAAGCGCCTCACGCAGCGTGGAAAAACTGGCGCCATAGATTTCACGCAGATTTTCGAAACGCAGCCGCTCACCCGGCGGCAAAGCGCAACTGATGATATCGTCACGCAATCTGTGAAGAATATCCGTCGCTAACGTTCCGCCTACAAGCGTCCGTGACCGTTGATCAGCAACTCTTGGTTCCTTCACGCCATACCCTTTTCGAAAATCTTGTCCAAGGTAATGGGGAGGTGCGCTAATGTCCAGTATTCGGTGGGCTCCAGCTGCCCATCGCCTTCCCTCAAGCCATTTCCCGATCCCGCAGCACCTCGAACGCGGAAAGCAACCGGCCTGCATCTTCCATTCTGGACACGCTCCCGAAAACCAGATGGTCAGGACGCACCAGCATGGCGGCTGCGCCATATTTGCCCATCATTGTTGTAATGATCCGCGACGGGTCGCGCATGCGCAGCACGTCCGGACTTAAAACGCCGCCATCCAGCGCGACGACGGCAATGCCCATCGCCATCGCCCTTTCCCTTACTGAAGCGTCCATCGCTGTGGCATCGTCCAGCACGAGAAGATGGCGGGCCTGCAACACATCGTCCATGCGACCCTCAGCGCCGTCCACCTCGACCACGGGTTGCGGAAAAACGACCCCGGCGCCGGGCGACAACCGCCCGGTCGCGTCACGAAAGAGGAACCCGTCGGCAATGGGCGGCAGCAGGTCCTGGCGCACGATCTCTCCCCGCCCAGACGCCATTTCGTCCAGCAATTTCCTGTCTCTTTCCGCGGCGCGTTCTCCATCGCGCTCGCAGATCAACCGGCCGAGTTCCTTCGTCAGTTCTATGACGGAACGGCAATTTGGGCGCCGTTCGGTTTCATAACTGCCCAGCAGCGCCGGATTCGCTCCGTGCCGGATCACTTCCGCCAGTTTCCAGCTCAGATTGATGACATCCCGAATGCCCTGGTTAAGCCCTTGCGCCATGAAAGGCGGCGTCTGATGCGCGGCATCGCCGGCAATGAATACCCGCCCCTTCCCCCAGGATTCCGCGACCAGGGCATGGAAACGATAGGTCGCCGCGCGCCAGAGCCGCCCCTCGCCCGGCCTCAGCCATCGGCTCAACAAAGACCACACCGCATCATCCCTGACCATGTCGGCTGGATCTTCGCCCGGCAGCAACATGATCTCCCAGCGGCAAAGGTCGCCGGGACCATGCACCAATGTCGCGGGCCGGCTGGGGTCGCAATATTGCACCGTGGTGTCCGGCAGGTTCGAGCGGTCGTTCACATGCACATCGACCACCAGCCATGGCTCGTCGAACTGAAGATCCTCAAAGCTGATCCCCAGCGATTCCCGCACAGGACTCCATGCGCCGTCGCAGGCGACGACATAGCGCGCCCGTTCAGTCAGGCGCTTCCCGGAAGGATCGAGCAGTTCGACCGAAACCCCTTCCCCGTCATCCGTGACGCGCTCGCAGCGCCAGCCGAAACGGGCATCGATCGAGGTGTGGTCCACCATCGCGGCGCGTAGCAGCCGCTCCAGTTCCGGCTGGATGAAGGTGCTATAAGGCGGCCATGACAGCGGATGGGGCTCCGGCTGCGGTATGATTCGCCGCAGCACATCGCCGCTGGCGGAGCGATATTCCGAAGCGCGATAGGCCCCCAGATAGGGCGCCAGATCGTCCATCACGCCCAATTTCTGCAACGCACGCATCGATTCATGGTCTATGCCGATCGCCCGGGGCTTGTCATAGGGGACGACCTCCGCCTCGACCGCCAGGACATTCAGTCCCTCCCGCCCCAGCAACAGCGCGGCAATCGCCCCGACCGGTCCGGCCCCGACGACGATGACATCGAAAATTGCCCGTTCATCAGCCATTCTTCAGTTCACCGTCGAGAAGATGGAAAAGTCGCTGCCAGTGCAGTTCGGCCGATGGCGCATCATAGGTCGCACGATTGGGAAAGGCGAACCCATGGTCCACCCCGGGAAACACCTCGCACGTCCATTTCGTCGCTGCTCCTTTTAAAGCGGCCTCAATCGCCGGTATATCGGCGGTGCTGGCAAACTGGTCGAGTTCCGCAAAGCCGAAATACAGGGCGCCCCGGGCTTTCGCGGCGATATGATGCGGGCTGTCGTCCCCATCGGTCACAAGCGACGTGCCGTAAATGGACGCCGCTGCCTTGATCCGATCCGGCCAGGTCGCCGCCGCCGTGATGGCGAAGCGCCCGCTCATGCAGTAACCGATGGCGGCGATGCGGGAACTGTCCGCTTCCGGCTGCTCGTCGATCCATCGCAACAGCGCCGTGGTATCAGCCATCACCGCCGGGAATGTCAGCGACTGGATGAGCTGCCACATCTGCTCGTGTTCGGGCGCCGCGGGATCGGTCGCCCGTTCCCCCGGCCGCCCCGCCGCACCGGACCTGTAATAGAGATCGGGCAGAACGACATAATATCCCTGTTCGGCGAAACGCCGCGCCATCTGGTGCAATTCTTCACGAATGCCGGGACCATCCATATAGAACAGAACGACCGGAGCGGGTTCCTTCCCGGGGTGGGCGACGAATATATCGGCATATCCGTCCGCCAATTCCACGCTGCATATCTGCTGCTGTATCATCGATCTTTCAATCCGGATCAGGGATGAATCACATAGTTTGAAAAGCCGCCATTTCTGGCCGCAATTCCGGAAATGGCTTCGTTGACCTGTTCCAGCGGATGGGCATTATGCTCGAAGATCGACAGATCCAGGATGCCGGATTCGGCAAGGGCCGCCATTTCAAGGCCTTCCTGGGTGGTGAACCACAGCGACCCGATCAGGCGCATGTTCCGGTCCATCATATAATGGACATCCAGCGGCACATTCCCGGCCGTCGCGCCGACATTGACCAGCGCGCCACCGCGACGCAGGCTATAGACCCCTTCCAGAAACGTCTCATGCCGGGCGCCGGGGCCAAGGCAATCGATGGAGGCATCCACGCCCTCACCACCGGTCAGGACCTTGGCCCACTCGGCAACGGACCCGTCCTCGATGCTGAAGGTTTCGATACGATCCGGCGCAAGCGCCTTGACCTTCGCGAGCAATGCCCGGTCGCGGCCCGTTCCAAGAATCCTCCGAGCGCCCAGCGCCAATGCGCCGATGACGCCGCCCAGCCCCAATGTGCCGCTCGCGCCCTGGATCAAAATGACGGAACCGGGACCGACATTGGCCTTCTTCAGCGCGGAATAGGCCGTGCCGATATAGCCCAATCTGGCGGCCTGATCGAAAGTGACCGACTCTGGCAGCGGCACCAGTGCCGTGGCGGGCGCCGTCATATATTCCGACATGCCGCCATAGGGATATTCGGCATACATGCGCAACGCCTTCCGGGAGAAACCGAAATAGCCGTTGAAAGCATAATATTCACATGCGACCGGGTCACCGCCTGAACAGTGACGGCATGTCCCGCAGGAACGGCCCGGATTGACGTAAACCCGGTCGCCGGGCTTGACGTCACAGACGTTCTTGCCGGTCGCGACGACCTCGCCTGCGGGGTCGAGGCCGAAGACCGCCGGGAAAGGCGGCAGAGGAAGATCGGGAAACCATGTCGTCCAGTTCGACAGGATGTTGCCCAGATTGGGGACGATCCCGCAGGAACGGACGCGCACCAGAACATCGCGGTCGCCGGGCGTCGGAACGGGAACCCGCTCGATCATCAGCGGACCACCCACTTCGTGCATCCGCGCCACGCGCATCGACTCCGGCAATGTTGCGGCCGACCTTGCCGGATCGATTGCTGCGACAAATGGTTCAGAACTCATGCGAACTTTCCTCTCCGGGCCATGGCCTGTCTGCATCTGCTCCTTACTTGCCTAAGGAGATAATTTTCGAAATTCAAGCGCCATCTTAAGATGGCGAATAAACAGCTAGAAATGCCTCAGTTTCTAGCAACAAATCCCTATTTATTGGCCCCCGTCGATTGGAATTTTCTCCATTTTCGAAAGCACTTCCATCGGCGCGGCAGCGGCGAATCCCCCCGCCGGCAACTCCGCGCCGATGCAGTTGAATCCGCTCTAGAATTTATACCCCAGGCTGACGCCATAAGTTCGCGGCATGCCATAGGATTCGATATTGCCCCCGAAATTCGCCACGCTGTCGAACCCTATCAGGCCGTATCGCTTATCGAGCAGATTTTTCGCATAGACGCCAATGCGGATGCCGGAGTTCGCGGTCCAGTTGCCGGACAGGTTGATCAGCGTGCGTCCGTTGAACCAATCCGCGTTGAAGTTGCGGATATTGTGGTAGAAACCCGATGCATAGCTCGCCTGCGCGTTCAAGGTCAGGCGTCCGTCGAACACATCGGATGGCACCGTATAGGTGAGGTCGCCGGAAAGCTGGGTGCGGGGCGCGTAGGTCGGGCGCACATCGCGAAACACGCCCGGCGCAATCTCGAAATCGGGAATGACGGCATGAGTATAGGAACCACCGACCGTCGCGTGCAGGCCGTCAGCCAACTGGAACCCCATATCGATATCGAAGCCATAAACCCTGGCATCGGTATTCTGGACGAAGCCTGAATTGTTACGGAACAGAAAGGCCTGATAGTCCTGATAGTCGTAGTAGAAGGCAGAAGCGTTCACCGAGAACAGCCGATCGCCAAACTTCACGCCGCCCTCATAATTGATCAGCGTCTCCGGGCCATAGGACATCAGCGCGCTGCTCAGCGGCGGGCTGCCGTCTGGGATCGGCGCGTTGTAGCTGCCGCCCTTCACGCCACGGTTCACCCCGGCATAGATCAATATCCGCTCGGCCGGACGGTATTCAAGCTGCGCCTTGGCCGCCCAGAGCGTCTTGGACCGTCGATCGGCATAATCGGGCTGGAGCAGGAAAAGCGCGACTTGGTCGTCAACCGTAAAGTCGTCGTCATTCCGCGCGGCGAACGATACGAAGTCATAAATCTGCCGCTCCCGGATCAATCGTCCACCAAGAACGATGGTCCATCGCGGCGCGAATTCATAATCAAACTGCCCGAAGACGGAAATGGAACGCGTTTTCAATCGCACGACGTCGATCGCATCCACGCCATCGTCGGGAAGTCCGAACCCGGCGGCCAGCAAGGACCCCTTCGGGCCGAGCAGGCCCTGGGTCGTGTGGGCGTCGATATCGAGGAAATAGAGGCCCGTCGTCCAGTTGAGGCCGGTCGATCGACCACTCAGCCGCAGTTCCTCCGACCAGGCATCCGTATTCGCCTTCGTCCCGAAGAGGAAGAGATTGTTCGGCGTACCGTCTCCATCCATCAGGAACTGCTTCTTATAGTGCTGATAGGCCGTAATGGATGTGAGGGTGACGCCGCCAAAATCATAATCGACATGAGAAGAGAGTTGATAGCCGCTAGCCCTGTTCAGGCGGTTGCGGGCAAAGTCCGAAGACAGCTTCAAATCATCCGCGCTTACCGGATCATAGCCGAACCATGTCGCGCCGGGCGCCCTGGTTCCATCCCCGGGGAAGGCGAAAGCGGCCAGCGGAATTGCCGCGAAATTCGTGTAATTTCCGCCATCGGACCCAATGGCGAGCCGCGTTTCGGTTGGTGACGCACGGTCCGACTGGATGAGCCGCCCCTGATCATCATAGGTGCCGATGGCGGCAACCGCCGTATAGGGCGCAGTCGACAAATCCTGCCTGGCGCCCTGCCCCATCAGGCGGATGGTAAGGGCATCGGTCGGCGTGAGCTTGAGTTGCAGGCGTCCCGCATAGGTTTCGTTCCCGCCCTCATCCTGGCAGCAGGGGGACGGATGACTGCCGGGCGATCCGAAATCGGCGGGCGCGCCGGCGGCCAGACCCTCGGGATAGACATTGTGCCAGAAATTCGAGATCCGGGAATAATAGCCCGATGCCCGGATCGCCGCCCACTCTCCCAGCGGAACGTTCAAGGCGGCTTCGGCCTTGGCTTCATTGAAGCGGCCATAGGATATGTCGCCAAACCCGCTCAGCCTGCTGCTGTCGGGCTGCACGATGACGGTGTTCACCAGGCCGCCCGTCGCATTGCGTCCAAAGAGCGTCCCTTGCGGTCCCTTCAACACCTCGACGCGCTGCACATCGAAGAGGGCCAGCGTCTGGCCCTGCTGCGTGGGGATATATATGTCATCGACATAGGCCGCCACCGGCGCCTCTATCGCATCATTGAAGTCGGACTGGGTCACGCCGCGGATCGTGAACTGCTGGCTTTGCCCTCCCAGACTGCCCGATGCATAAACGCCGGGCGTGATCTGGGCGATATCGGTACTGCTGGACAGTCCCTTGGACTTCAGCGCCTCCCCTGACAGCGCGACAACCGCGATGCCGACATCCTGAAGACTCTGCTCGCGCCGGTTCGCGGTCACGACTATATCCGCCGCGCCAACATCCGCTGCCCCTTGCGGAGGCGACGTCTGCGCCAGGGCAGTCGCCCAACATCCCGATACAGCCAATGCCGCCGCACTGGAGGCAAGCGCTATCCAACTGACACCATGCGTTTTCATGGAACCTCTCCCGAACCTTATTGTCATTTTGTGTCACCCTGCTTCGCACAGACCCGCAATCTCCGCAATAATAATTTCGAAATTATTGGCGAGAGCAACGGATGGGGTCGTATGAAATGAGAATGGTCCTTATTTATCATATGCTTGATGTTGATATCATGATTGGATTACCTCCTTCTAAGCTAATAACGATCGCCAAGAACGATTCGAACGGACCGATCCGATCCGATGCAGATCAGAAATTTTGGTAATTTCGAAAGTCAGGGCAGGCCCAGGGGGGCAGATTCTTTTATCACGCCTGGATGTTGATCGTTCGCACGGCCGCACCCTTCACATCGCGTCTCAATGATGGACGCCTGTAGCTCCATGTTCGAACCGATAGTGGCCCGGCGTCAGGTCCGACCATCGTCTGAAGGCGCGATGGAAGGCGCTTGCCTCGGCAAATCCCAAAGAGGCGGCTATCTCTTCGAGAGACAGGTTGGACTTTGCCAGCGCCTCGAAAGCGAAATCGCGTCGCACATCATCTTTGAGCTGCTGGAAGCCCGAGACGCCGTCGTCCTTTAACCTGCGCCGCAATGTCTGCGGGGACGTCGCAAGCATTGCAGCCACCGTCTCGAGAGAGAGATGATATTTGACGTTCCGTTTCAGGATGTTGCGCACGCGATCAGAAATGGTGATCTCGTCCAGATAGCGTATGAGGAGGATTCCGGGAACGGCCGACAGGAATTTGCGCGCGTCGGCAACGTCGGGCACGACGGACCACTGCAGAATGTCTCGCGGAAAGACCAGTTCGCTGCGCGCTTCATTATATTTTATGGGAGAGCGATAGACCTTGGCCAGTTCACCACTGAAGAAATTCTGCTCGAAGGAATAATGAAGACCTTTCAACGGTATCGATTTCTGGCTCAACCAGCAAAGGATTCCGTATGCGAAAAGGAGGATCGTCCCGTGCAACTGCGGCTTCTGCGACGATGGTCCTGAAAGGTCGTTCAGCGCCAAACAGGCGGCGTCCCCCTCCACATGCAAGGACAAACGCAGATCGTCCATGACGAGCGAAAGGAACCGCCCCGCTTCGCGGATCGCATCCCGCAAGCTATCGCAATGGACCAGCGCATTGCACAGGAACCGGAACGAGCCCGGCTTCACCGGCCTGCTGCAGATGAGCCACAACTCGTCCCCGGTCGCCCTGATCAATCCGACGATCAGAAGTTCCAGGCTGCGTAGCGTGATCCGGGCGCCTGGAAGCGATGCGATCATCGGATCGATCCCGGCCCGCATCAGGATTTTGTCGATGTCGTGACCAGCCCGCTTCGGTCCGGCCATGATTTCCATGGCGAAGCGGGCATCGATCGTCAGGTGACGGCGGTCCGCCGTCGACCGCACAAAATCCCGGCACTGGTTCGGCGACGAAGCCAAGTGATTTCCCATATCGCAACCGATCGTCCCGCGCTCGGCTCCTGCCCCGATCCGGCGGTGGCAACTTGTCACAAACCCGGCTCAAGTCAAGGTCCGGCGGATGGGAACGGCCGGGGCGCCACCGCCGGGATGGGCCCGCCCTGTTCCCGGCAGCAACCAGCGTCAGCCGCGTCGCAGCGCTTCCTTGGCAATGATCATCTTCATCGCCTCCGTGCTCCCCTCCGCAATGCGGCCGACGCGCGCTTCACCGGCAAGCTGGATCAGGCGAGTCTGCTCTATGACGCCCAAACCGCCATGAATCTGGATGGCGCGATCGACGACATTGCCGCCATAGACGGCGGCCACCGCCTTCACCATCGCGACCTCGCTGCGTGGATCGCGCCCCTGGTCGAGCAGCCAGGCTGCCTTGTAGACCATGTTGCTCAGCTGCTCGATCTCAATCTCATTTTCAGCGATCATCCACTGGATCGCCTGCCGGTCCGCCAGTGGCTTGCCGAAAGTCTCGCGTTCCTTCGCGCGGGCGATCGCGCGCCGCTGTGCCCAGCGCATCTTGCCGATATATCCGGCGCCGATCGCGACCCGGTTCCGGTTGAGCTGGTCCATGAGATAGTGGAAGCCGCTGCCTTCCTCGCCAAGCATGTTCTCGACCGGCACGGCTACATCCTTGTAATGATAATCGCATGCCCGGCCGAGGCTGCCGGTCGCATGGGTCCTATATTCCTCGCCAATGGTGAGGCCCGGCGTGGGATAGTCGACCAGGATGGTGCTGATGCCCCTATGCCCCTTTTCGGGAGAGGTCACGGCATAGCAGAGCAGATAGCTGGGCACGACGATCGGGTGGACCGGGGGCGGCGCCCAGCGCTTCGTGCCGTTGATGATGAAATGGCCGCCATCGCGGATCGCGGTGGTCCGGATGTTCGCCGCATCCGATCCGGCCCCCGGCTCGGAGATGTGAATGTGGAAGAATTTCTCGTCCTGAAGGATCGGGTAGAGATATTTCTCCTTCTGCCATTCGGGCGCCTGATGCAAAGCGGGGCTGGGTTCAAGGAAGCCCGAATAGGTCGTCAGATTGCCGTGGACGACATGCGAACGCATAATCTCCTCATAGACCAGACATTTGGCGACGGTGCCAAGCCCCAGGCCACCGACCTCCTTGGGGACAGAGAGTCCGCGCAGGCCATATTCCTTGAACTTGCGGGCGACATGGAACAGATCTTCCGCCGGCATGTCATAATCATCAAAGGCCCAGCGATCTTCCAGAGGCTTGCACACCTCGTCAACGAAGGCGGCTGCCCTTGCCTTGATTTCCTTTTCTTCGTCCGAAAGATCGAAATACATCACGCATCCTTGAAGTTCTACGATCCGATTGGGATCTGATGTGGCTTTGTTGGTCATATGGCGCTCGACCCGCTTCCGGCAGGTTGAGGGTCATTTCAGCCGGGTGGAAAATGCTCCAGGGTGACGACCACTTTCCCCGCGATCGCCCTGGCGTCCAGCATGACAAGGGCGTCCAGGGCTTCGGCAAAGCCCACGACGGTGGAAGGGGATGGCTTGATCCGGCCATCCACGATCATCGCGACCAGTGCCTCGACATCCCGCGCCCGTGCGGCAGGATCACGCATCCCGAAATTATACCAGTCGACACCGACTATGCTGCTGCCTTTAAGCAGCGGGAGGTTCAACGGCACTTTTGGAATGCCTGCCGCAAAGCCGATGACAAGATAACGCCCGTGCCATCCGGTCGCGCGGAGCGCCGGTTCGCAATAGGCGCCCCCGACCGGATCGACAACCACGTCGAACCCGCCATCACCCGCCGCCTGCCTGAACGCCTGCCCAAGGCCCTTTGCAGCGTCAGGCTCCAGTTCGCGCGGATAGGCCATCGCCGATGCGGCGCCACGGGATCGCGCGAGATCGAGCTTCGTCTCGTCAGATGCCGCCGCCGTCACGACCGCTCCCAGCGCCGACGCAATCTCCACTGCCGACAGGCCGATGCCGCCGCCCGCCCCCAGCACCAGAACCTTCTCGCCCCTGGCAAGATTGCCCCGGCGCGTCAGCGCATAATGGCTGGTGCCATAGGTGAAGAGAAAGCCCGCGCCATCCTCGAACGAAATCCGTGCGGGCAAGTGAAAGGCATCCCGTGCCCTGAGTATCGCCTGTTCGGCAAGACCGCCCGTGGTGCAAAGGCCGAACACGCGGTCGCCGACCGCGAAATCCGCGACGCCCTCGCCAATGGCGGCCACCACGCCGGAAACCTCCGACCCCGGCGCAAAGGGCCGGGGCATCCGGAACTGATAGCCGTCCCGCATCATCAACAGATCGGGATAGTTCAGGCCACAGGCCTTGACCGACACCAGAACCTCGCCCCGCTGAGGAATCCGGTCGGGCAAATCCCCAAATGTCAGAGTCTCCGGGCCTCCCGCGGCGGTGCTAATCCATGCCTTCATCGACAAATCTCCAGAACATCTTCACATGGCCCAACGATGGGCTGCGCTGTCGTCAGACAAGGCGTTCCTGCCCTTTCCAGAGCGCCGCCTTGATCGCCTGCTTGTCGATCTTCCCAAGTGCGGTGAGTGGAAGCCGATCGACAATCCGCACCTCCTTTGGCGCGGAGACGGCACCTTTCTGCGCCTTGACCATCTCGATCAGTTCCGCTGGATCAGGCACATGCCCCTCGCGCGGCACGATCATGGCGATGACGGCTTCGCCCCATTTCGGGTCCGGGCCGCCCACGACGGCAACCGACCCGACCTTCGGATGCCGACTGAGGACATCCTCGACCTCCTTTGGGAACACATTGAAGCCCCCGGTGACGATCATGTCCTTCTTGCGATCAACGATGTAGAGATAGCCCTGCTCATCGCAGCGCGCGATGTCGCCGGTGCGCAGCCACCCGTCGACCACTGCCTGAGAGGTCTGCTCCGGCTGGTTCCAATATCGCTCCAAGGCCCAGGGAGCGCGGGCACATATCTCGCCCGCCATGCCCGCCGCCACTGACTGGCCGTCATCGCCGATGAGCCGCACGTCGCAGCCGACTGCCGGAATGCCGCAGGACAGGAGCAGGTCCGGCCTGGCGAGGTCATGATCCGCCCGGCGCAATGTGGAAATGATGATGCATTCCGACTGACCATAGATTTGGGAGAAAACGGACCCGATGCGGTCCAGGCCTTCTTCGAGCCGGCTGGCCGACATCGGCGCAGCGCCGTACAGCAGCAGCTCGAGTGAGGACAGATCGGTCGAGGACAGGCTCGGATCGTCAAGCAGCGCGTAAATCATGGTGGGAACGAGGAGGGAGAAGTTGATCCGTTCCTTGCCGATTGCCGCGATCATTCGGCCCGGATTGAATCCATTGTGGAGATGCACGCGCCCGCCACGTATCCATGTCGGCAGCAACATGCCCGCGCTGACGTGACTGATCGGCGCGACGGCGAGATAGACCGGGACTTCGGGAAACTCAAAATTCACCAGATTGGCGGCAGCGAAATGACTTTGCTGCCTGTGCAGCCGCAGCACCCCCTTTGGCCGGCCCGTCGTCCCGCCCGTGTAGAAAATCGTGGCCTTATCCCGTGGCAAGGCGAAACAGCGCGCCGTCTGGGTCCCCACATCCCGCGCCGCAGCCAGCATATCGACACCGAACGAGGCGGAACCCAGCGTGTAGGTCGTCGCCACTCCCGAAGCGCCGACCGAAAGCTGTTCACCGCGATCGGCAAAGCGATCCACATCGACAATCAGCAGACGCGCGCCTGAGTCCTCCAGTTGATAGAGCTGATCGGCCAGCGAACCGAGCGGATGCAGCCAGGTGGTCATGTAGCGCGATGCAAGGGCCGCGATCGATGCGCACCAGGCCTCCGCCCGGTTACCGCTGAGAACCCCCACGCAACTCCCGGCAGGAAGGCCCGATGCCTGAAAGATCGCCTGAAAGCGCCCAATCAGGTCAAGGGCGCCACGATAGGACAGCGCGCCGCCGTCCCATGAAAAGGCGATACGGTCGGGATAACGGGCAAAAGCCCGCAAATGCTGTGCGCTGAATGTGGCCTGTTGGTGCAATCCGCTCGTCACGGTCAATTGGTCCTCTCCGACGCCTTTGGCAATTCCCGGCCCTGCCGGCCCCCGCCCCCCAGCACGCCAGCCTTGACGAGCCGTTCGATTTCATCCTCGCTATAGCCCAAACCCTTCAGCACGACTTGGGGATCTTCACCTGCCCCGCTCATGCGCGGGCGATCCAGGGTCGATCGGGAATAACGCGGTGCGGGAGCCGGCTGCACGACGTCATCGATCGTGAGATAGGCTTCCCTGCCCATATTGACAGGATGAGAAGCGACCTCGGCCAGCGACAGGACCGGCGTTACGCAACAATCGACCTCGGCCAGCGCAGCGCACCATTGGTCCCTGGTCCGGGTACGGAAATGCGCCTCCAGCATGGCATGCTGCTCTGGCCACCGCGAAGGATTCCAGTGCGCGCGGCCGTCGGGATCGGCCGGCAGGCCCAGCGCCTCGATCAACGCGGCGTGGAACTTCTCTTCAATGGCACCGACCGCCAGATATTTTCCGTCCGCCGTCTCATAGGTCCGATAGAATGGGGCTCCACCGTCCAGCATATTGGCGCCGCGCTCGTCCTGCCACCGCCTTTCGGCGTGCAGCGACCAGATCATGCTCATCAGAAGGGCGCTGCCGTCCGTCATCGCGCAGTCGATGACCTGCCCCTCCCCGCTCCCCCGCGCCGACAGGATGGCGCTCACCATGGCGAAGGCGAGCAGCATCCCGCCACCGCCAAAATCCCCGACGAGGTTGAGCGGCGGCACCGGCGGCGCTCCGGCACGCCCACAGGCATGAAGCGCGCCGGTGGCAGCAATGTAATTGATATCGTGACCACCCTGTCCACTGTTGATGCCGGTCTGGCCCCAACCGGTCATGCGCCCGTACACCAGACGCGGATTGCGCTTGAGCAGCTGATCCGGCCCCAGGCCAAGCCGCTCCATCACGCCCGGTCTGAAGCCTTCGATCAGGCCATCGCTCGCCGCGACAATATCCCGCGCGACCGATTGTCCCTCTTCGGTCGAGAGGTCTATTTCCAGCGTCCTGCGCGACCGGAGCAGGACATCATGTTCCGCCCGCATGCCGGACGACGGATCGACTGCGCCAGCCCCCATGCGGCAGATGCGAGTGACATCCGCGCCATGATCGGCAAGCATCATCGCGGCGAAGGGCGCCGCCCCCTGCCCGGCAAACTCGACAATCTTCACCCCGGTCAGCGGGCCAGCCATCATTCTTCCCTTCTTTGAGGGGAGGCCATGTCCATCCCCCAACTCGTTTCAAAACCGCACGGTCAGCGAAGCGCCATAGGTCCGGGGGTCCCCATGGATTCGCCGCACGGCGGTACTCCCGGGGAAAACACCGTTCCGCAGGCCAAAGACACCGTCCAGAACCTGATAGAAATTGCTGTTGGAATATTGGGTGTTTGTCAGATTGCTTCCGAACACGGCGAGCGACCAGCGGTCATCTGGACCGTTGAGGGTCAGGCGCGCACCCAGCAGGGCATATCCATCCTCGATCGTCTGCGGATTGCCGTCGTTCACCTGTCCCTGATATTGATCGGACACGAAGGACAGGTCGGACGCGACATTCCAGCTCATGCCGCTGCCGCCGACGTCGCCGGACCAGTCGAAGCCGAAACGGCCGCTGAATTCCGGCGAATAGGTGACAGGAGCGCCCTTGAGATCCTGTGTCCCGCCCAGGCCGGGCAATCCGGCTGCATTGGGATAGTCCGTGAAGCCGGAGTCGAGATACGCCAGGGATGCCGAAACGCGAAACCGCCGCGTCGGCCGGGCCACGAGGTCAAGCTCGAACCCCTGCTGGCGCAAATTGCCGGCATTCAGGACGGTAAAGCTGGTGCCGTTGAAGGCCCGATCCTGAAAACCGGAAATATCCATCCGGAAAAACGTCACATTCGCCGTCAGGCTGTCGTCGAGCCAGCTCGTTTTTGCGCCGACTTCGTAATTTTTGACGGTTTCACGATCGAACACACGCTGCGTCGAAATCAGGTTCCCGTTCGCATCGAAGGTTGAGAGCGCAACATTGCCCGCCCCCGAATTATAGCCTCCCGATTTGTAGCCGGTCGAATGATTGACGAAAAACAGGAGATCGTCATTGGGCTTGTAGTTGAGGCTGGCGCGATAGGTCAGCCGATTATCCGAGAGGTCTGGGAAGGTGAGTATCTCCACGGCGCGCTGCACGGCGGCGAAGGGGTTGTTGACGCGCTGCGCATAATCCCCGCTCTTCTTGTCCTGCGTCCACCGGGCTCCGAGCGCCAGCGAAAGCGTCGGTGTCAGATGAAAGGTCGCCTGTCCATAGGCCGCGAAGCTCCGGGCGCGCTGATGCACCTGCTGGTCCGTCGCATCGACCCCGCGGCCTGCGGCAAGCGTCGCGTTGCAGGCCGGCCGAACGACCAGCGGCACCAGGATGTTGCAGAATTGCGAGTTCAGCTGGAGCTTCTCGCTGATGTCATATTCTTCCTTGAAATAATACAGACCGGCAACGGCATCCAGCGCCCCTCCCAACCACTGTCCTTGTGGCGAAATGAACTGCAACTCATGACTTTGGCTGCCAGAGCGGAAGTTGGAGCGGCGCGAAGTGATGGGCGCGGGCGTGAAAAGGCCGTCCCCGTCGAGCTGGTCGTTACGCCACTTCCGATAGGAATTGATCAGGCGCACCGTCGCATTGGCCACGTCCCAGTCCAGATGGCTCGACACGCCCCACTGGCGGTCATTCAGCTTCGCGGTGATGTAGCTGTTGAAAATCCGATCATCGAGGTTGGTATCGGGCAAAAGCCCCCCAAGGCGCGAACGAAAAGCGTCCAGTTGCGCGGGTGAAACCGACGTTCGATCGAAATCGACATTGGACACGCCGTCGCCCGTCGATTTCGCGTAATCGGCACGAACCGTCCAGACGACATTTCCGAAATCCGCCCGAACCGACCCGCGCAGGACTGTATCGTCGGTCCCGCCATATTGACGGCCATCGAGCGCATTATGCCAATATCCGCCGAACCATTGCCGCATCCCGGCAAGGCGGACCGCGACAGTGTCCGTGACCGGCACATTGATGTAGCCGTCGAGCTTATAGCGGTCGCCATTGCCGATCTCACCGGTCACGCGAGCAGAGAAATCGGGCTTCGGCGTCGCTGAATGCAGCGACAGGGCGCCCACGCTGGCGTTACGGCCGAACAACGTCCCTTGCGGGCCGCGCAGAACCTCCACGCTTTCCATGTCCAGCATCGAACCCACGATGGCGCCGGCACGGGGAAGATAGATATCGTCCATGAACACGGCGACGCTTGGTTCGATAGCGGCTGCGCCAACCGCGCCAATGCCGCGAATATTGAGCCGGATGCTTGCCGCCTGAAGCCCCTTGAACGCATAGAAATTGGTTGCGACCCTGCCCAGATCCTGCACGCCCGCCACATTGGATTTCTGCAGGCCTTCTGCCGAGAAGGCAGCGATCGAAATGGGCACTTCCTGGACATTCTCTGCCCGCTTCTGCGCGGTGACGACGATGTCGCCTTCAGGCTCCGGCTGAGCGGCGTCGCTGGCCTGCGCCATGGCCGTGCCGCCAAGAGCGGCCAGGCTCGTCACCGCAAGACAAGAGCAAAGAAACTTCCTTCCGATCATCAACCCCTCCGACATGACAGCCACGACTGCTCTGCTGTTTTTTCGTGTCGGGTCGGGATAGGTCGAAAGTCAGGATCGCACGATGACCGAAGCTACCAATCTGAGTGGACTTATCGATCAGCCGCGCCGGAGCGCCACCCGGCCTCCGGAGAACGGGAATGTCATCAAGCTACCGGGAAAAACGGAATGATATTCGATTTATGGGATGTCTTTCGGATGTTGTTTACAATCGGATGGCAGTCCTTCAGGAGACGGCGGCATTCAGCTGCTTCAGGAAGAACGGCTTATATTCCATGAGCCAGGCGCGCATCGTGGTCGGCTTGCGGCCCAATGTCCGTTCGAGGAAATCGTTGAGCGCCCAGCCAACCTGATTTTCCTCCTCATAGCCATGATAGTGCAGCAGATAATCGGGCAGCATGGCAGGCATGGTGCCCGCCTCGACACCCCGGCGCAGCACGGCCAGGAAATTTTCCTCATCCGCATCGAAAGCAATATGGGTCTGGAGGACATCGCTCATGATCGCGGCGACATCCCGGAAGAATAGATAGTCCTGGCCATTGTTGAGCGTATGGAACTGGTAGAGATGCCGGTGGTCGTCATCCAGCAGGACGCGAGCCGCCGCCTCTCCTATTTCACGCGGGTCGATATAGGGCACGCGATGTTCCATCCATTGCAGCTTGCGCTTTTCCGGAACGAACATGCCCGGCCGCAGCAGATTATCCATGAACGACGCGCCGATGTTGAAATAGGTGTTCGGCAGATCGGAATCATCGATGATCCGACGCGCGATCGGATGCTGCAATTCGATGCCCAGGCCAAATTCATGGAGTTCCGGCGGTACGCGGCGCAGATTGGCATTGGGAAGCTCGCCGACCACCCGGATCATATGGGTCAGGCAATCCGCTTCCCGGATCGCCGCGACGAGATTTGTCATCGCCTCCTCCTCGCGCGTCCAGGTCGTCGCGATGACGAACAGCCCCTCCATGTCAGCCACCGCCTTCGTGAGCGAGCTGCGATCATAATAATCGCCAACCACGACCTCGCAACCGGGATGCCGATTGCGCAGCGCGTCCACGCTGGCCGGGTTGCTGGTGATGAGGCGCACCCGGACATCGGGCGCATGACGGCGCAGCCACGCGGCCATCGGCCCGCCAATATGGCCGGTGGCCCCGAAAATTCCAATGCTGGCGGGGACTTTCTTGCGGTTGGGCAACATATATAGCAGTTCCATTTTCTATCGGGGAAGAAGCATTCGGATGTCAGCGCGCTTCCGTCAGGTTCCGGCGCAACTGCCCGGCATGTTCCTGTATCCATGAGCGCATCGTCGTCGGCTTGCGGCCCAGCGTGCGTTCGAGGAAAGTGTTGAGGACCCAGGCGACGTCGTTGTCATCCTCGTACCGAAAGAACTCCCACAGATATTCGGGAAGCTCGGGGGGTATGAAGCCCAGATCCACGGCAGGCTGCATGATCGCGAACAAGGCTTCCCTGCTCGGATCATAGCTGATGTCTATCCGCA
This sequence comes from Sphingobium sp., assembly GCF_032153725.1. GTDB lineage: Bacteria > Pseudomonadota > Alphaproteobacteria > Sphingomonadales > Sphingomonadaceae > Sphingobium. The sequence continues at coordinate 825 of NZ_JALDYQ010000029.1, read as the reverse complement.
GCACATCACGCATCATCTCCACCACTTCATGTTCGTGGAGATTGTCCTGCCCGTTGTTGAGCGTATGGAACTGGTGGAGATGCCGATGATCGTCGCTCAGCAATATCCGCGCGGCAGCCTCGCCAATCTCGCGCGGATCGATATAGGGCACGCACCGATCCGGCCAGGCAAGCGTCCCAGGACCGAGCGAGTAGATCCTCGGGTTCAGCAAATTGTCCATGAAGCTCGCGCCAATGTTGAAATAGGTCACTGGCAGACCGGAATCATCTAGCAGGCGGCGCGCGATCGGATGCTGCGTCTCCAGCCCGAACCCGAATCGGGAAAGCGCCTTGGGAATGCGCTGGGGATGGATCGAAGGGAAGACGCCGACCAGGCGGATCATGTGGATCAGGCTGTTGGACGCGTTGACCGCCGAGATCAGATTGGTCATCGCCGGTTCCTCGCGGGTTCCCGTGGTCGTAACCACGAACAGCCCTTCCAGACCCGCCACCGCCTCCGTGAGCGAGGGCAGGTCGTAATAGTCGCCAACCACAACCTCACAACCGGGAAAGGCCGCTTCCAGTCCGGCGACGCTCCCCTGACGGCTGGTGATCAACCGCACCCTCACATCAGGCGCATGATAACGCAGCCAATGGGCCATGGGTCCACCGATATGGCCGGTAGCGCCGAATATGCCGATGCTGGCCGGTACTTTCTTATGATTTCTGCTCATATTCGCTTTCCGGGAAACTTGCGATGCTGGAGACGCCTCAAGGGTTGAGGTTTGTGCAGATGGTTTGAGCGTTGGTATATTCAGCGAGGCCATCGAGGGCATTTTCGATGCCG
>NZ_JALDYQ010000105.1:0-12746 GCF_032153725.1 Sphingobium sp. | reverse complement strand
CTGTTGCGGCGCGGGCTGAATATTGGGAGTGACCGGGGGCGGGAGCTGGATCGTCGGAGTGACGACCGGCGGTGGCGTTACCGTCGTGGGCGCGCCACGGAAGACATCGAGTTCGGGGCCTTGCTTGTCGGGATTGGTTTGCGGCTGGTTGCGCGGCAGGTTGAAGACCGGTTCCGTGCCATTTTCCTGCTGGGCAAAGGCGGGCGCGGCCAACAGCAGCGGCGCGGCGAACAGAAGCGAGAAACGGGACCCCATGGGTGGCAGCCAAGGCATAAGATCCAGTGAACCGGCCATGAACGAAAGGCAAGAGAGGCGTGACGATGACATGTGCCGTGCAATCGCGTAGATGGCCTGTCCATGACTGACACGCCGATTCCGATCCATCTGGGGCAGACCAGTGCCCTGCCCGCCCGTCCCGAAGAGGCCGTGCTGGATTATGTGCCCAATCCCCGGCCGGGCAAGCCCTATCTGGTGCGCTTCACCGCGCCGGAATTCACCTCGCTCTGTCCGGTGACGGGGCAGCCGGATTTCGCGCATCTGGTGATCGACTATGCGCCTGCCGCGACCATCGTTGAATCGAAGTCGCTGAAGCTGTTCCTGGGGGCGTTCCGCAACCATGCGGCTTTCCATGAGGATTGCACCGTGGGGATCGGCGAGCGGCTGTTCGCGGAGATGAACCCGGTCTGGCTCCGGATCGGGGGCTATTGGTATCCGCGCGGCGGGATTCCCATCGATGTGTTCTGGCAATCGGGGGAGCCGCCGGCGGGGCTCTGGCTGCCGTCCCAGGATGTGCCGGGATATCGGGGGAGGGGGTAACCCCACCACCGTCATCCCAGCCTGCGCTGTGATGACGGCGATGCCTTGTTTAACAAACGAACAATAGGGTTCGACCAACGACATTGGCGGCGGGGCGTCCGGCTTGACCGGTGAGGCGAAAGAGCCGATCCCCCTGTCATCAGGGCGCGGCGCATTTCTGCCGTGCCGTTCCAACGTGTCGGAGTTGCGAACCTCATGTCCTTTTCGAAGATTCTTCCGCTGATGCTGGCGGCTGCGCCTCTTGGTCTGGCGGCTCCTGCTCTGGCGCAGGCGCCCGCGGGTCCGGGCGCAGGCGTCACCACCCAGCTGCCGCGTGGCGCCGCGCCCAGCCATTATGCGATTCAGGTGACGCCCGACGCGGCGAATCTGAAGTTCAGCGGCAAGGCGACGATCGATGTCACCGTGGCGCAGGCCATGCCCGTGCTGGTGCTGAACGCCGCCGATCTGACCGTCAGCAGCGTCACGCTGACCCCGGCAAAAGGCAAGGCGGTGAAGGGAAGCGCGAAGATCGACGCCGATGCGCAGACCGTGACCTTCGATTTCGGCAAGCCGGTGGCCGCCGGGACCTACACGCTCGCCATCGACTATGCGGGTGTCATCAACACGCAGGCGAACGGGCTGTTCGCGCTCGACTATACCGATAACGCCGGGAAAGCGAAGCGCGCGCTGTTCACCCAGTTCGAGGCGCCGGACGCCCGCCGCTTCGTGCCGAGTTTCGACGAGCCGAGCTACAAGGCGACCTTCGACCTGTCCGCCGTCATCCCCGCCGATCAGCTTGCCGTCAGCAACATGCCGGTCAAGGGCAGCACCGATGCTGGAACGGGCAGGAAGCTGGTGACGTTCGGTACCTCGCCCAAAATGTCCTCCTATCTGCTGTTCTTCGGTCTGGGCGAGCTGGATCGCGCGACCAGGATGGCCGGGAATACCGAAGTCGGCGTGATCACCGGCAAGGGCAATACCGGCAAGGCGCAGCTGGCGCTGGATGCCTCGGCGGCGATTCTGCCCTATTATAACGATTATTTCGGCGTGCCCTTCCCGCTGCCCAAGCTGGATAATGTCGCCGGGCCGGGGCAGAGCCAGTTTTTCTCCGCCATGGAGAATTGGGGCGCGATCTTCACCTTTGAACGGGCGCTGCTTGTCGATCCGCGCTTCACCTCCGAAAGCACGCGGCGGACGATCTACTCCATCGTCGCGCATGAAATGGCGCACCAGTGGTTCGGCGACCTTGTCACCATGGCCTGGTGGGACGATCTCTGGCTGAACGAAGGGTTCGCCAGCTGGATGGCCACCAAGGTCACGGACAAGCTGAACCCGGAATGGGAAATGCTGCTCAGCCGTGTCGGCGGGCGCGAGCGGGCGATGACGCTCGACGCGCTGGCGACGACTCATCCGATCCTCCAGAAGATCCATACCGTCGATGAGGTGAATCAGGCGTTCGACGACATCACCTATGAAAAGGGCGAGGCGGTCATCACCATGCTGGAGGGCTTCGCCGGCGAGGATGCATGGCGATCGGGCATCCGCGCCTATATGAAGAGCCATGCCTATGGGAACACCGTGACCGACGATCTGTGGAAGGCGGTCGAGGGCGCGGGCGCCAAGGGCGTGGTCGGCATCGCGCATGATTTCACCAGCCAGCCGGGCATTCCGCTGGTGAAGGTGGACAGCGCGCAATGCCGGGGCGGGTCGACCCTATTGTCGCTGAGCCAAGGCGAGTTCAGCCGCGACCGCAAGGACAAGGCGCCGCTCAAGTGGAATGTGCCGGTGATGGCGCAGGCCATTGGCGGGGCGCAGCAGCGGCTGATCCTGAACGGGTCGGCGCAGGTCACGCTGCCGGGCTGCGGCGCCTATGTCATCAATGCGGGGCAGACGGGCTATTACCGCTCGCTCTATCCCGAAGCCAATCTTCGCTCTTTGGTCAAGGCCTTCACCAAACTGGCGTCCATGGACCAGATCGGCCTGTTGGCGGACAATTTCCAGTTGGGGCTGGGCGGCTATCAGCCCATCGGTCTGGCGCTCGATCTGGTGGATGCGGTGCCCGCTTCGGCCAGCCCGGCGGTGTTGGCCGAAGTGCCGGACTATCTGGACAGCGCACACACCATGCTGGAGAGCGACAAGGCCGCGCAGGCGCGGGTTGCCGCCTATGCGTCGAAGAAGCTCAGCCCGGTGCTGGCGGGCGTCGGCTATGACGCCAGGGCGGGCGAGGGGGCGCAGGTGCCGGTGCTGCGTTCGGCGCTGGTGTCGACCCTGGGCGGCATGGGCGACAAGGCCGTGGTGGCCGAGGCGAACAGGCGCTTTGCCGCGCTGGCGGGCAATCCGACGGCGCTGGATGGGCCGCTGCGCAATGTCTGGCTGCGGATCATTGCCGAAAATGCCGATGCGGCGACCTGGGAGAAGCTGCGCGCCATGGCCAATGGGGCGAAGAGCGACCTTGAGAAGAGCACGACCTTCGCGCTGCTGGGCGTGGCGAAGGATGAGGCGTTGGCGAAGAAGGCGCTCGACCTCGCCATGACCGACGAGCCGGGCAAGACCACCAGCGCGGCGATCATCTCCGCCGTGGGGTCGGAGCATTCGATGCTGGCGGTGGACTATGTGTTGGCGCACCGGCAGCAATATGAGGCGATGATCGACGTGTCGGCGCGCTCTCAGGCGATTGCGCGGCTGGGCGGCAATTCGGCCGATCCGGCGATGGCGGTGAAGCTGGATGGCTATGCGACCCAATATCTGACGCCGGAATCGCGCAAGGTGGTGGATCGCTCCATCGCCGCGATCAAGACGCGGATCGAGACGCGGGCGCGGCTGAAGCCGGCGTTGGTGGGATGGTTTGCGAAGAAGTAAATGAGGAAGGGCGGTGGAGTGATCCATCGCCCACCCTTCGTCACCCCAGCGAAAGCTGGGGCCTCAGGCGATCGCGTGCCGTGCTGGAGGCACGAGATCCCAGCTTTCGCTGGGATGACGATCCCTTTTAGAGTCCCAGCGCCTGCACGATGTCATCCCAGGCGACCAGCTTGAAATTCTGTGCCGCGGTGGCGTTGTGGTCGTCCTGCGCGACGAAAAGCCCGCCGGGATAGTTCGGTCCGAAGTCACCGAGCATCAGGTCGATGCCGTCGGTTTCCTCCGACCCGCCAATCGTCCCGTCGACCACGCGGAAGCGGCCGGCATAGCTGTCGTCGATCAGGCGATAGACGACATAGGCATTGTCGCCCTGGCTGGAGACGAGGACATAGCCGTCCTTTTCTCCGATGGGCGCGATGGCGACGCCTTCGGCATCCATGACGAGATTCCTGCCATCCGCCGCCGCGACCTTCGTGGGCGTGGCCGGGCCGGTGGCGCGGGCGTCGAAGCGCCAGAGGCCGACATCTTCCTCCGCCACATAGAGGATGCCGGTGCGGTCGTCGACGGCGCAGCCTTCCGATTGGGTGCCGAGTTTCAGGGTGCGGACGATCGTGCCGGTCGGCGCGGCGCCCGAGGCATCGAGCGCGATCTGGTTCACCGTGCCGTCCTTGAGGACGATGAAGGCATAGGTCGCTTGCCGATCGCGATACATGCAGATGCCATAGGCCTCGCCCCGGCCGGCATCGACCTTGCCGAGCGCCGTCAGCCTGGCGGTGGCGGGATCGAGGCGGAAGAGGGCGAGCCGGGCGTTGGCGACGTCGTTGCGGTCGCTGGCGACGACGAGGATGCCGCTCTGGCCATGGATGGCCACGCCGTCGCGCAGGTCGACATTGTTGACCCGGCCCGCGTCGAGAAAGTCGCGGGTCTTGCCGTCCAGGCCATAGACATACAGCCCGGCCTTCTTGTCGGTGCCGACGATCAGGCTCCGCGCCGGGTCGGCCGCATTGCGCCAGATTGCCGGATCGTCCGCCGCGTCGGCATTGGGCGTGCCGACCGGCGTGGTTTCTCCCCGCGCGGTCACCGATGCGGCCGGCGTCGCATGGGCGATGCGCCGCGCCAGAGGCGGTTCGGCCGTCATGGCCGCGCAGGCGCCGAGCAGGAGCATGGCGCCAAGGCCGGCAGATGACTGTCTGATCATGGTTCCTCCGTTTCGCGGTGCCTCCTGAACGCGCCGCATGACGGGAATGTGACAGGCGGGGCGCAAATATCGCCGCACATGTCACTGATTTGTCGTCGTTATTTCACGGGATTGTATTGCGGCGGCTTTAGGTGCCCCGCCAAGCCATTTCGACAAGGCTGTTTCCAACAGGGGGATATCATGCAGCATATGTTCGTCCGGCCGCGCGCCGGCGCCACGATCGCTCGTCTGGCTCTGGTGTGCGGCATTGCGGGCTGGGCCTTCGCATCGTCGGACGCCATGGCCCAACCCGCAATATCGTCGCCCGCCGCCGAAGAGGATATGGGCTCGATCGTCGTCACCGGAACGCGTCCGATCGCGGAATCCGAGGCTGCGGCGCTGGAAATCCAGAAAAATTCGGATTCGCTGGTCACGGTGGCCGCGTCGGATTCCGTGGGTCGCCTGCCTGACCAGAACATCGCCCAGGCCGCCAGCCGCCTGCCCGGCATCAGCGTCGAGCGTGATCAGGGGCAGGCCCGCTACATCAACCTGCGCGGTTCGCCCAAGACCTGGACCACCCTGTCGTTCGACGGCATCAATGTGGTGAGCCCGGAAGGCCGCGACGCGCGCTTCGATTCCATCCCGTCCGCCATTGCCGGCAAGATCATCGTGTCGAAGGCGGTGACGCCTGACATGCCGGGCGAAACGGTCGCGGGCAATGTGAACGTCATCACCCGTTCCGCCTTCGACTATGAAGGTTTCCATCTGGCGGGCAAGTCGGGCATGGGCTTTGCCGAATTGGGCGACAAGAGGGAATATGAAGGCGCGCTGGTCGTGTCCGACCGCTTCCAGACCGGCATCGGTGAAATCGGCGTGCTGCTGTCGGGCAGCTATTATGAACGCAACATGGTCACCGACAATTTCGAGAATGACTATGAACAGGTGTCGCAGGATCGCCGCCCCGGCAGCGCCACCCGCTTCTGGGTCGCGGAAACCGAGAACAAGCTGTATCGCCTGACCCGCAAGAACTGGTCGGTGTCGGGACGGTTGGACTGGAAACCGGACGATGCGAACAGCATCTCCCTGCGGTCGGTCTACACCATCTTCTCCGACGATGAGGCGCGCGACAATTACCGTTTCGACCTGGATGACCGCCAGTCGGACCTGTCGACCAGCACGGCCGCCTGCCCGACGACGGTGAATACGACGCCCACCACCAGCGGTTATGCCGATGTCTGCATCGGCAACACGCCGCAGCAGGGGACCATTTATGGCATCGACATTCGCCAGCGTTCGACGCTGCGCGCCTATCGCCAGTCGATCTTCACCAACACGCTGGCGGGCGATCATGAATTTGCCGACGGATGGAAGCTGAGCTGGGTCGGCAATTATACCGAATCGAAGGATGACCGCTCGGTCGTGGGCGAGGCGAGCTGGGACAGCCCCAGCACGCGCACGCTGCGCCCGACCGTCTCCTATGATTTCAGCGATCCGGACCATTCGCGCCTGACGCTGTATCGCACGCTGCAACTGGCCAGCCCGACGCGCTATGCGGCGGGCGCGCAGGTGACGGCGATCGATGATTTCACCAAGCCGCTGTCGGGCTTCACCGTGCTGGACGCGGTGGACACGACCAAGGCCTATACCGGCCGCGTCGTGCTGGCGCGCGAGCTGGAGCATGCGACGCTGAAGGCGGGCTTCCAATATGACCGCCGCACCAAGACCGCCGATGAGCAGCAGATCACGCTCAGCGCCGCGCAGGCCGCGACGATCATGCCGACCGATTACACCCAGTTTTCGACGGATCAGGCGTTTCTGGGCAAGATTCCCATGGGCTACACCTTCCGCTATTTCGATGTCGATCAGATGCGGGCGGCGTCGGACGCGGCGCAGGCGGCCTATGCCTTCACGCCGAACACCGCCAATAATTACACGGTGCGCGAAGAAGTGTTCGCCGGTTTCCTGATGGGGACGGTGAATTATGACTGGGGTTCGGCCGTGGGCGGCGTGCGGGTCGAGCATGTCAGGAACCATGGCTTCGCCACGGGGACCACTGCGGAAGCGACCCAGACGTTGGCCTTCCCCAGCCTGCACATCAATTATAATGTCGATGATACGAAGAAGCTGCGCCTGTCCTTCAACAGCGGCGCGGCGCGGGCCGATTATGACCAGATGCGCCCCAATGTGGTGATTGACGATGTCGCCCAGACCATATCGGGCGGCAATCCGGCGGTGAAGCCGGAGCGGGCCTATGGCGTGGACGCCTATTTCGAATGGTATGTGAAGCCGCAGGGCTATTTCATGGTCGGCGCCTTCTACAAGCATGTCGAGGATGTGTTGTACCGGCAGAGCCGCACCTTCCATTCGAACGCGCTCGACGGCAATGGCTTTGATCGGTCGACCTATGTGTTCACCGGCATCGCCAATGGCGGGTCGGGCCGCATCTATGGCATGGAGGCAGCGGCGCAGTTCCAGCTGGAACCCTGGACCGATAGTCTGGGCCTGCCGGAATTTCTGGGCGGCTTCGGCATCTCTGCCAATCTTACCCTGAATAATAGCAGGGTCGAAAAGCCCGGCGTCGACGGCATCCCGGCGCGCAAGGTGCGCCTGCCGGGCACGTCCGACTTCGTCTATAATATCGGCGGCTATTATGAGAAATATGGCCTATCGCTGCGCCTGCAATATCAGAACCGCAGCAAGTGGCTGGACACCATCGCCGATACGCTCGCTGATGCGGGCGACACCTATTGGGATTCGGATGACGAGCTGGATTTCTCGGCCCGCTATGCGGTCACGAAGAATTTCGAGATTTATTTCGATGCGTCGAACCTGCTCAACCATCCGGGCCGCCGCTTCTCCGATCCGGCGAGCCTGCTGACCGCAACGGGCATCCCGACGAAAAGCATCACGGGGCAGACGATCGAGTGGGAACGCTTTGGCCGTCGTTATACGGGCGGTATCCGGTTCAACTTCTGAGGCCGCTTTCCCCCTCCCGCAAGCGGGAGGGGGGGGGCAGGGGGTGGGCAGCGCAACGCCTGTTCACCCCAGCGGCGCACTCGCCCAATGGCGCAGCTTTGCATAGAGCGCCGCGATCACGGTGAAGAAGGCGACCACCGAAAGCGGCACCGCCCAGGGATTTTCCGCCACCAGCGCCAGCGGCGCGTCACTGTCGGTTGCCGCGACCATTCCCGCGAAAGCGACGCCGAACAGGCTTTCCCCGACGATGAAGCCGGTCGCCATCAGTACGCCCATGCGCTCGGCAAATTCGGGGTGGGACTGGCGCAGCGCCCAGCGATTATAGACATGGCCGATCACCGCGCCGACCGGGATCAGCAGGGTCAGCGCCATGGGCAGGTAAATGCCCATGCCGACGGCCAGCGGCGGCAGGCGCAGCTTGCCCGCCTTGCCCAGCAACTCGTCGACAAGCACGACGATGACGCCGATGCCGGCGCCGAAGCCGATCAGATTCCAGTCGAGATCGCCGCCGAGCACGCCCTTGGCCAGGGCGGAAATCAGCGCCGCCTGCGGGGCGGGGAGCGCGGTCGCCTTGGCGCCGGGAGCGCCCGCGAAGCCGAAGGCGCTGTTCAGCAGGTCCAGCACCGGCGGGATCACCAGCGCGCCGAAGATCACGCCGAGGACGAGGGCGACCTGCTGCTTCCAGGGGGTCGCGCCGACGAGCTGGCCGGTTTTGAGGTCCTGAAGATTGTCGTTCGAAATGGTCGCGACGCCGAAGACGATGGCCGTCACGAACAGGGCATAGGCGATGAGCGCCTGCGCCTGTTTCGGGTCGCCGCCCGAGCCGTAGATGGCCGCCAGGATCAGCGAGGCGCCCAGCACTGCGAGGATGCCGACACCGGAGATCGGGCTGTTCGATGCGCCGATCAGGCCCGCCATATAGCCGCAGACCGACGCGATGACGATGCCCGCGACGAGGATGTAGGCGAGCGTCAGGACGATGATCGGCACCGGGTTGAGTGCGATCGGTCCCCCTTGGGCGAACATCCAAAGCAGTACGCCGATCGGCAGCAGCGAGGCGAGGATGGTGCCGCCGACGATGCCGATGGGCAGGTCGCGCTCGGTCAGGTCGAGCAGCCCGGCATTGCCCGCCTTGCGCACCTTCGCGGCGGCCAGCGCCGAACGGATGCCGCTGACGATCGGTCCAAGGATCTTGAGCAGGGTCCAGATCGCCGCGACGCCGATCGTGCCCGCGCCGATGAAGCGCGCCTTCATGCGGAAGGTGGTGCCGACCAGCTCCGCCAGATCGGCGCCGGCGGGAAGCGGGGCAGTGAGATAAGGGACAAGGCCGACCCAGCTGATCAGCAGGCCGAAGAACATGGCGACGCCCACCGACAGGCCGACCAGATGGCCGACGCCGATCAGCGCCATGGAGAAGCTGGTGGAGACGCTGGACGCGCCCGCGCCGAATTTGAAGAAGGTGGCGGCTTCCTCTGCGATGATCTTGGTCTTGGCGAGGATCGAGAAGGCGGCAGCGGCGACCGAACTGGCGATGATGGCGGCCAGGCCGCGCTTATTCTCTTCCAGGCCTTCGCGGGAGCCTGCGCCGACCTTCAGCACTTCGGCGGCGGCGACGCCTTCGGGATAGGGGAGGTCGGACCCGGTGACGAGCGCGCGGCGCAGCGGTACCGAATACATGACGCCCAATATGCCGCCCAGCGCGATGGTGAAGGCGCTGAGCCAATAGGGAAAGCCCTGCCACCAGCCGATGATGACGAGGCCGGGCAGCACGAAGATGATTGCCGACAGCGTGCCCGCCGCCGACGCGATGGTCTGGACGATATTGTTTTCCAGGATCGTGCCGGTCGCGAACAGGCGCAGCACCGCCATGGAGATGACGGCGGCAGGGATGGAGGTGGCGAAGGTCAGGCCGATCTTCAGCCCCAGATAGACGTTCGCGGCGGTGAACAGCAGGGTGATGAGCGCGCCCAATATGACGCCGCGAAGCGTCAGCTCCGCCATTGGAGCCGCTATGGCCGAATCGCCTGTCACTGGACTGCTCACTGGTCTGCTCCCTTGCCTGCGCCTGTTTTATAAACGTCCGGTAATAATGTTGCTTGGGCGTGGATCAATCGGAAAGTGCAGGGAGGGATGTTCAGGAAGCGGAAGCGGGCTTGAGATCGGCGGCCATGGCCTCGTCCAGATAGGCGTCCACCAGTCTGGTCCAGAGTGTGTAGCCGCGCGGGTTCATGTGCAGCCCGTCCGCGCGAAACAGCGATGCGTCGGGCAGGCCGTCGGGGGCCAGCAGCACGCGGCCCACGTCCAGATAATCGAAATGCGTCGCGCGTGTCCGTGCCGCCACCGTCATGTTGACCGCCGCCATTTTCGGCCACAGCGTCCACCGGATCGGGCTGGGCTTGAGGGACAGATAGGCGATGTGCGCCTTGGGGTAATCGCTGCGCAACTGCCTGAGCAGGGTCAGGATATTGGTCGCGACCTCGCCCGGCGTCGCGCCCGCCGCAAGATCATTTTCCCCGACATAGACGAGGATGGAGCGGGGCTTTGCCTTGGGCAGGAGGCGCTTGTAATAATGCAGCACATCGGGCGTCGTCGCGCCGCCGAAGCCGCGATTGACCGTGCCGATGTCCGGGAAGCTGCCGTGAATGTCCCACAGGCGGATGCTGGAGCTGCCGAGGAAAAGGGTGGCATCGCGGATCGCCGGTCCCGCTTCATGGGCCTTGGCGAAGGCCTCGATCTCGCGGGAGAAAGGAAAGACGGGGTCCGGGTTGACCTTGAGCAGGGGCGGCGGCGGTTCGGCCGCGCGCGACAGCCCGCCCGGCGCGAGCAGCAGGGCGAGGCCCAGCAGCGCCCAGCCCGGCAGCGCCCGGCCGGTTTCAGTGCCGGTGGAGCGGGCGCAGCTGATATTTGCCGTTCGCATAGGGACCGAACATGCCGGAGATGGCGGGATGGTCGACAGGCTCCTCGCTGTCGTCCGCGATCAGATTCTGCTGGCTGACATAGGCGACATAGCTGGTTTCGCCATTTTCGGCGAGCAGATGGTAGAAGGGCTGGTCCTTGTCCGGCCGGGCATCCTCGGGAATGGCCTGATACCATTCTTCCGTATTGGCGAAGACCGGATCGATATCGAACACCACTCCGCGAAAACCGAAGCGCCGATGCTTGACGACGTCGCCGATGCTGAAGCCGGCATGGACGATTGGAGGGGCGGAGACATCGGGTCCGAAAATCTGAATCATGTCGTTCATATGACGCAATTTAGGATGGTTGTGGCCGGAGACAAGAAAAATGCTCGTGGCCGCTTGGCAAGGGTGAAATCATTCGCTAATGGCCGCCGCTCGACCGGGACGGCACACGCCGAACCTTCTGCGGAGAGGTGGCAGAGTGGTCGAATGCACCGCACTCGAAATGCGGCGTGCCGGCAACGGTACCGAGGGTTCGAATCCCTCCCTCTCCGCCACGACTTTTTAAGTCACCGTTTTCTCGTAACAATCTGATCAACCGTCGCTTTTTCAGCCCTCCTGCTACAAAGCGGTGCTACAAAAATGCGGTTGATGACGCATGTGCGACGGTCGAGTGATGGCGGATTCGAAGTCCGTCTTGTCGTGCCTGCGGACTGCCGGGAGAAGATCGGCAAAACTAATCTGACCAGACGCCTTGGCCGCGTTTCGAAGTCAGATGCGAACCGTCTCGCCGCTCCCGTCATCGGAATATTTCGCACGATGATAGATGCGGCACGATCTGGTGCGGCGGTCGATGCCGATTGTCGGTCGCATGATATTTCTGACTTCCACCCCATGTCGGGCGGTAGCGAACCAAGGCCAGCGCGCCGCTCATCGGTCAACCCCCCTCGACCCAAGGCAAAGCTTATGGATTTGTATGATGGCTATACGCGGGAGCGACAGCCATCAGCAGCCACTCTCAAACGCTGGCGACCAGTCGTTGCGGGTCTGATCGCCCATCTGGGGCATGATGATGCCAATCGGATCACAACCGACGACATTATCGGCTGGAAGGAAGCTCTGGCCGGACAGGGCGTCGCTGGCCGCACGATCCGGGAAGTGTATCTGGCAGCGGCGAAGGTCGTGTTCGCATGGTCGGTCGAAAATCGGAAGATATCCATGAATCCCGCGAAGGATGTTACGGTTCGCGTGCCCAAGGCGATTAGGGTAAGGGAGCGGGGATTTTCGACTGTCGAAGCCCGGACCATTCTGAAAGCCTCATTGGGAAGGGATTTTGGTCGGATCACCGACGATCACGCGAGGGGGCGTCGATGGATACCTTGGATTTGCGCCTATAGCGGGGCGCGTGTTGGAGAGATCGCCCAGTTGCGGGGCTGCGATTTCTCCATGGTTGATGGTGTCTGGGCATTACGGATCACGCCCGAGGCGGGTTCGACGAAATCAGGATCGGCGCGCTGGGTGCCGATCCATGAGCACCTGATCGAGCAGGGATTGCTGGATGTAGTGCGGAAGGCCGGAGCCGGTCCCCTATTCTATAATCCGATCCGCGCTCGTGGTGGTTCTGATGGAAACCCTCACTCGAAGAAGGTGGGCGAGCGTTTAGCGAAGTGGGTTCGGGAGTTGGGCGTCAATGATCCACATGTTCAGCCCAATCACGCTTGGCGGCACCTGTATAAAACCATAGCCCGTCGTGCTGGCATGGAGCCAGAGGCCCGCGATGTCATTCAAGGCCACGCCCCTCGAAGCGTAGGGGAGGCGTATGGCGACTGGCCCGTGGATGTCCTCGCCAAAGCAATGGCTATGTTTCCACGCTTCGAAATCTGAATGCGAAGGCGTGCTGTCGCTCGCCTCACCGCTTTGTAGCAGGAGGGCTGAAAAAGCGACGGTTGATCAGATTGTTACGAGAAAACGGTGACTTAAAAAGTCGTGGCGGAGAGGGAGGGAAGCCGATTCCGGTTTCTCGAACGCGCTGATTTTGGCCG
>NZ_JALDYQ010000028.1:0-55126 GCF_032153725.1 Sphingobium sp. | reverse complement strand
ATGACTAAAGTTGACGGTGTGCTTTATTACGCCAATGATGTGTCGCAACCAGACAACTAAGGCTCTCGCCTATCGATGTTCGCCTGCGCGCGGATAATCGAATAGAAACTCACGATCGAGTTCGGCAATTGCGGGGCAACCAACATAGCGAAGTGTTTGATCGATATGACGACGGAACAGCTCCAGCAGGTGGCGTACGCCGCCCGAGCCGGCGGCTGCATGGGCATAGAGATAGGCATGCCCGATCAGAACTGCCCGCGCGCCTAGCGCGATGGCCTTGACCACGTCCGAGCCTCGGCGGATTCCCCCGTCGAGCAGGACCTCGATCTCATTGCCGACAGCGTCGAGGACAGCAGGCAGCATGCGCATTGTACCGGGGGTGCCGTCGATCGACATGCCGCCGTGATTTGATACGACTATGGCGGAAGCGCCAACGTCCACGGCTTTTCGGGCATCCTGCGGGTTCTGGATGCCTTTGACGATCACTGGACCACCAAAGGCTTCCTTTATCCAGCCTATATCCGACCAGGCAGGGACTGGACTGCTCGGGTTAAGGACAGACATGATGGCCCCGAACATGTCCATCTTCGTGCCGTCGCGCGTCATGCCCATCGGGCAGTCCAACTGCATGCCGTCCATGACGTAATCCCAGGCCCAGGCGGGCCTGGTCATAACTTGCGGCAAGAACTTGATCATGTGAGAGAGGCCGGAGCCGCCAACCAGATCGCGACGCTCGCTAAACAGACGTTCGCGCGGAATAGCTCCGGGAGTATCTACTGTAAGGATAATGGCTGCGCATCCGGCCTTCTTTGCACGTTCGATCGTGAATTCGATCGTGTCGCGATCGCCTATGAAATAGAGCTGGAAAAAGAATGGATTGCCTTTCGCGGCTGCGCCGATTTGTTCAACGGAATGCCCGCAAGCCGAACTGTGGCAGCTTATGATTCCGGCATCCGCCGCTGCGGCCGCGATCCCCGCTTCGCCATCCCTGTGCAGCATGCGGTTATTGCCGGTAGGCGCTGTCAGCACGGGCATCGACAATTTGTGACCGAGCACCGTCGTTTCAAGGCCAATATCTTCGTTGTAGACCGCCACATGGGTGTTGAATGTGGTATCATCAAAGGCTTCGAGATTTAGGTCCTGGGTTTTTGCGTTGCCAGAACCGCCAACGAGATATTGGTAAAGGGATGCGGGCAGGCGTCGACGCGCGAGTTCCTGCGCGTCTTGGACTGATAGAATCTTCGACATCGTGCTGGCCATTCCGCATCCTCCACCCAGGCCAACTGCCATCGCCTGGCAGCTGGCTCTCTCTCCGCTCCATCGTCTGGACCCTGCCTAGTGGTCCGATCCTGACATTTGCATCCCTATCGGCCAGGTCGCGCGCAAATGTCAGAATCTTTTCGGACCACTAGCAACTTTATGATTCTAGTGGATTTTACGATTTTGACATTTGCTACCGTGTTATCCGGATGGCGGGACGCAAATGTCAAAATCAATCCACTAG
Organism: Sphingobium sp.; assembly: GCF_032153725.1. Taxonomy (GTDB): domain Bacteria; phylum Pseudomonadota; class Alphaproteobacteria; order Sphingomonadales; family Sphingomonadaceae; genus Sphingobium. The sequence goes on along the minus strand of NZ_JALDYQ010000028.1, from coordinate 53,622 downwards.
GTCGACGCGCCGTTCAGTCTCCGTCGCCAAGTTCCCTGGCGAAAGCGTCTATGACCGGGATGGGATCTAGATATTCTCGAAACTCTCTGACGAGGCCGTCCTCAAACTTGACAATGAAAACATAATCGTTCTCGTAATAACGCCCATCCGCCAGCTCGACATGAGATTTTGACGTGCCATAGACGACATTCGGCTCGTCGGTGTCATGCAGGTCAAGGTCGATCCAGCGAAATTGCCTGATGACCGAGAAGTTTTTCCTCGCGGAATTCACCCATTCAAATCGTCCCGTGGTTCTTTTCGGAAAACCGGAGGGGTGAAAGGGCGTCAGAAATTCGGCATCCTCCTTGAGCATCGGACCCCAAACATCGTAATCCTTGCCGGTCGCCATAAGTTCGATGAACTTCCGCGCAAGTTCCGTTTTACTGCTGCTCATAACTTATCAGCTCCTATCAGTTCAGGGTTCGCCTGAGCGGTTCCGCGCGATCTCCTTCTCGATGAAACCGCGCCGGCACGGGAGGTTCAGTATTTAAAGTTCACAGTAATTCCGTAGGTCGCGCCCATTCCGGTCGTCCGGCCAATCGTATCGCCGCCTTGAAGAATCGAGGTCAGATAATATTTGTTGAACAGGTTTCGGCCCCAGACTTGCGCGGTCCATTTCCCATTGGAACTCTCGATTCCGGCAAAGGCGTCCACGATCGTATAACCCCGGATCAGGAACGATGACTCTTCGCCGAACGTCGCATTTGTCGAGCTTTGATAGCGGGCGCTGCCGCCCAGATGGAGGTCGATCGCCGATGACATCGGCGCGACATAATCCACACCGCCCTGAAGCTGCCACTTCGGGGTGTTGGGCAACTGCTCTCCACGAATATTCTTCGGAGCACCGAGAGGTGTAAAGGCGTTGAACGAGGACACCACCCTGGAATCGATATAGGTCGCTGCCGCGCTGATAGTGAGCTCCTGTGTGGGACGGATTGTCGTCTCGAGCTCAAAACCTTGAATGCGCGACTTCGGGATTGCCACCAGCGCGAGTGACGGACCAAGCGCTGGGTTGGGCACGTAGCTGATCAGCTGCTTTCCGATATAGTCGTAATAAAATCCTGCACCGTTGAGGTTGATCACCCGTTCCGCGAGAGAAAGCTTGAAGCCAGCTTCATAGGCAAGCACCGACTCCTGCCCGATAGGATCGAACTGGCTGTCCACGAGGGCCACCACCCCAGGGAAGCCGCCGGATTTGTAGCCACGGGTGACGTTGGCGTAGAGCATGTTGTTCGCTGAGATTTTCCAGCTCAGGCCCGCGCGCCACGAAATATTGTCTTCCTGGAGCGACCTAACCACTGGTTGCGGCGCCGAGAAGCTTGGCGGGGCGACACCCGGTGCGCTCTCCAGATGCAAACTCAGGCATCCACCTGGCGCGAAGGAAACTGGAGGACTGGCTCCCAAAATGTTGTTTGCGAAATTCTGCAGAGCGGCCGACCACTGGCTGCCTACCGCGTCTCGCAAGCAGCCGCGGAAATTATCCTTGTAATTGGTATAGCGTACCGAACCCTGCGCGGTCAGATCAGGCAGAATCTCGTATTGCACGTCACCAAAAGCCGAAACGGTCTTGACCCGGTGCAAAAAGTCGCTCTGCGCATTGGCAAAACGGAAGCCCGCTATACTGGAATTGCTGCCAGCAAGCTGATATAGTTGGTTTTCATCTACCGAGTCATGGGAGTAATTGCCTCCCACCATCCACTTGAGTTGCTTTATGTCGCCCGCCAGGCGCAGCTCCTGGAAGACATTTTCGATGTCACCGCTGATGCGGAAATTGCCCTGCCAGAATCTGGTCGCATCGAGGTCAAAAGGGGCAGACTGCTTGTAGTGCGAATATGCCGAGATCGACGTCAGGGTTACCGCGTCCGAAAGCTGAGCTTCGCCCTTCAGCGAAATCTGCACAAAACTGTTTTTCTTGTGCAGGTCTGAACCAGGAGCGCCCTGCTGATAAAAAGCAGGCAAACCGGGCGCAAGCTCGACACCCCAGTCCGCCAAGCGCGGATTTCTCGGTGCCGGCTGCGTGTAAATAGGCGAAATCGCATTTACATACTCGGTGGCGCCCCCTGCCGCAGCAGGAAGCTGTGGCGACAGCGATTGAAACTGGAATGCCTGCGTCTCGCTCCTGTCACGCCAGCCGTTGAGGTTAAGCTCGAAATTCAGGCGGTCGCTCGGCTTCCAATCCAGCAGCGCGCGGGCCTGGGTGAAATCCCGGACCCCGAGGCGCTCGCCCGGTCGGGTCTGGCTGACCTGCCAGCCGTCGCGTGACTCGTGCCGCATCGCTAGGCGTCCGTTCAGGGTGCTGCTGATCGGCCCGCTGATAAAGGCTTCGATATCGGCCTGATTGAAGCGCCCATAGGTGAAGCTGCCGCCGGCCTGGAAATCATTGGTCGGCTTTGCCGCAACGAAGTTGACAGCGCCGCCAGTGGAGTTCTGTCCAAAGAGCGTGCCCTGCGGGCCCTTCAGCACCTCGACGCGCTCCAGATCGAAAGCGGCCCCCGATGCTTCCACGAGATATGGCAGCGGCACTTGATCGACATAGGCGCTTACCGCCGGGGTGAGGCTCAGCGAACTGTCGGTTACGCCAACACCGCGTATGATGAATGACGGGGCGCCGAATAAAGTCCGCGCGTACGAAAAGCCCGGCACCACCTTGACGAGATCTTCCGGCGCGACCACGCCGGCCTTCGCCAGAGTCTCGCCAGTTGCCGCCGTGATGGAGAGTGGCACGTCATTGATGCGCTCGCTGCGTTTTTGCGCAGTAACGATGATATCGCCGATCTGCCGCTCGTCCAGATCTGCCGTATCCGGCGCCTGCTGAACCACCGGGGCCGGCGGAGCCGACTGAGCGAATGCTGGCGTCACGAAAACCCACGCCGCCGAACTCGCCCGGAAAACGGCCAATGCACGCTTCATAATCCCCTCCTCTATTGGACTCTATTTTTTCTAACAACTCAATTGGCGCCCCACCCTCAGGCTAGCGCCCGAAGCGCGCCCCGAAATTGATTCAGAACATCGCATTACGAGCTGATCTTATTTTCTATGGCTATTATCTAATAGCATCGAAAATAAACGTCAAGCGGTTTAGGACAGCAGTGGTTGGGGCTGTGCGATGCAGCAAGGGCCGGCCACAATTCAAGTGAGGACGTCCGCGCAGGTGCACGCGCACGCCGCGGGCGCATCTGGCCAGAGCGGCGTGCCTCGCGATACGCGGCGGTCGCGATGGAGTCTTGACGCTCCCACCGCCAACAAAAAGAGGCTCGCCTTGGAGCGCGGGACTACTTGCTAGAAACCCGCTTTTTCGCTGCCCGAGTGCGGGCCACGCCGCTCTCGATCGACATGGTGGCCGGACTGGCCGTTCGCATTGCCGCTATACCAGCGAGAAGCGCACGCAAATTAAACTCGAACCTTTCGTCTTCCGACGATTTATGGCTCTTCGCCGTGATAGACCGCATCAATGGCACGTCCTCTGGAGGAAATGCCTTCACGACACGGCGGAGCGACGTTTGATAGTCTTCTCCGGTGCGAACTGCGAGCGCTTCGCGGATTTCTACCCTATGATACCAGGAGAAGACGAATTCCTGAACTGCCCGCGTTGCCCACCAAGCCGTCTTTTCATCGAAACCGGATTTTAGGGCCAGCCGCACCGACTGCTCCAGCCGTGGAACGGCAGCATTGATCGTTCGCTGAACAGCCACTTGTGCGAGGCCAGGAAACCGCTCATAGATGGCCCGCTGCGTGTGGGCGAAAGTATGAGCCCAATGAAACCAATCCCCTGTGCCGTCGGGGGGCAGCGGATAGTCTACGATAATGGCGTTTGCGACGAACTCGGCGAGCTCGTCCCGATCCTTGAAATAATGATAAAGCGCCGCGACGGAGACGCCCAGCATCTTGGCAACCCCGCCAAGGGTGAGGTCTGGCAATCCGATGGCGCAGGCCGCATCCAGGATCTGCTGATTGGTAAGTTTCGCCGGACGGCCACGTCGCCCACTCTTGTCGCTCTCGGTCATGCTGATCGTCCGGTGATAGTTGCAGTGCAATTCTAATGCCCTTGATAAGTCGTTTGACGATCCTTGCGCAAGGCACGTTCGAAGGTGCCAAAGGAGGACGTCGACATTTAAATCGCCAAAATGCGGTTGTGTAGGAAAGCTGACGGTGGGAAAGGCTTCGCGCAATGCGTGAGATACGCTTGCCCCGGCCCTGACGGGTTCTCGGGCGTCGATCGCAGCGTCCGGCTGTCAATGATTGCAGCGGTGGGCTCGGCCGGTGGCCCCGCCGCCAGGCACAGCACCGCGCGCAAATCGTCCACCAGTGCCTTAAAGCAGCCCGCCAGCCAGCGTTGCGTCTGCTGGTACACCGCCCGCCCAAGGCGGCAGATCGTTCGGCATCCACCGCCATGACGCGCCGGCCTTCACGATATACAGCCGCTAGGCTCTCGTCCGGCGGATCATTGCCCCGATTCGCTGGGGGTTGAGGGATGAGGAGAAGCTTCCCGTGACGGCATTATCCCAGCCATTGATCCACCCGATGGACCCTCGTTGTGACGTCAAAGCCCGATGGCACAAGGGGGGAAGCTTAGCAGACTCACTACTGTGCGAGGTTCGTTACTTGATCAGTTCCCGGATGGCGAAAGTCTGGTGGACACTGATCTTCGAGATGAAGACGCGTTGTTCCACCTGAACAAACTGCAGATCGGCGTCGGCAATGATCATGGGGTGGCCACTGAGGTGAATCGCTTCATGGTCATCGGTCCTGGCAGCATAGCAGACCACATAACAGCGGCCCTTCAGCTTGCCCTCGTCCACCAGTTCGACGGTCAGGTTGGAAACGACGTGCCGGGTGAAAAGATCAGATGGTCGTGCATCGAAGGAGGCGCGCACTTCATCGTGCCCGTGTCGCCAGCCTTCCATCCGTTCCCAGGCGCAATCAGGTGTCAAATAAGTCAGGATGTCGTCATAACGGCGCTGATCAAGCAGGGTCCAGATCGCATTGGTGGCAAGCGCCGCTCCTATATATGCTTCAGCTGCGACCATCTACCCCTCCCCCTCATTTTCTTCATCGCTGACACGGTTTTGCAATGTTCCGATCCCGGAGAGCGAAACCTCGACCGTGTCACCAGGCTTCATCCACAAAGGTGGCGTGCGCGCCCAGCCGACGCCTGCCGGTGTTCCCATGCTGATGACGTCGCCACTGCGCAGCGGTGTCCATCGGGAAACATAGGCGATGGCTGTCGGAATATCGAAGATCATGTCCCGTGACGTTGCCGACTGGACGATCTCGCCGTTGAGGCGCGTCACCAACTCGATCGCCGAGGCGTCTGCGACCTCGTCCGCCGTCACGATCCACGGCCCCATCGCGCTCGACCGGTAAAAATTCTTGCCGGCAGTGGGAGAGTGCGACTGATATTCGCGAACGCTTCCATCCATCAGACAGCTGTAGCCGAGCACATGATCCATCGCGCTTTCGCGCAGGATGTGGCGGCCCGGCTTGCCGATCACGATGGCGATTTCGCCTTCGAAATCGAAGGTGTCCGAGACGCGCGGCCGGATGATTGCCTGTTCATGGCCGATCAACGTATCGGGATATTTCGCGAACAATGGCGGACAGTCCCCTGCCTCCTGGTTCACCTCCTGCGCATGATCACGGTAGTTCACCCCCAGGCAAATCACCTTGGCGGTCGACGCGACAGGCGCAAGCAAAGTCACTGCCTCCAGCGCAATCTCCTCGCGCGCTCCTCCCAGAGCGCTCTCCAGCGTCGCACGATCCCAGGTCGCCAGATCGAACCGGACCTCCTCGGGCGACAGGCCGGACCAGCCCCCCACAACCACGACATGCCTTCCGTCGACGAGCCCCTGCCCGACACGGCCCTCATATTTGAATCTTACCAGTCGCATAACTCTCCCGTCGAAGGCCGAGCCTCCAAACTAAGCTCCCACAATACATCAAATGCCTGCGCTCAGGCAGCAGCGGGCGTCGTTGCGCTCGCGGTGGCGAGTTGGGACCGAATCCAACTGTCGGTTGTCGCGGAGAAATAGTCAGGCCGGTCGAACATGACCTGATGAGGCGCGCCTTCGACGAGATCGAGGGTGGTGGGTCCGCCGAGCCGCGCGAACACATCCCTGACCTGATCGGCGGGGAACAGCGGATCAGCGCCGCCGACGATCATCAGGTAGGGCTTGCTGTTCTTCTCGGGCGGCACGGGCGGATCGTAGGTCAGATAGGAACGCCAGCTCGCAAGATCATAATGCCAGCAGACGTTCGGATCCTCGTAGATCTTCTTCACCCGCTCGGGGTCGCCATAGTTCTTATCAAGGTCGAGAAACCGGAAGATATTGAACTGGATCGCGTTGCCAAACACATCGAGCATCTGCGCCACGCCCTCGCTAGCGAGTGCCGCGCGCGCATCGGCCATCCAGCCGGCGGCGGGGATAGCGATGCCCATGCCGACGCCACCAACCAGATGCGGGCTCTGCTCGAGCGCGAGGAAGGCGGGGCCACTACCGAGGCTTGAGCCCAGCGTGAACACCGGCAGGCCGGTGGTACGCGTGATGTGCTCGGCCAAGGTGAGCACATCCTCGATGTAAGCTTCTTGGGTGAACTGGCCGCGCGGCAGCGCGGAGCGACCGTGGCCTGGAGGGTCCATCGCCCAGATTTCGAGGCCCTTTTCGACGTGCATCGCGCAAAAGCCGGGATAGTATCCGCCATATCCGCCGATGCCCGGCAACAGGATCAGGGCATAATCGGCCGTGACGGCACTGCTGGTGTAGCGGTAGACCGGGATATGGCCAACGTCGAACTCTTCGGTGTGCGCGGTCATTCCGATTCTCCCCAAGCCACAACCCTCTGCTTGTCACCATGCTCGGCGAGCCAATTGGCGAGAACCTCATGGGGGTTGTCATCCTCCAGCGCGTCAATGCAAATGTCCGCAGGCCTTGCGATCTCGAACCAGCCACCATCGGGTTCGGTAATGTAGGCCGATAGGCAGGTGGGATGTTCGACAAGAACGAAAGGAATATTCTCGGCCTTCACCCGATCAAGGGTTTCCCAGAAGGTCACTTCGTCCCGGACGGTGCAGGCGCAATGGTCCATATAGCTGTGTTTGCGCTCATAATAAGGATATTTGTCGTTGTGGACCTGGAAGAACGCCAGATGGCTGCCATCGGCGAGTTCGAAGAAGGTATGGATATAATGTGATTCCGAACCGTCGATAGGATCGACCTCCACAACTTCGCATCCGACAAGCGGGACGCCGATTATGTCCTCGTAAAAATGCCGGGTGCGTTCCATGTCGGCAACTCGGAAGGCGTTGTGGAAATATTGCACGACGTCGATCCTTGCCTGCCGCAGCCGCCGCTGCGCTGCCCTCTCACGCGACGGAAGCGTCGGGGATGCTGTCATATCTGCCAAAACGCCTCTCCTAATCGAAAATCAACATGGATCGTCCCGCCTCCGCAGCGAGTCGGCCCTTATCACTTGCAGTTACGAACCGGCCATTCGCACGACTTGCCATCTTACCGGATCGGCTGCTTTACCTTATATTTCGATGATATTAGAAAAACAATAGGGAATTGAGTCGAGGGCGGGAGTGACCCAAGTTCCCCGCCTGTGGATAAGGTCGATTATCCAGACGTGTGAAGCGATAATTTGCCGTTATGCCATTCCAGCCGTTGACTCGCATATTTCAATGCTATTAAAAAAATTCAGATAGAATTGGCCGGGGAATATATGATGCGAGGGTTGATGCAGGATCGGCCGCTGATGATCAGCGATATCCTGTCCCATGCGGTTGCGGCGCATGGCGATCAAGAGATTGTCTCGCGGCTCGTTGACGAGCCGATCTGGCGCTACGATTATGCCGCTTGCGCGGCGCGTGTCGCGCAAGCGGCCCATATGCTGGAAGCGCTGGGTATCGGTCCAGGCGATCGGGTCACTTCACTGGCCTGGAACACTCATCGCCATTTCGAGCTTCTCTACGCCGCGCCCGGCATCGGGGCGGTGCTCCATACCGCGAACCCGCGCCTGAGCGAGGATCAGATCCTCTATACGATCAATCACGCAGGCAGCAGCATCCTGTTCTTCGAACGCAACTTCCTGCCGCTGATCGAGAAATTCCGCACCCGACTGCCTGCCGTTCGCCGATTTGTCATGCTGTCCGATGCCGAGCGGCTCGATCCGGGCGAGGTCGACGCCGAAAGCTATGAGGTCCTGATAGCCGGATATTCAACCAAGTATAACTGGCCCGCATTTGACGAGAACAGCGGCGCCGTCCTCTGCTACACCTCGGGAACCACGGGCGATCCCAAGGGCGTGCTCTATTCGCATAGGTCGATCGTTCTGCATGGCATGGCGGGGGGATTGAGCGGCGCTCTGGCCCTATCCGCCTTTGATTGCGTCATGCCGTGCGCATCGTTGTATCATTGCACCGCCTGGGGTCTTCCCTACGCGGTCGCAATAAATGGCTGCAAGCTCGTGCTGCCCTGCGACAAGATGGACGGACCGAGCCTCCACGAACTGATCGTCAACGAAAGCGTGACTTTCAGCGGGGGCGTGCCGACGATATGGACGATGTACCTCGCCTTCCTCGAACAGACCGGACAATCCACGGCGATGCTCAATCGCGTCGTCATCGGCGGATCGGCCGTCCCGCACGCCATGGCCGAAACGTTCAAACGCAAGCATGGCGTCAGCGTTCGCCAGATCTGGGGCATGACCGAAACCAGCCCGATCGGCGTGCTTTCAACGCCGACCCCGCAGCTCGCTGCGATGGGGGAGGATCAGCTCGACGAGGTCCTATGGACTCGGCAGGGCCGGCTGCAGTTCGGCATCCAGCTCAAGATCGTCGACGATGAGGGTGTGGAATTGCCGCGCGACGGCGAAAGCGCGGGCCGGCTCTTGGTGCGCGGCCCGTGGGTGATCGATAGCTACTTCAAAAGCGACGCACCCGGTGCCGATGCCGATGGCTGGTTCGACACCGGGGATATTGCCACGCTTGATCGACTCGGTTTCATGCGGATCACCGATCGCGCCAAGGACGTCATCAAATCAGGCGGCGAATGGATCAGCTCGATCGACATCGAAAATGCTGCGGTGGCCTGTCCCGGCGTGCGCGTGGCCGGTGTGATCGGCGTTTACGACCCGAAGTGGGAGGAGCGCCCCCTTCTCGTCGTCGAACCGCATCCCGGCGCCACCGTCACGCCCGAGGGGGTGCGGACCTTCCTTTCGGAGCGGATCACCCGATGGTGGTTGCCTGAGACGATCCTTGTCGCAGAGGTGCCGCTCACCGCGACCGGTAAGGTCGACAAGAAGCGCCTGCGCGACACCTATGCCCGGTCACCCATGCAGGTTGGCGCATGACCAAATGAAGCTCGCTGCCGCAAGTTGCGACCTCAGTGAACTGATCGCGGTCGATGAAAGGGCGAGCCGGTGGCAGCGATTGCCTTTTGACTGTCCTACGCAATTGACCGTCACGCTCGCCGCCGCCGAGAAAATTGGCTTGCTCACGACATCGGCTTCCACAGCTTCTGCGGAAAACCTGGCCCTCGTTTTTGGGACGTGGCGCGCGCGCTGCGTCATTGGCGACTCAGTCGCTCAATCCGTTGAGTCGTGAGGCCAGATGCGCTTACTTGATCGGGAATAGAGTGCGGCACGGAAGTCCGCCATATATACTTATTATATTAGAAAATTTGATTGACCCCCTCGACCCGCAAGCTTAGTTGGTTCCAGTCCGGCGTTTAGGACGCATTTAACGGTTCGTACGTGGAAGGATTTTCAATGAGCGCTCAAGACAATGTCGACATTGTGAAGGAGTTCTGGGCAGCAGGTGGCCGCGGCGATCTGAACGGTCTGCTGGCGGTGGCGGCCGAAGATATAGAATGGATTTTTCCCGGTACCGACTGGCCTCTCGCTGGCACGTGGCGGGGGCATAAGGGCGTAATGGACTTGCTTACCGCGCATAACGACAAAATTGAAATTACGTCCACCGACATACGCGAATTTGTTGCGCAGGGTGACCGGGTGATGGTTATCGGGGTAGCCCATGGAAAAATGAAATCCACGAATAAGCCGTTCGAGGACCATTTTGTTTTCGCGATGACCGTTCGGGATGGCAAGGTTACAAAAATCCGGGAGTATATCGACACTCAGGCGCTGGCGCGGGCCTACGATCCCGCGTAAATCCAGGCTTGCGCGTTTCGAGGCCGGCTGCGCACCGCGACCTGATGCGGTTTAAGCGGCACCTGTGCCTCGAGGTTCAAGAACCGCGCACTCGAACAACGACAAAACCGCTGCTCCACCTCCGCTCCCGAAGTTGTGAAAGCGGGGAATAACCGATGCGGCCCGAATAGATGTAGAGACGCGTCTGTCGGCAAGCGTACGCGGCAAAATGCTGTGACAAACGCGGTTGGTTGATTTCGCGACCATTGGGAGAAGCGATATGCTGCAAGACAAGGTCATAATCGTCACCGGAGCAGCTTCGGGTATCGGTCGTGCCTCGGCGGTGCGTTTCGCCGAACTGGGTGCCTATGTAGTAGCCGTCGATCGGTTACCAGCAGTCGAAGCGACCGCCGCTGCGATCGCCCGCGGAGGCGGCAAAGTGAAGTATATGCAGGCGGACATCAGCGATGAAGCGCAGGTTAAGGCGTTTGTCGACTTAGCGCTTAATGTGCAAGGTAGGCTCGACGGCGCGTTCAACAATGCTGGCGTCATCCAAAAAAGTTCCCAGCTGCATGAAATCGACCTAGCCGAATGGCGCCGAGTGAATGCGATCAACACCGACGGGACGTTCCTGTGCGTGAAGCACGAAATCAACGCAATGCTACAGACGGGCGGCGGCGCGATTGTCAACACGTCATCAGTACTCGGCCAGATCGCGGTCGCGCTAAACGGCGCCTATACCGCGTCGAAGCATGCCGTAATCGGGATCACCCGCTCCGCCGCCATCGAATATAGCGGACGTGGCATCCGCGTGAACGCGATCCTGCCGGGAGCGATCGAAACCGATATGTTCCGCGCAGGGCGGAACGACCCCCAGACGGTTGCTCAGATCGAGGCGATCGAGGCCGCGCACCCAATCGGGCGCGTGGCCCAACCTGTCGAGGTGAGCGAGATCGCCGCCTGGCTGTTATCCGACGCGTCCAGCTACGTCACCGGCACGGCGATACCTGTGGACGGCGGCTACACTGCGGCATAAGCGCGTGAAAGACCTCACCAAACGGCTGCTACTTGTTTCCGCTTGTCGATCCGCACAAGCCCTCAGCGCCTTTTTCTCCCTCGCCGGGCCGAACTGCCCGGGATTTATCACCCTTCGCCGGGTTCCTCTCCATTATTAATTTAATATATTAAATAATACGTGACAGCGATGCGATAAATCCATAAGACTTGGCTCGATCGACGACAAGTCGCTGCAAATCCGGTCTTGCCGGGCGAGCCGCACTGCAGCGCGGAAAGCCGTTTCCTTCGCGGGCGTGATGGCTGTGCGTTGGCGGAGCGTACCTCAAGGTGTGACTAATGATCTGTAAAGGGGAGATTTTGCGATGATCTGGGGTCCAGATGGAAAGAAAGGGGCGGTTCTCTTTTCCTTCGACAACATGGGTGAGGCCGCCGATCTTGAAAACGGCGTATGGCCTCCGGAAGAGCCTGTCGGCCGCCACAAGTCAGTGTATGAGACGCTGCCCTTTCTTTTAGGCACGATGGCAGAATATGGCTTGCGGGCTACTTTCTTTCTCGAAGCCTGGAATGCCGATCACTACCCCGACGCGGTGCGTTCGATTGTCGATGCCGGCCACGAGATCGGTAGCCACGGTTATAGACACGAACGCTGGTTCACTTTGCCCGAGGACCGGCAGCTCGCCGCCCTAAGACACGCGCATGAGCGGTTTGCGGCGATAGGCGTGCGGCCGCGGGGATTTCGTCCCCCCGGCGGAGTCGCCTCTGCGGCGACAGAGGCGCTGATGGCCGAACTGGAATATCTCTATATTTCGCCGGTACGTGGCGGTTATGGCGTTCGAAACAGCTTAGTGGTCTTGCCAACCCGACCGGAATGCTCCGACGTGAGCTATTACGCAAAGGCGTTTCGTCAATTTCGCGATCCCGCGGCAAGGGGCGCTACTGACAGCGACACGTTCGTCGATGCCCACAGGAGGATGCTGGATAGTTTGGCTGAAAGCGGGGACATTCAGTCATCGACTTGCCATGTGACAACACCGCTGGATAGCCTTGAGCGCCGCGACGCGTTCCGGCGGATCGTCGAGATGACGGTGGCGGACGATCGTCTCTGGCATCCTACCTGCGTCGAAGCGGCCGACTGGATGTCGCAGCGAGAGATGCCTGCGGTCCCCGACAGCGGCTTCGAGCATTGGGACCCGAGAGTATTCTTCACGGGCGAGTTACTAGCGGAGTAGCGTTGGCTTAGCTGACGGCGACTTTACTACGGTGCTGCGTTGAGCGGCCACACTATAGGTGCGAGCCCGGCCGCTACGTCGCTTGGCTCACCCTCAGGAGCAGATCATGTCGGACCGAATTCACCAAACCACCGGCCTGCGCACCGAGGTGCGCCAGGACGGACATCTGCAGCTATCGCTCGAGACGTCTGAAATCGAGCGTCCCGCTCCGGACGAGATCATCGTCGAGATGGCGGCGGCTCCGCTGCATCCAGCCGACATCAGCTTACTCCTTGGGCCAGCCGATCTTTCGTCAACGGTCGCGATCGGACACGGCGTACAGCGCACGCTGAGCGCGACAATAGCGCCGGAGCGGATGGCAGGGCTTGCAACCCGCGTGGGCAAGTCTCTTTCCGTCGGAAACGAGGGCTCGGGCGTCGTCGTTGAGGCAGGTCAGGCGCAGAAACACCTCGTTGGAAAAAACGTGGCGGTCATGGGCGGAGGGATGCTGACGCAATACCGCAAAGTGCCGATTTCCGACGCTCTGCCCCTCCCTGATGGTGTGCCGGTCACATCTGGAGCAGCGGTTCTAATCAATCCGCTGACCGCATTGGCCATGCTCGAAACTATGCGCGACGAGGGACACACGGCGCTCGTTCATACGGCCGCAGCGTCATCCCTAGGTCAGATGCTGAACCGCATCTGCCTCGAGGACGGCGTCGGTCTCGTTAACGTGGTGCGACGACCGGAACAGGCCCAAATGCTGAGACAACAGGGTGCACGCCATGTCTGCGACAGCTCCTCTCCCGACTTCGTCGCAGAACTAAGCGCGCTGATCGCAGAAACCGGTGCGACGCTCGCATTTGACGCCGTAAGCGGCGGAAGCCTGGCAAGCCAGATACTCGCGGCTATGGAACGCAACGCGTTGGCTAGCCTGCACGGATACAGCCGCTACGGTTCGAAGGTCCGCAAGCAAATCTATTTCTATGGCGGAATGGATTCGCGTCCGACCGAGCTCAACCTTTGGGCTTACGGAATGACCTGGAGTGCCGGTTCGTGGCTGATCTTCGACCAACTTCCGCAAATGGCGCCGGAGCGGAGCGTTTCTTTGCGGGAACGGATATCCAGGGACATGCTCACCACGTTCGCTTGCGACTTCGCTGGCGAACTGTCGTTGAGCGAACTTCTCGATCCGGAAAACCTCAAGCGGATCGCTGCTCGAAGTACCGGTCAGAAATATCTTATCAACCCGTCAATCGGACTGGAGAGATGACCCGTAGGCTTTGTGCGACCGCCCCTCCCGGCACGGTCGCACAAAACTGCGCTTTGCGAGGTCGATCGCAAGAATGTGAACGTCGATCACCTGCTCCTCCCTCTCCAGCGCAATGTCGCGGTGGTCTGGCATCATAAGATGCCGCTGAAGGAGCCATCTATCCCATCGGTTCAAAACCCGCGATGGGGTCTTGCCAAGTCGGAAAAAGATGCGACTAGCACGCGGACCGCGCGATGCGTTCGGGTTCCTTGGCCCTTGGGGAAATCATGTTACTCAGTTGAACTGAACCAAGTCCTTAAAGATCAGCCGACCCCAGCTATTTCCGCGAGCCTGCACGAGTAGTCCCCCTTCGGACAGTCCGCCTAGTTTGACCGGCGAGAAGCCAAGCTTTTCCGCAAGAGCGCTGATCTCCGTTGCAGCGTCTTCATCGTCGCTCGCCAGGAACACCACTCTCTTGCCGCCCTTTACGGCCGGGTCTTGCCCAAGCGTGGCAGCGATCAAATGATTGAAGCCCTTAACAAGTCTTGCATGGGGGAAGGTCTGCTCTACGAACTTCGAAGAAGGCTGGCCTCCAAGATCCTCGGGCGGCACGCCGTAGGCGTTGCTGACATCGATGATCGTCTTCCCCTGCCAGGTGGGAAGCGCCTTCGCGACTTCCGGAATAGACTCGAAACGTACCGCCAGGAAGATGATGTCCGCCTTGACCGCTTCCGCCAGCGTTGTTGCAATTACCTTGGGTCCGATTGCGGCGGCAGCGGATGCAAAGCTCGCAGGAGCGCGCGTGGATGCAACGGAAACTTCGATGCCCTTGCGGGCGAACGCCTTGGCCAGGGCCTGGCCGATGTTCCCAAAACCGACGATTGCGTAGCTCATAAATATCTCCTTGAAGGAGGCCTTCGCGAGGCTCCCAGCTGAGTGACTATGGAATAATCAACCGAAGCGCCCGGCCGGGAAAAGCGGGTCGGACCGACCGGGCGCAACGCGTCAGAGCTGTGCCAGACCGCCGTCGACGGCGACCTCGCTGGCGGTCATGAAGCTGCTGTCCGATGATGCGAGAAAGGCAGCGGCGGCCCCTAGCTCCGAGGGCTCTGCCATGCGCTGGAGCGCAGTCATCGAGCCGTAAGCCTTCTGGCCTTCCTCGCCGAGCGCTGCCTTCGCGAGCTCGGTCGCCGTCGGCCCAGGCGACAGCACGTTCACTCGGATACCCGTGCCCTTCAGGTCCTCCGCCCAGGTCCGCGCGAGGTTGCGCACCGCCGCCTTGCTCGCGCTATAGGCGGTGAACCCCGGGGCACCCGTGGTGCCGGCGCTCGATCCGGTGAGGATGATCGAACCGCCCTCGCCCATCAGCGGCAACGCCTTCTGGATCGTGAAAATCGTACCCTTCACGTTGGTGTCGAAGGTTTCATCGATGTGTTCGGCAGTAATCTCGCCTAGCTTAAGCGGACCTCCCGCCCCGGCATTGGCAAAGACGATATCAAGAGCCCCGCGCTCGCCCTTCACCCCGGCGTATAGCCGATCAAGGTCAGCTTCATCGGAAACCGAGCCCTTCACTGCACGGGCATTGGGGCCCAGAACCGCCAAGGCGGCGTCGAGGGCCTCCTGTCGACGCCCGAATATGAAAACAAAGGCGCCCTCCTCGACGAACCGCTTCGCGGCGGCAAGGCCGATTCCGGTGGCGCCGCCGGTAATCACTGCGGTCTTTCCATTCAGTCTGGTCATGTCATGCTTCCTTCAATGGAGTTGAGCGACAGCCGGGAAAGGCTTATCTGCGAGCTTTCCCAAGACTCTCCCCAAGGCTCCGCCTTTGGTCGTTCGGGGACGTTCCCGAGAACCTCTACATAGGCACTCCAGGGTCAGGCACTGAGTGAGCAAACGCGCACAACCATGGTGCAAAAGCGATCCACTGCTGCACGACGCCGACTGCTTTCATGAGCCGATACCCATACAAACCGGGCCGTAGTTGCTCGACTAACGCTGTTATCGCCTCCATTGTTGCTATACGGTGCTAATAGGCGGGTTTAGAAGGCGCACCGTGCGGTGCCGGATTGCACCATGATTGACTGGGATGACGTTCGCTATTTTCTTGCGGTGGCACGGGGAGGTTCTGTGCGAGCTGCCGCCAAAAACCTCGGGGTGAATCATGCGACGGTGCTACGGCGCATTGCGCAACTCGAGAAACGCCTCAGGGTTCAGATGTTTGAGAAGCTGCCTTCAGGCTATCGCCTAACCTCTGCGGGCGAGGAGGTTCTCGAGCTGGCAAATCAGATGGAAGCGTCATCGCACCAACTGGAGACCCGCGTCTTCGGCCGCGACCAGAGTGTCCAGGGGCTTCTGCGGGTGACGTTGCCGCCGCCCTTGGCTGGGCATCTTCTCATGCCAGACTTCGCGGAATTCGTGCGGCTGCATCCGGGCATCGAAATGGAGATATTGTCGTCCGGCGAACTGGCGAACTTGACCAACCGAGAGGCAGACGTGGCGATCCGGGTCGTCTACGACCGCGAAACGCTGCCACTCAACCTTCACGGACTGAAGGGGCCGCCGTTGTTTGGCGGCTTCTACATGTCCTCCGATCGGCTCGCCAAGTGGGATGCCCGCCCACCGGATTCCAAGTGGATCGCCATAAGTGGGCACGGAGTGCCTGACTGGACCCGCGAAGGAGAGGCCCACACCACGGGCGCTCCGTTCCGAACCACGGATTTTGAAGCGCAGATTGCGGCGGTGCGGCACGGTATCGGCATCACGACTCTGCCATGCTTCGTCGGAGATCCCGATCCTCTGCTACGAAGGGTGCCTGGCACTGATCTACACTTGTATGGGCCGGTCTGGCTTCTCACACACGGAGAGACACGCAAGACGAAACGCGTACAGCTTTTCACTGAGTTCTTATCGCGCAGGCTTGCCGCCTACGCGCCGCTCCTCGCGGGGCTCTCCACATCGCGCGGCTGAAGCCGGGTCTACGGGCGCAGCCGATCCCATCGCGGGTCTGCCTCGACTGAACAAGCCGTTTGGATTGGCCCAACTGGTGCAAGCATTGCATGAACTGGGTGACCTTAAGCAGCCCTGATGGTTGTGTATACCGAATCTGCGTGCCAGCTCATGCGGTACCGCTTACCGGGCGCAAAATCCTGTTCGGCTCCGATTCCAAGCGCGAAAAATTCTTGCTGCCACGATGGTGACTTCCCGGGGAGGATGGATCAAGCAATATCACAAATTGCGGCTTCGGTTCCGACCCATCCCGGCCGTCGAGGCGGTCAATTCGAGTCCTCAGCTGCGGACGTTCCGTTTTCTGAAAGCTCCTCCTATTGAGGGTCAATCACAACATTCCTGTTTCGAAGCCAGCCAGATTGTATGGATCACGTCCTCGCCATCGACGAGGGCTGCCACGCTGACCTCTTCAACATCGAAATGCGCGTTTTCAAGGCGTGAAACGAAGGCATCATCCGCGTAAGCTGACCAGACGGCCAATATTCCCTTGGGCCTCAACGCGGCGTGGGCAGCGCGCAGCCCCCAATTGCAGTAAAGGCGTTCATTTGCCAGGTGGATCAACCCGTCGGGTCCGTTGTCGACATCCAGCAGGATGGCATCGAACTCCGACCTCTCCCTGGCGATCACATCATGTACGTCGGCCATCTCAACCATCACGCGGGAATCCGAGAGATAATCATGGAAGAGATGCGACAAAGGCCCGTTCGCCCACGTCACAATCTCCGGCACGAGTTCCGCGACCGTTATGGCGCCTGTGGATGACAAAGATCGCAAGGCCGCGCCCAGGGTGAAGCCCATACCCAATCCGCCGATAAGGATGCGGCTGTCCCGATGCTGCAGGCGGCCACAGGCAAGGGTGGCAAGAGCTTCTTCTGAATGACGGACCTGATTGCCCATCAGTTCATTATCCCCGAACCTGATGGAATAATCCTCGCCGCGCCGCCATAGTTGCAACCTTCCTCCATCAGGAAGTTCTGCCTCGCCGATCAATTCGACGGCGTCGTCGGGCATGGATAACATTGCGCTGTTTTCCTGTGGTGATATTGCTCGCATAGGCGCTAGGAGCGCCACTTATAGCCACGATGCCAAGGTGAAGATTTCCTGACGCCAGGCGCGGCCAATTCTATGAGGCGGCAACAGTTTACTTGGTTGCATATTGTCCGGGTTCGGCCTTGAACACATCTCGTGCAAAGTTCCGTACAGCGGTTGCCGTCTTAAATGTCTCCTCCTGCATGTGGGAGGTCACAAGCGGATAACCCTGCGAATTATAGCGTGTTTCACGGACAGTGAGCCGGAAATTACCATCCTCATCCTTTGTAATCAAAAAGGGGCGGATTGCTTCTCGGCTCATTGCTGTTCCTAATTCTGGAGAGAGGCCGACAGCGTGAGATGCCGCCGACGCATGATGGTCAGCCAATCATCGCTGCCACGATCCGCTTCAATTCATTGGTCGAGAGCGTCGTCGATCGAGTGGGAGAGAAGAGGTCTTTGCCCTCCTTGCCGAAAGGCATGTGGATGATCGCACGTGTGCTGATCTGTGTAACAATATTCATCTTAAGTCCTCGCGGCTGCTGCCGCATTCAATTTCAAGTTCGTTGGTTGACCCTGCGTCTGACTTCGAGCGGATTGGTGCTCGCTATCCGTCTGACCAGGGGGATGCTTCGCATATTGGCTTCGGTGGAAATCCGTATGTTCCCACGCATATCCTGTTCACGGGCGGCTTCGCCTCCCGTGAGGCCTCGCATGGCAAACTAATGCCCGCAGGAGCGGCCTCCCAGCCTGCCCGCCACAGTTTTACGCTGCCTGGAGGTTGACCGCCGAGGTTTTGCCCCGCTGATCCTTCTCCAGATCATAGGTGACGCGCTGATCCTTTTCGAGGGTGCGCATGCCTGCGCGTTCAACGGCGGAAATATGCACGAACGCGTCATTGCCTCCGTCCTCGGGAGCGATGAAGCCATAGCCCTTGTCGGCGTTGAAGAATTTGACTGTTCCGGTGATCATGCTCGGTCTCCTTGTCGCATGTCCTGCGAACGCGCGACCATTCGCGCATCCCGGCTTAAAAGAGGCAATATAGGGACAAAGGCGAACCGAAGCGGCCCGATATCCGTCAAAACGCGACGTTCAGCGAGGCGTTGATAGCACAGGTGGAAGGAAATGCAAATCCAGGTGATCGGAACGGTCGCGCCACCGGCTGCGATCTGCCGGGTGATGAGACTGAGACGTTCTGTTTACTCTGGGCGCGCAGCTTCATCCCGCCTGGCTTGCGCAAGCGCATCGTGCAAAGTCGAGTATCGCCAGTCACGATAATGGTAGCGATATGTCGGCACTTTGGTGATGCCATAGCGAGCCATGAGTTCGGTTTCGTTTGTAGAGGCAACGGTCATTTTCTCTCCGATCTCGATGAGCGTTGACTGGCTGGATTACTGGCGTCCGCCGGTAGCGGGGCAAGCGAGGAGCCTCACCGCATTTTCCACAATCGAGTATCCTGCCGGGTCGGCGATTGCCAAATCGAGCGGCCGAGCGCCCATCGACGAATTATGCGTGTTCAAGAAGCGGATTGCTTCCTCGTGCCCGAGAAGGACAAATGCAAGATGGGTGATCAAACCCTGCCGCCGCGCCTGGTCAGGAGAGATCCGCGTCTCCCGGTTGACGAACGCTCGCCTTCGCGGGCGGGAGGGTGTGGTTGCATCCGATGTCATGCCGAAACAAACAGAGCTGCTGTCTGGCCAAACTGTTCCGCCCAAGGCAGCCAACCGACCGAAGCAGTCGCATTTTTCGAGGAGAGCAAGTCGAAGATCTGAGCGCCGATAATGCCGGCTGCGAGCAAGTGCTTACGGCGCGCCCGCTCACTGACCGCGCCAGCAGCGCACATGAGCGAAATCTGATGCTCGGTATAAAGTTGATTGAGATCCATGATCCACTCCCTGGTAAGCGGGAGCACGATTGTCTCTCAGTCAAGAACGCCTACGTTGCCTTGCTCTTGATCTGTGCCATATAGGCTTAAATTAATATTCTACAACCATGGCAGCTCAAAGAGCGCAGGAAACAACATATGGTGAAATACAAGTTTGTTGAGCCGATAAACAAATAGGCGCCTTTCTCAACGGATTGATGAGAATCTGAGCGGCAGTCCACTTGACGATCGAGAGCGTCGAGGCCTGCGCGCTGCGGGATGCGCAGCCTGTCACGAAGCGCCTCAACTGCGTCCATAATTCCTGCGCGGGGATGAGCTTGTTATTGATCCCGGCAGGGCGCATATCATGGTCATGGACAGTCGGATTTGCGACTGCCAGTTCGCAAATTGGCAGTGCTGGCTTCCGCTTGTGAAAGCGACAATTTGGTCGCGGACCAGCGCAAGGAAAGGCGGACCCAAGCCATGACAGCCAAAGACGTGAAATTCGCGCACGCAGCCCGTGAAGGTATCGCGCGCGGTGTCGATATCCTCGCCAATGCCGTGCGCGTAACGCTCGGCCCCAAGGGGCGCAATGTCCTGATCGACAGGAGCTTCGGGGCGCCCCGGATCACCAAGGATGGGGTTACCGTCGCCAAGGAAATGGAATTCAAGGACAAGTTCGAGAATATGGGCGCGCAGATGATCCGCGCTGTAGCATCGAGAGCGCATGATCATGCCGGCGACGGCACCACGACCGCGACTGTCCTCGCCCAGGCGATCGTTCGAGAAGGGATGAAGTCGGTATCAGCCGGCATCGACCCGATGGACCTCAAGCGCGGCATCGACCTGGCCGTCACCGCCGTCGTTGCCGAACTTAAGGCACGGTCCAAACCCGTATCGAACAATCAGGAAATCGCCCAGGTCGGCATCGTTTCGGCCAATGGCGATGAGGTCGTCGGCAACCGGATTGCCGAGGCGATGGAGAAGGTCGGCAAGGAGGGCGTGATCACCATCGAGGAAGGGGCGAGCGTCGACTTCGAGCTGGATGTGGTCGAGGGCATGCAGTTCGATCGCGGCTATCTGTCGCCCTATTTCGTCACCAACAGCGAGAAGATGGCGGTCGAGTTGGAAGACCCTGTCATCCTGATCCACGAAAAGAAGATGGGCAATGTGCAGGCGATGCTTCCCGTTCTGGAAGCGATCGCGAAAGCGCACCGGTCGCTGCTCATCATTGCGGAGGATATCGAGGGGGACGCGCTGTCGACACTGGTCGTCAACAAGCTGCGCGGGGGTCTGAAGGTCGCCGCGGTCAAGGCGCCCGGTTTTGGCGATCGCCGCAAGGCGATGCTGGAGGATATCGCCATATTGACGGCAAGCACTGTCGTCACCGAGGATCTCGGTATCAGGCTGGAGGATGTCACGCTGGACAGGCTGGGCACCGCCAAGCGCGTGACGATCACCAAGGATGACTGCACAATCGTGAATGGGGCCGGAAATCCGGATGCTATCCAGGCGCGCGCCATGGCACTCCAGGCACAGATCGAAACCACCACGAGCGACTATGACCGGGAAAAGCTGCAGGAACGTCTTGCCAAGCTGGCCGGTGGCGTCGCCGTCATCAAGGTCGGCGGATCATCCGAGCTGGAGGTCAAGGAACGCAAGGATCGGGTGGAAGATGCTCTGCACGCGACCCGCGCGGCGGTGGAGGAAGGCATTTTGCCGGGCGGCGGCACCGCCCTCCTTTATGGGTCGAAGGCACTGGATGGCCTTGCCCCTGTCAATGACGACCAGCGGCGTGGCATCGACATCATCCGCTGGGCGCTCCAGGCGCCGCTCCGCCAGATTGCGGAGAATGCCGGATATGACGGTGGGGTGGTTGCCGGCCGACTGCTGGACGGAAGGGACGAAAATATGGGCTTCAACGCGCAGAGCGAGCAATATGAAAACCTCTTCCAGTCCGGTGTCATCGATCCCACCAAGGTTATCCGCACGGCCTTGCAGGACGCGGCCTCCATTGCCGGGCTGCTGATCACCACCGAAGCGGCGGTGGCCGAATGGGGCGGACCCGACGAATAGATGCAGGTCCCCCGGACATTTCATGTTACAACCCGTCATCACCCCGATCATGCCGCAGGCATGTTGTGACAGAGAGACTATCGTGCTCCCGCCTGCATACGGGAGATAGCGCGATGTCCGACAATCCGCCCCACGCTCGCTCTGCCCACGGGACGCCGTCATGACCATCCGCACAACACGCAAATCGATGACATTTTCGGCGCCCTTCCACCTACCGGGTTTCGAAGCGCTTCTGCCCGCTGGAACCTATGTGGTCGAAACGGATGAAGAGGCGATAGAAGGCCAGTTCCGTACGGCCCTTCGACGGACAGCGACCACCGTGCGTATCCAAATCGGCGCCACCATTGAACACCACCAGGTCGATCCCCAGGATCTGGAGGCCGCATTGCGCCGAGATCGAGATGCCGCGCGAGGCATATTGGCTCCAGCTGATCCGCCGGCGGAGCAGACCCGACCCTCTGATGGCCCTCCGCCCCGGGACTGGCGTTGGGTTCCTCTGTGGGTCCGAAACGCGCGCGCCGATAGGAGGCGGTAGATCAGTCATGCCCAACAGTTCAGCAATGTGCACGCAGCGCGCAGCGCATCATCGGCAGGTTGCTGCCGCCGCCTCGCTTGAGAATGTGCGGGCGATTGCGCTTGCGGCAGCCACCGCTTGGGACATTCAGGCCAAGGAGGCGGTCGCGCGCGAAGCAGGAAAGCCGGATATGCTCAGCGCGGATGACGCGGCGATAGCTCTGGAATTTCAGCTGGAGGACGAGGAAGAGGCGCGGATGTGCGCCAGCGATAAGTTGGACAAGGCCTATTAAGACCCCCGCTACAGTCGTGATGGGACCACATATGACAATTCAGATTGAGCAATTCGGCACCTGGTTGATAGGCCAGCATGGCCGGCCGGGCTGGATAGGAGACTTGGCGCGGTCGGCGGCAGGCGACCGGACGTTTCCGCGGTCGGGCGACCCCGAGAAGGTGCGCGGTCATCTGAACCGGATTCACGCGGAAGCAGATATGTTTGAAGCGCTGGAGGATGCTGAATCTCTCTGGTTCGGTTTTGGACGACACTGATTCCAACTGCCTGGGACACCGACCCCTTCGGCCGCTCCGGATCACACTTGTTCCTTGCCGTTCATGATGAAACCGCAAACCAAATTACTTCTTGAAGGAGCGCCAAAATGGCCAAAAGTCAGAAAAGATCGAACCGCGAAGTTCGTAAGCCCAAGGCTGCAAAGCCCAAGAAGCACAATGCATCCAACCCTTCACAAAAGCTCGGCGGACTGCATATTGTAACCTTGAAAAGCTGAGAGCCTTTTCGCAGGGCGGACCCGCGAATTAACGACCTTTTGCCACCGCTAAACGGCCAAATTTGCTTTTCCAATTGTGGAATAACGGCCGTTTCCTTCGGAGCACGCGCCATCCAGCGTGGCTTGGAGCGCGCTTGATCTGCTATATTCCGGTCGTGTCCCGAGTGGCTCGACGGTAGCGAAGCTGACCCGACGCGCGCTCATCGATCAAGCGCGGTAGCGGCCGATCCGTTTCGCGGTTACGCTTGGCCCGTATTTTCTCGGGATATGCCATCATGTTGCGCCGGCCTGAACAGGCTAATCTAAACCTTGAACAAGCACGCGATCTGCGCGCTGCGGGCATTTCCTATCGCGAGATTGCGCGCAGGCTGGCGCTCACATCCAGCCAACTTCGACTTATCCGCCGGACGTTGAGTCGGGCGAAGGCTGCGCAGACACGCCTGCGCTCAACGACGCCGATGGCCACCGATCGGGATCTATCGATTGCCCGCTCCGTTTTGCCCTCCGGGCTAAGGGAGCAGTTGAAGAAAGCTGGATATCGAACGCTCGGCGATCTCGCCGACAGCCTCGCTGATCCTCAATTCCAGGGTTTGGAGACGCTTCCGGGCATAGGTCCATACAGAGCCAGGCTGGTGCAGAGGTTGCTGGATCATTTTGATCTGCTCCCCGGTCCGGTTGATTTGCAGGCTGCCGTGGAGGCCTTCTTTCCCGAATTCCGGGATACCATATCCCAGAACCATCTTGGGGATCGCGCATCCTGCCCGATTACGATACGAGCACGCAAATGCCGAACGACGCCTTCCTGAACGATCTCGCGAACGGTGGTTCGGCGGAGACGCTTCTCGCCACGATACTCAAATATCATCCCGACCTGCGGGCGCCGATCGACGTCGTGGCCATAGCCCACCGCGCAGGCATCACCGAGGTCCGTGATCTTGAAACGGATGCTTTTGCGAGCGCGCTGATCACCAACATGGCGAAAGGAGAAGCGGCCATTCTTTGTGCGCCAGGCCTCTCGGCACAGCGTCGCCGCTTTGCCATCGCACATCAACTCGGGCATTTTCTCCTCGGTGGGCAGCCTGTGGACAGGCAGTGTCGCAATCGCGACCTTGCGGAGACAAGGCGTGACACTCCGACCCGCAAGGCAGAAATGCATGCTAACCGCTTTGCTGCAGGCGTTCTGATGCCCAAACCGCTGTTCGTTGCATCGGTAGCAGGTCTGGGAAAGCCGACGGTTACACATCTGCCAGACATTGCCGCCACTTACCATGTCACGCTTGAAGCCGCCGTCACCCGTTACGCCGATCTTACACAGACGATGTGCGCATTTCTTTTCGTCAAGGATGGTGTCCTGCGATACGCTCGCCCGTCGCGCTTCTTTCCGGCACTCTCCATCCAGGCAGGAGATCCAATACCAGCCTCCGTCAAGTCTGCTACGCCGAACGACCGAATTGCCTGGCTGCCAGCGGAGGCGCGGGACTGGATTCAGATTTCGCGGCACACCCGCCAGCCCAGGTTGACAATGCAGATTCTGAGCAAGGCCAATGGATTTCAACTCGTGATGCTGTTCGTGAATGCCGCCGCAGAGCGCCGCGCCGACGAAGAGGCAGAGAAGGAAGCAACGGAAAAGCCCAGCTTCGGTCAACGCCGATAGCACATCATTCGACTATGTCGCCAATTCCGGCATGATCCAATAAATCAGGAATGAAAGCGTGACCAGAAAGCGCAAATCGAAACTGCCCGCGCAGTGGCAGGTTTACAGCAATGCGAACCGCAAGCCGATAAAGCGATCCGGTGTCGCCATCTGGAAATATGCGGTCTGGGCTATCGTGCTGACCGTGCTTGCTGCGATTGCCTTCTTTCCCGAAAATATCCTGCGCCTTTTGTTGTGACGCCTGCTCGCGTGGTCCGCAAGAAGCTGGCGTTTCATGGGTGCGTCGCCCTGAGCCAGGTCGAGCAACAACTCCGCAAGGCGTTCGGCGCCCAAAGCCGCTAGGTTTTTCACGTTCACGGTCTTTTCGGAAGCCATGAGCATTCCATGCGGGATGCCGAACGCAACCGTCACGCTCGAGGGCCTGCGCCATTGCATGATACGGTATCGTCATGAATATCGAACAAGGTTGAGGTCGCGATTGCATTCATGCTCAGGAACCTTACCAATCAGGCCTGCATAGTTCATGGAAAGGTTGCCGATCCTCTTCGCACGCATCCTGATTTCGGCGCTGGTCCTGCTGCCTCTCACGGCATGCGGAATCTATCTTTATTCTCCGCCCAAATCCCTTGATCTGCTCAACAACCTCTTTCCCGGTGACCGGGACGTGGAACGGGTTGCGGCCGGCGCATCTTTCGCGCCGGGCCTGGGTCTGGACGTCTGGCGAAAGGGAACGGACAAGGCTGGACCCCGGCCCGTGCTGATATTCTTCTACGGCGGTTCGTGGGTGAAAGGCCAGCGCGGGGATTATGGGTTCGTGGCGAAGGCCTATGCCGCGCGCGGATTTGTCGTCGTGATCCCCGACTATCGCAAAGTTCCCTCGGTTCACTTTCCCGCCTATATCGAGGATGGGGCGGCGGCCATGCGCTGGGTGCAGGATCATATCGCGCAATATGGTGGCGATCCCCGGCAGATCATTCTCGCGGGCCATTCGGCAGGGGGCTATATCGCCATGATGCTGGCGCTCGATCGCCATTATCTGAACGAGGCAGGTGCGGACCCCCATGGCATTCGGGCTGTCATCGGGCTGGCGGGTCCCTATGATTTCTATCCGTTCGATTCCCAGCGCGCGATCGATGCGATGGGTACTGCCCCCGACCCGCGCGCGACACAGCCGATCAGCTTTGCGCGCCGTGACGCCCCGCCATTGCTGCTGGTGACCGGAACCGAGGACAAGGACGTCAAGCCGCGCAACGCGATTGCCCTGAATGCAAGGGAGCGGGCGCTCGGAAACCGGACTACCGTTTTGCAGAACTATGTCGGCATGAATCACGCCGATATCGTCATGGCGCTTTCCAAGCCGTTCCGCGGGAAAGCCCCGGTTCTCGATGACAGCGTCCGCTTCATCGAGCAGGCGTTGAAAGCGGATCCCGCTTCAAAAGCTGCCCGGGATTTTTGACCTGCATTATCCTTCAGGCGGGCGAAATCGTAGTCCTGCTTTCCAGTCGTCAGAACGGGATTTCCTCGCCTTCGAAATCGAACGGCTTGCCGCTGTCGGGGACCTTCAACCCCTCGATGACATCCAACAACTGGAGCGCGGCGCGCTCCGGGTCGAACAGTCGCCCAGACTGGACATTGCCCTGGAAAGGACGCGACAGCGCGGTGTCGACCGTGCCGGTCGTGTTGACGGCATAGACTTGGGCCAGCCAATCCGGGGCCAGATCGCGCAACGCCTTTTCGGGGCCTTGGCCGTCCGCACGAAGCAGTCCGGTCGCAATGATGACCAAGGTTAGCGGCGAACGCGATGCTGGCCTCGTCGAGCAGGTCGAGATGCTCGACCCCGCCACGCGATCGCGCGAAATCTCAAACATATCCCCCCTACGAAGAAATAGAAGATCCGTGGCCATGAAGCGTCAGCACGAGTCAGATCGACGGGAGCGCGTTCGTACCCCGCAATCTGGCGATCTTGAGATCAGGGAGATTTTTTGCTAACGGCTTCCGCTTCAACGCTAAACCGATCTTGCATTTGCAGGGTTAGGTGCACCATCGATATTGAACGTCCAAGGATAAACATTGCCTTCTTATAAAGCACCCTCGTTCCAAGACCGTATTGCCGCAGCAGGATCAGCCAAACAGAAGGCCCTGGATGCGCTGAGAGCCAAGCCGCCCGTGGACGAGGCACTTATGGCGGAGCGACGCCGAGCGCGCGAAGCTAAGGATCAAGCTATCGCCATCGAGCGGGCTGCCAAGGCCGAGGCTGCTGCTTTAGCCAAAGCTCAAAAGGCAGAACGCAAAGCGGCCGAGCTGGCGGCAGAAGCCGAAAAACAGGCCGCCGCAGAGGCCGCGGCAGCACTCAAGGCCGCCAGGCTGACGCCTGCCAGCGCCGCTGAAATGAAGGCTGCGCGCGATGCGCGCTACGCTGCGCGCAAAGCTCGAAATAAATAGCTGATGCTGGCGCTGGCGTGCCAGCATGCCTCATACAGGGTGACCGATAGCATGGGACGAGCCCGACGCACATCGTCTGGAACGAGTCGCTCGGGGCAGCGTATCGACACCGAGCATCCAACCGAATTTCGGAGCAGAATATGGCCGACTTGTATCAGAAAGCATTGGAGTCGGAACGCCGAAGCCTGTGGGCCGAATGCAGGCTGAAAGGTCTTGCAAAGGATACTCCGGAGCGCATCCGTATAGCGGAACTGGACGGATTGCTTGCAAAGCATAAAGCCAAGAAAGGCGGCGAATCTGCTCCATCCATGTGAATAAGCCTGCAATGTTGACCCCGGTTCTGGGGTGATAGGCGTCCAAAGTTGACCCCCTGAACGATTGCGGTTCACGCTCTTGCACTTTGCTGCGGGAGCGGGTGGGAGATGCTGATCGTGGAGACGGTAGCGCGCATCCGGCGCGAGTTTTTCGTCAAGGGCAAGTCGATCAAGGAGATCGTGCGGGACCTTCCCAGGCGGGACGCCCACGGCTGGCCAATAGGCGAATGTCGGGTTTGGAGCGGAGATGCAGGGATAACGGCCGTTCACATGGCTTCGGCTACCGGCCCTAGTCGCCGTTGGCATCGACTGTGAAAATCATCGTTTTGCCTCGTGACGCGGGAACCCATCCTGCCAATAATGCCGCCCGCACGCCCCTTGCGGCAATCGTGTCATTGATGTGGGAACGCCCTTTCGGCAATCCTTTCATCAGGCGCTTGGGCGTGGGAAATTCTAGTACCGCCTCGCGCGGCATGTCTTGTTGACGCAATGACACCGTCATGCCCTTCCAGCCATCGCCAGAGGATAGCTGAGGCTCGCTCAGGAGTTCCCAATCATATTTGGATCCGTCGATTTCGACTGTGCCGCCATGGCTGCGGATATTGGACATGGCACGGTCCTAGCATGCCGATGCCGGCATTTCACCCCTTTCACTGATGGTGAAGCGTTTTCTGGAACCCCTCATTCGCCTTGGTCATCTTCGCCAGCCTCCTGAGGTGGCTGCGAACATGCCGCTCGAACCGTATATCGTCATGGATGCTCCTCGCCGGATATTCGTCCTGGCCAATGAGTTCCTTGAGGCGCCTGGCGAACGCGGCCTGTTCCTGCGTGCAATCACCATGCTGGAGCGCGCGGCAAACCCACTCCTCGGCAGCAGCCTTGTCATAATCGTCCCGCGCCTCATAGCCGCGCCGGTCCGCCGCCGCCTGATCCAGCCTTGACGCCGCGAACCGGCGTTCAAGCCATATGCGGACCTGTTCTCCATCCCACGGTTTCAACGGATCCGTCATCGCTGTTTCCCATTCCAGTTTTCGGCCCAATTTTCAGCCCAGTTTTCCGCAAAGCGCAGATTTATGCACTTGCCCATGTGATGCCGCCGTTCGCATCGCTATAGCGCAAACATAATCAAGGCAGTTAGATCGATCCATGGCCCGCAAGCGTTCGAAACACGACCCCTATGACCATCTCCCGCAGGAAGACGAGGCTCCAGAAGCGCCCGTGCACTGCTGGCTATGCGGTCGACCTACCGGCAAGACCATCGTGTGGCATCACCCCATACCCAAGAGCCGCGGCGGGCGCGACGTCGTGCCGATGCACTCCATCTGCCAGCAGACATTGATTGCCAATTTCACTAATTCCGAACTTCAACGCCACGGGATGGAGGTGGCGGGCCTGCTGGAAAATCCAAATGTACGCAAATTCGTCGACTGGGTGGCGAAGAAGGATCCGGACTTCACGGCGACCATTACGAAGAAGCAACGCTGACCGGGCTGACCGTCGGTGCGACAGTCACTCATTCGACGACAGGCTTTCATGACCTCCTGGACCCAGGGCCAGTCAGAGTCATGGATCGACTGGTTGCCCAGGGCATGCCTGCTTCCAGGAGCCGCAACAACGCAATCGGACGGCGAGACGTGGCGCGTGGCGGACGGGAAACCGGTGCTGGCTCCCCGCAGACGCGACGAGCCAGCCGACATCAAATTTCTGTGCCTTCCGCCAGAGTCAGGGCGTCCTCCACATCTACGCCGAGGTATCTGACCGTGCTCTCGATCTTCGTATGTCCCAGCAGGGTCTGGACTGCGCGAAGGTTCCCTGCGATCAGAACTGCTTGCTTGCACTTAGACGTGCGGTCCCGAGCTTGCTGTTGGATGAGATCGCGGCACCGAAATCGAAGCCCAGCTTCCATCCGGCATCAAGATCCAGACCGCTGCCGATTTCCAGCTGGATCTGATCGCGCGACCAGCGATGGCTGTCGATCGAATAGGTCAGTCCCGCCAGATCGGCATAGTCGAGCAACTGTGTTCCGCCGCCGCTGAACTCATGCCGCCAATCGATCCGTCCGCGTGGTTTCGCAACGCCGATCGGTGTCGACACCGAGGTGTCGGCACGCCCGCCAAGCACGGCGGCGAATGATTGCACGGTTCGCTTACCGAAGCTCAGATTGTAAAGCCCGGCGCCCTGTTCGGCATAGGCATTGAGCCGCGATGAGAGATATTCCATGCGTCCGTAGGACGACCAGTTCCAGCGCTTGGACGTGCGATCGATGCCCGCCGCAAGGGAGCCGAAGATCATTGAGCCATCCCGGCTACCGACCGCGATATTGTTGTCGGCAGCCGCGACGACGCGTCGCGTCTTGAGATCGAGATCGCCGATGCCGAACACGCTGTCGAGGAAGGCGCCGTCGATCGGCTGGACACTTCCATAGATCGCGCCGATCCAGCTTTCGGCGTCGAGACGGCCCGCCCCGCCGCCGACTTTCGAGCGCTCATTGCCATAGCCGGCGCCGATGCCGAGCGTCGCATTCTCCGCAAGCTTGACGTCGACACCAGCGCTCAGGCCGGCGGAGCTGATGGTCATCCGGGCACGACGGCTCGTCGCATTTTGCGAGCCTACCAGGATGGCGCCACCGGTCCATATCTCGGCGGATCCGATCCGGCGTGGGCCGCCTTCGCCCCCCTCGGTTTCGCCGGGAACAGCATTGGCGACTTCCCGCGCCTCAGGGCTGGTGGCATGACCCACCTTCGCCGCAAGCTCTGGCGGGATATCGGGATCGACTGCATAACGACGGGAATAGCCCGGCAGACCAGATACGAGGCGGACATCCATCTGCCCTCTGGAGCCTGAGCCGTTGCCGTGCAGCCGCTCCGTGCGGCGGCTGAAATTGGCGATCTGCGCCGATGCGAACCTGCGTGAAGCCTCCGCCTGCGCGTCGCTCAGGGCGCGCACGACCCGATCGGCCGACGGATCGGGCCGCGCGGCGACCGTGATCGTGGCGGTCGCGGCTGCCGATGTGCCGTAGATGTTGCTGAGCGTGTAGGTGACGACGGCGGTGCCTGCGAAGCGGCCGAGCGGCGTGACGAGCAGCTTATAGGTTCGTGCGGACGACGTGCCGCCCTCGACGAGGCTGGCCGTAACCGATTGGGCCGGGCTGATCGACAGGATCGCTGCTCCGGTGAACGGGCCTTCCGTGGCGGCTCCGGTCAGGTCGATCGTCACCGGTTGCCCAACGAGTGTGGCGGCGGTCACCGCAGCCGCCGTAGGTACATTGCCGACGACAGTGACCTCGACCGTGGCCGGAGAGGAGGCTCCCCCCGGGCCGATCGCAACGAAGGTGAAGCTGTCCGTGCCTACGAAACCCGCATTGGGCGTATAGGTGGCCTCGAATTGCGGGCGAGCGGCTGCCGTGGCGTGATCCGAAACCGACGCGGCCCGCGCGAACGACACCTGCGAGATCACCACCTGCCCGTGCGAGGGGGGCGTAGCGATCCGGATGTCGGTGAAGTTGCCGGAAACCAGGCTCGACAGATTGACGTTCACCGTGTCGCTGCTTGTAGTGGTCGCGGCACTGACCGTGGCTCCCGGAGCGTCGCTTGCGACAGGCGCCGGTGGCGGGGCGATCGACAGGCTGTAGTCACGGCTTGCCATGAAGGGACCGGTGCCGGCAGAGCTGTCCGTAACCATCACCGTGAAGTCGAAACTGCCATGCTCGGTCGGCGTACCCGCCAGCACGCCACTGGCGGCGAGGCTGAGTCCGGTGGGCAGCGCGCCTGTCGTCACCGCATAGCTGTAAGGCGCGGCGCCGCCGGTGGCCGACAGGTTCTGATTGTAGGCGACGCCCTGCTGGCCTGCGGCCAGGCTTGCCGGGTCGAACGCCACGGTCGCGGGGGCGACAGTCAGGCTTACCGTCCCGGACCGGTCGCGGTGTAGGTGAAGCTGTCCGTGCCCGAATATCCTGACGCGGGGGTATAGCTGATTGACGTGCCCGATGCGGTCGCGGTGCCGTGCGGAGGCGCGGAGGCCACCGTGACGCTCGTCACGGGGCCGGACAAGGCAAGTGCAATGGGGTTCCCGCTGGAGCCATAAGCGATTGAAGCCGATACGGCGCCGGCCCCCGGAACCTGCGGATCGACCACGAGCGAATAATCTCGCGTCGCCACGAACGGCCCTGTGCCGGTGGACGCATCGGTTGCCTGCACCCTGAAGCTGAAGCTGCCGAACTCGGTCGCCGTTCCTGCCAGCAGCCCGGCAGTCGAAAGGGTGATACCCTGAGGCAAGGCGCCCGATGCCAGCGAAAAGCCATGGGGCGCCGTGCCGCCGGTCGCGCTGAGCTGCTGGCTGTAAGCGGTGCCCTGCGTTGCCGCCGGGAGCATGTTCGGGCCGATCGCCAGCGCAGGCGAGGAGACATTGATGCTGATGGTGGCCGGCGTCGATGCGCTGCCGCCGTTCTGAACTGTATAGGTGAAGCTGTCCGGCCCGGCATAGCCAGCTTGCGGTGTGTAGCTGATCGACGCACCTGATGCGCTGGCGAGGCCGTGCGCAGGTTGGGTGACGGTGATTCCGGTCGACGCACCCGTGATCGAGGGCGTTATCGCGGTGGCACCCGCGCCATAGGCTATCGTCGCCGAGATCGCATTGGCCGTCGGGACCGGAGCGGGCGCGATCGTGAGGCTATAAGCCTGTGATGCGGTGAAGGGTCCGCTGCCGGTCGAGCTGTCGGTCGCGGTCACGGTGAAGCTGAAGCTGCCGTTGGCACTGGGCGTACCTGACAGCGTTCCGTTGGCGGCAAGCGCGAGACCGGCAGGCAGACTGCCCGACGTCACAGAATAGCTGTAGGGGACCAGACCACCGCTGGCAGTCAGACTCTGGCTGTAGGTGGCGAGTTCCTCGCCCGAGGGCAGGCTGCCTGGTGTGAGGGCAAGCGTCGGCACGGCGACCGTGATGGTAACGGTGGCGGGCGGCGAGGTGCCGCCGTCATTCGTCGCGGTATAGGTGAAGCTGTCGGGACCCGCGTACCCGGCCGCTGGCGTATAGTTGATCGACGTGCCTGATGCCGTGGCGGTGCCGTGGGCGGCCGAGGTGCCGACCGCGACCGAAGACACCGATCCGGCGATTGACAGGGTAATGGCGTTGTTCGACGATCCATAGGCCACGGTGGCCGATACGCCGGACGCTGCCGGAACATTGGGCGCCGCCACCGTCAACACATAGGGGCGCGATACCGTGAAGGGTCCCGTGCCGGTCGAGCTGTCCGTTGCCGTCACCGTGAAGTTGAAGCTGCCGTTGACGCTGGGTGTCCCGGAAAGCGTGCCGTTGGAGGCGAGGGTGAAACCGGCTGGCAGCGCTCCCGCCGTCACCCCATAGCTATATGGCGCAGCGCCGTTGGATGCCGTCAGGCTCTGGCTGTAGGCGGCGTCCTGCTGCGCAGCGGGGAGCGATGCCGGTGCGAGCGACAGCGTGGGCGCGGAGACCGTGATGGTGACGGTGGCAGGCGTCGAGGTGCCGCCTGAACTCGTTGCCGTATAGGTGAAGCTATCCGACCCGGCATAACCCGCTTGGGGCGTGTAGCTGATCGAGGTGCCGGATGCCGTCGCCGTGCCGTGGCTCGCCTGGGTGGCGACCGCGACTGAACTGGCCGAACCGGTGATCGACAAGGTGATCGCGTCGTTCGACGACCCATAGGCGACCGTCTCTGAGACAGGCGCTACAGTCGGAACGGGCTGGGGCGCGACCGTCAGCGCGTAGGCGCGACTGCCGGTGAAGGGGCCGGTACCGGTCGAGCTGTCGGTCGCGGTGACGGTGAAGTTGAAACTACCGTAAACGCTCGGCGTGCCCGAGAGCGTACCGTCAGATGCGAGCGCAAGGCCGCTCGGCAATGCGCCTGCAGTCACCGCATAGCTGTAAGGTCCGGTCCCGCCGCTTGCCGATATGGACTGGCTGTAGCTCGCGCCGTCGGTTGCGGCGGGCAGCGTCGTCTGGCTGATGGAGATGGTAGGCGCATTAATGGTGAGCGAATAGGCTCGGCTGCCCGTATAGGGTCCGGTGCCGGTGGAACTGTCGATCGCGGTGACGGTGAAGTTGTACGTGCCGCCTGCGGTCGGTGTACCGGACAGCGTGCCGTCGGACGCGAGCGTCAGGCCTGCGGGGAGCGCGCCTGCGGTGATCGCATAGCTATAGGGCGCTGTGCCGCCGGTCGCCGATACCGATTGGCTGTAGCTCGCCCCGGTTGTCCCAGTGGAAAGCGTCGTTGGCGCAACCGTTACGGTCGGCGCGTTGACGGTGAGCGAATAAGCTCGGCTGCCCGTATAGGGACCTGTGCCGGTGGAACTGTCGGTCGCGGTGACGGTGAAGTTGTACGTGCCACCCGCGGTCGGCGTGCCTGAGAGCGTTCCGTCCGAGGCGAGCGAAAGACCCGACGGCAATGCTCCAGCTGTCACGGCGTAGGTATAGGCGGCGGTTCCGCCGCTCGCCGAGATCGCCTGACTATAACTGGATCCCGTCGTTGCGGCTGACAGGGTTGTCGGGCTGACCGCGATGGTGGGCGCGTTGACGGTAAGCGTATAAGCCTGGCTCGCATTATATGGACCCGCTCCACCGGAACTGTCCGTCGCCGTCACCGTCAAATTGAATGTGCCACCCGCTGTCGGCGTGCCGGAAAGCGTTCCGTCGGAGGCAAGCGTGAGGCCGGCCGGTAAGGCGCCAGCGGTTACCGCATAGCTGTAGGGCGCAGTGCCCCCAGAGGCGCTGATAGTCTGGTTGTAGCTTGAGCCCACGGTGGCGGCCGACAGCGAGGAAGGGCTGATCGTCACTGCGATGTAGGTGAAGTCATCCGAAGCCGTGTTGCCGCTGGTTCCCGCCGAGGTCGTGACAGCAATGTCCACCGCGCCGGCGGCGTGGGCGGGCGCGGTGGCGGTGATCTGCGTGGCGCCGTTGACGGTGAAGCTGGATGCGGCGGTGCCCCCGAACGTCACGCTGGTCGCACCTGTGAAGTTCGTGCCTGTAAGGGTGACGGAGGTTCCCCCCGCGGTCGGACCACTGGAGGGACTGACGTTGGTCAACGTGGGGACCGCAGAGGTGACGGTGATCGAAGTCGATGAGGAATCGTTGCTGGTGACGGCTTGGAAGCCGCCAGAGGCGGAAAAGGAGACGACCTTGGGTGAGGTTGCATTCGATGCGAAGCTTGCCGTCACCGTGATGGCCGGATAGCTGGACGAAGCGGCCAGGCTGTCCGAACGGGTACAGGCAAGCGTGCCGAGAACACAGCTCCAGCCCGTGCCGCTGATGGCCGTCGCAGTCACCCCGGACGGCGCTGAAAAACTCGCGGTGACAGTGCTGTTGGTCGGAGCCGCGCCGGAATTGGTCGCCGTGCCGGTGAATGTGTAACCGGTAGCGCCCTGGGTAGTGGCGCCCGAGTTCGTCATGGAAGTGGTAAGGTCGGGGCTGTTGAAGCTGATGTTGACGACGATGGTGTCGCCGAAATTGTCACCATCCATTATGAAGCTGTCGGTCGTGTAGCCGGCGGCTGCATCGGTATTGGTGTAGATGATCCGACGGTTTCGTCCCGACGTGCCTACGGGCTCGCGCGTAAGCGTACCGTGGGTCGCTGCAGTATTGGTGCTGACGGCGATAGTGATGTTGCACGCCGATCCGCTGTTCGATCCGGTGAAGTCGATCAGGATGGAGCTGCCGCGATTGATCGTCTTGTTGACGGTGCAGACCACGGCCGCCTCGGCTGGCGTTACCAGAAATGGGAGCGCGAACAGGCATAATGTCGCTGCCACGATCGAGGTAAAGCGTATCCCCGATCGACAAAGATACCGCCAGGTTCGGGCCGGGCTGAACCACAACGACCGCGGATCAATCCCACGAAGCAATCCAGCGCATGAAGCGATCGCCTGCCGCGCAAACGGCAAATGAGCTGCTATCAACAATCCGTCCCCCCCCTCACCGGCAAAAGTGCCGATGTCCCGCCGCGAGAAGTAGAAGAGGAAGATTAATGTTCAGTAACCATTATATTTTTAGAATCGTGCACAGAGACTTGCCAACGCGCCAAGAATGCCGAGGCCTCGTCCGTCAAACAGGCAACTCACAGCCCCAGTCTGAAGCGAATTGCGCTGCCGACATCGGCGTCAGCCATGGCGATATGCCCGGGCTGGCGACGCATGAACAAATTGCCGTCAATCCAACCGCCGAAGAATGCCCGGCCATAGGTGATTTCAGCATCAATCTCGCGCCCGCTTGGAACGAACGAAAGACGCGTCCTGCTGCTTGTCACCTTACCCGTTGCGTACTCATAAGCGGTAGGAAGCAGGAGGCTGAAACCTCCGCCGACCACCCGCAATGGCTGAGCCAGTCGAAAATTGAGCCGGTCACGGCGCTCCAGCACGCCGGTTTTGAAAAATCCCATACTATAGGCGGCGGTCGTGAAGGCTCCGCCGCCGAAGTGCGTCCAGCCACGGCGCAAGCTCAGGCCGGCGCTGAGGCCGTCATTGAAATCGCGGCGCGCCTCAGCGTCCACGAACCAGCTATCTGAGCCTTCGCCTCCCAGCGCTTGGCTCATTCGACCACCAAGCACCGTCTGTTTTTCCTCGAGCCTGCTGATGGCCAGTGACAGTGACATGTCGATGTGGCGCTTGTCGAATGCTACGCTCGATATGCGATAAGAAGGCGCGCGGATGCCGGTTCGGATCAGGTTCCATACGGTGCCCTGCTCGCTCGACAAGGTCATTCCCATGCGGCCAATCTCACGCCGCATCGCGACACTTCCGTCATGGCTGGCAATGAACCCGGGGTCGCTTACGATGTCGCGCGCGATCAGGAAACCGTCGCCAGATGATCCAGCCAACTGCCGCTCGAGTTCCTTCGAGCTTCGACCGAAGCCAATCGCAAAACCGGTCCGATCATCCACCCGCGCCATGGCAGAGGCGGCCACCAACCGCGACGTGCGGGCATCTTCCGGCCCGATGCCGATCCGATCGCGTTGAAATGCTGGAAAAAGCCCGCTTCGCTGATTCCAGTTCATGGACAGGGCGAAGGCGCCAGCCGCCAGCGTAGAACTGTGCAGGCCGACGCGAAGGGACGACGCCAGCTGCTGAACAGGTCGCGACCTTGCCAGCGTCGAGGACAGATTGATGATAAATGCCCGCGAATAACTGTCCAGGACCACAGCTCCCATCGATCCCTGACCGCCATCGCCGGCAGCGGCCGGAAGTTGTCCATTGCTCCCCAGCGAAACCGCGGCGACGCTTCCGGCCAAGGTAGTGGAACCGATCGGCTGAAAGGCGCGAGCAATGTTCAGTCGACCTTTGCCGAAGGTCGGGTCGGTACCTGATGCGCCCAGGTCGTCCGCGCTGCGGAACAGAATATCGATGATCTGCGCACTGGTGAGATTAGGAAATGCCTGAGCCATCAAGGCCACCGCTCCCGAGATCACCGGAGCCGAGAAGCTTGTTCCTGAATAATAATAAGCTGCTCCGGTCTGATTGATGGTCCGGTCACGATAGCCAAGAGCAGTCAGATAATGATCGGCGCCGTTCCCGGCGCGATTGGAAAAGGTTGAAAGCAGATCCAGATTGGTGCCGCCACTACCATCATCGACCCCCGCCGAACCTGCTATGATGACATTGCCAAGCTGTTGTGCGGGATAAAGAGCAAAACCGTCAGGATTGTCACCTTCGGGCGTCTCGCCGCCATTGCCGGCGGAGATCACCAATATGATCCCGGCCTGAGTCGCTCGACTCATCGCCTCCATGACCCTGCTGTTGGGTGTCTCGCCGCCGAGCGACAGATTGACAACCCGAGCGCCTGCCACTCGTGCAGCATCAATCCCCCTGGCGATCGCCTCGTCACCGAACACGCAACCGTCTGAACCAGAGCAACTGCCCGGTGTGTCCGCGCGTAAACTGACTATGGTTGCATTGAATGCGACGCCATGCATTCCCAGGCTGTTCTTAGCCGCCGCGGCCACCGCCGCCACGGCGGTGCCGTGACCATCCTCGTCCGAGACTCCGCGGTTTCCCGCGACGTCGTCGCTGGCAGCATCAATACGCCCGGAAAACTCCGACAGTGCCGAATTGATGCCGCTATCAACAAACGCCAGCTTGATGCCTTGGCCGGAGGCGCCAGCCTCATAAGCGGTGATCGCGCCAGCAGCTGAGGCGGCGTTCGAAAGGCGATATTCCGGCGTATCGAAATTGGCCCTGCCCGGCGGCGACACCGGAACGGAAACTGGCGCAGTCGGAACCGTAGTGGTCGATGGCGGCGGCGGAGTCGAGTTGGTCCCCCCGCCGCCACCGCAGGCCGACAGTGCGAGCAGGAGCGGCAAGGCCAACCCGCCAAAATACTTATTCCGCACCGATTAAGCTCCGCTGGGACAAATGAAAATTTTCCTGCCTGCCGCTTAGCTGAGATGGTTAAAAATTCACTTAAGCAAGTGAGGTGATGCCGGAATCGGACAAGGTATAATGCTCATTCAACCTGATGGAATGAAGGGGAGTGAAACGCGACCCTTCCCGGCCGTTCAGCCACCAATTTTTCGGCCCCAGCTGCGGACAGTCAGGTTTTTCGTCCCCCCGGTTTCCATGGGACGCTCTTCAAGCAAGTGCCGGACCAGCTCCTGCATCCTTGTATCATATTGCGCCAGAACCTGGCGTTTACCACCAACGTCAAAATGCGTGATCAGCCGTTCGCCGTCCCAGCGATGAAACGCCAGTCCCGGCGCCTCGGCGACGATCATCGCCCGCCCATCGGTCGCATCGGGATCAATCGGGCGGAAATCCAGCGCGACTTCGGGAGAGGATGAGGCGCAGACGGTCAGCTGCCGCCCCTGCCAGAGCGTCATGATCGGCCGGTGGACATGACCGCAGACAATCGCCTTCACCTGATCGGCGCCCCAGATAGCCCGAGCGAAGCGGGCGACCCAGGGTTCCTGGGAGACGGTGTCCATCCAATCAATCCCCATCTCGGTGGGCGGGTGGTGCATGGCAATGACGGTGGGCACATCCGGCTTTTCCGCCAGCCTGGCGCGCAGCCAGGTCGCGCGGGTTGCGCAGAACGCCCCACCATGACGGCCTTCCTCCAGCGTATCGAGGACCAGGATACGCAGGCCGTCGAGATCGATCGCATATTGAATGAAGCCGAAGGCGTCGGGAACATGCGGGAACTGCGCCCGAAACGCATCGCGAAGGTCGTGATTGCCGACGCACAGATGCACCGGAAACGGACAGGGCGCCAGCGCCTCTGCCAGGCGGGCATAGCTTTCCGGGTCGCCCTTGTCGGTGAGATCGCCCGTAACCAGCAGAAGGTCCGGCCGGTTTGGCCCGGTCGTCAAACGGTCAAGTACCATGTCAAGGCGCTGCCGGTTCAATTCGTCCGGATTGCCCGGATCGAAGCCAAGATGAATGTCGGTGATTTGCGCTATCAGCACCAGTTGCCCCTCCCCAAGTGCGTTGCGCCGGCCGGGCCCCTACCCGGCCGGCACGCATCAGTTTGCGGCCAGCGCCGGCGTCGTTTCCTGCTTCGAACCTTCGACCAGGACGTCGATCTGGTTGCTACAGCCCTTGGCCAGCAATGCCGATGCGACGCCATCCAGTTCGGTATTGGCCGGGCTCACCATGGTAACCTTGACCGTGACTGGCTCTGCCACGCCGGTCAACGCGATCTTGAAACGCGTACCTTCGGCAACGGGCAGTTCATCGACCGGCCAGGCGCGAACCGATTGGCCCGCGCGGAAATCCACGACCGCGCTCTTGCCGTCGCCCTCGCGGGTCAAGGTAACCGAACCCTCCATGGCATTGTCCGGACGCCAGATTGCGGTCAGGTTGGCATCGGCAAGACATTGCATCCCGCCGCGCGAGGTATCCACATACCAGACATTCGGGCTGCGGGCAGGACCGCCCCCAATGGCGCTGCGGGTGGCCCCGGTACGCGACTGGCGCGCGCCGGCATTGGCGAGTAAGGCGGTAAAGCCCGAACCCGTCGCCGCGCCCGAACCGGCAACCGCGATCTGGCCCGGCCCCTTCAGGACGTGCGTGCCGCTGGCGTCAAGCACAGTAATCAGATCACCGGGCTTGAGCGTCAGCTTCGCGTCCGCCGCGAGGGTCTTGCCCACGGGATAGGAGGCGGCCGAAGGGCCGGTTGAACGGACCACCATGGTTCCCGCAAGAGCCGCATCGGCGGCGGCAAGGGCGATCACTGCGCCCGCAAGTGCCGTCAACTTCCTAGTCGAGAACAAAATACCCTCCTCTTTCCTGGTTCCTCAGTCGGTAAATCAACTGCGTTAAGGCCTTGTCATCCGCTATGGTTTCCGATTTCTTTTCAAGCGCGATCAGCGCATCGGCACAGCCGCCAATGGCCTTGCCCGCGACATCGCAAAACTGCTTGCGCTCCGCCTCGGGCATGTCGGGTACCGGCTCGAAAATGCCGATCGACGAAGCCCGGCCGCGCAGCACGACATTGCCCATCGGCCGGAAGATATCGAGACCGGAGCGGTCCTTCGCGCTCTCGCTGACAAGGACGGCGGACTTGGTCTGCTTGTTCGCGGATTCAAGGCGCGCCGCGGTGTTCATGCTGTCACCCAGCGCCGTGTACTGGATGCGTCCTTCGCCGCCGAAATTGCCGACGATCGCTTCGCCATGGTGAAGACCGACCCGTGTCATGCCGATCGGCGGCACGCCTTGGGGTACGGTCCTGCGGAACTCCTCTCCGGCGGCATGCATGGCAAGCGCCGCCTTGACCGCGCGTTCGCCATCGTCCGGGCGGCTGATCGGTGCGCCCCAGAAGGCCACGACGGCGTCGCCGACGAACTTGTCGATGGTCCCGCCATGGGCGAGAACAACATCGCTCAGCATGTCGAGATAGCGGTTGAGCAGCTTCGCCACCATTTCCGGTTCGATGGCGTGGCTCAATTTGGTGAAGCCCTCAAGGTCGGAGAAGATCACGAATATCTCGCGTTTCTGTCCGCCAAGCTGAAGGGAATCGGGGTCCTTCATGATTTCTGCGGCAATGTCGGCAGGCAGATATTTGCCCAGCGCGCCTTGCGCGAACCGGCGCTGCTCGGCGCTGAGCGCCCGCGCCGCCGATCCGGCGATGATGAACGCGGCCAGCCAGCCGACGATCCAGCCGAATGCGGGAAGGCCATAGGTTTCGATGTCATTGGCAGCGAGCAGGAACGGGATGCCGCCCAGCGCCGCGATCTGGACCGCCAGCAGCGAACCAGACACAAGCGGTTTGCGGTTGAAGGAGGCGGTAAAGGCGCCAGCGAGCACGGATGCAAAGGCAGCCAGCCACAGCACGGCGTTCGGCACCGGCTTCAGCAACCGGCCGTCCATCATCTGGGCCAGCATATGAGCGAACAGCTCCATCCCCCAGATATTCTTCGCTTCATCCTTGCCCGCGCCGCGGGTCAGTGGCGTCTGGAAGATATCGATATCCTGGATATTGCCGCCGATGAGGACATATTTCCCCTTGATCTGCTGCGCGAACATTGCCGCCGCCTCCGGCGACTGGAACAGGTCGTCATTGGCGAAGGTATCGATGGGGATGGCGGCGAAGATCGGCTGATCCTTCAGCGCCGGCCGGCGATAGGCCAGGCTGCC
This sequence comes from Sphingobium sp., assembly GCF_032153725.1. Taxonomy (GTDB): domain Bacteria; phylum Pseudomonadota; class Alphaproteobacteria; order Sphingomonadales; family Sphingomonadaceae; genus Sphingobium. The sequence continues at coordinate 12,685 of NZ_JALDYQ010000028.1, read as the reverse complement.
GGTATAATGGGTGAAGGCCTTGTCGCCGGGATTGAGCGCATTGGGCATGCGGAGCGGAGCGCCGGGGATGATGTCGGCCCATTTGCGCATGACATTGTCGGAATCGGTCTGGATGACGATGCTGGTCGGATGGACATTGCCACCACGGGCGATTTCCTTCTGGAACGTCTCCAGGAATTGTTGTTGTTCGTAGAGAATCTTGTCGCTGGCCGTGTCGATCGAAGCATGAGCAAGGAAGGTCGGCGTCTTCATCGACTGGAAGGTCTTGATGAGCAAGGCGTCGTCGCTCTGGGGCTGGTCGATCAGGATATCGATGCCGATCCCCTTGGCACCCATGGTGTCGAGCCGCGCAAGCGCCTTGGCCAAGGTCGTGCGGTCCAACGGCGAACGCTTGCCGGTCCTGATCAGAGTCTCATCCGTGTAGGGGACCATGACGACACGATTGTCCTGCTCCACGGTCGGCGCGGTGGCGATGACGCGCGCATCGAACAGGGCATGTTCCGCATCGACGGCGAACGGCAGGTTCCAGCTGAACCGGGCGACCAGTACTGCCAGGACCAGCCCCACCAGCGAGAGGGCGATCCGGCCCCGGCCGATCTGCGTCGCCAGCTTGCCCAGCCGTCTGGCAAAGCCCGGAGCCGCTTTTTCCTGGGTATCGCTCATTACCGTGCGTCCTTCTGCTGTGCGTCCGTTGCCGCATCGGCGAGTTGATCGGTCATGCCGCTCGACAGCGGCTTGGCAGCGTCACCGACAATGGCGAAGGCCGCCCAGTAATAGGGGTGGGATGTCAGCGGATCGTCCATCAGCCGGTTCTGCGAAAGCCGCATGGATTCCCCGACCGGGCGCGTGGCGCTGTCCTCGTAGATCAGCGACATCAGTTTTTTGGTCGCATCATAGTCGTCGGGCACCGGCCAGTGGCTGGCGATGACTGATCGCGCCCCGGCGCCGACAAAGGCCCGCACCAGCCCGTCCAGCGCGAAATTGCCGCCAGTGCCGATACCGGCTTCGCGCGTCGCCGCCGCCGTCGCGGCGCCGGCCGTGTCGCAGGCCGAGAGGATCACCGTATCGGCGTCAAGATGGAGGTCGAAGATTTCCTTGAAGCTCAAGAGCCCGTCGGATTCATGCTTGCCATAGGAGGTCACCAGCGCGGGGCGGGCTGGACAACCGGGATGCGGGGCGGTGACCAGACCGTGGGTCGCGAACTGAATGATGCGGAAATCCTTCAGATCGTCCCGTTCGCGCAGGGCCGTGTCGGAGAAGCCCTCTTCGGTCACCACCTCATTGCCGGCCCCACCCAGAAGTCGCGAGGCGAGCTTGAGTTCAGCCGAGGAGATCGGCTTGTTCCAGAGCGACAGCGCCCAGTCGCAGGGATCGCGACCCTCGTCGCTGTGCGGCGCCCACTCCAGCCTGGCCGTCGGCATGTTCTGGCCCATGCCCAGATAATGCCGCGTGGCGCGCGAGGCCGGCAGTCGACGAACGTCGATAAAGGATTGAGCCGATACGGCGGTGGAGACAATGCGGTCGCGACCAAGCCAGGCGGTTCCAGTGAAATCGAATTCGTCCGGGTTCTTCTCCTTCTGGCGCTTGGCATAAGCGTCGACACTTGCCTGATCCATCACCAGCACATTGGCGGGAAGCTTGAGAAGCGGACCATCGGGCTCGAACACCAGATGCCTGATTGACGGAATCTCTGCCGCCACCGCGCCGAACAGAAGCTCGTACATTCTGTGTGACGCGGAGAGGTCGAACGGATTGGTGGTCAACTGGTTCGATTCCTCGATTACGATGGAATCGCGGATGGCGTTGGTCAGCTTCTCCAGTTCTTCGCGGCTGGCCCGGACCGGGAAAATCCGGGCGCTGTCGGGGCGCACCAATATGCCATAGGCCGCCTCGTCAACAATCAGCAGCTTGTAATAGGCTTCGCCGGCCTTGAGCGCGGCCTGCATCCCGTCCAGTTCGAGGGCCGAATTGGCCATGACCCGAAATTTGGGGAATGCGGCCAGCCGGGCCAGCAGAGCTGTCTGATCCGTGCCGGCCTGCTGACGATGCGCCTGCGCCGCAGCAAGCGCCTGATCCTCCTGCGGCGTGCGCGTTTCAATGGCGCTGAGACGGCCGATTTCCACATCCGTGACGACGATGTCGCGGGTCAGGCTGATCGACTGGCGAAAAAGGCTCGATGCCTCGTCGCTGCCGCCAGACAGTTCCCGCGCGAACACCGCCTGAGTCTGGGCGACGCCGGGGCGCACCATCGCCTGACTGGCCACGAAGAAATCCCTCGCCGACTGAGCATCGCCCTTCGCGGTGAGCGCATCGAAATAGGGTTTGATGAGCGCGCGCAAGGCTTCGCTGCCACCTGGAACCCGTGCCGCGTCGCGCACCAGCTGGCGATAGGCGGGAATGGCATCATCCATCGCGCCATGTCTTGCCTGCAGCCCAGCCAGCCTGGCCCTGGCGCCCAACAGGGTCGCCGTTTCCGGATAGTCCGCCTCATAGATGCGCAACGCATCGCGCAGATGGCTTTCGGCAACACTGCCTTTACCCTCCGCCTCCGCCAGTTGCGCCAGTTCGGTGGAGACGCTGGCGATCATCCAGTGCATCGATCGCACCGCGCCGCCGCGCACCGATGCATAGGCGGCCATCACCCGCGTGAATGCGGTCCTGGCCGCATTGGACTCATGCTTCAAACGCAGAGCGACGCCGCGCAGATAATCCGACTGGGCATCGAGCAACGTGGCCCGTTCGCCTTCGGTCAGATGCGTCGCCCCTCCGCCCAGCCTGGTCATGGCGCCGTCATCGACCTGAAGCCGCTGCGACAATTTCCTGTCGATGAAGCCTTGGTTCAGCCGTTCGCTTGATCCCGCCGCCTCGGCCATGACCGGAACCGCGGTGTCGAGCGTGGCGAGGGCGCCGTCGGCATCGCGCTGATTGAGCCGGTGCATGGCCTTCAGGTTGCGAAACAGGCGGCTGAACAACGGGTCCGATCCGTCCGCAACCTTGGCCGCATCAGCGAACAGGCGATCGGCCTCGGCCAGATTGCCGAGGTTCGACTGTTGCATGGCGGCATTGGCATAATATTCGGCGCCCTTGCCGGTGTCGCTGTTATGGATGCGGACCCGGCCGACCAGCGCCTCGAAAAATTCCGATGCTTCGGCGTAGCTGCCCTCGATATTGCGCTCATAGCCAGCGGCCAGCGCCTGACTCGGATCGAGGCTGGCCGCCTGCACCCGCGCAAAGGCGGCAGGATCGCCCGCGTTGGTGGTCGCCACCGCGATTTCACCGCCGACGGGGCGATCCGCCGCGAGCGCGCGCAGCCCGACCTGTAGGGCGCTATCATAAGCCGACAGACCCTGGGCGATGAGCTGCTGGTTGCCACGATTCAGGCGGTAGATGGTGTAATTGAGGCCCGCGCCGTTGCGGCACTCGGCTTTGCTGACCCCGCCAAGTTCAGCTATCTCCATGACCGCTGGACTGGCGCAGGACAGATCCTTGTCGGGGCCACTAGCCGGATCTCCAGCGCGGACCTTGAGCGTATAGAGACGCGCAACCGGCGTTGCCGCATCGCGGCAGACCACATCATAGGCCCGGTCAAACATCGAGGTGAACCGGCCGTCCTCGCTGCGCCGCTGCGCGGTGCACAAGACGCCGCGATCGCCGACGCGAAAGCTGTCGGAGGCCGAAACGGCGGCGGGTGATCCAAGGGCGGGAGCATGGGCAAGGGCGAATACCGCCGTAGCCAGCCATGGGGCGATACGCTTCATCATTGATCTCCCGGAATCCAGAGGGAGGAATTGCCGGTCCCTGAAACCGGCTCGTCCACGGGCGGCGGCTGGCTGACGTCCCTCGTGTCGATCACGCTGTTGACCACCACCTTGGGATTGCCCGTGCCTTCGGCCGCGGCCTGTTCCTTCTGTTCCTCTTCGGTTGGCGACGTCGCGCTCTGCTCCTGCTGCTGCACCGAACCGTTCAGCTGGTTTGCGATTGTGGGCACGGTCGATCCCGCACAGCCATTGGCTGCGTTGCAGGGAAGGACGGTCAGGTCATTGCCGTTGAAGGTCACCGCGTAGTTGGCGGAAGCCGACAGCGTCCCCTGCGTGATGGGATAGACGCCCGCGGGCGAGGCGATCGTCGCGCTGGTGGCCAGCGCGCCGGACAGACCGTCGCCATTCACCAGGCCATTGCCGCCGACGCTATAGGTCAGAGTCGGATTGGGATCCGATTGCAGGCGGCTTGTGGGATCAGCATTGATGATGAGCGGCCGGGGCGTGACGCCCAGCGATCCATTGACATAGGTCAACACATAATTGGGCGAAGCGGCAAGCGTGCCCTGCGTCACGGCATAGGAACCGACCCCGGATAGTCCGTTGGCGGTGGTGGCGAGCGAGCCGGTCAGCGCGTCGCCATTGACCAGCCCCGCGCCGCCGACCGTATAGGTGAGCGCCGGATTGGCATCGCCATAGAGCCGGCTGAGAAAATCGCCGGTGATGGTGATCGCACGGGCAATGACCGAATAAGCGGTGGCGTTCGCCGGGGCCTGTGCAAAGGAGAAGCTATAATTTGCCGAATTGCCTGTCAGCCCCGATCCGGTGACGGCATAGCTGCCGACCCCGCTCAGCCCATTGACAGAGGTGGAATAGACTGCGGTGCCGGTCGTTACCGTCGCCAGACTGTCCGAACCGAACAGTCCGCTGGCGCTTTCCGTACCGGTCAGGACGCCCGGGGCATCACCATAAGCGCTGCTTGTCGGGTTGGCGGTGTAGGTGATCGTCGCGGCGGCAGGCGTGATGCTGCCGCTGGCATTGGTGAGGGTCACGGCATAGTTCGCGCCGCCATTGCCGTCGCTGATCGCATAACCCGCGTTGACCGTCAGGGTGCGCGAGCCAGCGTTGGCGCTGTCGAAGGACTGGGCAAGACCGGTAATGCTGTCGGCGCCCTGAAGACCGGTAATGCCGACGGCTGCGGTGGAACCGGTCGACGCATCATAGGACCGCGCATCAGGCAAGGCGCTCAAAAGAAGCGCAGCCGGAGAGATGGAGAGCGATCCGTCGACATAGCTTATGGTGTAGTTGCCGGAGGTCAGGCCGCCCGGCGTGATGGCATAGCTTCCGACATTGATCGCGCCCTGCGAACTTCCCGCATAGCTGAGCGCACCGCTCAGGACCGCTTGGGTTTCGCCATTGACGAACCCGCTATAGGTCACGCCGTTGCCGCCGGAATAGGCGGCGGCATTATAGGTCAAAGCATCGTTGTTGGCGGCAATGGTCAGTGCCACCGGTGCGATGGTGCCCGAGGCCGTGTTGAACGAAACGGTGTAGTTGTTGCCGCCATTGCCGTCGTTGATCGTGTAGCCGGTGTCGACGGCAAGCGTGCGTGCGCCTGCATTCGCGCTGTCGAAGGATTGGCTTAGGCTGCTTACGCTGTCGCCCGCTTGTAGTCCGGCGATGCCCACCGATCCGACCGATATGGTCGAGCCGTCATAGCTGCGCGCATCGGCCGAGGCACTGAGGACAAGCGAAGCCGGCGTGATCGTCAGGGTCGCCGGGGAGGCGGCGATGATATTATAGCCAAGCTGGTCGGACGAAAGGCCGCCCGCATAGCTGACGGTATGACTGCCTGCGTTGCGGCTGATCCCACTGATGCCCGCAGTGCCGAATATATGGCTGAGGTCCGTGCCGACAGGAATGACGTCGAGGACCGGCACGGTGCCGTCATAAGCGAATGTCGCATCCGTCGGTCCGACGGTAAGTGGCCGCAGGAAGGATTTCAGCAACGGGGTCGACAGCCCGTCATAGCTGCGCCAGATCGCGGCGTTGCTGCCCGTCGTGTCGAGCGACCAGCCGGCGAAGCTGGAGGCAAGTCTCGACTGGGCGGTGGTCAGCATGACGGCGTTCGCGCAGCTCGATCCGCCGTCTATGGAGCAGCCCACCGACACGCCTGACGCTTCACCGTCCCAATAGCTGTTGAGGATCAAACCAGATGGCGAGTTGGCGCCGACAAGGCCACCTGCGCCGGGGCCGGTAACGGCGCCATTGGCGAAGGTGAAGGCAATCGTGCCATCATTGGAACCGGCAATGCCGCCGGCATAGTTGGCGCCGCTGACGGTTACGCCGGACCAGCTATTGTCGATGATCCCTGTGCCCTGGTTCACGCCGACCAGGCCGCCCGTGTCCGACCCGCCGGAGTTGATGAAGCCGGTCGCGAAGGAGCCTGTGATCGTCCCCGCATTGCTGGCGGCCAGAGCGCCGACCCAGCCTTGACCGCCCAATATGTTGACATTGGCGAGGCCAAGATTGCGGATCGTGCCATCATTGTAACGGAACAGGCCGATCTCGCTTGTCGAGGGCTGGTTAAAGCTGAGGCCGGAAATGACATGGCCCGCGCCATCGAAAATGCCGGTAAATGAAGGTTCGGTGCCCAGCGGGATGAAACCGTCCATGCCCCAGACGCCGCTCAGGCGCGCCGTCTCGGTCGCGTCGATATCATGGGACAGCCGGTAATTGCCGTCGAGCGCGAGGCTGACGAGCTGCATCTGATGGATGCTGCCGATCGACGCGCCGCCGGACTGGAAGCGGGGCTGTTCCCATATGCCGATCGGCCGGGTCGCGTCATCGACCCAGATCCAGTCATTGGGGTTCAGATTGCCATAAGCCATGAAGCCGAAGGCATAGTTGCTCGCCCCCGACTGGCTGGGGTCGCCCGTGACGGACAGCAGGTTGGTGATCGTGCCGGTGTCGGCGCCAAAACCGGCCGCCAGGCCGCTGGTGAAGTCATCCCAATAGCTGTTGGCGATACCCCCGCCGGCATTGTTGCCGACGAAGCCGCCGACATTGGTGCTGCCCGGCGCGATGACGGCGCCGGTCGAATAGCTGGCGCTGATGGAGCCATAGCCTGGACCGATATTCTGCCCTACCAGACCGCCCACGCTGTCGCTGCCGGACCCGGCGATCACGTCGCCCAGCGCGTAGGAGCGGTTGACCGAAACCCAGTTGGTGCCGGTCAACCCGCCGACAAATTGCGCGCCCGTTCCCGCCAGGACGTCGCCGCTGGCATAGGACTGGTCGATGCTGCCATAATCATGCCAGCCGATCAGGCCGCCGACTTCGGTGCTGTTGTTCGCCGCGATGACATTGCCCGTCGCGAAGGAGCGGGTCACGACGGCATGATAGGCGCCACCGATCAGGCCGCCGATGCGATTACCGCTGCCAGTCACGGCTGCGGTCGAATGGGAACCGTCGACATAGCTGTTCATGCCGGTGCCGCCGATCAGGCCGCCGACATTGCTCTGACCGGTCACGGCCCCGGTCACGAAGCTGTTGGCCACTTTGACTGCGCCGCAGAAACCGCAGTTCGCGGTCCCGCCGATGAGGCCGCCGACACTGTCGCCGCCGATGATATTGGCGTTGATCAGGCCGACATTGCGGATCGCAATGGCCGGTTGGTAGGCCGGACCGCCAACCATGGCGAAAAGACCAGTCGGCGTTCCGCCGAGATTGTTGACGGTCAGGTTGGTGATGACATGTCCCAGGCCATCGAAATTGCCGGAATAGACCGATCCCGTGCCCAGCGGCACAAAGCCTGCGCCACCGTTCCATCCGGCGGTTGCCGTCGCATCGATGTCGCGTCCGAGCGCAAAGCTCTGGCCGAGGAAATTGTTGATGGCCTGAAGATCGGCAAGGCTGTTGACCAGTTGGTAAGCGGTCAAGTTGCCCGCGACGACGCTGGTGGAGAAATCGGTGGGCGTGCCGAAACTGGCCGGATTATAGTAGATGTCGATCTGGCTGCCCGCGCCGGTGAGATTGAACAGGCCGGATTGCGCCGTGACCGTTCCCACGGCATTGCCGTCCGAATCCGCCTGTAGGGTCAGCAGGACATTTGCGCCGCTGCCGGAGATCGCGCCTGCCGCGTCGATCGAGCCTGTGGCCTGGATCCTGATCTGGTTGTTCCCGCCGATCGCGATCGGCGCGCTGATGGCGATGTCGCCGGGCGAGTTGCCTGTCGACGAGCCAAGGCCGGTCGTGGCGCCCGCTGCGGAGCGGATCAGTGTGGAGCCGTTCAGGGCAACGCCGCTCAAGGAACCGGTTCCCGCCTGAACGCCGCTGTCGAATGCCAGCGATCCGCCCGCGCTGGCCAGTTTGAGCGTCCCGGCATCGGCAGCGACCAGAATTGTTCCGCTCGTCGCGTCACCGCCGGGGCCGCTCGCGCTGTTGCCGCCGATGGCCGAAGCGTTGAACCCGACGCTCGATTGCAGGTCGATGGTCGTCGCGCTGTTGCCGACGCCGGTAGAAATATTGCCCGCAAGTCCATAGCCGCCGGACGCCACGGCCCCGTTCCCGCCGCGGGCCGATGCGTCGAAAAGGGATGCGCCCGATGCCGTGAGAACGCTGCCGGGAGCCGGGACCAGACTGAGGGAACTGGCCGTCGCACTGCCGCCGATGCTGCCGCTGCCTCCGCGTGCGCTGGCGTCCAGCAAAAGTCCGCCGGTCGCGACCGCGCCCTGGACCAGCAGCTCCACCGAATCAGCCGAGGCTGCGCCGCCCACGCCGGTCGTGGTTCCGGCATCGCCTGCGATGGCGCTACCGTTGATGGCTAGCGTACCAGCCACGGTGATCATCGCGCCAGTGGTTTCGACCTTCGCGGCCCCGCCATAGGCATCGCCGCCATAGGAGCCGGAGTAATCCCCGCCAAGCCCGCCCTTGGCGGACGCGTCGACTGTCAGCGAACCGCCCGAGACGAGCAGCCCGCCGCCCGCGCCGATCCTCACCGTCGCACCGCCGCCAAAGGCTGTGCCGCCGCTGCCGAAGCTCGTGTCATACCCCACGGCGTTGGCGGCAACGATCGCCGATCCCCCGACCGTGACAAAGCCGCCGTCACTCAACAGTTGGGCGATACCACCGGAGGCATATGGGCTTGTCGTGCCGATCTCGCTGGCGGAGACGCGAAGATTGCCGCCAATATTGACGGCAGTCCCGGCCAACCCCGCCTCAAGCGAGGCCATGCCTGCGGACGTGCTGCCCGCATCCGCCTCCAGCATCAGGTCGCCACCCACCGAAACCATACCTTGTTCGGCACGCAGCCTGGCGGCGTTGTCGGCGTGGATAGAGAGATTGGATGCAAAAGCGATATCGGGCGTACCGCCAGGGCTTGTGTCGGTGACGGTGACATTGCCGACCGCGCTGACATAGCTGTTCGATGTGTAGCTGCCCCGGGCAATGCTGATGTCCGCCGTGCCCGCGCCTGCGGCTCCAACGGCGATCGGATTGCCCGTGCCGCTGTCGGCGATATTGCGCCCGGCCGACAGCACGATGGCGTTGCCGTCCAGGCTGGCCGCACCCGCAACGTCGAAGCCGATCGAACCACTGGATTCAATCGCCATCGTGATCGCGTTATTCTTGGGAACCGCTACCATATAGACGCGGCGTGTCTCGCCCGCCCCGGCGGCATCGGGACCGCCGGTCGAACCTGTATGGGTGAAGGTGCCGGTCGAAACCTCGCTTCCGGCGGTGACGCTGATGTTGAACAGGCCGCTACTGTCTATCGCGAAGTCGGCGCTTTCCGCCGCGACAAGCGCCACCGATCCGCGTGCGCTGAGCAGCCCGTCCTGCTGGATGCGCGGCGCGATGGCGACGATATAATTATTCTGCCCAATGGTTTCGGCGCGGACCTCGGCCCCGGCCTCGACTACCACCGCCGATGTGCTGCCCGGCTGCCCACCGATACTGAACTGGCCGGCAGTGGGCATGAAATCGCCCGTGCCGTCGACCACCGGATCGCCGGTGGTCAGCAGCAAGCTGCCGACATTGATCCGCGCCGTGCTGCCGACCAGCAGCCCGCCGGGGCTGTAGAACCAGACGCTGCCTGCCGCATCGCTGTTGATATTGCCGTCTAGCCGCACTGCGCGTGTCTGGTCGGTGGGTATGATGCGGTTCAGCACGACATAATTGCTGCCCAGGCTGCCATTGGCCGCAAAGTTGACCGTGTCGCCGCCGGCAAGGAAATTGATCGCGCCGCCGCCGCTCGCGGTGTCGGTGGGCGTCCAGCTGATCGTCGCGCGTGCGGTGTCGACGGTGATGTTATCCACGCCGGGGATCGTGGAATCGATCGTCGCACTGCCAAAATCGACCGTTCCGATGCCCTGGAAGGCCTGCGCCCGCACCACCTGCGGCATGGCTGCGAGCAGCGCGACAAGCGAAGCGTTACGCAGCAGGGAGAGAGTCGAACGGGGGCGCATCAACGGGTGCTCCAGGGCAGAAGATTCATCGAATATGTGGCAAGGAAGCGCGGATCGCGGCGCCCTGTCTCGCCGGGCAGGGTCGTGAGCGGGAAAGCGATGCCAAGGTCGAGCCGCGCCCGGCCGCCGATGCGGCTTCTAATGCCACCGCCCAGCGAATGCAGCTTTTGCGCTCCACCCGTCGCCGACGACCGGTCCCATGTCCAGCCATTGTCGAGGAACAGATAGGGCTGGAATTCAAGCTTGCTGCGGGGATTGAGCCGGAAGCCCTCATAGCGCAGCTCGGTCTGGACGCCGACACCGTCGTCACCCGTCACCGTGCCGGGATCGAAGCCGCGCCCGACCGTATAATTGCCCATCGAGAAGCGCTCGAAGGAGAAGAGGCCGGCGGAACTGACCTGCGCGCGCGGCGAGACTATCACGGCAAAGCGGCGCAGCGGATGCAGTTCGACATTAGCGTTGAAGCGGAAGACCGACGCATTGGGATCGCCTCCGGGCAGGCTGGGCGCAACGAACCCCGTTGCAAGGCAGGTCGCCTGCTGACGGATGCAATCGGGGCTGGCGCTGAAGATCGAGAGGCCTTTGCGCGCCTCCAGCGATCCGTCGATCTTCCAGAGGATGGAACCACCCGGCCCCATGCCCTTGAGGTCGATCGCATCCAGATCGAGCCGCACATACCCCACCCGCAGCCGATCTTCGCTAAGGGGGAGCCCGCCGAAATCGACTGTCTGGTTGACGAAGTCCAATCCCGCGGCGGCGCGGATGGTGACCGCCTGTTTGCGAACGAATGGGTAGATCGCCTCGACATTGGCGAACAGCGTGCGCGCCGAGACATCGGGGACCGCAGGCCCCAGATCAGGCCGCGTCCAGGCATAGGTCAGGCGTCCGCCGATCCGCAGACCATTGCCGCCCAGCGCCATTTCATGACCTGCCTGCAGGATATTCTGCTCATGGACCTGCGCCGTCGAATAGAAGGAGAGCGTGGTGCGGTCGCCCATGCCCGTAAGGCCGTTGAACACTGCCCGCAGCTGGCCGCCATAGCGGCCGGTGCTGGGACCGGCATAATTTTGCGCGTTGAAATCGACCGTGACCGGCGTGTAGTCGATCCGCACTTCGCCGATCATCTCGCCTGCCCCGGTGCCTGCGGGCTTGAGCGAAAGGCGCACCTGATAGCCCGGAATGTCGCGGGCCAGCAGCAGGTAGCGTTCGGCCTGGAATCGGTTGAACAACTGCCCGTCGGCCAATTTCGACAGGTAGCTCTCGATCAGCCTCTCATTGCGGCCAACTTGGCCTACGACGCGGATCGATGTGACCCTGGCATAGAGTATCTCGAAATTCACCGCGCCATTTTCGATGCGCTGTGCGGGGACCTGAACTGCCGCGATATAGCCCAGTTTACGCAATCTGGTCGCGGCGGCGTCGCGGATGCGACACACGACGCTGATCGGCTGTTCGGTGCCGACGAAATCGGCGTAGCTGTCCTTCAACTCGCTGGCGTCCACCGGACCCAGATTATGGAAGCTGGCCGTGCTGATCCTGATCTTGATCGAGGAATAGGCCGGATCTTCCAACGCGCAGGGCGCATGTTCAATATTGTCATCAACCGTCAATCGCGGACGCGAGACAGCCTTGGCCTCGGGTACTGGCTCCAGATCGCTGCGCGTCGGCGGTGTTATGGGGGCTGTTTGGGCCGTGCCTACGGAGGGCACCGCCAAGCCAATCGCAACAGCTATTTCGACAGAATATAGATACCCGCTCCCCCAGCTAAACCGAGGGTTCTGCCGTTTAGCAGTCGCCATTACTCACCCCTGTTGACCAGCCCCAATCTGTGAATCCGGCCTAAGAAGAGATGGTGAATTTTGAGTAAATTAATTTGCAAAATGCAAGATTGATCGCTTAGGACACCGGCCGAACTTACCTTCAATGACGTGGTGGTCCCCAAGGAGAACATCCTCGGCGATATACCTTGCTGCCTGCAAAGGACCTCCAAGCCTGCTGAAGAGGTCCGTGACAGGTGCGCGTTCAGACTGGAGCCCTTCTCTCATCCGCTCAGCGGGCGCGGGCAATGTGTTTTTTGCTCACGCCTCAAGGAGATCAATGAGCAATCGGGATACGCTAGCGTCGCTTGGGTGGCGAGTTTGGCCACCAGCTCCTGATAGTCTTGCAGAGCTTGCCCGGCGAAATCAGCGTCGATTGCCGAGAATCCGCGCACGGGTCCCCCATCGAAGACCAACGCAACGCTTGCGGCATTGCGGACTTCGCCCTCAATCTGCTGAAGTTGCTCCTCGAGTTGCTGTAGGCCCTTTCTAGCTTGGTGATTTGCAAGGAACGCATCCCAGGCGGCCTCGTCGAGAAATCGCGATAAAAGGCTGCCGCCCTTTGTGCCGTTCCCAACTCGCCCGGACAAGCTGGACGGCTCGAAGAACCGAGTGATTTCGGCGTGATGGCGTAGCAAGGAGC
>NZ_JALDYQ010000104.1:0-12903 GCF_032153725.1 Sphingobium sp. | reverse complement strand
ACGAGGGTGGGAATGTCCGCAAATGGCCATAACCCGCTCTTCCTACCCCACCCGATACCAGGCCGCCACCCGGTCGAGCGCCAGCGTCAGCACCAGCTTCCCCGCCCGGCTCGGCCAGCCCAGCGCCTTTTCGGCGGCGATCAGCCCTTCCCCCGCGCAGGCCACGCGCCACAGCACGTCGGCCAGCCCCGGTCCCGCGGCGCGGATGGCGCCATCGAACCGTTCCCGCGCGGATAGCTGCGCCAGGCCCGGATCGGCCCTGCCCATGCCGGCGCCGCGCCCTTGCCCCGGCGCCGCATCCCATCGCATGGTGATGCGCGGGCCCAGCCCGGCCTTCTCCCAATCCGCGCGCAGCCTGTCCCCCGCCAGATAGTGCCGCTCGCTCAACAGCCCCCGCGCATGGAGCCAGGCCAGCGGCGATTCGCTGAGGTTGACCGCCACCTTCTGCGCCTGGCCGAAGGGGTCCTCTATGATCTGCTCGATAAATTGCGCTGCCATCGGCGTGTCTCCTTGCAGGAATCGGATGAAAGGGGACTTGCCACGCCGACAAGTTTGTAGGAAAGAAGAAAAACCAAATAGGTAAAACAGGACCCAATATGATCACCCGCATCCGGGAGGTACGCAAAGCCAAGGGATTGACCCTGGAACAAGTCGGCGCATTATGCACGCCCCCCACCACCGCACAGACCATCGGTCGCCTGGAAACGGGCACCCGAACCGTATCGGTCAACTGGCTGAACCGGATCGCCAGGGCGCTGGGCGTCGCCTCTTCCGAACTGGTCGCGCTGCCGGGACAAAGCGTGGTTCCCGTCGCCGCCCTGCTGGGGCCGGAGGGCGCGCGCGCGCCGACCCGCCCACTCTCCCTGCCCCCGCCGGCACCGGCCAACGCCATGATCGGCGTGCAGGTGTCGGGCAGCATCGGCGATTACCGCAGCGGTGATGAAATCTGGTGCCGCCGCATCCTGCCCGATGAATTTTCCAGCGCTCTCAACCGCGACCTGCTGCTGCCCCGCCATGCCGGGCGCTTCCTGTTCGGACGGCTGATCGGGCGCGAGGATGACCGGCTGCACATCCTTCCTTTGGGCAGCGGCACCCGCCAGCAGGTGATAAGTGACCCACCTTGGGGCGCCGTGGCCGTCCAGCTGGTGAGACGGCTGTAGACAAAGGCGGTTTCATCCTTAACCCTGCCTTGACCATGATTATCGGAAACGGGCCCGCTAAAGCATTTTCCAGTCAGGTGGCATCACCTGACGATTCGGAAAATGCGGGAACAAAAGATAACAGGAAGGTGCGATGACGCTGAACGTCCTGATGCTCTCGACCCTGTTTCCGGACATGAGCCGCCCCAATTTCGGCGTCTTCGTGGAACGGCAGGCGCGCGAGCTGGCCAGCCGGGAAGGCGTCAGCGTCACGGTCGTCGCGCCGCTGGGCATCCCGCCCTGGCCGCTGTCGAAGGCGAAACGCTATGCCGCCCTGCGCGCCCTGCCAGCCAAGGAGCGCTGGAAGGACCTGACCGTCCACCGGCCCGTTTTTCCGATCGTCCCCAAATTCGGCGGACGCTTCAATGTGCACAGCATGACCCATGCGATCCTGCCGCTGGTCAAACGCCTGCATGCGCAGCAACCCTTCGACGTCATCGACGCCAGCTTCTTCTTCCCCGACGGCCCGGTGGCGCAGCGCCTCTCCCGCGCGCTCTACATCCCCTATTCGGTGAAGGCCCGGGGCGCCGACATCCATTATTGGGGCGCGCGCAAGGGCACGCGGAAAATGGTCAGGCGCGCCGCGGAAGACGCCGCCGGGCTGCTCGCCGTATCGGACGCGATGCGCCGGTCGATGGCGCGCATGGGCATCGACGGCGACAAGATCCGCGTCCATTATACCGGCGTCGACCTCGACCGCTTCGAACTGGCCGACCGCGCGGCGGCGAAGGAAAGCCTGGGCTTCGAAGGGCCAGTGGTGCTGTGCGTCGGCGCGCTGATCCCGCGCAAGGGGCAGGAGTTGCTGGTGCAGGCGCTGCCGCAATTGCATGGCGTCACGCTGCTGCTCGCCGGACAGGGGCAATATCGCCGGGCGCTGGAAAAACAGGCCGAGGAGCTGGGCGTCGACCGGCGCATCGGCTTCCTGGGTTCCGTGCCGCATGACCGGCTGCCGCGCATCTATGCCGCGGCCGATGTCATGGCGCTGCCCTCCTCGTCCGAAGGCCTCGCCAATGCGTGGGTGGAGGCGCTGGCCTGCGGCACGCCGATCGTGATCAGCGACGTCGGCGGCGCGCGCGAACTGCTCGACCGGCCCGAAGCGGGGCAGATCGTCGCGCGCGAGCCTGAAGCGCTGGCCGCCGCCATCAGCGAAATCCTGGTCAATCCGCCCGAACGCGAAGCGGTGCGCGAAGCCGCGCTGCGCTTCACCTGGACGGCCAATGGCGACGCGCTGCTGGAGCATTTGCGGGCGGTCGCCGGGCAATCAGTTTAGAACATTACCCAACTCGGCATCAGCCGCGCTTTCCCGTCGGGCGTGGGAAAGCGCCCCTCGTCGAACGGCACATCGCCCCAGCGCCATGGCGTCAGTTCATCATAGGCCGGGTTGGAGATCGGCGCATGCCGCTTGAGGTTGAGCAGCCGCGCGCCGTCGTTGCGATAAGCGGTCAGCCGCGCATGCTCGCGATAGATGTCCGCCGGCCGTTCATAATGAAAGGCATCGCCCCAGCCCATGGCGCGGGCGATCCGGGTCACGATCCACCAATCCGGCTTCGCCTCTCCGGGCAGCGGGAAGAGCCGCCGCTGGCGGCTGATCAGCCGGTCAGCGCCGGTCAGCGTCCCGTCCTTTTCGATCCACACCGGGGAGGGAAGCGCGATCCTGCGTTGTCCCGCCGGTTCCGGATCGGCCCAGGGCGTGGTCAGGATGACGAACGGCACCCGTTCCACCAGCTCCCGGATCGGATGCGAGGTCGACGGCAGCCCGCCCAACATCAGCAGGGCCTTGATCCGCCCCGCTTCGATCGCTTCCGCCAGGCCGGCGCCGGACAGCCCTTCCCGCCGCGCCAGCGTCTCCGCACCCCAGAAGCGGCCAACATGCGCCAGAGCCTCGGCGGAAAAATCGCGATGCGCGGCAAGGTCGCCGGACCAGCAGCCGGCTTCGCGCGCGCCCATCCCATTGGCCGCGCTCGTCACCGCAAAGGGTGCCGCCCCCGGCTTGCCGATCCGGCCAGTCGCAAGATGGATGTTGAGGATGGCGGCAGACAGGCGGCGCGCTTCGTCCCCCGCGCCAAGGGGGCTGAACAGCGTCACCAGCCGGGGCGTGGCCGCCACCCGCTCGTAAAAGCCGCGCAACTCGCCCGGCCCCAGGCCGCAGGCGCGGGCGACCGACCAGAGATCGTGGCCCTTGCGCAGCCCCGCCCAGAAATCCGGCGGCACGGCCAGATTGCGATCGAGGAAATTCCGATCCAATGCGCCATTGTCATGACAATGCAGCAGCAGCCCGTTCAACAAGGTCGTTTCGCTGCCGGGCATGATCGTCAGACGCTCATCGGCCTCGACGTCCGGCCCCTCACCGTCCCGCGCGATCAGCACGAGGCGCGCGCCCTGCTCCGACCGTGCCACCGCGATGCGTTCATGCAGCACCGGATGGCGGCGGGCGGTCGACGCCCCCACCAGCAACAGCATGTCCGCCTGGGCCAGATCTTCATAAGTGGCGGGCGTCACATCCTCGCCAAAGGCAGCGCGCTGCGCCGCCGCCATGCCGCCCGCTTCACAGCAAGGCGCATCGATATGGGCGGAGCCGATGAAGCCCTTCATCAGCTTGTTGGCGACATGATAATCCTCCGTCAGCAGCCGGCCCGACACATGCAGCGCCACGCTGCCGGGACCATGGCGGGCGATGACGCCCGACAGACGCCGCGCCGCCTGATCCACGGCACGGTCCCAGCTTGCCGCGCGGCCATCCACCATCGGGCGCAGCAAGCGGCCCTCCAGAGCGATCATGTCCCTGAGCGCCTCGCTCCTGACGCAGAGCAGGCCGCCATTGGCGGGATGCACGGGATCGCCCTCGATCCGGACCTCCCGCCCTTCCCCGGTCACGGCACGGATGCCGCATCCCACGCCGCATTGGCCGCAAAGCGAACGAACGACCGGCACGATGCGATCAGGCCGAAGCCGGCGGGGTCGGGCGGAGTTTCATAAGATTGCGCTTAACCCATGGCAGGGCAAGACAAAAGGGCGGGAAACTGGCAGAAGGGGGTCATGCTGAAACCGATTCTCCGCGCCGTCGCGCTGTTCGCTATATTCTTCCATATATCACATGTCCCCGCCATGGCGCAGGCGCGTGGTCCTCTGGTCCTCGCCGCCGCCAGCATGCAGGAGGCGATGAACGCCGCCGCCGACGCCTGGGCTGCACGGCGCCATGCCCGGCCCGTGCTGTCCTTTGCCGCCTCCTCCGCCCTTGCCCGCCAGATCAGAAGCGGCGCGCCGGCCGACCTGTTCGTGTCCGCCGATGAGGACTGGATGGACGATGTCGAAAAGGCGGGCCTGCTCCGGCGCGGCACGAGGGCCGACGTGGCGGGCAACCGGCTGGTCCTGATCGCCCCGGCGCGGATGCCGCTGCGGCTGCGCATCGCCCGCGCCATGCCGATCGCCAGGGCGCTCGGGGATTCACGGCTCGCCATGGCCAATCCCGACAGCGTGCCCGCTGGCAAATATGGCAAGGCGGCGTTGACCGCGCTTGGCGTCTGGCCTTCGGTCGCGAACCGGCTGGCGCTGGGGGACAATGTCCGCTCCGCAATGACCCTGGTGGAGCGTGGCGAAGCGCGGCTGGGCATCGTCTATGCAACCGATGCCCGCGCGTCAACGGCGGTGGTCGTGGCCGGCACGTTCCCGGCGGGCAGCCATGCGCCGATCCGCTATCCCGTGGCGCGGCTGGCCAGAAGCCAGAATGCCGAGGCCGAGGGATTTCGCCTGTTCCTGCTGTCGCGGGCAGGGCAGAGCCTGTTCGCCCGCCATGGCTTCACCCGGCCCTGATCCTGAAGCGGGGAAGGAACAGGCTATTTCTGACAGGCCACGATCGCGTCGATCACCGACAGCGTCTCCTGCGGATCGCGCACGCGCACCGTGTCCAGCCCCAGCTGCTTTGCGGGATAGTCATTGCCGCCGGGGAAGATCGCATCGCCGATGAACATCATCGCGTCGAGCGCGATCCCGCTCGCGTCGCGCAGTTTTTTAAGGCCATAGGCCTTGTCCACCCCTTCGCGCGTGATGTCGATGGAGGTCGCGCCGCCCATATTGATCGACAGGCCGGGCAAGCGTTCCCGCAAATCCGCCTGGATCACCTTGCGCCTGGCGAAATCGGGGTCCCACGCCTCCTTGGCATGGAGCGGCGCCTGCTGGCCGAGCGCGGAGAAGGTGATCTGACTGCCGCGATCCTCGATCCGTTCGCCCCACACCTGTTCCGGCACGAAGCCGCTCGCTTCCAGCGAGGCGTCGAACGCCGCGAAGATCGCCTGCTTCTGCGCTTCATCGAACAGTTCAGCATAGACCGGCGTCCATGCGCCGTCGCGATGCGTATAGAGCTTCGTCCCCGTCGTCGGCATCAGCCACAGCCGCGAGCGGTCGGCCCGTTCCGGCAGGCGGCTCGCCACCTGCTTGTCGAACTGCGGCCAATCGCCGCCGGAAATCACCGCGACATGGGCGACGTCCAGCAACCGCGCCAACGCGTCTCCCATCGCCTCGCCCAGTGGCTGCTTGCTTTCCGCCAAGGTTCCATCAAGGTCGAAGGCAATCAATATTTTCATGCGGAATGCTCCGGGCGGGATAGAACGGGACGGTACAGGGTTGGGGCTTTGCCTTCTCGACCCACAGGATGCAATGCCCATGACGAAGGCTGGTATTTTCCCCCATCCTGTTCAAAAGAGGGCGCATGATCCTGTCTCCCGAAGAATGGGGCATCGTCCTGCTGTCGCTGAAGGTCAGCCTGGTGGCGGTCGGGCTGATGCTGCCGGTCGCCTTCGCGCTGGCGTGGCTGCTCGCCCGGTCGCGCTTTCCCGGCAAGCTGATCGTCGACGCCCTCGTCCACCTGCCGCTGGTCGTCCCCCCGGTCGTGACCGGCTGGCTGCTGCTGCTGCTGTTCGGGGCCAATGGCCCGCTCGGCAGGCTGTTCGAACAGATGCTGGGGATCAGCTTCATGTTCCGCTGGACCGGTGCGGCGCTTGCCTCCGCCATCATGGCGATGCCACTGATGGTGCGCGCGATGCGGCTGTCGATCGAGGGCATCGACCGGCGGCTGGAACAGGCCGCCCGGACATTGGGAGCGCAGCGGCAGCGCGTCTTCTTCACCATTTCCCTGCCGCTGGCGCTGCCCGGCGTGCTGGCGGGGCTGGTGCTGGGTTTCGCCCGCTCCATCGGGGAATTCGGCGCGACCATCACCTTCGTTTCCGACGTCCCCGGCGAAACCCGCACCCTGCCCATCGCCATCTATTCCGCGCTGCAACTGCCGGGCGCTGAAACGGCGGTGACGCGGCTGGCCATCCTCTCGATCCTGCTCTCGCTCACCGCGCTGGTCGCGTCGGAAGCACTGGCGCGCCGGGCGAGCGGCGGAAGGACCAACCATGTCCTTTGAGATCGACATCGATCACCGGATCGGGGAGCGCCACATCCGTCTTCATGCGCGCGCGGGCGCTGGCCTGATCGCCCTGTTCGGTCCTTCCGGCGCCGGCAAGACCAGCATCCTCAACATGGTCGCGGGCATCGTGACGCCCGACCGCGGCCGGATCACCGTCGCAGGCGAAACGCTGTTCGACAGCGACGCCGCGATCGACGTGCCACCGGCCCGGCGGCAGGCGGGCTATGTCTTCCAGGACGGGCGGCTGTTCCCGCATATGCGGGTGCGGGCCAATCTGCTCTATGGACGGCATGGCGACGCCCCCTTGTCTTTTGAGGCCGTGCTCGATTTCCTTGGCATCGGCCATTTGCTCGACCGCTGGCCGGCGACGCTCTCCGGCGGCGAGGCGCAGCGCGTGGCGATCGGGCGGGCGCTGCTCTCCGGTCCCCGGTTCCTGCTGCTGGATGAACCACTTTCGTCCCTCGATCCGGCCCGGCGGGAAGACATATTGACCGTGATCGAACGCATGAAGCACGACCTTGCCATGCCGATGCTTTACGTCAGCCATGACCGGGCGGAGGTCGAACGCCTCGCCGATCACGTCATTCCGCTATGAGGGGCAGGCCCGCTTCCGCCAGCGCGCGATCAAGATAGGCGAGAAAGGCCTTCTGCCTGACCGGCGCCCGCGCCCGCAGCCAGGCCAGCGCGACGATCGCCCGCCAAGCCGCGACATTCTCCAGCCCCCCGGCGGCAAGACGGCGGTAACTGTCGACATAGTGCTGCGCCGCCCAGTCCCGTGCCCTGTTGGTCAGCCAATCCTGCGGCCCCTCGCCAAAACGCAGCAGCATTTCGGTGCGGAGCAGGTCAGGCGTCACCGCGCCCCGCGCCGCCTTCGACCAGTCGATCGCCACCATGCCCGACGGCGACAACAGAATGTTGCGGATATGGAAGTCGCCATGCAGCAACCGGTCGCCCTCCGGCAGCCTGTCAAGCAGCGCGACCGCCGCCTTCTGCAACCCGCAATCCGCGGGACCATGGAGGATATCGGTCCGCAACACCTGCCGCAGCGAGCGCAGGCCGGGCGCGGCGCAATCATGTATCCGCCGGTGCAACACGGCCATCTCGCGCAGGCGCGATCCCGACTGCAACGGCCGCAGCCGCATATGCCGCATCAGCGTCGGACCCATCACCTGCGGATAAAGGATCGCCCGTCCCTGCGCCGTCTCCAGCCGCCGCAGCGGCCGCGCCACCGGCAGGCCCGCCTCCGCCGCCAGGGCTGCGGCATCGCATTCGCGGGCGATCATCTCCTCCGATACGGACGCACGGAAAATCTTGAGCACGCGCCCTTCGCCGGCCCGGCAGACGCTCGCGCTCGCGCCCGAAGCCAGCGGCACCAGCGGGCCGGACAGATCATCCTGCTCAGGCACGCGTCCCTATCGCAGAACCGCCCGCGCGGGCTGGCGATCAAGGACCAGCCGGGGTTCCTTCGCGCGGACAGGCGCCGGCCGGGTCAAGCGCTCGACCGCATTTTCGACCAGCATCTGCAATCCCTGCTCGCTCAACAGGCCGCCCCGGATCAGGCAACGATCGATCAACACCCGGCGAAAGGCCGAATAGAGCGCCGTGTCGGGCGCCCCCGGCGCGGACCAGAATTCGTCCAGCGACCTTTTGTGCACGACGCCCGGAACCTTGTAGACCGCATGGCCCAGCACGACGACCGGCTTGCCCGCATTGAGCGCCAGCGTGCCCACCGTGCTGTTGACCGTCACGACGCCCAGCGACCTGTCGACCACCTCGGCAATATCCCAGTCCGCCATGTAAAAGACGCGCTCGCCCACGCCATAGCGGGCCGCCAGACGCCGGGTAAGCCGGCCCCAGGCCACCAGTCCCGGATCAAGCGGATGCCGCTTCACCACCAGCGCGGTATTGGCGGGCGCGTGGGCCGCGAAACTCTTGACCACGAACCGCAGCGCCGCCCGCATCGTGCCGAACGGCGAATGGACCCGGATCTGATAGTCGGAATCGAGCTGGAGCGGCAAAGCGAAATAGGGCCGGTCTTTGACCTGTGCCCATTCGGCGCGCGACTGTCGGCGTTCGCCCTTGCGCAAATTCAGCTTCTTGAACCAGCCCACCGTTTCCAGGAGGAAGCTGTTGGGGCGGTGCGTCCGGTAAAAGGGAAAGATCGGCCGCAGCAGCGCCGACGCCATGCCATTGCGTCCCGTGTTGAAGGCGCGCTGGCGGAAGGTGGAGGGGATTTGCGGTTCCCGCCCGTTTTCCTCCGGCGGCAGCGTTTTCGCCTGTTCCAGATACCAGTCGGGATCAAGCGGCAGGGTCGAATTGCCGTTCACGCCATCTTCCTGAAGGGTCAGGAAATCGGGGCGGATATAGCCTTCCTCCACCACATGGACGCGCAGATTGCGCAACCGCGCCATCTTGTGCGCCGAAGCATGATAGGGACGGCAATCGCCGTAGAGGATCAGATCGGTCACGCCATGGTTGACGATATGATCGTCGAAGAAGAGCGGCCAGTCGCGGAACGTCCCGCGATAATCCGTCGCACCCGCGCCGGGCCAATCGACCTTGTCGCCACCATTGATGTTGATGCGCAGCGCCTCATGCCCCTCGGCGCGCAAGGCGTCCGCCAGCATCGCGAAATAGGGCCCATGCGGTCCCTGAAGAAAAAGGAAGGTCTTGGGCTGGGCGTCAACCATGCAGATACTCGGCGGACAAGGTCATAAATCTTTGCAACTTCCCCTGTAAAGTGCGCAGACGGGTTAGCCAGGATGTTGGCGACGGCGCCCCGCTTGCCAAACGTTCGACCATGATTTCAGGTCCGCAGGGCAAGCGCGTTACCGGGTCCAGATATCGTGGATAGAGAATCAAGGCCCCGGCGACAAGCTGATCCAGGGTGAGTTGACGCCCGCGCCGCCCCCTGACCGCCGCCAGATCATGGGCTAGATCCCTGGTCAATCCCCATCCGGCATAGAAGGGCATGCCATGCACCGTCACCGGTCGGTCGCGCATCAGCGCCTCGAAACCGGTGAGAGAGGACAGCACATGCACCTCGTCCACCGCCTGCACCAGCGCCATCAGCGGCGATCCGGTGTCGATGCAGTCGGCATGGGCCAGCACCACGGCGTCGCCCAGATGGCCTTTGCGCAGACCCGCCTGCACATCGGGATGGGGCCGGTAGACGATGAAGGCATCAGGCTCGGCCGCGCGAACGCGCTTCAGCAGGTCCAGATTTCCGGCAACGCCCGCGCCGCCATATTCCACCGACAGATCATCCTCGACCTGCCCCACGGCCAATACCGTCCGCCGCCCCGCCGGCAGATCGATCACCTGCCCGGCGTCCTTGCCATATTTGGTGACGCCCGAATCCCGGATGCTCTGCCGCAGGCGCGCCGCGCGCGCCTCCAGCGCGGGCGGGAAATCATGGGTCGCCAGCAATGTCTCCAGATCGCTGGGCGAACGCGCGTCATAATAGATGCCCGACCGATCGACCACGACCGATCCGGGCGGATGCAGCGCGGCGCCCAACCCCTTCGACCGGAGGAAGCCGTCCTCCACCCTGGCGATGGTGACGCCCGCCTGCCGCGCCGCCGCCATGGTGGCGGCAGCCACGCGCGATGGCCAGACGGCAAGCGCTTCCCCGCTTTGCCGCGCCCGCTTCAGGCCCTGCTCGCCGGAAAGGAAAGGCGGCGAGCGCAACCCGTCCCACAGGAAATGACGGATCGCCTCGCGCTTCCAAAAGGCCATGCCGCTTGCTGCGGCAAGGGCGCGATTGCCATCCAGATGCCGTCGCCAGTCGGCAAGCTGCGCCACGGCATGCAGGGCATCGACCTCCGTTCCGCTGAAACAGTCGCGATAGCAGGCCGCCGCCACGGCCGAGCGCGCGGCCTCCCGGAGCGCCCCTGCCGCGACCGGCCGCATATCGGGGCCATGGACCGGCACCCCCAGCAAGCCCGCAATGATCGCCAGTTCGTCATTCACGGCCGCATGCACAGACCGCGCGCCGGCGATCACTGTCCAGGCGTCGATGGGGGAGGGCAGATCGCGGCCCGCAACGGCTTTCCCGCGCCGGTCGCCGCCGCGGACGATCCCTATTTCCTGCGGCGAAAGCCCGGCCATCGCTTCAGCCGGCACGGGCACCCCGGCCCGCGCGACCAGCCTGATCCCCGCGGGCCTGTGCCCCCAGAAGGCGCCGCCCACCCGCGCCGCGGCCATCGCATCCAGCACGGCGTCAGCCACCGCGACGGGCACCGCGCCAGGCCCATCCCCGGCCTGCCGCGTCCGACTGATCGCCGCCATGGCCGGCCTTATGCCCGGAAAGGGTGGAGAGCGCAGAAAAACTGGCGCATTCACGTGAAAAGCCGTCCCCCTGCCCCGTCAAATCCTGCGCGCATGGAGCGATGCTTGCTGCCGCCAAAAAAACGCAATCACATCAGCTTCTTGATCCCCTGAGGGGAAGCCGTCAAGCGAAGGCCGCAACCGTCATCTCCTCCAACATGTCCGCTATGGTGTCGAAATAGGCCTGCCAGGTCGGCGGCCGCCAGACCGCGATCCGTGTCAGTTGAGCCTCCCGCTCAGGCGAATCCGCCCGGCCATAGGCTTCGATGGCACGCAACCAGCCGAGCCCATCCAGCGGATCGAGATAGTCCGGCGCCTCCCCGCCGACCTCGCGATGCGCGACGATGTCGCTGCAAATCACCGGCACGCCTGCCGACAAAGTCTCGATCACCGGCATGCCATAGCCTTCTTCGAAGGAGGGCATCAGCATCGCCCGCGCGCCCGCGACCAGCGCGTTCATCTCATTGTCGGGCACGCTGCCCGCCTCGATCACATGGCCGCGCAGGATTTCGGCGCGCTCCAGCATGTCGACGACATTCTCATTTTCCCAGCCGCGCCGCCCGATCAGCACCAGCACCGGCGCCTTGCCGCCCCACCGCTCCACCAGCCGCCGCCAGATGTTGAGCAGCAGCAGGTGATTCTTCCGCGGTTCGATGGTCGAGATATAGACGAAATAGGGCCGATCCGGCACGGCATGGCTGCCTGTCACCACCATGTCCGGGGCATCGGCGCCGAAATGCGCCACCCGGATCACCCGCCCGGTGATGCCGCGCGTCAGGAGCGGCGCCAGCGCGTCGATCGTCGCCTGGCTGTTGCCGATGATGCCATCGGCATAACGGTCGATCGTCCGGACCCGCTTCAGATGCTCCCCTGCCCCCTGGGGACGGGCGAATTCGGGATGGGTGAGCGGGATGACGTCATGCACCAGAGTCACGAATTTCGCGCCCTCCGCCCGCAGGATCGCGCCGACCTGATCGGCGTCGTCCAGATGATGCGGCGACACCTGCAAATAGAGGCGCGGTCCCTGCGCCACCGGCACCGGACGGGGGCGCAGCGCGATCAGGTGGCGGATGACGGCGGCCCTGCTCTCTCGCTCATCCACCTGTTCCGTGTTGCGCCAGCGCGCCGCGGTGAAAGCCAGGAACTGGCGCACCGCCGCATCGTTCAGCCGCCCGTAATAGCCGCCCGCCGGATGCACGGCGGCAAAGGCCAGCCGCTCCGGCATCCGCTCCAGCAATTCGCGCGCATAAATATATTCGACCCGATCGATGCCCGTGGGCGCGGCATGAAAGCTGCGCGAGAGCAGCCGCGAAATGTCGAGAATGACTTCCGCAGGCTGCCCGCCGCCGGCAAAGCGCCGGCTTTCCCGCTTGGAACGCAGCGCCAGCCGCGCGCCAGGGGCCTTGAAGGGCTTGAGCGCCATGTCAGCACGCTTTCATTGGGATTGGGCGCATCAAAACTGGGCGCGAATCTCTTCCGCCAGCGCCTGCAAAGCCGCCGGATCGGCGAAATCGCCCTGCGCATGCGCCACGAAGTTGCGCGACTGCCCTTCCCAGCGCGGCACGATGTGGACATGCAGATGGAACACCGTCTGCCCCGCAGGCGTGCCGTTGAACTGCGCGACATGGATGCCGTCGGGGTCCAGCGCCTTGCGGGTGGCGAGCGCCACCTTCTTCACCGTCGCCATAACCTGCGCCAGCGCCTCATCCTCGACCTCCAGGATATTGCGCGCCTTCGACCATTTGGAAATGACCAGGCTGTGCCCCTTGGACTGCGGCTGGATGTCGAGGAAGGCATAGGTGTGCTCATCCTCATACAGCTTGGTCGAAGGGATTTTCCCAGCCAGGATCAGGGCAAAGACATTGCCCTCGTCATAGGTGCCCTCGAGGCTCATCGCGCGTCCTTAAGCAAGATAATGCGCACTTGTCTTAGCGGCGACTTGCTGCGCCGTCACGCCCGGAGCGAGTT
>NZ_JALDYQ010000154.1:0-2887 GCF_032153725.1 Sphingobium sp. | reverse complement strand
CCCCGCGGGGCCGCGGCCATCGGCAGCGGCGCAGGGGCTGAAGGGTGATGGAGGGGACCATGGTTCAGTCCCGGCGACTGTCGCTCGGTGACAGGTTGGGCGGCTCGGCGGATCGTTCCTCACCGCCGACCGGGGCTCTATTCGCCGGGCCGCCGACACCCCTTGGCAGGGCTGTCGCCGACCCGGCTCACGGCGCCGGGGTGATGCCCCGTCGCCGCCCATTCGGGTCACGATCCCCTGCCGGCTCGACGCGGCCAGGGCCGCGTCGGACTTCCTGAATTCGGGCCTAATCTGTCTGCTTCCGATGCAGCCCAAGGGCTAGAATGCAGCTTTTCTACGTCCGTCTTCTGGCCGCCCCAAGGGCGGTCCAGTACCCTGCCGGAACGGCTGACCCTCTCATCACATCGCCGATCAAAGCGTCCCAGGGCACCAGAATCGAGCCCTGGGATTTAAGCACACCGAACGCACCGGGAGGTGCAGGAAAACATTGAAAATAAACAATAAATCGCAATTTTTCTGGTCGGACACTGTCTGACAGTTTTGGCGCGCTAAGAAAACCGCGCATTTTCAACGCTTTGAGCGTCGGACAATCGCCGACGGCATTTCTGGCAAACTGTTCAATGACTTGCCTCTGCCAACCAAATCCTCTATGCCTGTCCCTGCCTTTTTAATCCCCACCAGCCCCCATCATGGAGGCTGGACGTGACAGGCACATCCCCAAGACTTTCGGTTCGCATCGACCGGCGCCATCTGACCCTCATCAAGGATGTCGCGCGCAAGCAGAATGTGTCGCCCTCGCAGGTCGTGCGTTGGGCCATCGACGCCTATCTCGCCGGCGCCCATGACAATGGTTCCAGCCGCCGTCGCCTGGCCCGCCTGGCCGAGTTCCAGAACCTCGCTTTGGACGTCATCATCCTCGAACAATATCCCGAACTACGGGAACGGATGATCGCGGAAACCGACAAGCGCCTGGAGCAATATCATGGCGCATAAGGACATCCGCTCGAACGGCCAGAACATCCCGCTCACCCATCATTCCGCGCGCGGCCGCGTGCAACGCAATTCGGGCAATTTCACCCGCGGCAGCCAGCTTCTCACCCATGAGATGTTGATGTGGTTTTCCGGGGTCAAACTGCCCTTCATCATCTGGTTCTTCGTCTTCATCGCGGCCTGGTTCACGATCATGTCGATCCGGCTCGATGAGCATGGTTTTCAGCTCATCTGCATGAAGCTCTATTCGGCGCTCTGGAACTGGGTTGGCCTTGATCCCACCAAGCGGGTGAACGTCACCCTGCCCAATGGCGAGATGCTGCGCACGATCATGCCCATGGTCCCAGCGATCCCGGCGGTGAAGACCGCCTGGGCAATTGCCATGCGGGGTCTACTTGGCTCCTTTTTCATCTCGCTCTTCATCGTGATGCCGCTCTCGGTCTGGTTCGTCGACATCTCGCGCCGGCGCGGAAAATCGATCCTGCAAGAGCGGCATGAACGCGGCGCCATGCTGGTCGACGTCGACCTGCTGCGCGGCGAGATCAACCAGCATAATCTTAAGAAATATGAGGAAGACGTCGCCGCGCTCTGCGCGGGTCTGTCGCCAGCGCAGGTGCTGCGGCTTCCCTTTGCCGAGCGGAAGGGCAGGGGCATTCATCACCCCTATAGCCTGGCGGGCGTTCCCTATCCGCACCGGATGGAGCAGTCGCACACCATGCTGATCGGCACCACCGGGTCGGGCAAGACCACGGAGCTTCGCAGCCTCGTGTCTCAGATGCGGGCGCGCGCTGACAGTGCGGTGATCTTCGATCTGACCGGCGCCTATGTCGAGGCTTTCTATGATCCTGAACGCGACACGATCCTCAACCCCATGGACGCGCGATGCCCGGCCTGGTCGATCTTCAACGACTGCGCCACCCATAGCGAATTTACCGCCGCCGCCGCCGCGCTGATCCCGTCCGACGGCGGATCGTCCGAACCCTTCTGGGCGCTCGCGGCGCGGACCCTCTTCATCGAGATGTGCATGCGGCTCATCGAGCGTGGCCAGGCCACCAATCTGGCGCTGGCCGAAAATTTGATGACCGCTGATCTGAAGCGCGTCCATCGCTTCCTCACCAACACCATCGCCGATCCCCTGACCGCGCCGGAGGCCGCCCGCATGGCGGAGTCTATCCGCGCGGTTTTCAACACCAATGCGCAGGTGCTGCGCTTCTTGCCGGAAGAGGGGGAGGCCTTTTCCATCCGGCAATGGATGACCCAGGAAAAGCGTCCAGGCTCGATCCTGTTCATCACCTCCAACTATGTTGATTTGCCGATGAACAAGGCGCTGCTAACGCTGTGGATGGACCTTGCCATCAACACGCTCATGACCATGCCGCGCACGCGCAATTTACGCACCTGGTTCATGTTCGACGAGCTGGGCGCGCTGCACCGGCTGCCCGCGATCGAAAACGGCCTTCAGACCGCCCGCGCCTTTGGCGGCGCGATGATCCTTGGCATCCACAGTTTCGAGAAATTGGTGGAGGTCTATGGCGAGCAGGGCGCCCGCAATCTGGCCTCACTGGCGCGCACCAAGCTGATCCTCGCCACGGCCGATCTCGATACCGCCGAGCAGTGTGCGCGCTATATCGGCAACCGCGAAGTGCGCCAGATGGATGAGGCGTACAGCTATGGTTACAACCAGACGCGTGATGCTTCGACCCTGACCCCGCGCAAGCAGGTCGAGCCGCTCGTCATCGCCGACGACATCACCAACCTGCCTTCCATGCACGGCTTTGTGAAATTCCCCGACGGATTTCCCGCGGCGCGCATTCTCCTCCAGTGGAAGGACTATCCCCAGGTGGCGCAAGGGTTTGTCCGCCGTGCCCATGTGGCCCCGGTTCGCTCGAAGCGAACC
>NZ_JALDYQ010000153.1:0-2915 GCF_032153725.1 Sphingobium sp. | reverse complement strand
TGCCCGATAACCCAAAACCACCAGACATCACCGTCATCCCCTCAAACAACAGGCCCGACAGTGCTTGCCCAGGGCTGTTGAAAATCTTCTGCATGGAAAGCCTTTCCTTGTTGCGAGGTCCGTGGCTGCGTTGACAGTCCAAAATCCTTCCCGTCTCTCGAGGACAGGATTGCTTTTACAGGCTCCTCAGGCCGCAGCGCGTGCCCGGGTCGAAAAGCCTTCATCGCTGGCGACATCCGCCTTTTGCAGTTCGAAGTCGAAGGCGATGGCGGCGGCGTCCCCCTGCCGGTTCGGAACCGGCAGCAGCCCTTCCCGCGTGGCAAAGGCAAAGTCATCCGCCGCAAAGGGATCATCCCCGAAATTGATCTGGGTGGTCAGCGTGCGATAGCCCGGCGCCTCGACGAAGAAGTGCACATGTGCGGGACGATTGCCATGGCGACCCAGCGCCTGCATCAGCCGGTCGGTTGCGCCGCCCGGGGGTACGCTGTAGCCATTGGGCATCTTCGAATGGAAGCTGTAACGCCCGTCGCTGCCGATCCTGATGCGGCGGCGGTTGTTGAAGGGGGTCTGCTCGCCGGTCGGATCGAAATGCGAATACCAGCCCTGCGAATTGGCGTGCCAGACATGCAGGATCGCACCGTCGACCGCTTCGCCATGCGGCCCCCTGATCGCCCCGCTCATATAGAGCGTGCCGGTATCGTCCGGATCATCGGTCAGATTCGCGTCGCCCTCCACCAAGGGGGCGCCAGCAACATAGAGCGGCCCTTCAATGGTGCGAGGGGTCCCCCCGCTCCTGCCCGCTTCGGCATCCTTGGCATCCATGAACAGGTCCATGAAATGCTCAAGGCCAACGCCCGGCACGATCAGGCCGAGTTCCGCCGCGCCATCCTGAAAATATTTGATCGCTGCCCAGAACTCGCTTTCGCTGACGTCGTAACGCACGACCACCTTCATCGCAGCCTCGATCAGATCGCGGGTGATGGCCTTCAGCCGCCTGTCGCCGCCTTCGGCATCAAGGCCGCTGGCGCGATCGAGCAGGGTCTGGACGGCGGGGGAGTTCACGAAATCTTCTGTCATTCTACCTCTCCTGGCAAATATGGAAAATATCAGCGATCATCCTCATGGGTCGAGGATGGATGGCGGCAGAGCGCCGTCACGGCCACGTCCATGAACGGATAGAGCGGCAGACCGGTCAGCAGATCGTGCAGGTGCGCGTTGCTCTCCACATCGAAGATGCTGACATTGCTGTACTGGCCGACGACCCGCCAGATATGGCGCCAGATTCCGGCGTGTTGCAGTTCCTGAAAGCGCGCCTTTTCCGCCGCTTTCAGTGCCTCGAACCGGTCGGGGTCGAAGCCGGGCGGAACTTTGACATCCATGGTGACGTGAAACAGCATTGGTTCATCCGTTCGCTTGTTTGGTCAGGGTGATCGTCGTGCGCGCCGGCCGATCCCGACGGAAAGCCGCAACGGCATCGGAATTGAGCGCGATGCCCAGCCCAGCCCCATCCGGCACCCCAAGGCTGCAATCGGAATAGTCGAGCGGTTCGGCCAGGATTTCCTCGGTCAGCAGCAGCGGGCCGAACAGTTCGGTCCCGAAGGCGAGATCGGTGAAGGTCGCAAACAGCTGTGCCGACGCCACCGTGCCGACCCCACCTTCCAGCATGGTGCCGCCGTAAAGGGATAGGCCCGAAGCCTCGCCAATCGCGGCCAGAGCCTTTGCCGCGCCCAGACCGCCCGCCTGCGCGATCTTGATCGCGAAGATATCGGCCGCCCCGGCCGAGGCATAGGCAAATCCGGAATCGGGGCCATATAAGGCCTCATCCGCCATCACCGCCAGCCTGCCCATCGCGGTCAGCCGGGCCATCCCCGCCAGATTACCTGCCTTGATCGGTTGTTCCACCAGGTCGACGCCGGCATCGACCAGCATGGCAAGGCCCCGCTTCGCCGTGGCTTCGCTCCAGGCCTGATTGACATCGACGCGGACACTGGCCCGGTCACCCAGCGCCTTCTTGATCGCGGCGACATGGGCGATGTCCGCCTCCAGCGTCCGCTTGCCGATCTTCAGTTTGAAGGCATCATGCCGCCGGGCCGCGAGCATGGCTTCTGCTTCCTCGATATCGCGCGCCGTGTCGCCGCTCGCCAGCGTCCAGAGCACCGGCAGCCGGTCGCGCAACCGGCCGCCGAGCAATTCGCTGACCGGAACCCCCAACCGCTTGCCCTGTGCATCCAGCAATGCGGTTTCGATCGCGCATTTGGCGAAGTGGTTGGCGGCAATCTGCCTGCGCAAATCCGCCATGATTGATCCCGGTCGCGTGGCATCGCAATTCTTCAACAGGGGTGCGATATAGGTGTCGATGGTCAGCTTGATGCTTTCAGGACTTTCTGCCCCATAGCTCAGGCCGCCGATGGTCGTGCCCTCCCCCAGCCCGGTTATCCCGTCGGAGCAGGTCAAGCGGACAATCACCATCGCTTGCGACTGCATGGTCGCGACAGAGAGAATATGAGGGCGAATTGTCGGTACGTCGAGGATGAAGGTTTCGACAGATTCGATGGTGATGGGGGACGCCATTCGCTACATCTCCGAGTGATGAGATATTGCGGTACCGAGGATCAATCATGATGGGAAAGACCGTTTGGGTCGGATTTGATGCCGAATAGGTATCGGGGTGCTGGGGAGGTCTGGCGGACAGCCTGGATCAGGATATGGCGATCGAAGGGTTTTCTCAATCCTTGAGAGTGCAGAGGCGCCTCCCCTCTCCTTCTCCAAAGGCTGTGACGCAGGTTGAGGTGATCTTTTCAATCTAAACAAAAACGCCCGACCGAAACGGTCGGGTAATTCCAGATTCTATAGATTCTGATTCAGCTGCCACCGACTCGCGGAGTCGGCATGAGTCGGAAAGGGGTATCCTGACC
>NZ_JALDYQ010000103.1:0-13433 GCF_032153725.1 Sphingobium sp. | reverse complement strand
GTGGTGAATCAGAAAAAGCCGCCGCCGTGAATCCCTAAAATGTCACTACAGCCTAATATCCCTTGCACCATGGCGGCATAACGGAACTGTGCATAAGCGAGGTACCATCGCATGTCGGGAACCGCGATTCTCCGTCGCGCGCAGTAAAGCCGTATATAATCATCCATTGCGGGGATGCCGAGCGATGGCAGATCCATTCCGGCGAGGCTGGTCGCGGCCAGGCTGGAATCCGGCAAATCCCACCAGGCGCGCAAATGGTGGGCAAGGTCCACGAGGGGATCGCCGATCGTTGCCATTTCCCAGTCCAAAACGGCGACGACACGCGGCTCTGCCGGATGCACGATCAGATTGTACAGACCATAATCGCCGTGGATGAACCGTGTTTCCTCCCCTTGCGGCAGATGGCGGGGCAGCATGTCGATCAGCCAGCGCATGTCCGCAATCGGGGTCAGTTCAGCCTCTGTGTAGAGCGCCGACCATCGTTTGAGATTGCGGGCTGTATAGCTGCCCTCCCGTGCCAGATCATCCAATCCGATTGCAGCGGGATCGATCCCGTGCAGGCGGGCGAGGATGTGGTTCATGTCATCATAGATGGCGGCACGGTCAACGGACGGCACGCCTTGCATGTCCGCTTCCCAGAACACCCGGCCCGGGACATGGTCGACAATGAAGAATTCCGAACCGATGATGCTGGCGTCGGCGCAATAAAGCTGCGGTCGTGGCACGGGAATATCGGACGCTGCGAGCGCCGACAGGATGCGATATTCCCGGTCGATGCGGTGCGCGGATGCCACCAGCTTTCCCGGCGGTTTGCGCCGCAACACATAGGAGCCGGCAGGGCCGGTCAGCCTGTAGGTCGGATTGGATTGCCCGCCCTTGAACTTGGTGGCGCTGAGATTCGTTCCCATTCCCGGCAGGCGCGGGCCGAGCCAGTCGGCGAGCGCCCCAAGATCGAGCTGTAGGTGCGCGGGCGGCGCTTCCTCGCCGCTGAACCGTTCCTGCCGACCGGTCAACGCGCTTGTCCCTTCGTGGCGGCGGGGCGATATTTGTCCAGTTCCATGCGGGCGATGAGGCGGTTATGAACCTCATCCGGACCATCGCCCATGCGCAGCATCTGCATGCGCGCGAAGGAGAAGCCGAGGCCGAAATCGTCGCACAGCCCCGCCGCTCCATGGGCCTGCACCGCAATTTCCGCGACCATGCGGCCGATGCGCGTCGCAGCGACTTTGATCTGGGAAATTTCGCTCCGTGCGATCCGGTTGCCGACCGTGTCCATCAGATGCGCGGCCCGCTGAGTGAGCAGGCGAGCCATATTGATCTGTATCCGGGCTTCCGCGACACGTTCCTGCCAGATCGACTGATGGGCCAGCGGCTTGCCGAAGGCGACCCGTTCCAGCAGGCGTCGGCATGTCTGTTCCAGCAACCTTTCGCACTGGCCGATAATGCGCATGCAATGATGGATGCGTCCCGGTCCCAGCCGTCCCTGCGAGATTTCGAAACCACGCCCTTCGCCCAGGATCAGGTTTTCGATGGGTACCCGGACATTGTCGAAGATGATTTCCGCATGTCCCTTGGGCTGGTCGGCATATCCCAGGACAGACAAATGCCGGACGAGCGTGATGCCCGGCGCGTCGACGGGGACGAGGATTTGCGACTGTTGCAGATGGGGCGACGCATCGGGATTGGTCTTTCCCATCACGATGTAGATGCGGCACAACGGATGATAGGCGTTGGTGATCCACCATTTGCGGCCGTTGATGACATAATCGCCGCCATCGCGCTCGATCCGCGTCTGGACATTGGTGGCATCGGACGAGGCGACATCGGGTTCGGTCATGCAATAGGAGGAACGGATACGGCCTTCCAGCAGTGGTTTCAGCCATTGCACCTTCTGGGCTTCGGTTCCGTAGCGATCGAGAACCTCCATATTGCCGGTGTCGGGTGCGGAACAGTTGAAAACCTCCGAGGCATAATGGGACCGCCCCATGATTTCCGCGATCGGCGCATAGTCGAGATTGGTGAGGCCCGCGCCATTTTCCGAATCCGGCAGGAAAAGATTCCACAACCCTTGCTCACGCGCTTTGGCTTTCAGTTCCTCCAATATCGGGGGAAGGGCGAAGAGCGCATCTCCCTCATGCAATTGGCGTTCGTAGAGTGCTTCGTTGGGATAGATGTGGGTATCCATGAAATGCTGGACCCGCTCTGCCATGGCTCGGGATTTTTCGCTCTGGTCGGGTATCATGCCGCTTTTCTCTCCGCTGTCAGGGACGCCCGCCATCGACCCGGATCAATGCGCCGGTGGTAAAGCGGCTATGGTCGCTGGCGAGATATATGATGGTGGTCACGATTTCGTCCGGCTCGCCGAAGCGCCTGAGGACGGCGGGCGTGCCGGCTTCCTTGTCGGCTGACCAATGCTGCGCGACATCGGTGCGAAACGATCCCGGAAGCACGGCATTGACGCGGACATGGGGCGCGAATTCCTGGGCATGGGCGATAGTCATGGCATTCAGGGCCGCCTTGGCACCGGCATAGGGTATGATTTCCGGCGTAGGCCTGACGGCGCCGACGCTGCCGATGTTGATGATGCAACCGCCGCCCGCTTCGACCATCCTCGTGCCGATCAGGGCGCTCATTCGGAACGGACCCTTGAAATTGAGCGAGAGGACGGCATCCACCAGCTTTTCGGAGGTTTCCACCGAAGACGGCGCCGCGGGGGACATGCCCGCGTTGTTCACCAATATGTCGACACGACCGAAACGGGCATAGGCGCGTTCAACGACCGGATCGATCTCCTCCCAGCGACCCATATGGGCTGGAAGGGCCAGCGCCCGCCGTCCCCGCGCTTCCACCTCGCGCGCTACCGCGTCGCAATTATCGGCATTCCGGCTGACGATGATCAGATCGGCGCCATGATCCGCAAGACCGAGCGCGATGGCACGGCCGAGGCCCCGACTGCCACCGGTCACGAGCGCGACCTTGCCCTTCAGGTCGAACAGATTCGGCATGCCTCTCTCCAAAATAGATCGCTAGCAATTAATACGGTACCATATTAAATGTCAAACGATCGGATTGAGGTCGAGAGGGAAGGGCCTCAATCATTTGAAAAGAGGTTCTTATGTCTGGCCCTTCTGTCGATCGAATGCCTTACGCGATGCGGCGCACTCTGAGCGCGCTGGTCCACGATATTGCCCGCTTGCGCCGCAAACTGTTGGATGCCGCGTTGCGGCCGGTCGGCATCACGCGCGCGCAGCGCTGGATGCTCATCATGTTGTCGCAATATGGGGAACAGGGCGTCAGTCAGGTTGAACTGGCGCAGGCCATGCAGGTGGGCGCGGTGTCGCTTGGAGAGAAGCTCGGCCTGCTGGAAACTCAGGGCTATGTGGTGCGCGTCCGCAGCGCGTCGGATCGTCGTCGGAACAAGGTGCGCCTTTCCGATGCGGGCTACCGCGCGCTGCATGATTCCACCGCGCTGACACAGGCATTCAACCGTCAGGCCATGATGGGTCTGACGGATCAGGAACTGGCGATGGTCGAACGTGCGCTGGCCGTCATTCACGCGAATCTCACCCGGATGAACATGGCCGCCAGCGAATAATGTGCTAACATACGATATTGACTCGGGCCCGGTATTTGCTAGCCTGCATGTCGAAATGAAGCGCATGGCGGAAGCGAAAGGCCGGCGCGGGCAGGAGAGCAACGCATGGCTGGAAATGTATCACTCGAATGGGATCGCGAAGCTGTGGCTCTTGTCACGGTCGGAGATGGCGGAGCGTCGAACCATGTGACGACCTGTGCGACCGTTTCCAACCTGGCCGACGCTCTGGACCAGGCATTGGAGCAAGGCGCGCGCGTGATCGTGCTGGCTTCGTCGGTGGAGGGGCACTGGCTGGAGCATGCCTCTCTCGATGATCTCGTCAGGTTGATGGCCGGTCAGCCGGCCAGCGGCGATCCGGCCGGATGGTTCCGCAGCCTTCAGGCGCTCAACCGCGGCAAGGCGGTCACGATCGCCGCGATCAATGGCGATACGTCAGGCGGGGGATGCGAGTTGGGCTGGGCATGCGATCTGCGCGTTGCCGAGGAGCAGGCCCGCTTCAGCCAGCCGGAGGTCATTATCGGTGCCGGAACCGGCATTGGCGGAACTTCGCGGCTGATGCGGTTGATCGGGCGGACGGTGACGGCAGAGGTCGTGTTGATGGGGCGGCCGTTGACGGCCCGGCGCCTGTATGAGCTTGGCGGCGTCAATCGCGTCGTGCCCAAGGGAAGGGCGGTTGAGGAAGCGCTGGCCATGGCGAGGGAGATTGCGGCCCTGCCGCCGCAATCGGTCGCAGGCATGAAGAAGATGCTGGGCGAAGCGGAAGATCTCAACCAGACCGACGGTATCAGCAACGATCAGACGATCAGCCAGACGCTGTTCGCGCATCCGGATAGCCTGGCGAACATGAAAGCCATCCAGTCCCGCTTCGATGGAGGCGAGAGCATGGGTGACGTGTACTGGCCGGCTGTTTGATGATCATCATAATGATTTGAATTCGGGAGAGATGCTATGAATCTGGAACTGGCAGGAAAGAAAGTCATCATCGGTGGGGCCACGCGGGGCATCAGTCTTGCCACGGCGAAACTGTTCGCCGCCGAAGGCGCGGAGCTGGGCCTTTTCTCGCGCAATGGCGATGCGCTCGACGATTTGAAGCAGGAACTGGACGGCAAAGTCGTGACCCGTGAATTCGTCTGGGAAAACCGGGACGATTACAAGGCCATGCTGTCGGGATTGGCCGAAGAACTGGGTGGCTGCGATATCTTCATCCATTCGATCAGCTCTTCAGGGGCGCAGGGTTCGCAGGATTGGGATGCCAGCTATCAGCTCGATATGCTGGGTGCGGTCGATGGCTGCGAGACGCTGGAGCCGCATCTGGAAAAGTCGGGGGCCGGTTCCGTGATCCTGATGTCGAGCACGGCGGCGTTCGAGACGTTCCTGATCCCGCAGGCTTTCAATGCGATCAAGGCGGCGGTGATCACCTATGGCAAGCAACTGAGCCAGGCCTGGGGCGCCAAGGGCATCCGGGTGAATATGGTTTCGCCAGGACCGGTAAGCTATGCGGGCGGCAACTGGGAAGGCGTCAAGGCAATGATGCCGGATCTCTACACCGGCATTGTCGGGCAGATTCCGGCCGGCCGCATGGGAACCCCTGAAGAGGTCGCCAAGACGGTCGTGTTCCTGGCCAGCCCGGCCGCGTCCTATGTGACCGGCACGAACATCGTCATTGATGGCGGCTTCACCAAGCGCGTCCAGTTCTGACCGATCCAAGAGGAAAGCGATATGGCGACGCCCACCCGCTATGCTGAAATCCGGTTCAACGACAGGCCGATCAAGGATCAGCTTGCCGATCCCGAAGCCTTCACGCTTGAACCCGGCCCGAAGACAGCGGACTATGAAGCGCGGCCGTCCTATCGCCTTGATCAGATCTATCCCAATATTGGCGATTATCGCACCGCCTCCACTCGTCGCTTCATCGATGCCGCCGACAAGGCTATCGAAGAGGAGAAGATGTGGAGCAAGCTGTGGCTGCTCGCCGGGGTGGCCAGCGATATCGCCCAGCCGGGAGACTGGTTCCGTTTCGACATCGGGGCGCAGTCGATCATCATCGTGCGATCGAAGGAAGATGAGGTCAACGCCTTCTACAACGCCTGCAAGCATCGCGGAAATGAACTGGTGCAGGATGATTTCGGGCATGGCGCCAGTTCCTTCACCTGCATCGTTCACAGCTGGCGGTTCAATCTGAAGGGCAAGAATGTTCGGGTTACCGACCGGGATACCTTTCAGCCGGAGGCGCTCTGCCATAATCTCGATCTCACACCGGTTCATGTGAAAGTCTTTGCCGGATTGGTATTCATCAGCATGGCGGAAGACCCCATGCCGTTCGAGGAATATTATGGTGAACTTCTTCCGATGCTGGCATCCTATCGCATGGAGGACATGTTCGTCGTAAAACATTTGATGATCGACGTTCCGGCCAATTGGAAGACCATGTATTCGGTCTTCAATGAAACCTATCATGCCCACGCGACCCATCCCCAGATCAAACCCTATGTCGATGATCATTTCGTCCAATATGATTTTTATTCCAACGGGCATAATCGAAACCTGTTCGCGGTCGGATCGGTCAGTCCGCGCTGGCCGGATGGCCGCTTCGTCAATGTCGGCCTGGCCTATTTTCTGCAGGAGGCGGGCGTCCGCCCGGCCGGCTTCAGGGGCGATGCGCGTCATGTCCGCCGCGCCCTTCAGGATGCCAAGCGGCGCGAAGACAACCCGTTCGGCCTCGATTATTCCGATTTCACGGACAACCAGTTGAGCGACGACTGGAACCCATCGCTATTCCCCAATGTGACGCTGAACATGCATCCGGAAGGCATATTGCTGCAACGCTTCCGCCCGCATCCGACTGATCCCGAACGCGGTTATCAGGATGTCTTCATCCTGTCGGCGAAATTGGCGGAGGGGCGGCGTCCGCCCGCTTATATGGGGGTGGAGGATGATGTCGACGTTTCCGGCAAGGTGCGTCCTGCCATTCGCCGGACCACTTATGAGAATCCGCAAGGTGGCGAAGTCGTGGAGCAGGATATCGCCAATATGGTCACGCTTCAGCGCGGCATGCATTCGCGCGGTTTGAACGGCATTATCGTATATTCTGAGCAAGAGCGAAGGATTCAGCAATTTCTGGCAGAATTGGATCTCTATCTCGAAGATCGCAAAGTCTGAATAGGAAAGGGGGGCGATCCGATCGCCCCCGAACATGTCATCGGTCGCCCAATGGCTTGCCCGATCCATAGGATTCGGCGCCGCCCGGCATTTCGTCCAGGCGTGGCATGCGTGTAAGCTGGTTGCCGCCATTGATCTGAAGATTGAGGCCGGTGACATAAGCCGGCCCGGCGAGCCAGAGGACGGCATTGGCAAAATCGGCCGGGACGCCGACCCGCCCCAAAGGGATTTCGCGTTCGAATGTGGCGGCGAAGGCGGGGTCGGCAAAGGCTTCCTTCGCCATGTCCGAATTGATGGCTCCGGGCAGGATCGAATTCACCCGAATATTGCGCGAGGCATATTCGAGCGCGGCGTAGCGGATCATGCAATCCGCAGCGGATTTCGCAGCGGCATAGGCGGCATGCGGAAAGACCGGATGCGTGGTCGACATGGACGAAATGAAGATGATCGACCCGTCATGGCCGATGGCTTCCGCCATATATTTGATGAAGAAGGTCGTGCCGAAGAAATTCACGCGCGATGCCGTTTCGAGCAGTTCCCGACTCATGTCCGATATCAGGCTCATGACGGGCTGTCCCGCCGAGTTGACGGCGATGTCGAGTCGGCCGAACGTGTCGATCGCGGCCTTGGCCAGCGCCTTGATATCGTCCTCACTGCCCGCGTCGCAACATATGGCTTTCCCCCCGATCTTGGCGGCAAGCCGTTCGAGGGGGGCAAGGCTTCGGGCGGCCACGACCACTTTCGCGCCGTTAGCGGCCAGCTTTTCGGCAATGTCCCAGCCTGTGCCTCCCTCGGCGGATGCGCCCAGCACGACGGCGACCTGGCCGGTAAGATCGATTTGAAATGGTGGCGACAAAGGGGCCTTGGTCATGAAATCCACTCCAGTTATGAAATATCCGGGCTAGTGAAGCAAAATCGGACGATCCTGCCTCCAGTCGGTCAGAGGTCGATTTCCAGCTCATCGTCCAGCTGACGGGTGGCATAGAGCGTCAGTCCATTGGGGGTCAGGGGCGAGAGCGACTTGCCATCCTCCAGACTGAATCGCGCGCCATGATGCGGACACATGATGAAATTACCCCGCACCCGGCCGCCTTCCAGCGACAGATGCTGGTGGGGACAGATCTCGTTCATGGCGCGGATGCCCACGGCGCTTCGGCAGATCAACACCCGCTTGCCGTTCAGGTCGAAAATCCGGGAACCGGTTTCGGGCAGGTCCGACAATGCAATTCTGGCCAAGTCCGGCTCCTCTCGCTTTTTACGGTGGCGCTCGTTTATTAAGTAACTTGCGTAACGTACGAAAGCGTACTACATCAGCTTCGAGATCTGATCAACGGTCTTGTGGGGCGGCCGAGTCCGTCGCGCGATCGGCAGCAAAAAGCTGTCGGCATTCGATACATTACGAGGCTTTGCGCCTTCAGCAGGTGATGTGCATGACGCAATTGGGTATTTCACGTTTCGGCGCATATGTTCCACGGCTTCGGCTGGACCGTTCGGTCATCGCTGCTGCCCATGCGTGGATGGCGCCGGGGCTCAGGGGGCAGGCGAAGGGAAGCCGGGCGTTCACCAGTTGGGATGAAGACGCCATAACCATGGGGGTCGAAGCAGCCCGCGATGCGCTGGGCCAAAGAGACGCGGCCGCAGTGCGGGCGGTGCGTCTGGCCTCGACCCATTTGCCTTATGCGGACCTTCAGAATGCGGCTATAGTCGCCCGTGCAATCGGTGCGGCCCGTACGGTTGCGACCTCCGACATCACCGGTTCCCAGCGCGCGGGCACGTCCGCATTGCTTCAGGCGCTCAAGGGGGCGGAGGCAAGTCTGGTCATCGGCTCCGACAATCCCTTCGCGAAACCCGCGAGCGCTCAAGAACTGGGGTTCGGCGCGGGCGCGGCGGCTTTTCTGGTGTCGGATGAAGATATCGCGGCGCGCTTGATCGGATCGGCAACAGTCGCGGATGTGTTCGTCGACCATTTCCGCAATAGCGATGCGGACAGCGACTATGTCTGGGAAGAACGCTGGGTCCGGGACGAGGGCTATGCGAAGATCGTGCCCGCCGCCGTCAACGCTGCACTGGCCGACGCGCAAATTTCCATCGGTGACGTCCAGCATTTCGTCATGCCCTCCTATCTCAAGGGCGCGGCCGATGCGGTTGCGAAGAAGATAAAATTCGCGGGCACGGTCGCTCCGGGCCTGGAGGATGGAGTCGGCTATGCCGGTGCTGCCCAGGCCTTGTTGATGCTGGCCGCGACTTTGGAGAAGGCGCAGCCGGGCGAACGCATCCTGCTGGTGGGGTTCGGTCAGGGTGCGGATGTGCTGATCTTCCAGACCACCGATTCCATCAAGGCAGCGCAGCCGGTTCGCGGCGTTGCCGGGTCCATTGCCGACGCGCTGCCGACCGACAGCTATTTGCGGATGCTGTCTTTTTACAACGGCATCGAGGCGGAATGGGGCATGCGCTCGGAAAAGAGCGCGAAGACGGCGCTCACGGATCAATATCGCTCTGCCGGCCAGTTGGAGGGTTTCAATGCCGGCAAATGCGGAAGCTGCGGAACGGTGCAGTTTCCCCAGTTGCAATATTGCGTGAGCTGCCATGCCTCCAACGAGGGCTTCTCCAATGTCCCCTTGCGGAATGAGCAAGCGGAAGTGCTGACATCGACGGCGGACTGGCTGTCCTATCATCCTGCGCCGCCGCTCTGGGTCGGCTTCGTGCGGTTCGATTCCGGCGCCCGGGTCCTCATGGAGATGGTTGATATCGGCAAGGACGGTATCGACACGGGGGCGAAGCTGCGCATGGTCTATCGCATCAAGGAAAAGGACCGGCAGCGCGGCTATAATCGGTATTTCTGGAAAGCAACGCCGCTCGGCGCGGCTTGAGGAGGGCGCATCATGGCAACAGGTATCAAGGACAAGGTCGCCATTCTCGGCATGGGCTGCTCCAAATTCGGGGAGCGCTGGGACGCCGGATCGCCCGATCTGATGAAGGAGGCGTTTGAGGAAGCGCTGGCGGATGCAGGCATCGAGCGGGGCCAGATCGAGGCGGCCTGGTTCGGCTGCTGGGGTGACGGCATCAATGTGGGCAATTCCTCGATTCCGGCGGCGATGGCATTGCGGCTGGAGGGCATTCCGGTCAGCCGGGTCGAGAATATGTGCGCCACCGGCACCGAAGCGCTGCGCGGTGCGGCCTATGCGGTCGCCTCGGGGGCGGTCGACATTGCGCTCGCTATCGGGGCGGAAAAGCTGAAGGATACGGGCTTCGGTGGCCTGCCGCCGCCATTCAAGGGCACGTTCAACGACCTGTGGATGCCGATGGGTTCCGCGCCTGCCGGTTTCGCGCAGCTCGCGCCTTATTATCGTGCCAAATATGGCACGTCGAAGGAGGATTTGAAGCGCGCCATCAGCCATGTTTCGTGGAAGAGCCACCAGAATGGCCAGTACAGCCCCAAGGCGCATTTCCAGAAGGCGGTGCCGATGGAAACCATCATGAACGCGCCGATGATCTCCGATCCGCTCGGCCTGTTCGATTGTTCGGGCGTGTCAGACGGTTCGGCCTGCGCGATCCTGACCACGCCGGAAATCGCGCGGGCGTTGGGCAAGAAGGATCTGGTGACGATCAAGGCGCTTCAGCTGTCGACCAGTTCGGGTCGCGAAACCCAGACCAATGAATGGGACGGCAGCTATGTCGCGACCACCCGCAATGCGGCGGCCCGCGCCTATAAGGAGGCGGGGATCACCGATCCCAAGTCGCAAGTCAACCTGAGCGAAGTGCATGACTGTTTCTCGATCACTGAACTGGTGACGATGGAGGATTTGGGCTTTTCCGACGATGGCCGGGCGGTGTTCGACATATTGGACGGGCGGTACGACCGGGATGGCGCCATGCCGTGCCAGATCGACGGCGGCCTTAAATGTTTCGGCCATCCGATCGGGGCTTCGGGCCTGCGCATGGCCTATGAAGTCTATAGCCAGCTGCTGGGCCGGGCCGGGGAGCGTCAGCTTTCCAATCCTTCCATCGGCGTTACGCATAATCTGGGCGGCGTTCCCTATCAGGGCATCGCGGCCATCTCTGTTCTGGGGCTTGCATAATGGCTGGTATCTGGTTTGACGAACTCGAGGTTGGGCAGGTTTTCGAGCATGCCATCCGCCGCACCCTCACGGAAACCGACAATCTGCTGATGTCGACGCTGACCCATAACCCGGCGCAGCTGCACCTGGACGCGGAATATATGAAGGGCACGCCTTTCGGCCGCCCGCTGATGAACTCGGCCTTCACGCTGGGGCTGATGGTCGGCATTTCCGTTGGGGATACGACGCTGGGGACGGCGGTGGCCAATCTCGGTTGGGATGAGGTGCGCTTCCCCAATCCGCTATTCGCCGGTGACACGATCCATGTCGTGACCGAAGTCATCGAACTGCGCGAATCCAAGTCGCGGCCGGAGGCGGGCATCGT
This sequence comes from Sphingobium sp., assembly GCF_032153725.1. Taxonomy (GTDB): domain Bacteria; phylum Pseudomonadota; class Alphaproteobacteria; order Sphingomonadales; family Sphingomonadaceae; genus Sphingobium. The sequence continues at coordinate 2,236 of NZ_JALDYQ010000103.1, read as the reverse complement.
CACCTTCCTGCACAAGGCGTATAACCAGAAGGAAGAACTGGTCGCCTCTTGCAAGCGGTCCGGTTTGCAGCTGAAAAGGCCGCAGGCATGACCCTGCCGCTGCGTTCCTTCCTGTTCATCCCGGGGGACAGTGAGAAGAAGATGGGCAAGGTGGACGGCGTCAATGCGGACGCCTTCATCTTCGATCTGGAAGATGCGGTGGCGGCTGCCCGCAAACCTATAGCGCGGGAGATGGTGCCCGCTTTCATCAAGGATCGGCCAAGGGCCACGCGCAAGTCGCAATATTGGGTGCGCGTCAATCCGCTCGACACGCCCTGGACGCTGGACGATCTGACCGCGATCGTGCCGGCCGCCCCCGATGGCATCATGCTGCCCAAGGTCAACGGGCCACAGGATGTGGCGCAGGTCAGCCATTATCTGAGCGCGCTGGAAGCGGCATCCGGTATCGAAGCAGGATCGATCAAGATACTTCCGGTGGCGACCGAGACGGCCATCTCACCCTTCCGTCTGGGCGATTATGCAGGCGCCGGGCTGGACCGGCTTTACGGCCTCACCTGGGGCGCGGAGGATCTGAGTTCGGCGGTCGGCGCCAGCGGCAACACGGATGCTTCGGGTGAATGGACGCACACATACAAGATGGTGCGCTCGCTCTGCCTGCTCGGCGCTCATGCCGCCGGGGGCGAGGCGGTGGATACGCTGTTCGTCGATTTCCGCGACTCCGAGGGCCTGCGCGCATCGTGCAAGGCCGCGCGGGCCGAGGGCTTTTCCGGCCGGGTTGCCATCCATCCGGCGCAGGTCGACATCATCAATGAATGCTTCTCCCCCTCGGAGGAGGAGGTAGCCTTCGCAAGGCGAGTGGTCGACCTGTTCGCCGCCAACCCCGATTCCGGAACCCTGGGACTGGACGGCAAGATGCTCGACATTCCCCATCTGAAACAGGCGCAAAAGACGCTGGCGATGCACGAGGCGCGCAATGACTGACACGCAGCTCCGCAATGATGGCGGGCGGGGGATTTTCTCCGCCGAACACGAACAGTTCCGCGAAACCGTCGCCCGCTTCGTGGATGACGAATTGGTGCCCAACCATGGCCAGTGGGAAAAGGATGAGGTCGTCCCCCGCGAAATCTGGCGGCGGGCGGGTGAGGTCGGCATATTGTGCCCCAATATTCCCGAGGCCTATGGCGGCTTCGGCGCTGACTGGCTCTACAACGTCGTCATCATCGAGGAACTGGCGAAGAAGGGCATCACCGGCCCGGGCTTCATGATCCATTCCGAAATGGTCGCGCCCTATATCCTGGCGGCCGGGACGGAGGAGTTGAAGCGCGAAGTCCTGCCCAGGATGGTGTCCGGCGAATATATCGGTGCTCTTGGTTTGACGGAACCGGGCGCGGGATCGGACGTCAAGGAAATCCGCACCCGCGCGGTGCGGGCCAAGGGACTGGACGGGGGCGATGATTATGTCCTGAACGGACAGAAGGTCTATATTTCCAACGGCCAGCTTGCCGATGTGATGGTGACCGCCTGCAAGACCGATCCGGGGGCCGGTGCCAGAGGTGTGAGCCTGATCGCGGTCGACACGCGCCAGCCCGGCTTCAAGCGGGGCCGCAATCTGGAGAAGATCGGCCTCAAGGCGCAGGATACGTCGGAAATCTTCCTGGAAGACGTGCGCGCGCCGCTCTATCGCAGGTTGGGCGAGGAAGGCGGCGGCTTCGGCATCATGATGGGCAAGCTGGCGCAGGAGCGGCTGACCCAGGCGGTGCGCAGCATCTGCGTCGCGGAGGCGGCGATCCAGTGGACGGTCGACTATACGTCGGAACGCAAGATGTTTGGCCAGACGCTCGGGGACTTCCAGAATACCCAGTTCGTGCTTGCCGAGCTGTCGGCAGAGGTTCTGTCGGCGCGGATTTTTACCGATTGGTGCATCCGGCGTTTCATGGCGGGGGAACTGACCGGGGTGGAAGCGGCCAAGGTGAAGCTGGTCGTCACCAACCTGCATGTGAAGGTGGTGGACCAGTGTCTCCAGTTCTTCGGCGGCTATGGCTATATGACCGAATATCCGATTGCACGGGCCTATGTCGATGCGCGGATCGTGCGGATCGCGGGGGGCGCGGCCGAGGTGATGAAGCAGATCATCGGGCGCGACCTGTTCAAGAAATAGGGGAAGGGTTGTTTGGCCGGAGGTGGCCATTTCCCGACATCCCCACCCTCGTCACCCCGGACTTGCTCCGGGGTCCCG
>NZ_JALDYQ010000152.1:0-2983 GCF_032153725.1 Sphingobium sp. | reverse complement strand
TCGAATGGCGACAGTGCCACAACGACCTGGCCCGCGGTCGCGGCATTGAAAAGCCGGCTCTCCTCGCAGGCGGGCTGGACGGCGCGGCCCGATCTGCTTGATAATCCCGTCACGGCCCCGATCGTCATCACGGGTTTGCCGCGCAGCGGCACGACCATCCTGCATTTCCTCATGTCGGTCGATCCGCAGTTCCAGTGGACGCCGCGCTGGGTGGGTGAGGCGCCCCTTGTCCGTCCGGCGCGCGACCAGTGGGAAAGTCATCCGCAGTTCATCGCGGTCCACCGCCGGCTGGAGGCGATGTTCGCCGCCAATCCCGGGCTGCGCACCGCGCACGACATGGGCGCGGCGCTGGCTGACGAATGCATCACCGTGATGGTGCAGAGTTTCATGAGCAACACGTTCAACTCCACCCTGCCGCTGCCCGGCTACCGGCAATGGTGGTACGACGCCGACGAGGAACCCTCCTACCGCCGCTACAAGGACAATCTGCGCCTGATGGGGGGCAATGATCCCGACCATACATGGTTGCTCAAAAATCCATCCCATACCTATGGCATGGACCCGATGCTGCGCGTCTTCCCCGATGCGCGCATCGTCCTGTTGCATCGCAATCCGGTCGAAACCATCGCGTCGGGCGCCAGCCTTACATGGCGCAATGCCGATTTCTGGAAAAAGGAAGAGGTGGGACCGATCCGGCTCGACATCTATGCCAGGGCGACTGAGCGTGTAGCGGCGGCGCGCGCGACGCACCCCCATGCCGACATACTGGACGTCCATTATCGCGACCTGATTTCCGACAAGCTGGGAACGCTGCGGCGGATCTACGCCCATTTCGGGCTGGTGCTCAGCCCGGAAACGGAAGCGGCGATGCAAGGCTTCCTCTCCGCAAATCCGAAGGACAAGCACGGCAAGCACGATTATTCATCCGAAGAGTTCGGCATCAGCGACGGCGAAGTACGCGAACGCTTTGCCGCCTATATCGCGGAATATGACCTGTGACCGGCGTTCGTCACAACAGCGGCGGCACAAGAGAGGAGGCCGGGCATGCCTGAGCCAGCCAAATATTATGACCGCCTGGCGGGACAGGCCGCCATCGTGACCGGCGCCGGCGCACCCGATGACGAGATGAGCAACGGCCGGGCCATCGCGCTGCTCTTCGCACGGGAAGGCGCACGGGTCGTGGCGGTGACGCGCGATCCGGCCAACGCGGCGCGAACCGCCGGGATGATCACGGCGGCCGGGGGCGAAGCCATTGCCTGCGCGGGAGACGTGACCGATCCAGCGGACTGCGCCCGGATCGTGGAGGCAACGCTTGCCGCCTATGGAACGCTGGACATCCTCATCAATAATGTCGGCCGCGGCTTTGGCGCACCCCGGCTGGAGGGGTTCGACGACGCGACCTGGCAGGAGGTGCTGGACATCAACCTGACCGGCACATTCAACATGTGCCGCGCCGCTCTTCCTGCCTTGCTGGCGGGGAGCGGCAAGGCCATCGTCAATATTTCCTCCACGGCGGGTCAACGCGCGCATGGCGCGGCCGGTTATGGTCCTGCGAAGGCCGCACTGGATGCCTTCACGCGGGAGCTTGCGACCATCTACGGCCGCGAGGGGCTGCGCGCCAATATCGTTTCGCCGGGCCATCTCTATACGCCGCATGTGGCGAATAATCCGCAACTGCAACCCCTGCGCGAGGCACGGCGGAAGGTCGCGCCTCTGGGGATTGAGGGCGATGCATGGGATGTGGCGGCCACAACGCTGTTCCTCGCCTCGCGCGAGGCGCGTCTGTTGACGGGAGTCCTTATCCCGGTGGACGCAGGCGTCAGCCAGATCGCCGCGATGACCGGCCATATGTTCATAGACCGAGCGGACTGACGAAAGACGATGATCCAGAAGATAAGGAAATGACAATGATTACGTCCAGCTTTGCCGATACACTGCCCATGCGGGAACTGACCGTATCCAACCATCTTCTCGATGATCCGGTCGCGCTTCAGAACGCATGGGATCGCGATGGATACTGGTTCTTCCGCGACGTTCTGGACAAGGATGCGGTCGGACGGCTTCGCGCGGTCTATCTCGATGTGCTGAACGGCCTTGGCGTGATCGATCCGACCCGCACCGATGCCGCTGTCCATAATGGCGCTTCGCTGGACGATTTCCCGATCCGCAACGACGGTTCCCCCGAAACCGATCCGTTGATGGCCCGCTATCCGCGCGACCAGTTCGTCGCTGAACCTGCCATTCGCGCCTTTTTCGAACGGCTTTTCGGCGAGGAGGTATTCTGGGTTCCGAACACCGAATATCACGCCTTGCCGCCCCGCCCGGAAAAGCCCGGCAAGCGTTTCAACTTCCTCCATTGCGACGGACCCAATAACAAGGGCCTGCCCCTCAAAATCTGCTGGATGCCGCTTGCGCCCATCGACGAGGCGACGGGCGGCCTGGCGCTGGCGGAGGGAATGCACAAGCCGCGCATGAACGATTTTGCCCGTCCGCCGCAGGGCATTGCCGACAATGTGATCCCGGAGGAGTCCTGGCGCCGCGCCCTGTACCAGCCCGGCGATCTGCTGGTGTTCAGCCTGCAAACGCCGCATAGCGGCCTTGCCAACAGATCGGATCGCTATTTCCGCCTGTCGATGGACATTCGCGGCATGCCCCGTTCAGGCAATATCCCCACGGTGGGCAAGGTGGCCGCCATCGACAGCTGCGCGATCACCGTCACCACGGACGAGGGCGAGGACCGCACCTTCCGGATCGATGGGGACACATTCTGCCGGATCACGCGCGGCCGGCTGACCGGTATGCCGCTCGCGCTCGAGGAAATCCCGCAGCTCGTCAAGATTGGGGCGCCAGTCTATGTCGCGTCCGACCACGGAACCGCGACCTTCATCCGCCCGCAGCATTGATGTCGATGAGTGGACCTTGGATAATTTAGGCCGTAAACTCATAAAATGGCTTGAGGATTGGTCGTTTGCGTGATTCAGGA
>NZ_JALDYQ010000151.1:0-2991 GCF_032153725.1 Sphingobium sp. | reverse complement strand
CGGCTGGACTGACCACGAACGAGGCAGCGATGACCATGAGCCTGGCATTGTCCAGTGGCGATCGATCGCCCACACGCGCCGCGCCGACAGCCGGCTTCGCGCGGCAACCCGCCCCCACCGGCCGCACCCGGATCCAACGCAAGGCCGGTCATTGCGCCTGTGGAGGCGGCTGCCCGCGTTGCGGGTCGTCCGCCGACGCCGCGGCCCCCGCCAGCGTTCACCGGGCGCTCGCCTCGCCGGGCCAGCCACTGGCCAGCGATACCCGCAGGTTTTTCGAATCAGCCTTCAGCCACGACTTCTCGACGGTCCGGGTGCATACCGATGCCGCCGCGCGACAGTCGGCGCAAGACCTCCACGCCCGCGCCTATACCCTCGGCCATGACGTCGTGCTGGGCGCCGGCGCCGCCGCCACGACGAGCCCGGCAGATCGGCGCCTGTTGGCCCACGAGCTCACGCACGTCGTGCAGCAACACGGCGGGTCGAGCAGCACGGTGATGCGCAGTTGCAGCGACGAAGACTTCTGCCGGCCCTACGACAGCCAGGAGGAAATCGACAACAGCAAGTGGTGGCTGACCAATACCTACATGCGCGCTGAAGGCGTGGAGACCTATGGCACGGAAGTGAAGGGCCTGTATGAAAGCTTCCTCAGCCGCAGCCCGGGCGACAGCCTCGACCCGGTGATCTTCGACAGCGACTCGAGCTACCTGGTCTCCGCCTTCAAATCCTCCTGGGACACCAAGGACGATATGGACGCGGTGATCGAAATGGTCGGCGATCGCCTGAGCAGGGCGCCGGGCTGGCCAATGCGCAATGGCGATCGCTGGGGCATGTCTCTGGCCAACTTCCTCTCCGCCGATGAGATGGCCAATCGCCCGATCAACTACAGCAATCCCCTTTCGGTTGCCGGGCACATAGCCGGGAATATCGGCAGCAGCGCCGCGGGCGATGACTATCGAGAGATCACCTACGGCAATGTCACGCTGGAAAAGACCGTCCTGTTTGGAAATACCGGCTACGTCAGCGTCGAACTCACCCCAAGGTACGAAGTATTCGACGCCATCGATTTCTGCCCGGGGGACTGCGGCTCATACGCCGAACAATGGGTCACCATCCCGATGAGTCGGCTGGAAGCCAGCGGTGCCGCCTACGACGTCCCGTTCAAGGTGCGCTTCACGCCGGAAACCCGATCGGAGCGGTTCTGGTTCTAGGGGCCCGGTCCTGACGCGCCTGCATCCCGCCCCAGGCATGATGCAGGCCGCACGCAGGGGGAATGCCATGTTCACGCTGATGCACGAAAAGCCGACATCGCGCGTCCGTTCGGCGGCTCAGCCCACGCTGGCGCGGAGTGCGAGTCCGCTGATCCAGCGAGCGCCCTCCTGCGCCTGCGGCGGGACTTGTCCACGCTGCATGGCCAGGCAACCGCTGGCCATGGGATCGCACGCAGCGACACCCGCCGTGACGGGTGAGCCCCTATCGGACAGTCCGGAAGCTCCATCCGTAATGCCGGGACAGCCTGTGGGCACGACACTGCCCGGGGATCCCCTGCCGGGACTGCCGGCGGCCTGTGTAGTGAAATCCGCGCTTCCGTTCTCTCGCAGCGGGATCGTCCGCTCATCAACCGGATCGGTCCGCGAAGACTTCGAGGTCCGGGTGGAGTGGTCCAACTCCACGGATCGCCGAGAGGAAACCTCCTATTGCGCGGCGGAATGCGGCGAATATCACCAGCTCGTCAAAGGTTTCATGAAATTTTCCTCGAACAAGGACGGTAGCAACTTGCAGGACGTGTCCGGCAAGGTCTTCGGTGGCAAGCCCCTGGATCAGAACACGTTTCAGGAAGACGGGCTCGACAGCAACCCCAAGGCGCGTTACGGGCACCGCAACGAAAAACGGACGATGGACGAGTCGTACAGCCCAAATCGGGCAACGGGCGACAAATACGTCGGAAGGGATTCGCCGGGCGTCTTGATCGGAACCTTCGCCGACTTCGACCTGACGTTCGTCGGCGTACTCGCGGATACGTGCAACGGAACCGAAAAGGTTTCCGAGCCGTGGCGGGTGTCGTACCGCGGCGTCATCAGGCCCTGAGGCCGTCATCATGGGAAGCTTTCACGCCACCGAAGCATCGCGCCTGCAACCCGCGAAGCACTCCGTCAATCGTCCGGCGGCTATTGCCCAGCGGCATGCCGGCGGAGGCGCGGACATCCTTCGCCGCGCACCCAGCGGGTGTGCGTGTGGCGGCGCCTGCCCGCGCTGTCGCGACTCGCTCGCGAACGTCGGCCCATCGCCCGTGAACCTGAAGGGCGAGATTGGCGAAGCATTGGCCGATGACGAGATGGCGGGTGAGACCGGGTTCGCGCCTGAAGAATCCCCCACTCCGGAGACCCCACTTGGCAGCACCGCCGACTGCCCTGTGACCGCGGTATTTTCCTCGATGCTGGCCGGCGCCGAAAAGGCCGGCTGCCAGGTGCCACAGGGCCAATTCGGCGTATCGCGACTGGCGCGATTCACACTGCGAGGCCTGCCACCGGGTGGCGGGTCCGTCACGATCCAGGAGCAGTTCAACAAGCTCGATGATCCCTGTGGGCTGTATCCCGCGCTCAAGCCGAACAGCTTTACGACGTCGCAGGCGATCTTCGACGACTGCTACATGATCGCCTCGAAAGACCCCCTCCCCGAGGAATGCACCCTGACCGTCGAGCAGAATCACCTGTTGAACGGAAAGATCATCAGCAAGAACCGCATCACGTTCGGGCCGAGATCACTTCGTTTTTGTTCGTTCCCGCGTCTGCCGGGATCCTGCGATTTTTCCAACCGGTGCAAGAAGTGATGCCCGGTACGCGATTCGTCGGCCAGACCACCGTGGGAAGCATGGACAACCCGGATGCCTACGCCTTCTTCGGCGCACACATCTGGCGCGACACCGATACCGGGAGGTACGGTCCTTGTGGGGGCGAATTCATTCGCCAAGGGCAGCACCGCTGCCCCCTGCGG
>NZ_JALDYQ010000102.1:0-13696 GCF_032153725.1 Sphingobium sp. | reverse complement strand
GCCGTGCAGGTGGTGATTTCCGAAATCTCGACGGAAAATTATGCGGCGGGCGGGCAGCTGATCGCTGACCGCGCGCCTGCGCCCAAGCCTGGGGAGGACGCCAATGCTGCGGTCACTTCCCGATGAGAGGCTAAGCCAACCTTATAGCGCTACCTCATCAACTCCCCTCCCTTTCAAGGGAGGGGTAGGGGGTGGGTGCGATTGCGCAGCAATCGCCATCAACGTCTCCTCATGGAAGGAGGTGCGCGCATGACCGAACGCAAATGCATTTTGTCGGGCGATCGCGCCGACCCGGAAATGCTCGTCCGCCTCGCCTGCGGCCCGAATGGGGAAATCCTGCCCGACATCCGCGCCAAGGCGCCCGGCCGTGGCGCGTGGATCGGCGTGTCGCGCGCCGAAGTCGAACAGGCCCTCGCCAAGGGCAAGCTGAAGGGCGCGCTGGCCCGCGCGTTCAAGACCGGCGAACTGCAAATTCCGGACAGCTTGCCCGAACTGATCGAGGATGGGCTGCGCAAGGCTTTGCTCGACCGACTGGGGCTGGAGGCGAAGGCTTCCATGGTCCTCACCGGCTCGGAAAAGATCGACGTCGCCTGCCGCAAGGGCGACGTGACGCTGCTGCTCCACGCCGCCGACGCGGCGGCCGATGGCAACCGCAAACTCGACCAGGCGCTCCGCGTCGGACAGGAAGCCGAGGGCACGGATTTGGCGGGCATCGTCTTGCCTGTGGACCGACACGCCCTATCTATGGCAATGGGGCGGGATAATGTCGTCCATATCGCAGTGACCGACTCGCGTGCGGCGTCGCGTCTGCGTGCGGCTATCAGCCGCTTGGAAAGCTATCTGGGTTGCGCTAACGGGGCGCCGGTGCATGGGGAGCAGGACTCCGCCGGTGTGCTGGGCGCCTGAAGCAGCATTTTGAATGAAGGCGCCGACGGGCCTTGCCGGTCGGGTTGATGTGAAGGGTATAGTTCAGTCGTATGAGTGACAGCAAGGAAGACAAGCCGGTTCTGGGCCGCAAGCCGCTGGGGATCAAGCGCACGGTCGAGTCCGGTCAGGTGCAGCAGCAGTTCAGCCACGGCCGCAAGAATACGGTCGTGGTTGAGGTGAAGCGGCGCCGCATCCTGGGCAAGCCGGGTGAGGCCGGTCACGCTGCGCCTGAGCCGCAGGCCGAAGCCGCGCCCGCATCCGCGGCTCCGGCGGCACCGGTCCCCACAGCGCCGCAGCCCCAGGCTCGCGCGCCGCAGCCCGCTCCGGTGCGTCAGGCCCCTCCGCAGAGCCTGATGTCCCGTCAGGAATTGCAGGCGAAGCTGCTCCGCGAGGCCGAGGAAGCCCGCATGACCGCGCTGGAAGATGCGCGCCGCCGCGAAGATGCGCAGCGCCTGGCCGCGACCGAGGAGGAAAAGCGTCGCGTAGAGGAAAATCGCCTCGCTGCCGAAGCCGCCGAGGTGGAAGCCACCCGCGCTGCCGAAGCGGAAGCCAAGGCCATCGAGGAGGCCGCCAGTGCGCCTGCGCCGGTCGAGGCTCCGGCGGCGCCCGCTGCTGCCGCGCCGGCCGAAGCCGCTCCGGCTGCACCCGCGGTCGCGCCGACGACCACCGCCTCTTCGACCGTGCCGCCGCCGCGCCGCTTCACGCCCGTAGCGCCGGTCAAGCGCCCCGAACCGGCGAAGCCCGACCGCGCCAAGCGCGGCGATGACAATCGCCGTCAGGCCGGCAAGCTGACCGTCACCCGCGCCCTTGCGGACGATGACAGCGCCCGCGCCCGCAGCCTCGCCGCGCTCAAGCGCGCCCGCGAGAAGGAACGTCGCGCCCATTATTCGGGCGGCGCCCAGCCGCGCGAGAAGCAGTCGCGCGACGTGGTCGTGCCGGAAAGCATCACCGTTCAGGAACTCGCCAACCGCATGGCCGAAAAGGGCGCGGATCTGGTGAAGTCCTTGTTCAAGATGGGCACCGCCGTCACGCTCAACCAGCCGATCGATCAGGATACGGCGGAGCTGCTGGTCGAGGAATTCGGCCACCGCATCCAGCGCGTGTCCGATGCGGACGTCGAAATCGGCATGGAAGGCGAGGTTGACGCGCTCGAAACGCTTCAGGCCCGCGCGCCGGTCGTGACCATCATGGGCCATGTCGATCACGGCAAGACCTCGCTGCTCGACGCGCTGCGCGGGACCGATGTGGTCGCGGGCGAAAGCGGCGGCATCACCCAGCATATCGGCGCCTATCAGGTGACGACCAAGGGTGGTGACATCATCACCTTCCTCGATACGCCGGGCCATGAGGCCTTCTCCGAAATGCGCGCGCGCGGCGCGAACGTCACCGACATCGTCATCCTCGTGGTGGCGGCCGATGACGGGCTGATGCCGCAGACCATCGAAGCCATCAACCACACCAAGGCCGCTGGCGTCCCGATGATCGTCGCGATCAACAAGTGCGACAAGCCCGAAGCGAACCCGCAAAAGGTGCGTGAGCGCCTGCTGGAACATGAGATCGTTGTCGAGGATATGGGCGGCGACGTGCAGGACGTGCAGGTGTCCGCGCTCAAGAAGACGGGTCTGGACGAACTGATCGACAAGATTCTGCTCCAGGCGGAGGTCATGGAACTGACCGCCAATCCCGATCGCGCCGCCGAAGGCAATGTGATCGAGGCGCAGCTCGACAAGGGCCGTGGCGCGGTCGCGACCGTGCTGGTCCGCAAGGGCACGCTGAAGGTCGGCGACACCTTCGTCATCGGTGCGGAGAGCGGCAAGGTCCGCGCCCTCATCAACGACAAGGGCCAGAATGTGAAGACCGCCGGTCCCTCGACCCCGGTCGAGGTTCTGGGCCTGTCGGGCGTTCCGCTGGCTGGCGACCAGCTCACCGTCGTCGAGAATGAGGCCCGCGCCCGCGAAGTCGCCGCTTACCGTCAGGAGCAGGCGACCAAGAAGCGTACTACGACCGCTCCGACCAGCTTCGAACATATGTTCTCGGCGCTCAACACGACCGTCATCGAATATCCGGTGGTGGTGAAGGGCGACGTGCAGGGATCGGTCGAGGCGATCGTGTCGTCGCTGAACCGCATCTCGACCGACGAGATCAAGGTCCGCATCCTGCATTCGGGCGTCGGCGCGATCACCGAAAGCGACGTCACGCTGGCCGCAGCCAGCCGTGCGCCGCTGATCGGCTTCAACGTGCGTCCCAATGCCAAGGCGCGTCAGCTGGCGGAGCGCGAGAAGATTTCGCTGCGCTATTATGACGTGATCTACGATCTGCTTGAGGAAGTTCGCGGCGAAATGGCGGGCCAGCTGGCTCCGGAACGCATCGAAACCATCGTCGGCCGCGCCGAGGTGCTTCAGGTGTTCCCGGCGGGCAAGAAGGACAAGGCGGCGGGTCTGCTCGTCCTGGACGGCATCATCCGCAAGGGGCTGTCCGCGCGCCTTACCCGCGACGATGTCATCGTGTCGCGCACCCACATCGCCTCGCTGCGCCGCTTCAAGGACGATGTGTCCGAAGTCCGCGCCGGCATGGAGTGCGGCGTGGTGTTGCAGGACACGAACGACATCAAGGTCGGCGATACGCTCGAACTGTTCGAGGTCGAGGAACGCGCCCGCACGCTGTAATGTAAGAAAACCCTCCCTCCCAGGGGAGGGGGGAGTTTTTGGCAATGGCCCAACAATCCGAAGGCCCCTCCGTCCGTCTGCTCCGCGTAGGCGAACAGGTGCGCCACGTCCTGTCCGACATCCTGCAACGCGGCGACGTGCATGATGACATCCTCGCCAGCCATGTGGTGAGCGTCACCGAAGTCCGCATGTCGCCCGATCTGCGTCACGCGACGGTCTTCATCAAATCGCTGCTGGGGCAGGACGAGGCGGCGGTCATCAAGGCCCTGCGCACCAACACCGCCTATCTCCAGCGCGAGGTCGCGACCCGCATTCGCCTGAAATATGCGGCGAAGCTCAAATTCCTCGCGGACGAGAGTTTCGATGAGGGTAGCCATATCGACAGGCTGCTCCGTGACCCCAAGGTCGCCCGCGATCTGGAAGAACCTGAAGAGGGCGCGTAATCCCGTCGACGTGCCTATTCCCATCGACGAGACGGCGCGGCCCGGTTAACAGCGTCTCTCCCGCAAGCAACCAAGGGGGGGACAAGGCGCATGAAAAGGATGGCGATTTTCGCAGGTGGACTGTTGGCGCTGACGGCGCCGCTGGCCGCGAAGGAACCGGCGATCCATCCCGCCGTCATCAGCGATCCCGCCCCCGACGCCGCCTATCCCGCAGGCATGATCGCCTTTGCCATCCCCTCCGAAGATGGCGCGCTGAATGCGGTTCTCTACACCGCCGCCGGATCGGGCCTGCACCCGACGCTGCTCCTGCTCCACGGCTTTCCCGGCAATGAGCAGAATCTCGATCTCGCCCAGGCCGCCCGCCGTGCCGGATGGAACGTCCTGACGCTCCATTATCGCGGGTCCTGGGGCAGCCCCGGCAGCTTTTCCTTCACCCATGCCTCGGAAGATGCCTGGAACGCGCTCCAATTCCTCCAGCAATCCGCGACCGTCGCCCGATATCGCATCGACACCAGCGCCATAGTCATCGCGGGCCATAGCATGGGCGGTTTCATGGCCGCCGACGTCGCCGCCGCCGACCCCCATGTCGCAGGCCTGTTCCTGATCGATCCGTGGGACCCGTCCGAAACCGTCGCCGCGCTCTCCACGCCACAAGGCGAAGCGGCATGGAAAGCCGAAGTGGCGGGCGATCTGCCGCCGCTCCAGGGCGCGACCTATGAGAGCCTGACCGCCGAAATCAGCGCCAACACCGCAAAATTCGACCTTGGCCGCCAGTTGGTTGGCTATGGCCGCCGCCCGCTCAGCATCATCGGCGCGGAGCGCGGCATCGGCGCCATGGCGCGCAAGGTCACGGCCGATGCCCAATCCGCCAATCCCGACACCCGCCTGATGGTCTGGCCGACCGACCACAGTTTCTCCGACAAGCGCATCGCGCTGGCCGACGCGCTGGTGCGCTTCCTCAAGCAAATCGCGCCGATGGCCCGCTGACCCATGGCGAAGCTCTATTTCTACTACAGCTCGATGAATGCGGGGAAATCCACGACCCTGCTGCAATCCAGCTTCAACTATCGCGAGCGGGGCATGGAAACCATGCTCTGGACCGCCGCGATAGACGACCGCCACGGCCAGGGGAGCATCGTCTCCCGCATCGGGCTGGAGGCGCAGGCGCATCTGTTCGAAGCCGCCACCGACCTGTTCGATGCCATCGCCGCTGAACAGGCGCAAACCCCGCTCTCCTGCGTGCTGGTCGATGAGGCCCAGTTCCTGAACGCGGCGCAGGTCTGGCAACTCGCCGCCGTCTGCGACCGGCTCCATATCCCGGTTCTCTGCTACGGCATCCGCACCGATTTTCAGGGGCAATTGTTCGAAGGCAGCGCCGCTTTGCTGGGCCTTGCCGACACGCTCACCGAAATCAAGACGATCTGCGAATGCGGCCGCAAGGCGATCATGAACCTGCGCGTCGATGGGGCAGGGCACCCGATCAGCGACGGCGCGCAGACCGAAATCGGCGGCAATGACCGCTATGTCGCGCTCTGCCGCCACCATTTTACCGAGCGGATGCGCGGCTGATCTTTTGTAACAAACTGTCGCCATGGCCTCCCGATCGGGCGGTCCACGCCCTATCTTGGCGTCATAAGGATGGAGCAACAGGGGGTTCGGCTTCTGATGAAGGAGATTAGGACCATGTTCCGCTATATTTCGGCCGCCTTTCTGGCCGTCCCCCTGCTGATCGCGGGTGGAACCGCCTCCGCCGCGAAACAGCCGCCCGCCCGCAGCGAAGCCTCGATCCCGTTCGTCAACCATGGCGGCGTCTGGAACTGGCAGGCTGACGGCTCGCGCGGCGTTTATGTACAGGACCAGCATCGCCGCTGGTATTATGCGCAGCTGATGGGCAATTGCCATGATCTGCCCTTCGCCAATGCGGTGGGTTTCGAGACGCGCGGGATCGACACGCTCGACAGGTTCGGGGCTGTGATCGTGCGCGGTCAGCGCTGCCCGATCATCAGCTTCACCCATAGTGACGGCCCGCCCGCCCAGGCCAAGAAGAAGGGCTGACAAGGACGGGCGGTCCCTATAAGGGCCGCCGCCATGCACGGCTGGATCATCCTCGACAAACCCCATGGCCTCGGCTCCACGCAGGCGGTGAGCGCGGTCAAGCGCGCGCTGCGCATCAGCGGCGTGGGCAAGTGGAAGGTCGGCCATGGCGGCACGCTGGACCCGCTGGCGACCGGCGTGCTGCCCGTCGCCATTGGAGAGGCGACCAAGCTCGCCGGGCGGATGCTCGACAGCGACAAGATTTACGACTTCACGATTGGGTTCGGCATCCAGACCGACACGCTGGACCTTGAAGGCAGGGAAATCGCAACGAGCGACCATCGCCCGACGCTGGCCGATGTGGAGGCGATCCTGCCCCGCTTCACCGGCCCGATCGAACAGGCGCCGCCCGCCTATTCCGCGATCCTGATCGACGGCCAGCGCGCCTATGACCTCGCCCGCGCCGGGCAGGATGTGGAGATGAAGACCCGAGCGGTGACGATCCACAGCCTCTGCCTGCGCGGAAACGACGAGCCCGTCAATGAAATCACCCTCACCGCCCATGTCTCCAAGGGCACCTATATCCGCAGCCTTGCCCGGGACATCGCGCTGGCGCTCGGCACGGTCGGCCATGTCACCATGCTCCGCCGGGTGAAGGCGGGGCCGTTCACCCTGGAAACCGCGATTTCGCTGGACAAATTGGACGAAGCTGCTAGGGGCGGCGGCATCGCGCAGCTCATGCTGCCGTTGACGGCGGGGCTGGACGACATCCCGGCTCTCGCAGTCTCTCCCGACGATGCGCTGGCTCTCCGACAGGGGAAGGTGCTTGTGGGGAAACCGCATACCGGCCTGATGCTGGCGATGGAGGGCGACACGCCCGTCGCGCTGGTCGAAGCCAGTGGCCCGGAAATCCGGGTGGTGCGCGGCTTTAATCTCTAGGTACAGAAAGGAAGCCGATGTCGATTACTGCTGAGCGCAAGGAAGCGCTGATCAAGGAACATGCCCGCGCCGAAGGCGACACCGGTTCGCCGGAAGTCCAGGTTGCGATCCTCTCGGAGCGCATTTCGAACCTGACCGAGCATTTCAAGGGTCACCACAAGGATAACCACAGCCGTCGCGGCCTGCTGATGCTGGTCAACAAGCGCCGTTCGCTGCTGGACTATCTGAAGAAAAAGGATGGGGCGCGGTACACCGACCTCATCGGAAAGCTGGGCCTGCGCAAGTAAGCCTGCTAAAGAAGGGACGGCCCCCCAGCGGGGCCGTTTCCGATTCTGGGGTTTTGGAACTGCCGTGCTCCGGCGAAGGCCGGAGCCCAGTTGAAACGCTGGAACTGGGTTCCTGCCTTCGCAGGAACACGCAATATGGGTGGTCGCACAATCCGGTGTGATCGTCTGGTCAAGGGGGCCGATCATCGCCCCGAACCGCCGCGCGCCGGATAAGCGCGCAGACAGGCCCCGCCCGGCAATAGGGCCAGGCGGGCGAAGGAAAAAAGCATGTTCGATGTAAAGAAGGTATCAATCGAGCTGGGTGGCAAGACCCTGACGCTCGAAACCGGCCGTATCGCGCGTCAGGCCGACGCTGCCGTGCTGGCGACCTATGGCGAAACCGTGGTGCTATGCGCCGTGACCGCCGCCAAATCGGTGAAGGAGGGACAGGACTTCTTTCCGCTGACCGTCCACTATCAGGAGAAATATTCGGCCGCAGGGCGCATCCCGGGTGGCTTCTTCAAGCGTGAGCGTGGCGCGACGGAAAAGGAAACGCTGGTTTCCCGCCTGATCGACCGCCCGATCCGCCCGCTGTTCCCCGAAGGTTTCTATAACGAAATCAACGTCATCGCTCAGGTCCTGAGCTTCGAC
This sequence comes from Sphingobium sp., assembly GCF_032153725.1. Lineage (GTDB taxonomy): Bacteria > Pseudomonadota > Alphaproteobacteria > Sphingomonadales > Sphingomonadaceae > Sphingobium. The sequence continues at coordinate 5,770 of NZ_JALDYQ010000102.1, read as the reverse complement.
GGCGAGAGCGAGCCCGATATCGTCGCGATGATCGCCGCTTCGGCCGCGCTGACCCTGTCGGGGGTCCCCTTCCTGGGCCCGATCGGCGCTGCCCGCGTCGGTTACAAGGATGGCGAATATCAGCTGAACCCCTCGCTCGACGAAGTGAAGACCGGCGAACTCGACCTGGTCGTCGCCGCCACCGGCAACGCGGTGATGATGGTCGAATCCGAAGCCAAGGAACTGTCGGAAGACGTCATGCTCGGCGCCGTGCTGTTCGCGCATGAAGCGTCGAAGAAGGTCGTCAACGCGATCATCGACCTCGCTGAAAAGGCCGCGAAGGACCCGTGGGACGTCGCCAAGGGGGATGACCTCGATGACCTGAAGAAGAAGCTGAAGAAGCTGATCGGCAAGGACATCACCGCCGCCTACAAGCTGACCGACAAGTCGGCCCGCTCGAACGCGCTCAATGAAGCCCGCGCCAAGGCGAAGGCCCAGTTCGCGGCCGACGGCCTCGATGCCCAGACCGTCATGGCCGGCATCAAGCTGACCAAGAAGCTGGAAGCCGAAATCGTCCGCACCGCCATCCTGAAGGACGGCAAGCGCATCGACGGCCGCACCACCACCCAGATCCGTCCGATCGAAGCGATGGTGGGTTTCCTGCCGCGCACCCATGGTTCGGCGCTGTTCACCCGTGGCGAGACGCAGTCGATCTGCACCACCACGCTGGGCACCAAGGACGCCGAGCAGATGATCGACGGCCTGACCGGCGTTCATTATGAAAGCTTCATGCTGCATTATAACTTCCCGCCCTATTCGGTCGGTGAAGTCGGCCGCTTCGGCGCGCCGGGCCGCCGCGAAGTCGGTCATGGCAAGCTCGCATGGCGTGCGCTGCACCCCGTGCTGCCGACGAAGGACGAGTTCCCCTACACGATCCGCCTCACCAGCGACATCACCGAGTCGAACGGCTCGTCGTCGATGGCGTCGGTCTGCGGCGGCAGCCTCGCGATGATGGACGCCGGCGTGCCGATCAAGCGCCCCGTCTCGGGCATCGCGATGGGCCTGATCCTCGAAGGCAAGGATTATGCGATCCTGTCGGACATCCTGGGCGACGAGGATCACCTCGGCGACATGGACTTCAAGGTCGCGGGCACGTCCGAAGGCATCACCACGATGCAGATGGACATCAAGATCGCGGGCATCACGCGCGAGATCTTCGAAGCCGCGTTGACCCAGGCGAAGGATGGCCGCGCGCATATCCTTGGCGAGATGAACAAGGCGCTGTCCTCGACCCGCACCGAGCTGTCGGCCCATGCCCCGCGCATCGAGACGATCCAGATCGACAAGGCGAAGATCCGCGACGTCATCGGCACCGGCGGCAAGGTCATCCGCGAGATCGTCGCGGAAACCGGCGCCAAGGTCGACATTGACGACGAAGGCATCATCAAGATCAGCTCGTCCGACCTCAGCCAGATCGAGGCCGCCAAGAAGTGGATTCTCGGCATTGTCGAGGAAGCGGAAGTCGGCAAGATCTACACCGGCAAGGTCGTCAACATCGTCGACTTCGGCGCGTTCGTGAACTTCATGGGCGGCAAGGACGGCCTCGTCCACGTCTCCGAAATGAAGAATGAGCGCGTCGAAAAGCCGACCGACGTCGTGTCGGAAGGCCAGGAAGTGAAGGTCAAGGTTCTGGAAATCGATCCGCGCGGCAAGGTTCGCCTGTCGATGCGCGTCGTCGATCAGGAAACCGGCGCGGAACTGGAAGACACCCGTCCGCCGCGCGAACCCCGCGAACCCCGTGGTGATCGCGGCGACCGTGGCGATCGCGGCCGTGGCCCGCGCCGCGACGGCGGTGATCGTGGCGGCCGTGGCGGCGATCGCGGCCCGCGCCGCGACCGTGGCCCGCGTGGCGAAGGCAAGGGCAATGGCGGCGGCGATGACGACGGCTCCAATGCCGGCCTGCCCGATTTCCTGACCCAGGACTGATTGCGCAGCCACGACTGATATCTGAAAAGGAAAGGGCGTCTGGACAACCGGACGCCCTTTTCGATGAACCGGGCATTTTCCTGATCTCGATCAATTGGCGCGCGCAGAAGTTATGTTACTGTAACAAGGGCTCCGGGGGTACAGATGCAGCGCAAAAACGAAAGATTCGTCGAGCGCCTGCCGCTTGTCCTGCGAAGACCCTGGCAAGCCTATTTCCTGACGACCGCGCTTTGTCTGATCGCTCTGGCTGTTCGCAGCATCGCCGAAATCGCGATGCCGCTTGGTTATCCATTCGTCTCATTCTTCCCGGCGGTCATCCTCTCCTCTTTTCTCTTCGGGGTGCGACCGGGCATCTATGCGGGTCTTTTCTGCGGCCTGCTGTCCTGGTATTTCTTCATCCCGCCCCGCATGGCCTTTGCCTTCAATCCGGGAGTGGCGCTGGCGCTCGGCTTCTACGGCGTGGTCGTCGCCGTGGACATCGCGCTCATCCACTTCATGCAGAGGGCGAATTTCAACCTGGGGGTCGAACGCGAGCGCAGCCGCATATTGGCCGAAAATCGCGAGCTGCTGTTTCACGAATTGCAGCATCGCGTGTCCAATAATCTTCAGGTCGTGGCGGCGATGCTCTCGCTTCAGCGCCGGCATGTCGACCATGACATGGCCCGCCGTGCTCTGGATGACGCTTCGGCCCGCCTCGCGCTGGTCGGCCGCATCAGCCGCGCGCTCTATAATCCATCGGGCGAAGGGCAGAATATCCGCGCCTTTCTGGCGACGTTGACCGCCGATGTGATGGAGGCGAGCGGCCGGGACGACATCGCCATCACTGTCGAGGCTCCCGAAGACCTGATTCTCGAACCCGATATCGCCGTGCCGCTGGCGTTGATCGTGACCGAAGCGGTCAACAATGCGATAGAACACGGCCTGCCCCATCGCGGCGGCAGCATTCAGGTGGGATTGGACAGGTCGGGTGAAGGCATCGTGCTTCGGGTCATCGACGATGGCAAGGGCATATCGTCTGATTTCGACATCAGCGGCAGCCAGAGTCTGGGCCTCAGAATCTCCAATGCGCTGGCCGCGCAGTTGAGCGGCCGCTTCTCGCTTCAGCCGGCGGCGCAGGGCGGCGCCATAGCACGGCTCGACCTGCCTGCCCGCATATAGCATCCCTTGCCACTAATCTGCCGCTTGGCGAGGCGCACTCGCTCGGCTATGACCCGGCCATGCTGACGAAAACCATCACGCGCATCGGCGCGGCCACTGCACCGCTTCTGCTTGCTGCCCTGCTCGCGGGCTGCGCGACGTCGAAGAACAAGGCCGACACCCAATATGTCGCGCGCGACGTGTCGACGCTCTACAATGCGGGCAAATATCGCCTGGATCGCGGGCAGTACAAGCTCGCCGCCGCGCTGTTCGATGAGGTGGAGCGGCAGCATCCCTATTCGCCCTGGGCGCGCCGGGCGCAGCTGATGTCGGCCTTCAGCTATTATATGAATCAGGATTATCCCGAAGCGATCGGCGCGGCACAGCGCTTCCTGTCGATCCATACGGGCAACAAGGATGCGCCCTACGCCTATTATCTGATCGCGCTCTGCTATTATGAACAGATTGCCGATGTCACCCGCGACCAGAAGATCACCCAGCAGTCTCTGGACGCGCTGGGCGAACTGATCCGCCGCTATCCCGACACGCGCTATGCCGCCGACGCGCGGTTGAAGCTCGACCTCGTCAACGATCATCTCGCGGGCAAGGAGATGGAGGTCGGCCGTTTCTACCAGCGGCGCGGCCAGTGGCTGGCGGCGACGCTGCGCTTCCGCACGGTGATCGACAAATATCAGACGACCACCCATACCCCGGAAGCTCTGGAGCGTCTGGTCGAAAGCTACCTCTCGCTCGGCATTCCCGCCGAAGCGCAGAAGGCCGCCGCCGTGCTGGGCAAGAACTATCCGGGTTCGAAATGGTATGAGCGTTCCTACAAACTCATGCGGGAACATCCCAACAAGGCATAAGGTGCGCCATCAGCCGCTGGCTTGTTCTCCTTTTGTGCGATAATGGGTAGAAGCCTGCCATGCTGACTGCCCTGTCCATCCGCAATGTCGTGCTGATCGAGGCGCTGGACCTGCATTTCGGGCCGGGCCTTGGCGTGCTGACCGGGGAAACGGGCGCAGGGAAATCGATCCTGCTCGATTCGCTTGGTCTGGCGCTGGGCGCCCGCGCGGACAGCGGCCTTGTCCGCACCGGCGAAGCGCAGGCCAGCGTCACCGCCACCTTCGACGCACCGCACGCCGACCATCGCGCGACCGATTTGCTGACCGACAATGGCATCGATCTGGAACCGGGCGAGCCGCTGATCATCCGCCGCATGGTCAAGGCCGATGGCGGCAGTCGCGCCTTCATCAACGATCAGGCCTGTTCGGCCGCCCTGCTGCGCGAGCTTAGCGGCGCTCTGGTGGAGATCCACGGCCAGCATGACGATCGCGGCCTGCTCAATCCGCGCGGCCACCGCGTCCTGCTCGACGCCTATGGCCGCTGCGACACGGGCGCCGTCAGCACCGCCTTTCACGCATGGCGAGCCGCTGCGGATCGCCTCGCCGGAAGCCGCGCCAGCGTCGAAAGCGCCGCCCGCGATCGCGATTACCTGACCCACGCGGTGGATGAACTCAGCCGTTTCGCCCCCGAGGCCGGAGAGGAAGCCACGCTGGCCGAGGAACGCGCGACCATGCAGAAGGGCGCGCGCCTGGCCGACGACCTGTCCGCCGTCACCGATTGCTTCACCGGCTCCGATGGCGGCCTTGCCCAATTGCGTCAGGCCGCCCGGCGGCTCGACCGAATCGTCAGTGAATATGAGCCGCTGGCCGAAGTGCTCGCCGCGCTCGACCGTGCGGTCATAGAGGCGAGCGAAGCCGAAGACCGCCTGATCGAAGCCGCCGATGCGCTGAGTTTCGATCCGGCCCGGCTCGACGCGATCGAAACCCGTCTGTTCGACCTGCGTGGGCTGGCGCGCAAGCATCAGGTCCAACCCGACGAGCTTGCCGCCATGCGTGATGACATGGCCGCGAAACTGGCCGCCATTGAGGACGGGGAGGAACATCTCGCCCTGCTGGAAGCGGACGTGAAGGCCAAAGCCGCCGTTTACCGCGAAGCGGCTCAATCCCTGTCGGCCCAACGGCAAATGGCCGCCGGCAGGCTCGATGCCGCCGTTGCTGCCGAACTGGCGCCGCTGAAACTGGATGCCGCCCGCTTCCGCACCGTGGTCGCGCCGCAGGACGAAGGCCAATGGGGCGCCCATGGCATGGACCGGGTGGAATTCGAAATCTCCACCAATCCCGGCGCGCCCTTCGCGCCACTGGTCAAGATTGCATCGGGCGGTGAACTGTCCCGCTTCATCCTGGCGCTCAAGGTTGCTCTGGCCGAACAGGGCGGGGCGGACACGTTGATCTTTGATGAGATCGATCGCGGAGTCGGGGGAGCGGTCGCCTCCGCCATTGGTGATCGCCTCGCACGTTTGTCGCATGGCAACCAGATTCTCGTTGTCACCCACAGTCCGCAGGTGGCGGCACGGGGCGCGGGCCATATGCTGATCGCCAAGTCGAGCGCCAGCGTGAATGGCGGCACGGTCACGCGCACCGGCGTCCGTGCGCTCAGCGACGGCGAACGGCGCGAGGAAATCGCCCGCATGCTTTCCGGCGCGGAGATCACCGCCGAAGCCCGCGCGCAGGCCGAACGGCTGCTGGAACGGTTATAGGGCGGCTATTAGCCATTTGTGGACATTAAGCGCGCTGTGTTCCTGCGAAGGCAGGAACCCAGTCCC
>NZ_JALDYQ010000101.1:0-13966 GCF_032153725.1 Sphingobium sp. | reverse complement strand
AGATGGGTTCCCGCTTTCGCGGGAATGACGAACTGTTGAACGGCTACAAATGGCCAAAAACCCCTGTCCTACACACCCCCGCCCGCGCTAGAGCAGATTCCGATCCGATAGCATCGGCTCGGCTGCTCTAGACTTTTGTTCCACCGCGTTTTCCGAACCAGCGGATGATTCTATTCGCTTGGAAAACGCTCTAGGACAGACCAGCTCTTTGAACCGTCAGACACCTTGAAAGCCATGAAAAAGCGGGCCACCTGTTCTGCCGCGATTTCCTGATCGTCAGACGGCTCCATCCGACCGGACATCGCTCCGGACACCCAGCATCGTGTCACCTATGTCACCCAAATCCTATCGCCGGAATCGAATCACCGGCTCCATCGCGCCCAGATCGCGGTCGGCAGTGACAGCCCCCGCGCCTCTTCGCGCACCGCCAGCTCGCCCGCTTCCACCGCGCCCGGCAGATCGGCAAAGGCCTGTTTCAGCAATTCCCCGATCGCCAGCGCCGACATGCGCACGGCATAGACGGTGAGGAACAGAAACCGGCTGTCCGCATCCAGCAGCTGGCGGCAGTTGGCAATCAGGCCGGGAAGGTCTTCCTCCAGCCGCCAGACCTCGCCATCCGGCCCACGCCCATATTTGGGCGGATCGAGCAATATGCCGTCATAGCGCCGCCCACGCCGCACTTCGCGCGCGACGAATTTGGCGGCATCGTCGACGATCCAGCGCACCGGGCGGTCCTCCAGCCCGGACAGCGCCGCATTGGCCCGCGCCTGCGCCACCGATTTCCTGGAAGCATCGACATGCACCATCTGCGCACCCGCCGCTGCCGTGGCGAGCGTGCCGACACCAGTATAGCCGAACAGGTTCATGACCTGCGCCTCAGCCTTGTCCACGATCTTGCCGCGCATCCAGTCCCAGACCGGCGCCATGTCGGGAAAGAAACCGAGATGACGGAACGGCGTGCAGCTCGACTGAAACGTCACTTCGTTCCAGCGCAACGGCCAGCCTTCGGCAGGAACGGGCCGCTCATAAAACCAGCGGCCGCCACCTTCCTCATCCGAACCGGGAATGAATTCTCCGTCCGCCTGCCAGTCGTCGCGCGCGGGTGCCCACATCGCCTGCGGTTCGGGCCGGATGAAACGGAAGCGGCCATAACGCTCCAGCTTCCGCCCATGACCCGAATCGATCAGGCCATAATCGTCCCAGGGTTCGCCAGTCAGGGTCTGAAGGTCCACCCCTCAGGCCCTCGGCGTCGCCCGCTCCGCGACATAGGCGGTGATCGCCTCGAAAGTGCCGGGCAGCTTGGCATAGGCCTCTTGCCGCGCGAACAGATCGCCCACGCGCGAAGGCAGCGAGGGACGAAGGCCCGTAGCGCGTTCGACCGCAGTGGGGAACTTCGCGGCATGGGCCGTCGCCAGCGTGACGACAGGCACGGACGGATCAAGATCGATCGATCGCGCTGCTGCCAGACCGACCGCGCTGTGCGGATCGATCACCTGCCCCGCCGCGTCGAAAGCCCAGCGCATCGCCATGGTCATGGCGTCGGCATCGACCCGGGCGGAGGTAAAGAGCGCCGACGCCCCCTCCCGCTGTGCATTCGTCAGGCGCATCGCCCTGCTCGCCTCGAAACCCTTCATCTGCTCGGCCAGCGCCTTGCCATCCCGGCCGCCCGCATCGAACAGCAGGCGTTCGAAGTTCGAACTGACCTGTATGTCCATGCTGGGCGTAGCGGTCGCCACCACCTGCCCCTGGCTGTAGTCGCCGTCCGCCAGCGCGCGATGGAGGATGTCGTTGACATTGGTGGCAACCATCAGCTTGGCAACGGGCAGGCCCATCTTCGCCGCGACATAGCCCGCGAACACATCGCCGAAATTGCCGGTCGGCACGGAGAAGGCAATGGCCCGCTCCGGCGCGCCCAGACGGACGGCGGCGTAGAAATAATAGACCACCTGCGCCATCAGCCGCGCCCAGTTGATGCTGTTGACGGCCGAAACATTGAACCGACGCGAAAAATCCGCATCGTTGAACATCGCCTTCACCAGCGCCTGGGCGTCATCGAAGCTGCCGTCGATCGCGATATTGTGAACATTGGGCGCCAGCACCGTGGTCATCTGGCGGCGCTGAACATCCGACACTCGGCCTTCGGGATGCAGCATGAAGATGTCGATCTTCGCCCGGCCCGCCACGGCATCGATCGCCGCGGACCCGGTGTCGCCGGAGGTCGCGCCGACGATGGTCAGGTGATCGTCACGCCGCGACAGGAACCGCTCGAACAACTGGCCGAGCAATTGCAGCGCGACGTCCTTGAACGCCAATGTCGGGCCATGGAACAGTTCAAGCAGCCAGTGCCGATGGTCGAGCTGCACCAGCGGCGTCACGGCATCATGGCTGAACCGGCCATAGGCCGCGGTGCACAACTCGCGCAGTTCCTCTTCGCCAAGCGACCCGGCGACGAACGGCGCCATGACCCGTACGGCGGTTTCGACATAGGACAGGCCCGACAGCGCGCGAATGTCATCGGCGGAAAAGCTAGGCCAGCTTGCCGGCACATAGAGTCCGCCATCGGACGCCAGCCCAGCCAGCGTCACATCCTCAAACCCGAGCGCGGGCGCGCTCCCCCTGGTGCTCACATATTGCATGATGGGGTAGCCCGGTAGCGCTGGACGCGGCTTCGAGCAAGCTTTTAAGGCAGCGGTGCCCGTTTACGCAACGCCAGGAGATAGATGATGACAGCGATCGCGGCGAAGAAGAACCACTGCCCGGCATAAGCGAGATGGTTGTTCGGTACGTCCGCGGCAGTCGGCGGCGCCAGCGGTTTCAGGCCCGGCACAGCCTCTCCGGCGATCAACATCGGCCGCAGCGGGACAGCCTTGCCGCTGATCCGGGTCAAAAGCGAACGATGGTCAGGCTCCTCACCGATCCAGCCACGCATCTGCCCGCCCTGCCATTGCGGCGTCGCGTCCGGGGTCCGCGCGACGCCCGCCGCGACCAGCACGCCCGGCCCTTCCGCCCCCGTCGCGCATTCGGCGATATAGCGATAGCCGACCGACCCGTCGGTCGCGCGTCCCGCTTCGCTGTGCCAGCGGACCACCCGCAGGCAATAAGCCGAGGAACGGCGAAACAGCAATTCGGGCGGCACCGGCGGATGGTTGGGGAAAGCCACCGGAGGCTTGGCGGGATTCGACGCCACCAGTGCCAGCATCGCGTTCTTTTCCACCCGGCGTTGAAGCTGCCAGACGCCAAGACCGATCATCACCAGCACTGCCGCCGCAACGATCAGCGTGGGCAGGAGAGGTAGGCGCCGGCTCATTGGCCATCCTGCCGGATCAGTCGTCCCTCGCGCGCCTTGTTGCGATATTCAAGGATCAGCAGCGCGCCCTTGGCCCCGCGCAGGCTTCCCACCACGGCAGCCACCGTCAGCGGCGTCCAGAGCAGGATGTGCACCCATAGCGGAGGATGAGCCTTCAACTCCAGCACCAGTGCCACCGCCACCATGACCGCTCCAATGATCAAGGTCAGAAACGCTGCGGGACCATCGCCCACATTGAACTGCCCATAATCGAGCCCACAGGAGTTGCACGACGGCGCGAAGCGGACCGACCCCGAAAACAGCGCCGGCGCGCCACATTGTGGGCAAGCGCCCCGGAACGCCGCTACCAGCAATGACTGAGACGCAGAGTGGCGGCGATCGGGCGGGGGCATGGCTTCAGACATAGGCCGGGCTCCTGAAAAAGAAAACGGCCGGATCTGCTCCGGCCGTTTCCGCGAAAATCATCAGCGATGCTTAAGGTCAGCCGCCGTGGACCGGCGCGCCCCAACCACCCCAGACATAGATGACGACAAAGAGGAACAGCCACACCACGTCGACGAAATGCCAATACCAGGCCGCGGCTTCGAAACCGAAATGCTGGCGCGGGGTGAAATCGCCCTTATGCGCGCGTATCAGGTTGACCAGCAGGAAGATGGTGCCGATCAGAACGTGGAAGCCATGGAAGCCGGTCGCCATGTAGAAGGCCGAGCTATAGGGGCTGCCGCCGAAGGGGAACGGCGCATGGGCATATTCATAAGCCTGAATCGAGGAGAAGAGCACGCCCAGGATCACCGTCAGCGTCAGACCCTTTTTCAGCCCCTCGCGGTCGCCGTGGATCAGCGCGTGATGCGCCCATGTGACAGTGGTGCCTGAGCAGAGCAGGATCAGCGTATTGAGCAGCGGCAGTTCGAAGGCGTTCATCACCTCGATGCCCTTGGAGGGGAACAGCCCCTCGATCGGCGCCAACTGGCTGGGGAAAAGCGAGAAGTCGAAGAAGGACCAGAACCAGCCCACGAAAAACATGACTTCAGACGCGATGAACAGGATCATGCCATAGCGCAGATGCAGTTGCACCACCGGCGTATGATCGCCGGCATGAGCTTCGGCGATGACATTGGCCCACCAGCTGTACATGGTGAACAGTACGCCCGCGACGCCGATCAGGAAAACCCAGCCGCCACCGCCGGGCATCGCATCGGGATGCAGCCACATGATCGCGCCGAAAGCCATGACCAGCGCCGACATAGAGCCGAAAAAGGGCCAGATGCTGGGCGGAAGAATATGATAATCGTGGTTCTTGGCGCCTGCCATGACGTTCTCATCCCCGTTCGCGTTATGATTGTTGCCTTAGCTTGGCTTTTTATCCTGCTCAACAGGATAGAAGGTGTAGCTCAGCGTGATTTCCTGCGTGTCCTTATTGTCGGCATCCGTCAATATCTTCGGATCGACATAATAGATCACCGGCATGCGGACCTGCTGCCCCGGCTGAAGGGTTTGCTGGGTGAAGCAGAAACATTGAATCTTGGTGAAATAAGCCCCGGCCTGGAGAGGCGTGACGTTGAAGCTGGCAGTGCCGGTGACCGGCTTGTCCGACATGTTCTTCGCGATGAAGATCGCCATGGTGCGGGCACCGATCGTCACTGTCTGGGTATGGCGTTCGGGATAGAATTGCCACGGCATGCCCGGCGAGACATTGGAATCGAAGCGGATTGAAATGCGATGCCCGACCGCCTCTTTCACCTGCACATCGGCGGCGGCGCGCTTCGTGGTGCCGCCAAAGCCGGTCTGTTCGCAGAAAATCCGATAGAGAGGCACCGAGGCAAAGCCCAGGCCCAGCATGGCCAGCCCGACGCCCGCCATCCCGACCATGGTCCGCCGATTGCGGCGATCCCGGTCGAAGGGAGAAGGAGGAAGGCTCGCCATCAATGCCCCCCGCTGATCTTCGCAATGGTGATGGCGTAAAAGAGGATGACCAAAGCGCCCAACAACACGCCCGTCACAATCGCGCGGGATTTTTGCCGGCCGCGGATTTGCCTTTCTTCATCAGGAGTCATGCGTACACCCACCGGTCAATGACCACCGCGCCGAAGAGCAGGAAAAGATAGAGGATCGAATATTTGAACAGCCGCTTTTCAGGAGCCATCCGGGCAGGATCGCTCTCCCGCCGACGCAGGACATGAAAAGCCAGAATCGCGAAAATCACCGTGCCGAGCAATGCGGCCGTGCCGTAGATCGGACCCGTCAGGCGCAGGAGCACCGGCGCCATGGCCGCCACCGCCATGACTGCGGTGTAGAACCAGATCTGGCGGCGTGTCACGACTTCCCCGGAAACAACCGGCAGCATGGGGATACCCGCAGCGGCATAGTCCGTCTTCACGAAGAGGGCGAGCGCCCAGAAATGCGGAGGCGTCCAGAAGAAGATCAACATGAACAGCGCGACCGGTAATGCACTGATGTCGCCCGTCACTGCCGCCCAGCCGATCACCGGCGGGAAAGCACCTGCCGCGCCCCCGATCACGATATTCTGCGCCGTCCGGGGCTTGAGCCAAATGGTGTAGACGAAGAGGTAAAATAGAATCGACACCGCCAGCACGGCGGCCGCCAGCCAGTTGGTCGCAACCCCCATGAGAAGCACGGAGAAGAAGGACAGCCCGACCCCGAAATGCAACGCGGACTGCCGGTCCATCCGGCCCGCGGGCAGCGGCCGATTCGCCGTGCGCTTCATTTTCGCGTCGATATCCACCTCATACCACTGGTTGAGCGTGGCCGCCGCCCCCGCTCCCACCGCGATGCAGAGAATCGCCGTGAAGGCCAGTACGGCATGAATATGACCAGGCGCCGCGAGCAGGCCACAAAGTCCGGTGAAGACGACCAGCGTCATCACCCGGGGCTTGGTCAGCGCGACGAAATCCCGCCAATGCGCGGGAATCACAGGAGCCGAACCTTCGGACATGATCGGCGAACTTGCCATATACTCCTCATGTGGCATCCCGGCACGATGACGCGCCGGGATTGCCCTGCTTCCGGGAACTGGCGGCCTTTACGCCAATCCCGGCATTCCGACAAACCGGAATGCGCGTGGCTGCGATCAGTCGATGACTGGCAGCGTTTCGAACTGGTGGAACGGCGGCGGGCTGGGCAGCGTCCATTCGAGCGTGGTGGCGCCTTCGCCCCAGGGGTTGCCCTCCGCCTTCTTGCCGGCGACCAGCGACCAGACAAGATTGACGAAGAAGATCAGCATGCCAGCCGCCATGATCTCATAGCCATGGCTGGCGACCTTGTTCCAGTAAGCGAAGGCTTCAGGATAGTCCGGATAGCGACGCGGCATGCCGCTGAGGCCCAGAAAATGCATCGGGAAGAACAGCATGTTAACGCCGACAAAGAACACCCAAAAATGCAGGTGGCCAAGGAACTCGTTATACATGCGGCCCGACATTTTCGGAAACCAGTAGTAGAAGCCCGCGAACAGGCCGAACACCGCGCCCAGCGACAGCACATAGTGGAAGTGCGCCACGACATAATAAGTGTCGTGCAGAACATCGTCGACGCCGCCATTGGCCAGCACGACGCCGGTCACACCACCTACCGTGAACAGGAAGATGAAACCGAGCGCCCAGACCATCGGGGTCTTGTAGCTGATCGAACCGCCCCAGATCGTCGCGATCCAGGAGAAAATCTTAATGCCGGTCGGCACGGCGATGACCATCGTCGCGGCGGTGAAGTACATCTTCACATTCACCGACATGCCGGTGGTGAACATGTGGTGCGCCCAGACGACGAAGCCGACCACGCCGATCGCGACCATGGCATAAGCCATGCCGAGATAGCCGAAGACCGGCTTGCGGCTGAAGGTCGAGACGATCTGGCTGATGATGCCGAAGCCCGGCAAAATCATGATGTACACTTCAGGGTGACCGAAGAACCAGAAGAGATGCTGGTACAGCTCCGGATCGCCGCCGCCGGCGGCATCATAGAAGGTCGTACCGAAATTGCGGTCGGTGAGCAGCATGGTGATCGCAGCGGCCAGAACCGGCAGCGCGAGCAGCAGCAGGAAGGCGGTAACCAGTACCGACCAGACGAACAGCGGCATCTTGTGCAGGGTCATGCCCGGCGCGCGCATGTTCAGGATGGTGGTGATGAAGTTGATCGCGCCCAGGATCGAGCTGGCGCCGGCGATATGCAGCGACAGGATCGCCATGTCGACCGCCGGACCCGCGGAACCACTGGTCGAAAGCGGGGCATAGACCGTCCAGCCGGTGCCCGCGCCGTTCCCGGTGCCGCCGGGAACGAAAGTCGAGCCGAGCAGCAGCGTGAAGGCCGGGATGAGCAGCCAGAAGCTGATATTGTTCATCCGCGGGAAGGCCATGTCCGGCGCGCCGATCATGATCGGCACGAACCAGTTGCCAAAGCCACCGATCATCGCGGGCATCACCATGAAGAACACCATGATGAGGCCGTGGGCCGTGATCAGCACGTTCCAGAGGTGATAGGCCTGGTCGAGCGTGGCGCTGGGACCATCGCTGAACTGCGCCCAGGTCTGGAGATACTGGATTCCCGGCTGCGCCAGTTCAGCGCGCATCAGGCCCGAGATCGCGCCGCCGATGATGCCGGCGATGATCGCGAAGATCAGATAGAGCGTGCCGATATCCTTGTGGTTGGTCGACATGAACCAACGCTGGAAGAAGGCCGGCTTGTGATCGGCGTCATGATGCGCATGCACATGATCGCCGTGATGATCTGCGGTAATGGTGGTCATTGGCGTCTATGCCCTTACATCAAAGCTTGGCGGGGGCGGCGGCGGGCGCAGGCGCCTCGGCCGTGGCGGCGGCGCCCCGAAGCTTGCCGCCCTGGGAAAGGACCCACTGGTCGAACTGGGCGGGTTCCAGCGCCTCGATCGCGATCGGCATGAAGCCGTGACGCGCGCCGCAAAGCTCCGAACACTGGCCGTAATAGACCCCCGGCTTTTCGATGGTGAAGGTCTTTTCATTGAGACGGCCGGGAACCGCGTCCATCTTCACCCAGAGCGACGGCACCGCGAAGGCGTGAATCACGTCGGCGCCGGTGATGATCAGCTTGATCGGGCGGCCAGCGGGCAGGACAAGCCGATTGTCGGGCGCCAGCAGATAAGGCTCGCCATTCGCTTCCGCCTTGTCCCTGGGCAGCAGGTTCGAAACATATTCCGGAATGGCGTTGTCGGGATATTCATAACCCCAATACCACTGATATCCCGTGACCTTGACGGTTACGGCATCCTTGGGCGCAGGCTTGTACTGATCAGCGAGCAGGCCGATCGACGGTACTGCGATCGCCAGCAAGATCACCACCGGCACCACCGTCCAGATCACCTCGATCACCGTGTTGTGCGAGGTTTTCGACGGGGTCGGATTGGCGCTGCGGCGAAATTTCCACATCGCATACACCATCAGGATCAGGACGAGAATCGAGATCGCAAAGATGATCGGCAGCAGCAGCACGTCATGCAGCCAGCGGGCCGTGTGACCGGTCGGCGAAAACTGCTTCTGAAGGGTGATTTCGCCCGGCATGGGCATGCCGATGCCCAATGTGGGCTTCATCCGGGGTGGCGCGGCCACCTTGGCTGCTGGAGCGGCTTCTGCGGCGGGCGCCGCTGCGTTGCCAGCCGAATCGGCGGCCCCGACCTCATTCCCGGCTGCTGGAGCCGCGACCGCGGCATTCTCCTGGGCCAGCACCGGACCGTTCAGCACGAGCGTGGGCGCAAAGGCCAACAACCCGGCGAGAACGAGCGATTTCACCTTGTTCATAGCGTCTTCTTACCCCGTAACCCCTTGGCGCCGCTGCAACGAAGACACACGCATACACGTCCCCCCGCCCGTAGTCGGTCTGCCGCGGCTTATAAGCATCTTTTTTTACGCCTCAAGCTTCCACAACCAGATTTTCTTCGCTGTTGCAACGCCTAGTTGGTGCGCCTATCTCGCTCCCCGCGCACAACCGCGCACCATGGGGCGGCTCATGAGGGGAAAGCCATGCCGTGCCGCAGCTAAGCGGCGGCATGGGCGAATGGATCGAAGACACGGATGACCGACGAGGAAGTATTAGCGGAATTCAGGGCTGCGGGCGCGTTGCTGGAGGGGCATTTCATTCTGTCCTCGGGCCGCCGCAGCGCCAATTATCTCCAATGCGCGCGCGTCCTGATGAACGCGGAGCGCGCGGGGAAGCTAGCGCGCGCGATGGTGCAGCAACTGCCGCGCGAACTGCGGCAGGAAATCGACCTGGTGGTATCCCCAGCGATGGGGGGACTCATCATCGGCCATGAAGTGGGCCGCGCGCTCGACAAGGACGCCGTGTTTCTGGAACGCCCCGAAGGCACATTCGAACTGCGCCGCGGTTTTTCCATCACGCCGGGCCAAAAGGTGTTGATGGTCGAGGATGTCGTGACCACCGGCCTGTCCTCGCGCCAGGCGATCGAGGCGGTCGAGGCTGAAGGCGGCATCGTCGTCGCCGAAGCCGCGCTGGTCGACCGTTCGGCCGGCGAGGTGGAGCTTGGGGTGCCCTTCTACCCGCTCGTCAGCATCAATTTCCCGGTCTATGACGCCGACCAGATCCCGCCTGAACTGGCCGCGATCCCGGCGGCCAAGCCCGGCAGCCGGAAGCAGTAGGACCAATGCCGCATCCCTCCGTTCATCTGCGTCTGGGCGTCAACATCGATCATGTGGCGACCATCCGCAACGCACGGGGGGGAGGGCATCCCGACCCGGTCAAGGCCGCGCTGCTGGCGGTCAAGGCCGGCGCCGACGGCATCACCGCGCATCTGCGCGAGGATCGGCGGCACATCCGCGATGAAGATATCGCAACCCTGATGGCCGCGTTGACCGTGCCGCTCAATCTGGAAATGGCGGCGACGCAGGAAATGCTGGGCATAGCACTCAGGCATCGTCCCTGCGCCGCCTGTATCGTGCCGGAAAAGCGTGAGGAACGGACGACCGAGGGTGGGCTGGATGCGGCCGGGCAGATCGAGGCGCTGCGGCCGATCGTCGGCGCGCTCAATGAGGCAGGCGTGCGCGTCAGCCTGTTCATCGAACCGGACACAGCGCAGATCGAAGCCGCCATCCGTCTCGGCGCACCGGTGGTGGAACTGCACACTGGGCGCTATGCTCATCTGACAGGAAAGGAGCGGGCCGAGGAACTACGCCGTCTGGCCGATGCGGCGGCACTTGCGGCGAAGAACGGTATAGAGCCCCATGCGGGGCATGGCCTGACTTTCGACAATGTCGGGCCGATCGCCGCCATTCCGCAGATCGCCGAACTCAATATCGGCCATTTCCTGATCGGAGAGGCGATCTTCGGCGGATTGGAAAGCAGCATCCGCGAGATGCGGCGGCAGATGGATCTGGCGCGTTGATCGTCGGCCTGGGCTCCGACCTGTGCAATATCGAGCGAATCCAGAATTCGCTCGACCGCTTCGGCGAGCGATTCGAGAATCGGGTGTTCACCGATGTCGAACGGGCCAAGGCCAACAAGCGCCCCTTCACCAAGGCCGGCACCCTCGCCAAGCGCTTTGCCGCCAAGGAGGCCTTTTCGAAAGCCGTCGGCACCGGCTTCAACAAGGGCGTGTTCATGAAGGATATCGGCGTCGTCAACCGCCCCGGGGGCGCGCCGACGCTGGCGCTGGCCGGCGGCGCGCTGGCCCAGCTGGAATCGCTTGTCCCGGCGGGCCATCGATCTGTCGTTCACCTGACGCTGACCGATGATCATCCATGGGCGCAAGCCTTTGTCATCATCGAAGTTCTGCCGTTATAAGCCCAGCCCCCTTCAGCCGGAAATCCTCCCATGACGGCAGCCGACATGACCGAAAATGATTCCGTCCCCTCCGAACAACCGAGCAAGCCGACGTCCGAACCGGAAAAGGCATCGGTAAACTGGTGGCAAGAGGCCAAGAGCATCACGCTGCTCATTCTGGCGGTGCTCGCTTTCCACAGCTTCGTTGCCAAGCCCTTCTATATTCCCAGCGAATCGATGATGCCGGTGCTGCTGAAGGGCGACCGGCTGGTGGTGAGCAAATTCCCCTATGGCTGGTCTTATGTCTCGCCCAGCTTCCATCCGCTGCCGTTCCTGAAGGGGCGCATTTTCGGAGGGATGCCGGAACGGGGCGACATCGTCATCGTCTCCCCGCAGAACAAGCGCGAGGATTATATCAAGCGCGTCATCGGTCTGCCGGGCGACATAGTGGAGGTGCGCGGGGGGCAGGTCGTGCTGAACGGCGTGCCCGTGCCACAAAAGGTGCTAAAGCCGATTCGCCTGGCCGTGGACGGCAATGCCCCGTGCCCGCCGATGCAGTTCCCCGGCGCGCTGGTGACGGACGCGAACGGCAAGAGCTGGTGCGAGTTGCCGGTGCGGCAGGAAACCCTGCCCAACGGCAGGACCTATGTCACGATCGACATGGGGCCCAGCACGCTCGACTGGTACGGGCCGGTGCGCATTCCGGCCGACCATGTCTTCCTGATGGGCGATAATCGCGACAACAGCGCCGACAGCCGCGCGCCGCTGGAGGAAAACGGGCTGGGTGGGCCGGTCCCGTGGGAGGCGATCGGCGGCCGGGCGGAGTTCATCACCTTTTCGCTCGACGGCGATTCGTCCTGGAACCCGTTGAGCTGGCTGCACGCCTTCCGCAACGGGCGGGCGGGGAACAGCCTGCGACCCGCGAGCGTTACTCCACCGAAATAAGCTTTGCGGATAGGGGCTTGGGTTGAGCGGGACAAAAATCCACATCGAGGAACCCGGTCCCAGCGAATTGCGCAACCCGCTGGTCCAGCATGAAGTCAAGCGCGCTGGCGTGTGGTTCGCCATGGGCATTGCCATCGCGCTGATCGTGCTGCTGGCCCAGCCGATCATGCTGATCATGGGCGCGCTGGTACTGACGACCATGATGGATGGCGGGACGCGGCTGCTGGGCCGGGCAGTACCGATCGGACGCGGATGGCGGCTGGCCATCGTGCTGGTCGCAGCGCTCGGCTTCCTGATCTATACCTTCTACCTGACCGGATCGAGCCTGGCGGCGCAGGCGCAGGGGATGCGGGTCATCGTCGAAACGCAGGTCAACCGCATCGGCCATTGGCTGCAACAATTGGGTGTCACCACCACGCCCGAGGATTTCAAAAGCCTGGCCCAACAGGCGATGAGTTCGCTTGGCCGGGTGACGGCGGCGGTCGGCACGATGGTCGGCGCGATCACGAGCGGCGTCATGATGCTGGTACTCGCCATCTTCATTGCGATCGAACCCAAGCTTTACGAGCGCGGCGTCGCCTGGATGCTGCCGATGGACAAGCGGGAGCGCTTCTACACCATCGCCGGCAGGATGGGCTGGACCCTGCGGCGGCTGATGTTCGGGCGGTTGATCGGCATGGCAGTAGAGGGCGTGGGAACCTGGCTGCTGCTCTGGGCAGGCGGCGTGCCGATGGCGGGGCTGCTGGGGATATTGACCGGCATCTTCGCCTTCCTGCCCAACATCGGGTCGATCATTTCGGGCCTGTTGATCGTGCTGGTCGGCTTTTCCGCTGGCCCCGATGCGGGGCTCTATGCCTTTGGCGTCTATCTGGTGGTACAGATTGTCGACGGCTATCTGATCGTGCCAATGGTCGCCAAGCGGGCCACCGACCTCGCCCCTGCCCTGGTTCTGGCGGCGCAGATTCTCTTCGGCGCGCTGTTCGGCATTATGGGACTGTTCCTGGCCGATCCGATCGTCGCGATGATCAAGGTCTATCTGCACGAACGATCGAAAGCGCTGGAGGCCGGAGCCGGCAGGGCCGCCGCGGTTCCCGTGGCCGGATAGGAAAAGGGCCGGGAAATCCCGACCCTCTTTGCTTTTCGACCGTGACCGAACTCAGTGACCCGGCATGCCCTGCGGCATCGCGCCCTGCTGCTGCATCATCTGCTGCATGCGCATGATCTCCGCCTTCGACTTGAAATCATGCAGCTGGACGTCGAACACCAGCACCGAATTGGCCGGGATCGGCCCCGCCGCCTGCTCGCCATAGCCGAGCTGCGGCGGAATCCACAGGCGGTACTTGCCGCCCTTCTTCATCTTCTGCAGGCCTTCGGAGAAGCCGGGAACCACGCCGTCCACCGGCATGGCGGTCTGCGGATTCTCGTCGAACACCGTGCCGTCGAGCAGCGTGCCCTTATAGCCCACCAGCGCCACGTCGGCCGCCGTCGGGCTGGGACCGGCGCCTTCCTCCAGCACCTTGTATTGCAGGCCCGATTCGGTCGTCACCACGCCGTCCTCGCCGCCATTATGCGCAAGGAAACTGGCGGACGAGGGCTTCACGCCCTGCTGCCCGGCCCAGGCCAGGCCACCAGCGGCCAGAGCGACCGCGGCGATGCCCACCCAGAGACGCGTCAGCGACCCCCTGGCGATAGGACGAAGGGGAACGGCCGTGGTGGACATGCGCTATGCCTCGCGGATTGGTGCGGGTGATGTTTTCAGCAGAAGAACGGGACGATCGATCGACCGTCCCGGTAACGGCAGTCCTTAACGGACGCCGTCACGCTCGGCGCGCTTGCGCTCCAGCTTGCGGGCGCGGCGCACGGCGGCGGCCTTTTCGCGGGCGCGCTTTTCCGAGGGCTTCTCATAGTGACGGCGCAGCTTCATCTCGCGATACACGCCCTCACGCTGCAGCTTCTTCT
>NZ_JALDYQ010000027.1:0-58403 GCF_032153725.1 Sphingobium sp. | reverse complement strand
CCTCGCCTAATCCTCCCTACGCAAAGCGTGGGGAGGGGGACCATGCGAAGCATGGTGGAGGGGCAAATGCGCAACGTCAGCCCCATTCCCCTCCACCACCGCTTTTAGCGGCGGTCCCCCTCCCCATCTATCGATGGGGAGGATTTTTTACGTCGCCCGTTCTCAAACCCCCACAGCACAAAATGCCGCCCCGGTTCCTCAAAAAACCTCACCCCCATCATCAACCCACCCAAATTGGCGCATCCGACCGCAGCCGGGGGATAGTCTCTCCCTCATAACCAACGCCTGAGAGTTTCCTGATGACGCTGACTCCCAACCGGTCCCTGATCGATGTCGACCGCGATCACCTGATCCACCCCGTCACTTCCTTCCGCGGCCATGAAGCACGCGGCGCGACCCTGCTGCAAAGCGGCAAGGGCATGTGGCTGACGGACATGGACGGCAAGGAATTGCTGGACGCCTTCGCGGGCCTGTGGTGCGTCAATGTCGGCTATGGCCAGGAAAGCATTGTGGAGGCCGCTGCCGAGCAGATGCGCCGCCTGCCCTATGCCACCGGCTATTTCCACTTCGGCAGCGAACCCACCGTGCGCCTGGCGGAGAAGCTGGTCGACCTCAGCCCCCAGGGCCTCGACCATGTCTATTTCACCCTGGGCGGTTCCGACGCGGTGGACAGCGCGATCCGCTATATCGTCCATTATCACAATGCCATTGGCCGCCCGGACAAGAAGCAGTTCATTGCCCTGGAACGCGGCTATCACGGCTCCAGCACGACCGGTTCCGGCCTGACCGCGCTCGCCAATTTCCACCGCAATTTCGACCTGCCGCGCCCGTGGCAGCATCATATTCCGTCGCCTTATCCCTATCGCAGCGACCTCAGCGACGACGCCGCGATCATCGCGCGCTCGGTCCAGCAACTGAAGGACAAGGTCGCGGAGCTTGGCGCCGACAATGTCGCCGCCTTCTTCTGCGAGCCGATCCAGGGCTCCGGGGGCGTCATCGTGCCGCCCACGGGCTGGCTCAGGGCGATGCGCGATGCCTGCACCGAACTGGATATCCTGTTCGTGGTGGACGAGGTCATCACCGGTTTCGGTCGCACCGGCCCATTGTTCGCCTGCGAGGAGGAAGGCGTTTCCCCCGACCTCATGACCCTCGCCAAGGGCCTCACCTCCGGCTATGTCCCCATGGGCGCAGTGCTCCTGTCGGACAAGGTTTACCAAGGGATTGCGGACGGCGCCGCGCCCGAACTCGCCATCGGTCACGGCATGACCTATTCGGGCCATCCGGTGAGCGCGGCGGTGGGTCTGGAAGTGCTGCGGCTCTATACCGACGGCGGCATCCTCGCCAACGGCCGGAGCGTCGCCAGGCGTTTCGACGCCGGCATGAAGGCGATTGCGCAGCATCCGATGGTCGGTGACACACGCGGCCGCGGCCTGCTCGGCGCGATCGAGCTGGTGGCGGACAAGGCGACCAAGGAACGCTTCGACCCGGCCCTCAAAATCCCCGACCGCCTCTTCGCCCGAGGCTATAGGAATGGCGTCATTTTCCGCTCCTTCCCGGATAACATCATCGGCCTCGCCCCGGCGCTCTGCGCATCGGACGGGGAGATGGATGAGATTTTCGCGCGCATCCACAGGACGCTGGACGACCTGCTCGAAGAAGCGGATATTCGTGCGGCGATAGGATAAACGGGGGAGCTAGGCATATGTTGGGTGGCCCAAGACTGGACCGGATCGACCTCAAGATCCTGACGCAGCTTCAGCAATCCGGCCGCATCACCAATGTCGAGTTGGCCGACGCCGTGGGCCTGTCGCCCAGCCCCTGCCTGACGCGGGTGAAACGGCTGGAAAAGGCGGGCTACATCACCGGTTATGGCGCGCATATCAACCTGCACAAGCTGGGCGAATTCCTGACCGTCTTCACCGAAGTCACACTGACCGAACATCGGTCCGGGGACTTTTCCCGCTTCGAAACGCGCATCCGCAAGCTGGACGAGATCGTCGAATGCCATCTGGTCAGCGGCGGTTATGATTATCTGCTGAAATTCGTGACGCGCGGCGTGGCGCATTATCAGTCGATCATCGAAGGCATGCTGGAAAGCGATTATGGCATCGAGAAATATTTCAGCTATGTCGTGATCAAATCGCCCTTCATCAAACATCATTATCCGATCCAGCATCTGTTCGGTGAGCAAAAATGATCGACGACCTGCTTGAACCGCTCATCGCCTTCCGCCGCGACATCCACGCGCATCCGGAACTGGGATTTTGCGAACATCGGACGGCAGGTCGCATCGCGGAGCAACTCCGCGCGCTGGGGCTGGAGGTGCATGAGGGCATCGGCACCACCGGGGTCGTCGCAGTGCTGAGAAACGGCTCCTCCGGGCGCAGCATCGGCCTGCGCGCCGACATGGACGCGCTGCCGATCCATGAGCAGACCAACCTGCCCTATGCCAGCAAGATGGAAGGCACGTTCCACGGCTGCGGCCATGACGGCCATGTCGCGATGCTGCTGGGCGCGGCGCAGCATCTGACGCGCAGCCGCAATTTCGACGGCACGGTGAATTTCTTCTTCCAACCCGCCGAAGAGGGGCTGGGCGGCGCTCGCGAAATGGTGAAGGAGGGGCTGTTCGACCGCTTCCCCTGCGACCGCGTTTTCGGCCTCCACAACTGGCCCGACCTGCCCGCCGGCACCATCGCCACCCGCCCCGGCCCGATCATGGGCGCGGCGGACAAGTTCGAGATCACGCTCGAAGGACGCGGCGGCCATGCCGCCATCCCGCAGGACACGCCCGACGCGATCCTCGCTTCAGCGGCGCTGGTGCAGCAGCTCAACAGCATCGTCGCGCGGCGCATTGCGGCAACCTCTTCGGCGGTGCTGTCAGTCACCCAGATCCATGGCGGCCATGCGCATAATGTGATCCCGGCGGTGGTGACGATCGTCGGGACGGTTCGCACCTTCGACCCCAAGGTGCAGGATGTGATCGAGAAGGCGATCCGCCAGATCACGGCGGGCGTGGCGCTGGCCCATGACCTGACGGCGAATGTTGATTATGACCGCTATTATCCCGCGACGATCAACGATGACGAGGCCGCGCAGGAAGCCCTTGCCGCGGCCGCGACGGTGGGCAATGCCCAACTCGCGCCGGAGCCCGCCTTCACGTCGGAGGATTTCGCCTTCATGCTCCAGGCGTGCAAGGGCGCCTATATCTGGCTTGGACAGGCCCGGCCGCAAGGCTCCGTGCCGCTGCACAACCCGCATTATGACTTCAACGACGATGTGCTCGGGCTTGGCGTCCGTCTGCATGTCGCGCTTGTCGAGCAACAGCTCGCGCTAGCCTGACGGCTGCTACCGGCCATTTGTAGCCGTTCAACAGTTCGTCATTCCCGCGAAAGCGGGAACCCATCTCCCAACCTTGCATCAGGCAGTTCGCTCAGGAGATGGGTCCCCGCTTTCGCGGGGATGACGGATAAGCGGACCGTCCGACATCCACCCATTGCATCACAAACTGAACCCAAAGCCGATCACCGCCATGGTCGACTTCACCGCCTCCCCCTGCGACCGCGCCAGAGCCCGCGTATCCCCCAGCAGCCTTTCATGCACCACGCCCGCATAGGCGTTGATCCTGTCCGTCAGCCGATAGCGCAACCGCACCGTCGCCTCCCCTTCGGTAAAGCCGGGCCGCACCGCTTCCATGTCGATGCCCTGCGCGGACCAGCCGACCGCCACGCGCGGTTCCAGATAGAGCCGCCGCGTGATCGGCAGGGCATAGATGACCTGCCCTTCGCCCGTGAGATTCCCCTTGTCCGACAGGAATGCATAGGTTTCCCAGTTCAGGCGCGATCCGATCTGCCCCAGAATCCCAAGGGCTGCATGGGCATCACGCGGATGCGGCTTGAAATCCTTGCGCACCCCCGCAAGCAGCACGGTGTTTCCGCTTATGGTCCGGCCGTAGAAAAGCCGCGCCTGCACCTCATCGATCTGCCCGCCCAGCGCGCCACCGCCCTGGAGCACCAGCATCGCCTGATCGGTGGAATCTCCATAGGAAAAGGTGCCATCCCAGAGGAAGGCGTCGCCCTCCCTCCCCGTGCGCAGTTCGACAAGATCGAAGCCACCGCTGAGCGATGCCGCATCATCGTCCCGTGCCAGGGCAGGGCCGCCCGCCAGCAACGCGCAGACACAAAAAAGAAGGCCTGATAAGGCGCGCACAAATCTACCCAGAATATTTTCGTTATTCAGAGGAGACTATGAGACGCCAGACGGCGCATGCGCGCGAAGGGGCCACATCACGCCGCCAATCATGACAAACTGTTACCGGACGGCAGCAGATCGTGCCGCATTGATAATCAAAACCAGAAGCGCACGCCCATCACCAGACTGGTGGCCGAAGCCCTCTCCCCCCCGGCCCGGGCAAACCGCGCCGTATCCCCCAGCTTCCGTTCCCAATTCACGCCGACATAAGGCGCGAACTCCCGCGCAAACTCATAGCGCAGACGCAGGCCCAGCTCGATATCGGAAATACCCGACCCAATGCCCAGCTCCGGCACGTCCTGCGCGGCGATGTTCACCTCCGCCGCTGGTTGCAGGATCAGGCGCTGGGTGATGCGCTGATCATAGCTCCCTTCCAGCCGCAGATGCGCGTCGCCCTTGTTGGACAGGAAGGCCTGCGCGCTAACCTCGAACCAATAGGGCGCAAGCCCCTCGATCCCGACCACCGCATAGGTCCGCTGCGGGTCGGGACGGATATCGTGGCGCACCCCTGCTTCCAGATTGAACCAGGGGTCGATCGCGCGGCTGTAAAGCGCCTGGATCTCGGCACTTTCCAGACGCCCACCGACTTCGCCCTCGCCCTCGCTCTTGAAGGCGAAGCGGTTGATGTCCCCGCCGATCCAGCCCTCGCCTTCCCAATGATAGCCGTCCGCGCCCTTGCCCAACCGATATTCCAGCCGGTCGAGCATGATCTGGGAGAAGCTCATCCCACCGCTCTCCTTGAGCATTGCAGCGCGGGCGCGGGCCATTGCGGCAGGGCTGTAAAAGGCTTCGGCGGCATGATCGGACGGGACTGGCGGCGCCTCACCCTTGGGAATGCCGTCGTCAGCCGCGGGCTGACCATGACCGGCATGCGGATCGTCGGCGGCGGGCGCCTCCTCAGCCGGCTCCATGGCGCCATGATCCATATGGCCATGGTCCATCTCCTGCGCCAGCGCGGGCGCCGCAACGGAAGCCAGCAACAGTGCGGCGGCGGAAACAAGCATCCTCATGCCACCTCTCCCCCATGGCGCACGGTCACGACGCGCATCATCCCCGCGTGCATGTGCATCAGCATGTGGCAGTGAAACGCCCAGTCGCCCAGCGCATCGGCGGTCAGGTCGAAGCTGACCTTCCCCCCCGGCAGCACATTGACGGTATGTTTCATGGGATTATGCTCGCCCGCGCCCGTTACCAGTTCAAAAAAATGACCATGCAGGTGGATGGGATGGGGCATCATCGTATCGTTGATCAGGTTCACCCGCACCCGCTCCATATGGCGGAAGGGGATCGGATCGGCGCCGTCGGACAGCTTCACCCCGTCGAAGGACCACATATAGCGCTCCATGTTCGCGGTCAGGTGGATGTCCAGCGTTCGCGTGGGCGTTCGCCTGTCCCGGTTCGGATCAAGCGATTTCAGGTCCGCATAGGTCAGCACCCGGTGATCGACATTCTCCAGCCCCGTCGGCCTGTCCCCAGTCCGATCCGCGGGCATGGGCGAAAGGGTGGCGACCCCCGGCCCCATCTTCACCTGCGGCGCGACGGACGGATCGCGCATCTTCATCGAATGGCCGGACATGCTCTCATTGGCAGGCTGGCTGAGGTCGATGACGCCGCCCTGCCCCATGGCCATGCCCGACATGGCCCTGCCCATGTCCTTCCTGCCCAGCAGCGGCCGTTCGCGCACCGCCGGCACCTCCGCAGCCATGCCGATGCGCGGCGCCAGCGTCGCGCGGACAAGGCCGGACCGGTCGATGGCCTCCGCGATCAAGCCATAGGGCTTCGCCTCGGTCGGCTGCACCACCACGTCATAGGTTTCCGCAATGCCGATCTGGAACTCATCCGTCTCGACCGGCTGCACATGCTGGCCGTCGCACTGCACCACCGTCATCGGCAGGCCGGGCAGGCGCACGTTGAAATTGGTCATCGCCGAAGCGTTGATGATCCGCAGCCGCACCCGCTCGCCCGGCGTGAACAGGCCGGTCCAGTTCTCCGCCGTCCCATGGCCGTTGACAAGAAAGCTGTAGGTGGAACCGGTGACATCCGAAATATCGGTCGGGTCCATCCGCATCGCCCCCCATTCGCGGCGATCCCCGGCGCTCTGGTCCTTGCCCTCCAGCAATCCGGCCAGCGTCTGCTTCTGCATGTTGAAATAGCCGCCCGCCTGCTTGAGGCGCTTCAGCAGCACATGCGGATGGATCGGGCTCCAGTCGGACAGGATGATCACATGCTCGCGCGTGGATTCCACCGGATCGGCGCCAGCGGGGTCGATGACGATGGGGCCATAATGGCCCATCGCTTCCTGCATCCCCGAATGGCTGTGATACCAGTAGGTCCCCGATTGCCGGATCGGGAATTCATAGGTGAAGGTTTCGCCCGGCCTTATGCCCGGAAAGCTGACGCCCGGCACGCCGTCCATCTGGAAAGGCACGATCAGTCCGTGCCAGTGGATCGATGTATCTTCCCTGAGGCTGTTGGTGACGGACAGGCGGACATTCTGCCCCTCCCTGAGCCGGATCAGCGGCGCGGGCAGCGTCCCGTTGATCGTCACCGCATGGGCCGAGCGCCCCCCTGTCGAGAAATGGCTTTCCCCCACGGTGAGCGCGATATCCTCGCCGCTCAGCACCGCGGGAAGACCCGCCGTGCCGCTCTGCGCCCATGCGGGAAAGGCGCGGCTCAGGGCAAGCGCGCCGCCAAGGCCGCCCAGATTGCGGATCAGGCTGCGGCGATCGATGTCGGGAAAGTGAGTGGGCATGAGGATGCAAGTCTCTGCTTGAAGGACCGTTTCCCTCTATACGCGCCCAACCCCTCCACCCCTCACCCGTCATCCCTCAATTGTTCGGCCAATTTGTTGCGGGCGCGATAGAGCCGCGTTTCGACGGCCTTCTCGCTGATGCCCAATATCTGCGCGGCTTCGGCCTGGCTGGTGCCTTCGATCGCGCGCAGGACAAGCACATCCTTGAGATTGGCGGGCAGGGCAGTGATGGCGGCATTGATACGCTGCAATTCCGCCCGGCTATGCGCCGCCTCTTCCGGCGTCGGCGCGACATCGGCCACCGCGCCCGCCTCCTCGATCGGCCGGGCAAAGGCGAAGAAGCGCCGCACCGCCCGCCGCCGCGCCCAGTCATGGCATTTGTTTATCGCGATCCGCGCGATCCACAACCGGAACGGCCGCGCGCCGTCATAGCGGGCCAGCGCCGCGAAGGCGGAAATGAACGTCTCCTGCGTGATGTCCAGCGCCTCGGTCGCATCCCCCGCATGCCCCCGCGCCAGCCGGAACACGCCGTCGCGATGCCGCCGCATCAACTCGCCGTAGGCGCCCTGCTGCCCGGCGAGGGCGAGCGCGGCCAGTTCCGGGTCGCTGCGATCGGTGAGCGAGGGGCTCACTTTTCCGGCGCGGTCCGGGCCGGTTCGGTCAAAACCTTGACGACGGCAGCGTCGAACTGCGCCGCCTGATCAGGCCGCAGCACGGCGCGCATCGCAAAAATATGTTTCAGCGTCTCCTTTTGCAGCATTCCCATGACATGGTGGGAGCGATCCACGGCTTCGCCGACCTGGGGGCCATAGCCATGCTCGGCGGCGATCGCCTGCGCCAGCCGGGCATTGTCGGCGCGCATTTCCGCCTCCATGGCCTCCCGCCGCTTGGCGAAATCAGCCTCCAGCGCATGGATGCGCTGCTCCTGACGCTCGTCGAGCTTCAGCTTCTCGTGAAGAAGGGCATGGACCTCGCTCTCGACGCGCGGTTCCGGCGCGATCCAGACCCGCGCGACCAGTACCGCCGCCAGCGCCGCCGCGAAAGCCACCAGCGCGACCAGCCCATAACGCGCCGCTCCCTTCATCTCCTACTGCCCCAGCAGGCGCGACGGCGCATAGTCGGACATGCCGATCATCACCGGCCGCGACGCCGCCTGCGCCGGCGCGCCCGGCCCAACGCTGCCGATCCAGCCGATGCCGATCGCGACGATCCCCGCCAGCGCCAGACTGCGTCGGGCGACGGCGCGTTCGCGTCGCGATGCCACGCCCGCCATCACCGTTCCTTCCATGTCCAACAGGCGCGGATCGGTCGGGCAATCCCGTATCTGGGCGCGGACATGGCCCAATAGCTGATCGAGATCGCTCATCATTCACACTCCATAGGGTCGTCCAAGGATACGCGCGGCATCGCTCAACCCCTCATGCAAAAATTCATGGGGTCTAGTCGAGGGGTTGGAAAAAACGATGCGTAATATCCCTTAATCGCAACCCGATTGGAGATTAGTGCCATGCGTCGCATCCTGTTTGCCGCCCTTGCCCTCGCCGCCCTGCCTTCCGTGGCGATGGCGCATCCCAAGCTGCTCTCGTCGACCCCGGCCGCCAACGCCACGGTCGCCAAGCCCACGAAGCTGACCCTCACCTTTTCCGAAAAGATGCTCGCTCCCCTGAGCGGCGTCGAACTCACCATGACCGGCATGCCGGGCATGGCCGATCACGCGCCTATGCCGATCAAGGGTTTCAAGACCTCGGTCGAAGGCGACGGCAAAACCATGGTCGTCACCCTGCCGCGCGCGCTGCCCGCGGGCAATTATGACATCGACTGGCATCTGGTCGGCGCCGATCAGCACAAGATTTCGGGCAAGTACAGCTTTTCGGTGAAATAAGCGCATGCCGCTGGACGGGGTTCTCGTCGCCACCCGCTTCGCGCTCTACGCCGATCTTGCCGCGCTCGCGGGCCTGCCGCTCTTCTGGTGGAGCATGGCGGAAGGCGGCAGGCGCCGGGGCGTGATCGCGGCTCTGGCGCTGGGAGGATTGGTCCTCTCGGCGCTATGGCTGCTCGCCAGCGCGGCGGGCATGGCGGGAACCCCGCTCCTTTCACCGGACTGGAGCGTCCTCGACATTTTGCTCCGGGAAACGCCGGTCGGCATGGTGCTGGGGGTACGCCTGGCAGCGCTGCTGCTGATCCTTCCGCTGCTGTTCCGGCGCGGCGCGGGCTGGAACGCCACGATTGCCCTGCCCGCCGCGATCGCCGCCGCGACGCTGGCATGGTCGGGTCATGCCGCCGCCAGCGAAGGACTGGCCGGCAGCGCGCACCGCATCGCCGACGCGCTCCATATATTCGCCGCCGCCGGATGGTGGGGCGCCCTGCTGGCCCTGCTGCATGCTGTGTTTTCGGGGCAGGAAATCGGCCGGACCGCCCGGATGCTGGAGCGTTTTTCCCTGTTCGGCACGATCTTCGTCGCAACGCTGATCGTGACGGGGGCCTTCAACGTCGTGATGATCATGGGCATCGCCCAGTTGCCCGTCCTTCTGCACAGCCTCTACGGCTGGTTGCTTCTGGCCAAGCTGGCGCTGTTCGGGGGGATGTTGCTGCTCGCCGCCGCCAATCGCTGGTGGCTGACGCCCAGGCTGGCGGACGGGGATGCCGTCGCCCATCTGCGCCTGTCGCTGCTCCTAGAAACAACGCTGGCGCTGACGATACTCGGCCTGGTCGCTGCGCTCGGAACGCTCGATCCGATGGCCTGAAGCCTGCCGACCGGCTCAGACCCAGCCTTCCAGCACCTGATTGGGCGGCCGATGCCCATCGACCCAACTGCGGATATTGGCGATCACCCGCGCGCCGGTCGCATCGCGGCCTTCAATCGTCGCGGACCCCATATGCGGCAACAGCACGACATTGGACAGCGCGAGCAGTCGCGGATCGATCGCCGGCTCATGGGCATAGACGTCCAACCCCGCCCCGGCGAGCCGCCCGTCCGAAAGCGCGGCGATCAACGTCGGTTCGTCCGTGATCTCCGCGCGGGAGGTGTTGATGAGATAGGCGTCGGGCCGCATCAGCGCGATCCGCCGCGCGTCGATCATGCCCCGGCTGTCGGCGTTGAGCGGACAGTGGATCGAGACGATCTCGCTCGCCTTTAGCAGCGAATCCACATCCGGATGCCAATGGGCCTGCAATTCCTGCTCCACTTCGAATGGCAGGCGGTGGCGATTGTGATAGGCGATGGACAGACCGAAGGCGGCAGCGCGGCGGGCGACGGCACGGCCGATGCGGCCCATGCCGATAATGCCCAGCTTCTTGCCGCCGATGCGATGCCCCAGCATGCTCGATGGGCTCCAGCCGGTCCAGGCGCCGGATCGCACCAGCTTCTCCCCTTCGGCCAGCCGGCGCGGCACGGACAGGATCAGCGCCATGGTCATGTCGGCGGTATCCTCGGTCAGGACGCCGGGCGTGTTGGTGACGATGATCCCCTTGGCCCGGGCGGCAGCCAGGTCGATATGGTCGACGCCGCTGCCGAAGCTGGCGATCAGCTGCAACCGATCCGGCGCGGCCTCGATCAGGCCTGCGTCGAGCTGGTCGGTGACGGAGGGCACCAGCACGTCGCACTGCGCCATGGCCCGCGTCAGCGCGGCGCGGTCCATCTGCACATCGCCGATATTGAAGGCGGTGTCGAACAGTTCGGCCATGCGCGCCTCCACATTGGGGGGCAGGCGGCGCGTGACAATGACGCGCGGCTTGGCGGGGCGCGGTTTCTTGGCCATATCCGGCCGCTATTCCCCGCAGGCACGATGGTCAAGCACTTATCCCGAATGCGCAAGAGAGCAGTTTCGCTGATGACCGCCAGCGGCTATGGTCGCGCATCGCATGTTGGGGAAGACAAGGGCATGAAGGGCTATCTGGGCGCAGGCATCGTCGCGATGCTATGCTGGACGGGCGGAGCATGGGCCGCGCCTGCGAAGCCGGTTCCCTATTGGGCTTCGCTGACCCAGGACGAAGCACGCATGCGCGTCGGGCCAAGCCTGGATTACCCGTCCAGCTGGGTTTATCGCCGCCGCGACCTGCCGGTGAAGGTGGTGCAGGTGCTGGGCCTGTGGCGCAAGGTGGAGGATTCGAGCGGCACCCAGGGCTGGATGCATGTCCGCCTGCTGAGCGATACGCCCACCGCCATCGTCACAGCCGATATCGCGTCCATGCGGAATTCCCCGCAGGATGATGCCCGCGCCATCTACCGCGCGCAAAGGGGCGTGGTGGGGCGGCTGTCTTCCTGCGGCAAGGGCTGGTGCGCTTTCGAGGTGGGTGGGCAGAAGGGCTTCGTCCGCGCTAACGATGTCTGGGGCGCGACGGAATAAGCTACTCCTTGGCCGGTGCGTCATGCATCAGCCGCTTCACCAACGGCGCCAACAGCATGACCACTACACCCGCGCCGACCGACCACCAGCCGATCTGGCCATAAACCGCCAGCACGGCGTCGCGGGAAGCCGCGCCCCGCTCTCCGCCCGTGGCGGCCGCGATCAGCCCGGCGGCATATTCGCCCAGCGCCATGGCCAGGAACCAGATGCCCATCATCAGCCCGATCATGCGGGAGGGCGCCAGCTTCGACATGGCGGACAGGCCCACCGGCGACAGGCAAAGCTCCCCGATGGTGTGGCAGAGATAGAGCAGAAAGATGAACAGCACCGGCGTCAGCGTTCCCGGCGCGCCCGTCCCCGCCACCAGGATCAGGAAACCCGCGCCGACCAACGCCAGCGCCATGCCGAACTTGGCCGGGGTAGAGGGTTCCCGGCCCCGCTTCGCCAGCCATATCCACAGCGCGGCGACGACCGGCCCGAACATCAGTATATAGGCGGCATTGACCGACTGGAACATCGACGCCGGAACGTCGAAACCCAGAATATGCCGATCCGCATAGCGATCAGTGAACAGGCTGAGCGACGACCCGGTCTGCTCATAGAGGCCCCAGAAGATCGGGTTGATGACCAGCAGGAACAGCGCCGCCAGCATCCGGTCGCGCCCAACCCGCTCCAACCGGCCAAAGGCTTCCCAGAGGATGTAGAGCACCACCGCCACGCTCGCCGCCGCCAGCATCCAGCCGACGATGACATGCTGCTGGATCAGGAACCAGCAAAGCGCGATCGCGGCGAGGCTGGAGAGGTAGACCAGCCATTCGCGGCTGATGATGCCGCCCACGCGCTGCGCCAGACGCGCGGGATCGGGGGCTTCGCCCCTGCCCTGCAACAGCGGCTTGCACAGCATGAAGCCGATGACGCCCGCGATCATGCCGACCGATGCCGCGCCGAAACCCCAGTGCCAGCCCCAGGCCTGCCCCAGATAGCCGCAGATCACCGGCCCGATGGTCGCGCCCAGATTGATGCCCATGTAGAAGATCGTATAGGCCGGGTCGCGCCGCATGTCGTCGCGCGGATAGAGCTGCCCCACCAGCGCCGACACGCTCGACTTGAGGAAGCCCGTGCCGGTGATGACGGTCGCCAGGCCCAGCCAGAAGAGGCCAAGGCCCATCGCCCCCGCATCGTCGCTTTCCAGCCCCAGGATCAGATGCCCCGCGGCGATCACGATGCCGCCGAACAGCACCGCCTTGCGCTGGCCCAGATAGCGGTCGGCAAGATAACCGCCCATCAGCGGCGAGATGTAGATCAGCGACATATAGGCGCCATAGACATAAGCGGCGTCGCGATCGGCGAAGAGGAAATGCTGCGTCAGATAGAAGATCAGCAGCGCGCGCATGCCGTAGAAGGAGAAGCGTTCCCACATCTCCACGAAAAACAGCAGGAACAGTCCGCGCGGATGGCCGAGCCATGTCTTGCCGGCCACGGCGGCAGTTGAAACGGAGGTCGCCATTCGGCCCCTTGTCCTATCTTGTTGAGGCGCCAGCCTAGAACCGAAATTATTCACCTGTCAAAGAAGGGCGATGCCCTTGCGTCACGGCGGTCCACAGGCCATCTGGGGCGCCATGTTCAATGACCGCAGCTCTCCGCTCTCGCTTCTCCAGACCCGCCGATCCGGCAAGCCCCGCGACCTGATCGCGCCGGGGCCGGACGCCGGGCAGCTCCGCACCCTGCTGGAGGTTGCGCTGCGCACGCCCGATCATGGCAAGCTGTCACCCTGGCGCTTCGTGATCGTGCCCCTTGAGAAACGGGAAGCCCTCGCGGCATTGCTGGAAGCTGCCTATCGCGCGGAAAAGCCGGAGGCGGGCCGTCTGGAAATAGAGGCGATGCACCAGTTCGCGCATCAGGCGCCCATGTTGGTCGTGGCGCTTTCCGCCCCGGTGGAAAGCAGCAAGATTCCGCTTTGGGAACAGGAACTGTCAGCGGGCGCGGCGATCATGAACCTGCTTCACGCGACCCATGCGCTCGGTTTCGCAGGCGGCTGGCTGACCGGCTGGCCCTGCTATAACGAGGATGTCCGAACAGCCTTCGCGCAGGGCAATGAGCGCATCGCCGGCTTCGTCTTCATCGGCACGCCCGGCAAGGAACAGGAAGAACGGCCCCGGCCGGAATATGATAATATAGTTTCCGTTTGGGACAGATAATTACACGATCCCCTTGGTTACGCGCAAGAGCATGGCTTGACCTGCACGGCTGTATTATGGCACTGATGCACCATGGCCGACGACTCCAAACCCGTTTATCTCCGCCTGCGGGAGATCATCGCCGCCTCCATATTGGACGGGGATTTTCGCGACGGCGATCTGCTGCCTTCGGTGCGGGCACTGGCCGCGCGACAGGGTGCGAATCCGTTGACGGTGGCCAAGGCCTATCAATGTTTTCAGGATGATGGACTGGTCGTGGTGAAGCGCGGGGTCGGCATGTTCGTCGCGGATGGCGCCACGCGGCGACTGCGGGACATGGAGCGGGCGCGGTTTCTGGATGCGGTCTGGCCTCCGGTTGCGGAACAGATCAAGCGGCTGGGCATCAATGTCGAGGATTTGTGGATAGAGCGGGTCTAACCTTTCCGTCATTCCTGCCTTCGCGGGGATGATGTGAATATTGAATCGGCACGTCAGCCCCTCAATTCTGCATCTGATATTGCTTCAATAGATCATAAAGCGTCGGCCGGCTGATCCCCAACATCTTCGCCGCGCCTGAAATATTGCCGTCCGTGCGTGCAATGGCACGGCGGATCGCGCGACGATCGGCCATTTCCCGCGCCGCCTTGAGGTTCACGACATCGCCTCCGCCCGAATGCTCGCCGTCAAGATCCAGATCGGCGGCCGTGACATGCTTTCCATCAGCCATGATGACCGCGCGCTTCATCCGGTTTTCCAGCTCGCGCACATTGCCCGGCCAGCCCCAGCCATCCAGCGCCGCAAGCGCATCGGGCGCCAGACCCTTGACCAGCGGATTCATGTCCTTGGCAAAGCGATTGAGGAAATGCCGCGCGAGCAGCGCCGGATCGCCAGGCCGCTCCCTGAGCGCCGGTATGCGCACGACGATCTCCGCCAGCCGATAATAGAGATCCTCGCGGAACGTGCCCGCCGCGATCATCTCCTCCAGATTCTGATGCGTTGCACAAACGATCCGCGTGTCCACCGATATGGGCTGACGCCCGCCGATCCGCTCGATCATCCGCTCTTGCAGGAAGCGCAGCAGTTTCACCTGCAATGCCAGCGGAATATCACCCACTTCGTCGAGGAACAGCGTGCCGCCCTGCGCCAGTTCGATCTTGCCGGGCGTGGTCTTGATGGCTCCCGTAAAGGCGCCCTTCTCATGCCCGAACAATTCCGCTTCCAGCAGGGTTTCCGGGATCGCCGCGCAATTGATCGCGACGAAGGCGCCGTCGCGCCTTGGACTGGCATCATGCAGGCCCTGCGCCAGCAATTCCTTGCCTGTGCCGCTCGCCCCCAGCAGCAGCACGGAAACGTCCGCCCCCGCCACGCGCTCGATGGTGCGGGCGACCTTCATCATTTCCGGCGCCGCGGTGATCAGCCGCCCCAACACCCGCCCGCCTTCCGGCGCGGTTTCGGCAAGCCGCGCATTTTCCTTTTCCAGCGCATGGACATGAAAGGCGCGACGAACGATCAGGCCCAGTTCGTCGATGTCGACCGGCTTCTGGTAGAAATCATAGGCGCCACCCGAAATGGCATTCAGCGCGCTTTCCCGCGCGCCATGGCCGGAGGCGACGATGACCTTGGTATCCGGCTTGATGCGCAGGATTTCCGCCAGCGTCGCAAAACCCTCGCTGGTCCCGTCTGGATCGGGCGGCAGGCCCAGGTCCAGCGTCACCACATCAGGCGCCTGCTCGCGCAGCATTTCAATCGCCTCCTCGCGGTCGCCGGCGATGAAGAGCTGATATTCCTCATAGGCCCAGCGCAATTGCCGCTGTAACCCCGGATCATCCTCCACGATCAGCAATTTCGGTCGCGTGTCGCTCATCAGGCGGCCTTCCCCTTGAAATCCCCCGGCGCCAGCGGCAGGCGCAGCGTGAAACGGCTCCCTGCTCCCGGCTTGCTTTCCACATCGATCCGACCGCCCATGGCTTGCGCCAGCGCCCGCGCCTCGAACGCGCCAATGCCGAAGCCGCCCGCCTTGCTGGACGAAAAGGGCTTGAACAGCTCGCGGCGGATAAACTCCGCGGTCATGCCCCGGCCATGGTCGATCACCTCCAGCAGCACGCCGTGACCGTCGGCAGACAGCCCCAGTTCCACCGGGCTGTCGGACGCACTGGCGTCGATCGCGTTCTGAAGCAGGTGGATCACGATTTGCTCGACCCGCGCCGGATCGGCCAGCACCAGCGGCGCGTCGCCGGTGAGGCGTATCTCATGCTGGCGCGCACGGGTACGCGCGACCTGCTGCAACACGTCGCGCAACGCCAGGGGACGCGGCTCCTCCGCCCGCCCCTTGTTATGCTGCGACAGGCGGGCGAGCATGTCGTTCATCTTGCCCACCGATTCCTTGAGGGTCAGCACCATGTCGGCGCGAAAATCGGGATTGTCGGCATGCCGCTCAGCATTGCGAGCGAGCAGAGAAAGCTGGCTCACCAGATTCTTGACGTCATGGATGATGAAGGCAAAGCGGCGGTTGAACTCCTCGAAGCGCTGCGCGTCATCCAGCGCCTGCTGCCCCTGCGCCTCGCTCAAATAGCTGGCCGCCTGCCGTCCGGCGGCGCGCAGCATGTCGAAATCCTCCCAGTCGAGCCGCCGGTCGATCGGCGGGCGGGCCAGCAGGATCGCGCCGATCAACCGCCCGAAATGGATCAGCGGCACCAGCGCCCAGGCCCGGCGGTCAAGGCTCATCCAGCCGGGGGCGCTGACCTCTCCCGCGCCGGTCGGCGGACGATCAATATCGATGATCCAGCCGCTCTGTTCGATCAGCGCGGCAAGCGGAGCCGGCACGACCGCACCGTCCGGCAGATCGCCGGCCCAGTTCCAATGCGTCTCGAAGGACAGCGCGCCATCCTCGGCCCGCAGCATCAGCAATGCGGCCGGGGAGTCAGTGATGTCAGCCACCGCCTTCGCCACGCGTTCGCCCAGCGGCAGGCCATTATCGCCCGCCCGCCCGATCGTATCGCCAAAGCGCATCCATTCGGTGCGGTAATCATAGCGGTGCTGGAAGAAATGCTTGGCGACCTGCACTTTCCAGAAGGCGCGCATCCGGCGGGAGGGCAGCAGCACCAGCGCGCTCACCGCCATGAAGAAAACACAGCCGATTTCGACGACCCGCGCATAAGGGCCGGCCACCAGTTCCACCAGCACCGCCGCCGCCGCCAGCACGACGACATAGAGCGCCACCGCCGCCAGCGAGAGCGATTGCAGCGTCAGCGCGCGCGACAGTTGCAGCCGGCCCGCCATGTCGTTGCGCATCCCTATCGCAATGACCGGCGCCAGCAACGCCATCATCGGCCCGCGCAACGCATAAAGCTCGTTCGCGCGATGCATCGCAAAAGTGCCGATGGCGTAAAGATTGAGGTCATAGGTCCACATCGCCGCCAGCGCGCCGAGCAACAAGGCAACCCGCCCCCGCTCTCGCGTCGGCCAACTGATGTAGAGATGGTGGACCAGCATCAGGCTGCCGATCGCAGTCATCATGTGCAGCACCAGCGAGACGTGGATGAGCGCACGATGCAGTTCGCTGCCGCTCGGCAATTGCCGCCAGATGAGATCGGTGAAGGTCTGGAGCAGAATCAGCCCCGCCACCGCCGCATAGACCGAGCCGATGGCTATCAGCGACCCGCCGCGCGCCACTCCGCCTCGCCGCAGCATCGCGAACAGCAGCAGCAGCCAGGCCGCGTTGCGGATATTCTCGCCAATGCCGGTCAGCGGCTTGTCCACCCCGCCGAAGGAAACATAAAGCGACCAGCAGGAAGTCAGCAACAATGCGGCCGCCAGCAGGCGCTGTTCGGCCGCCTCGTCCCGGCGACGCAGGATGAAGATGCCCAGCGCCGCGAACAGCACGGCGGCCAGCGCATGGCCCCAGTCTCCGATGAATTGCAGCAGCATGCTCATCGCCCCTCCTTCACCGAGCCCCTTCCGGCCAGAGGACGACCCGCAGCGTCTGGATCAGGATCAGCAGATCAAGGAAGGGCGTGTAATTCTTGGCGTAATAAAGGTCATATTCCAGCTTGTGCCGGGCGTCCTCGATCGACGCGCCATAGGGATAGTTGATCTGCGCCCAGCCGGTGATGCCGGGCTTTACCATATGCCGCTCGGCATAATAGCGCAGATGCTGCTCCAGATCCTCGACGAACTGGCGGCGTTCCGGGCGCGGGCCGACGAAGCTCATCTCCCCTTTCAGCACCGTCCAGGTCTGCGGCAATTCATCGATGCGCAGCTTGCGCAGCCAAAGCCCAAGCCGGGTGATGCGCGGATCGTCCCGCTCTGCCCAGATCGCCTGGCCCGCGACTTCGGCATCCTGCCGCATGGTGCGCAGCTTCACGATCCAGAATTCCTCGCCGAACAGGCCAACGCGCTGCTGGCGGTAAAAAGCGGGACCCTTGCTGTCGAGCTTCACCAATATCGCCGCAAGCAGGATGACCGGACCTGTCAGGAGCAGCAGGATCGAACTGGCGATGAGGTCGAACAGCCGCTTGGCGATGCTGGAAATGCGGCGGCCGGCGGAAAAGCCGTCGGAGAAGATCAGCCAGCTCGGGTTGACGCTGTCCAGGTCGACCCGGCCCGTCTCGCGCTCCAGGAAAGTGGATATCTCGTTCACATGAACGCCCGTGGTCTTGATGCGCAGCAGGTCCGCCAGCGGCAGGGCATTGCGCCGCTCCTCCAGCGCCAGCACCACCTCGCTCGCGCCCAGCCGCACCACGAAATCGGCCAGATTGTAGATGGCGCCGCGGTTGATCGCTTCGGGGATCATCTGCGTGCCGTCGTTCATCGCGATATAGCCCACGACGAGGAAGCCCGATCCCTTGCGCTGCTCGATCTCCCGGATGCGGTTCGCGCGATTGCCTGCCCCCAGCACCACCAGCCGCCGCTTGAAGGCCTCCCCGCCCAGCATCGACCCCAGCAGGATGCGGATGGCCAGCAGCAGCGCGATCGCCAGCCCCATGGCGTAGAGCGAATTGGACCGCCAAAGCGTGATATACGGCAGCGCGAAATGCATGACCGACAGGAACAGCACGCCCAGCGAGATCGCCACCAGCAGGCGGGCGAGCGCATAGCGGATCGATTGCAGCGCCTCCGTGCCATAAACGCCCACGGCGATCATCGCAGTCTGGATCGCGATGCCAAAGCTCAACAGCGGCCCGGTTCGGGTGGAGACATGGGCGACATCCATGCCGATCTGATGAGCGCGCAATATCCACCCACCCTCGGCCGCGCCCAGCAGCAGCATGAAGTCCAGCACGCCCAGCAGCAGCACGGCGTGCGGAATATAATGTTTGAACAATCTTATCATTCGTCGCGCGTATCCCGCTGCGCCCCGCGGGCAAGTCAGAGGGCCGGATCAGCTTACAGCGACTGTAAGGAAATCCGACACTGACGACATAGTGCACGACAATCACAAAGAATTTCTGAACAGCCACGCGGGGACATCATCCCCCGCCCTCAATCATGATTGCGAAGCGCATCTGCTGCATTTTTGGCAGCGTCGCCCACCACATAGGCCGCGCTATCAGCGGACTCGCCCGCCTGCGTCGGGGCATCTGCCCGACGATCGTTGCGATCCTTGGTGATGTAGAAAAAGCCGATCGCCAGGATCAGCGCGATGGCGACCAGAACAAAGATGATCAAGCTGCCACGCGACCGGCGCGATATGGCATCCGGTTCATCCGAAGCCCTGCGTGGAATGGAGGATTCGGTCCTTCGATCCTCATCCATTCTCCTTCTCCCGATCCTGACATCCAGAGGCGGAGATAATAGCACAGATCATTCCAGGTCCGAGTCGGTATCTTCCCTGTTTTCCTTGGCGCTGCGGCCCCGGCTCAGCCGATCGACATCGTCCATGATCTCGTCCAGCACCGCCACATCTCTGGTTTCCTGGCTGCGGCGCGAGGGCAGTTCGCCATTTTCCAATATCTGCTCCAGCGCTGCCCGGCCGCGCGCGACCCGGCTCTTGATAGTGCCGACGGCCACGCCGCAGATCTCCGCCGCCTCCTCATAGGCAAAGCCCCCCGCGCCGACGAGAATCAGCGCTTCGCGCTGGGGCTGCGGCAATTGCAGCAGGGCTCGCTGCATGTCGGACAATTCGACATATTTGTCCTGACCGGCAGGCGCGGCAAGCAGGCGATCCGCCGCCAGATCGTCCCAATCCCCGCGAAAGCGCGACCGGCGCATCTGCGAGAGATAATGGTTGCGCAGGATGATGAAGGTCCAGGCACGCATATTGGTGCCCGCCTGGAAGCGCGACCGCGCGGCCCAGGCCTTGAGCAGGGTTTCCTGCACCAGATCGTCGGCCACGTCCCGATTGCCCGACAGGGATCGGCCAAATGCGCGCAGATGCGGGATCACCGCGGCCAGTTCGCTCTTGAAATCGGCGTCAGACAGGGTTTCGCGCTCCACATCCTGGCTCACGCCCTCGCTCATGGAAACAACCCCCTCATTGGCTGTCGTCCTCGCCGCATGAACCGAAGTCGTCAAAGCCATATGTGCGTCCGCATCCTAATCTTTTTCTTCTGAAGGACCAATTGCCGCAGCAGATTTAATAGCCCCACAATATCACGATCATCACGATAATCGCGAGCGTCAGCGAAACTCCCAGGACATAACGCACGATATGCGGCGTCGAGCCTGCCCGGGCTTCCTCGGTCGCAATGTGCCGTTCCTGTCCGGCCATGAGGCTTCTCCCGATCGTTACGCATGAATAACGCGAGTCGCAGATCGGAGTTCCCCTTTTCTGGCCTAATTTTCGTTGCATGAACCATTTGCGAATTGACCGCCTCTCGTTCACGGCCCCGGAAATCCGGCGAAAAACAGGCGCGAAGGTCAGGCCGGCGCGGTCGCTTCATCGAAGAACAGCGCCTGGGAAATCGCAGCCTTGACCGTGGAACGCTGGAACGGCTTGGTGATCAGGAAGGTCGGCTCGGGCCGTTCCCCAGTCAGCAAGCGTTCCGGGAAAGCGGTGATGAAGATCACCGGCACGGAGAATTCGGCAAGTATATCCTTCACCGCATCGATCCCGCTGGAATCATCGGCCAGCTGGATATCGGCCAGCACCAGCCCCGGCCGCTCCGCCATGGCTTCGCGCACGGCATCCTCCCGCGTGACGGCGATCGCGGTGACCTCATGACCCAGATCGCGGACGATGGTTTCGATATCCATGGCGATGATCGGCTCATCCTCGATGATCAGCACCTTCGCGCGGGTCTGCGCCTCGATCTCGCTCAACGCCTCCTTGACCAGCGCTTCCACGTCATCGCTGTCGAGGCCGATCAGATAGCCGACATCGTCCACCGTGAAGCCCTCCAGCGCGGTCAGCAGCAGCGCCTGGCGCGGCAACGGGGTCAGGCGGGCCAGCCGCGCCTGCGCGATCGCCTCCTGCCCGTCAGCGCCGGTCAGCACCGGCACGTCCTCCAGATGGGAGGACGACCAGATCGCATGAAAGATCTTGTAAAGGCCAAGGCGCGGATCGACAGCGGACGGGAATTCCTCCGGGGCTGCCACGATCGCTTCCAGCGTGGCGCGGACATAGGCATCGCCATGCGCCTGACTGCCGGTCAGCGCACGCGCATAACGACGCAGAAAAGGAAGGTGGGGGTGCAGTTGCTGACCAAGCGACATCAGTGAAAATTCTCCCAGCCCATCGGGCGCCCTGCCATGTCCCGGTGGGGACATGTTCGAAACGACTATATCAAAACATTCGCCGAACCGGGAGGATGGATGGACGATGCCGATGTGGCAAGCCCCTTCCCCCTTCTCTCCGCCAGTGGGCCGGCGGGCAAAAAATGCTTCGCCAAGGGAACCAACAACCGACGGATTTGTTTCACTGCCGTTCGGTTTTTTCAAAAATCCTTGGAATTTTGTGTTTTGATTTCCCGGGCGCTGAATTGACGCCATAGAGGAAAGCCGCAAGAAGAGCAGGCTGGCATGATATTGATGGCTGCAGAGGGGCGTGTTTTGGTTGCTTCAACGACGGAACGGGATGTGACGGGAGGGGACAGGAAAGATGTCGGCACCGGCACTCCAGCTTCTGGCGTGAAAAGCGGTGCCGGCCGCAGGAAACGCACCACAGTGGCGAAGGATGACGGCCAGGTCGCCAACGCGCTGCGATCCGTGTATCAACGGGCCGTGGACGAAGATATTCCCGCGGAGATGCTTGACCTTCTCAACAAGCTGGACTGAAATCTCCCTGATCGGCCGCGCGGAAGCAAGGCCGCAACGGGCGGAGGGGATATGGCGCTTCTGAAAAAATGCAGCGTCATATCGGACGGGCAGGCGATGCCCTCCCGGAAAAATCGGCGTTCGATGCCCAGCGTCAGGTAAATGGACACAAGCCCCGCAACGACGCCGATCGAAGGCATGCATCCGCCGCCCGCACCCTCCTTCATGCGCAGGTTGAACGCCGCGTCCCATTCCACCGGCGTCAAGATGTTCCTGATACTGACGCTGGCGCTGCTGCCGCTCGGCCTGATCGCGTTGGTGGCGTCCCTTCAGGCCATCCGCACGACCGATCTGGAAAAGGAAGCCCTGCTGCGCATCGCCGTCACGCAAAGCGCACGCAAATTGTCGGCTGACCTC
Source organism: Sphingobium sp. (assembly GCF_032153725.1). Taxonomy (GTDB): domain Bacteria; phylum Pseudomonadota; class Alphaproteobacteria; order Sphingomonadales; family Sphingomonadaceae; genus Sphingobium. Next base: position 36,270 of record NZ_JALDYQ010000027.1, on the reverse strand, counting down.
GCATCGGACCGCACGGCGCTGATGCTGACCGCGAACAGCTTCGCCACCTCCGGTCCGGACAGGAATATGTGCGACCGGCTGTCGCTGTTCCTGACCGCCCATGATCGCGGCGGCGGCCGCTATTATATTTACGACCGGGGGGGGCGGCGCCTGTGTAGCTCTCCCCTGCCTGAGCCGGCGGGCCTGTCCCCTTCGATGCGCTTCGCCGGCGCGCCCGCGCAGTTGCTGCCGGGTTCGGCTTATCTGATCAGCCGCGCCCAAAGCGACAATGGCGCGATCGCCGCGATCGCCTATTATTCGCGCCCCTATCTGGAGGCGATGACCAGTTCCGCCGGCGCGTTGCAAAACCGGCAGATCACGCTCCAGCAGGGCCGTGCCAACTTGCTCATCACCCGCCCCGCCGGCCATTCGGGCGGCCACAGCACGACCCTGTCGGCGCGGCTCGACCCGCCCGACATCATATTGACCATGACGTTGCGTGATCCGCCCGTCACGGTCGCGCGCATGCTGTCGCTATTCCTGCCGCTGGTCATGTGGTTCGCGGCGGCGGCCATCGGCTGGTTCGTCGTCAATCGTCTACTCATCCGTCCGCTGGTCCTGCTGCGCCGCACGGTTGCCGCCTATCAGCCGGGCGAGGTTCTGGAACCGCTGCGCCGCATCCGCACCCCCGCGCAGGAAATCGTCGCGCTGGGCAACACCTTCCGCGAGATCAGCGAGGATGTCGCGACGCATGAAGCCGAAATGGCGGAGGGACTGGAAACCCAGCGCAAGCTGACGCGCGAAGTCCATCACCGGGTCAAGAACAACCTGCAAATCATCGCCAGCCTCATCAACCTGCATGCCCGATCGGCGCATGACGCCGAAGCGGTCGAGGCTTATGCGACGATCCAGCGCAGGGTCGATGCGCTTTCGGTCGTGCACCGCAACCATTATGCGGAACTGGAGGAACATCGCGGCGTCGGCGTGCGGTCGCTGATCAGCGAATTGTCGGCCAGCCTGCGCGGCACCGCCCCGGTCGACGCGCGGCGTTTCGGCATCCAGATCGATAGCGACAATCTGCATATCAGCCAGGATGTCGCCGTGCCGATCGCCTTTCTGCTGACGGAACTGGTTGAACTGGCCATGCTGTCCGACCCGCGCACCGCCATGCAGATATCGGTGCGATCGGAATCCGGCCGGAGCGACCGGGCCATATTGCACATCGTCTCGCCCGCTCTACGTGGATCGCCGGACATGACCGCCCGGCTGGAAGAGCGCTATGGCCGCATCCTCACCGGACTGTCGCGCCAGTTGCGCGCGCCGCTGGAGCATGACCCGGAAACCGGTGATTATGCGATCGCCATCACGGTGCTCCCATAGACAGGGTTTCCGGCATAGACAGGGCCTCCGGAAGTCGGCTGCGTTCCGTCAGGCGCGCCGATAATCACGGCGAAAATCAGCCGCAAAGCTCGCAAAACGGCTTTCGGCTATGCTGTCCCGGATTTCCTGCATCAGCGCCTGGTAGAAATGGATGTTATGCTGCGTCATCAGCATCGCGCCCAGCATCTCGCCCGCCTTCACCAGATGATGCAGATAGGCGCGGCCCCAGGTCGAGCAGACGGGACAGCCGCAACCCGGATCGAGCGGCCCCATATCCTCGGCAAAGCGCGCGTTGCGGATGTTGAGCGGCCCGGCCCAGGTAAAGGCCTGCCCATTACGCCCGCTGCGCGTCGGCAGCACGCAATCGAACATGTCGATGCCGCGCTCGACCGCACCGACGATGTCGTCGGGCTTGCCCACGCCCATCAGGTAGCGCGGCCGGTCCGCCGGCAGCATGCCGGGCGCGAAATCGAGCGTGGCGAACATCGCCTCCTGTCCCTCGCCCACGGCAAGGCCGCCCACCGCATAGCCGTCAAAGCCGATCTCGATCAGCTTTTCCGCTGAAATCCGCCGCAGCCCTTCATCCAGCGATCCCTGCTGGATGCCGAACAACGCGGCCCGCCCGGCATGTTCGCCGCCCGCGTCGAAGCCATCGCGCGAGCGCTTCGCCCAGCGCATGGAGCGCTCCATGGACCTGGCCGCCTCGTCACGCGTGCAGCCATTTTTGGTGCATTCGTCAAAAGCCATGACGATGTCGCTGTCGAGCAGACGCTGGATCTCCATCGACCGTTCGGGCGTCAGCATATGCTTCGACCCGTCGATATGGCTGGAAAAGGCGACGCCCTCCTCGCTCATCTTCGTCAATGCGCTGAGGCTCATCACCTGATAGCCGCCGCTGTCGGTCAGGATCGGCCGTTCCCATCGCATGAAGCCATGCAGGCCGCCCAGCCGCGCCATGCGCTCAGCGCCCGGACGCAGCATCAGATGATAGGTATTGCCCAATATGATGTCCGCGCCGGTCGCGCGCACCTCTGTCGGGCGCATTGCCTTGACGGTGGCGGCAGTGCCCACCGGCATGAAAGCGGGCGTGCGGATTTCACCGCGGCGCATCCGGATCGCGCCGGTGCGCGCCTTGCCGTCGGTCGCGGCGATCGAAAAGGAGAAGCGGGGATTGGTCACGATCCGCGCTCTAGGGTGGAAAACCGTGCCCGACAAGGCCCGCGAAGCGCGGTTCAGCCGTTCTTTCGCAGCCCGTCAAGGGCCACGACGGCGTCGATATTGAATCCCTCTACCCGGCGATAATTGCCGATGAAGCAAAGACAATCCGCAGACAGGCTGAGCCGCCATGACTCACCTTGCGCATCGTGCAGCAGCAGCGTCACAAGCTGCGTATCGGTTCGGGGCGTGTTCATGCCCCCGGTCGTAATTAATAAAGGTTAACAAAGGCCTGCGCCAAATTGGCATTGATTTCCAAACTCCCATTTTGTGGCATTAATACAACATTAACTCTGACAAGTCCCGCTTTTGGGCGACTCGCGCGCAACAGTCCGTAACAAAAATGGTTAATTCGGCAGCCATGCGCGCGGGGGTAGTTGCATAAGCCCCGCAACACTGTTCTCCTCACTCCCTGTCGCAATTTGGGGGCTCAGATGATTGATTCCGGGCGATTTAGTTCCGCGCGTGAACATATGGACGACCTGACCCCGGGCCATCTGGCGCCGGACGAAGATGCGACCCTTGTTGCCGTTACGGAAAGCATGGCTTCCGTCCCGGATATCGGCAAGTCGACGATGTTCGATCTGGGCCAGATCGACGTCAGCTGGGACCCGGCGGCGGCCACTCTATGGGCATTCATGACGCCTGCGAATCGGCCCAACTTCAGCCCTGCCATGCTGCGCGACGTCCGTTACTGGTATGTGGAAGCCAAGCGGCTGTTCGACGCCGGCCGGCTGCCCGTCAAATATATGGTGGCGGGATCGCGTTTTCCCGGCGTTTTCAACCTGGGCGGCGATCTGGAGCTGTTCGCCGGGTGCATAGAACGCGGCGACCTGCCCGGCCTGGTCGATTATGGCCATGCCTGCATCGACGTGGTGCACCGCACCTGGCGCAATGGCGACCTGCCGGTGATCTCGATCGCGCTGGCGCAGGGCGATGCGCTGGGCGGCGGGTTCGAAGCGCTGCTCTGCTTCGACGTGGTGATCGCCGAACGCAGTGCCCGCTTCGGCCTGCCGGAGATGCTCTTCGGCCTGTTCCCGGGGATGGGCGCCTATTCGATCCTCGCGCGCAGGCTGGGACGGCTGATGGCCGAACGCATGATCCTGTCGGGCAAAGTCTATACCGCGCAGGAGATGCACGACATGGGCATCGTCCATACGCTGGTGGAGGATGGCGAGGGCGAGCAGGCAGTGCGCGACTATGTCGCAGCCAGCCAGCCCCGTCATGCTGGCCATGTGGGCGTGTTCGAAGCGGGCCGGCGGGTTGACCCGCTCGATTATGAGGAACTCAAGGACATTGTGGAGAACTGGGCCGCCACCGCGCTCAAGCTCGATCCAAAGAATGTCCGGATGATGCGGCGTCTGGCTTCCGCCCAAACCCGCCTTCACAAGTAGGTCCCGCCTTCACAAACAGGATCAGGCGCGCCGTCGATCCTGCATCACGGCAACGGCGCCGCTATCGCGGTCCATTCCACGCATCATCTCCAGCACCTCGGCTGCCGGCACCGGCCGGCTCAGCACGAAACCCTGGACATTGGTGAAGCCCATTTCACGCGCGCAACGCAGCTGATCCTCCGTCTCTATGCCTTCCGCCACCGTCTCCACGTCCAGCGCATGGGCCAGATACGCGACCGACTGGGCAATCGCGCGATGGCGTGAATTACCCTCTACGCCGCGCATGAAGCTCTGATCGACCTTGATCGTATCGAACGCATAGTCACGCAGATAGCCGAGCGAGGAATAGCCCGTCCCGAAATCGTCCAGCGCCAGCCGCAGGCCGATGCGTTGCAGGTCGGACAGGATCAGGTTGGTCCGCCCGCTATCCTCCAGGAAGATCGATTCGGTCACTTCCAGTTCCAGCCGGCACGCCTTCAGGCCCGATTGCATCAGCGCCGCGATCACCGCGCGGGGCAGGCCATCGCTCTTGATCAGCACGGGCGAGATATTGACGGCGACGCGAACATTCTCATCCCATTCCATCGCGTCCTGGCAGGCGCGTTCCAGTGCCCAGGCCGTGATCGGCTCGATCATCGAACAGCTTTCCGCGATCGGGATGAACTCCGCCGGCGAAATGCGACCAAGCGTCGGATGATCCCAACGCATCAGCGCTTCGCAGATCGCGATCTTCCCTGTCTCCGTATCGAAGATCGGCTGGTAATGCAGCATCAGCTCATCATTGGCCATGGCGCTGCGCAGGCCCATTTCCAGGTCGTAGGTACGGTTCTGCCGCTCCTTCATCGACCAGGTGAAGCGCGCATGGCGGTTCCGCCCCGCATGTTTCGCCTGATAGAGCGCCATGTCGGCATGCTGGAGCAGTTCCTCGCTGTCCTGCCCATCCTCCGGCGCGACGGCGATGCCCATGGAGGCTGTCACGCCCAGACGATAACCGCCGACATCGAAATCATGCCCGAATTCGGCCATCACGTCCCCGGCGATCTGCTCTGCCGCCTCCCGATCGGCGGCGGGGCAGATCAGGATGAACTCATCCCCGCCGAAGCGCGCGACATGGCCTCGTCCGTCCAGCGCATGGGACAGCCTTTCAGCGACCCCGCACAACAGCTGGTCGCCGATGATATGCCCCAGGGAGTCGTTGATTTCCTTGAACCGGTCCAGATCCATCCAGAACACCGCCATCGGATCCTGATCGGATCGTCGCCCATCGAACAGTTCGCGCAGCCGCATCTGCATCGCCATGCGGTTTTCCACGCCGGTCAGGCTGTCGAACCGGGCCAGCCGCTCAAACTTGATGGCGAGCTGGGACTTTTCATAAGTGCCCTGCAACGCCTCCACGACGATGCGGTGGGTGGTCTTCGTGATCTCGGCCATGGCGAAGATCATCAGGAAACAGAGGATGCCCAGCACCGTATAGCCCAGCCCTCCCGCAAGGATCAGGCCAAGCGATGTGGGCAGCAGCGAGAAGCAGGTCTGCCCCACCGCCACATGGATGCGCCCCGCGTTGCGGCCGGAAATGCCGCCGGCATAGGACGCCACCATGCCCACCGCCAATACGTGCAACGCCGGGTCGTGCGCCATGAGCAGCGTCGCGAAAGCCAGAATTCCCAACAGCGCCGCATAGCACCAGGCACCGAGTTCATAGGCCAGGCCCCAGATCGGCTGGGTCACGCCATGCTGATGGGCCAGCTGGCGCTGGAAATAGACGGCGGAGATGGACCGGCTAAGCCCGACCAGACAGATCAGGGCAGAGATGACGGTGATGGCGGCGATCCGCGCGTGCCAGGCGACGACCAACCCTAGCGCTCCGCCCGCCACCGCGCCGATCATCAGCGATGCCGGGGAGGCATAGAGCGATTTGACGAGATTCGCCTGCACTTCAGCGCTCTGCTGAGTGTCCGGCGCCAGGCGCCCGCACAGGATGGCGATCAAGTTTCGGTCAGGGCGTGGCACGTCATTGCCACCTTTGCCGAAACATGATTTCCATTTGGTAAATCATGTCCAGCAAAGATGCCCGGAAAAAGCGGATTGTTACGGCATCGATCGCATTCTCCGCCCAGGTCCCCGACGGGAGAGAGGAAAGACTTGCTTTCCCCGGTCGCGGGCGGAAAATGCGGGCATCGTGTCACCCCATCCCTTGCACCGCCCGGTCTGGAATGCGCTCGACAGCAGCTGGTCGCCACTGGCCCAGGGGGATTCGCGCGCGATGCGGATCGACCCGCGTTACGGCCCCTTCGCTGCCGCCGCGGATCACAGCGCGGCAGCGCAGGCTGCGCTCGCAGCCCTGGTGCCGAAGGAGGGCGAGGCATGGATCGTCGAACCCGATCCGCCGACGCCGCCGCCCGGCACCCGCCTGATCCGCGAAGCGATGCTGGTGCAGATGGTGGCAGAGGATATCTCCGGCGATGCCTCATCCTTCGCATCCGTCATCCTCACCGAAGAGGATGCCGCGGAAATGCGCGCCCTCGCCTTGATGACGAAACCCGGCCCGTTTCTGCCCCTCACCCACCGGCTTGGCCGTTTCATCGGCATCAGGGAACAGGGCAGGCTGATCGCCATGGCAGGAGAACGGATGCGCATGCCCGGCTTCGCCGAAGTCAGCGGGGTCTGCACCCACCCCGACCATCGCGGACGCGGCCATGCCAGGCGATTAATGCAGACGGTCGCCAGAACCATGCTGGAGCGAGGCGAAACGCCCTTCCTCCATGCCTATGCCGCGCATGAGGCGACGGTCGCGCTTTACCGGACGCTCGGCTTCCGCTTACGGGCGCCGATGCACATGATGGTGATCGCTGCCGCCTGATCAGGGGAAGACGCGGCCGCCAGATGACCTGTTCATTGCAATTCCATTCAAGCGTTCAGCCGATATGCGTCCACCGCTCCAGCGTGATCCAGCCTTCGACATAATTGGCATAATAAACGCCGAAGAGGACCGCCGACACGATCGTTGCCCGGATGGCGACGACCCCCGGTCGGAAATTGCTGGGCGCGCTGTCTGCCTGCCCCTTCAGCAGCGCCTCCCCCGTCTCATCGGGCGTGCGAATGCCGAAGGGTAGCACGATGAACGCGCTGATCACCCAGAACAGCACGTAAATGGCAAAGATCGCATACCAGTTCATGGGCGTCAGACTTAGGCCCGAATCAGCAGCACGTCCACCACCGGCTTCTTGCCCGTCCAGCGCGTCGCCGTGCGCCGCACCGCCAGCCGCAACCGCTCGCGCAAGGCTTCTTCTTCCTGCGATCCCTTGGCAACCGCGCGGACGGCTTCTTCGGCAGCCTCATCCAGGAAGGCCGCCTTGTCCTCCTCGACCGGCACGCCCTGCATGCGCAAGGCCGGAGCGCCGATCACCCGCCCCTTGCCATCCAACGCGACCGCGACGCTGATCTGTCCATGCAGCGCAACCTTGCGCCGTTCGTTCATGGTCGATCCGTCCGCCGGCAGGATGACATCACCGTCCAGCACCAACCGCCCGGTCGATTCGTGGCCGATGATTTCGGGTCCATTGGGCGCCAGCCGCAATACGTCGCCATTGGACTGCACCACGGCTGAAGGCACCCCGCTCGCAAGACCCAGCCGCGCCTGTTCCGCCATATGGCGCCTTTCGCCATGCACCGGCAAAAGGATCTGCGGCCTCACCCAACCATACATGGCCTCCAGCTCAGGCCGCCCCGGATGGCCGGAGACATGCACCTCCGCCTGACGATCCGTCACCATCAGCACGCCCTTGGCCGCCAGCGCATTCTGGATACGGCCGATCGCGATCTCATTGCCGGGTATCTGCTTGGAGGAAAAGACGACCAGATCGCCCTCATCCAGCTTGATCGGATGACTGTCAAAGGCGATACGGGACAGCGCGGCCCGCGCCTCCCCCTGCCCGCCCGTGGCGATGATCATCACCTCATTGTGCGGCAGCGCCATCACATCGTCCCAATCGACGGTCGGCGGAAAGTCCTTCAGATAACCCGCTGTCCGCGCTGTCGCGATGATCCGGTCGAGCGATCGCCCAGCCACGCAAAGCTTGCGCCCCACGGCATTGGCAACCTCGCCCAAAGTCTGCAACCGGGCGGCATTGGACGCGAAGGTGGTGACCAGCACCCGCCCCTTCGCGCCCTTGATGGTTTCCATCAGCCCTGCGCGCACATCGCCCTCGGAGCCGCTCGCTTCGGCATTGAAGACATTGGTGCTGTCGCACACCAGCGCCAGCACGCCCTCATCCCCGATCGCCGCCAGTTCTTCCGGCGTCGAGGGCTGGCCGAGCAACGGCGTCTCATCCAGCTTCCAGTCGCCGGTATGGAACACCCGCCCATAAGGCGTGTCGATCAGCACCGCATTGCCCTCGGGGATCGAATGGGCCAGCGGCACATAGCGGAAACCGAATGGCCCCAGCGCAAAGCTGCCCTCATTGTCGATGACGTTCAGCTCGACCTCCCGGGTCAGCCCTTCCTCCTCCAGCTTCAGCCGAATCAATCCCGCGGTGAAGGGTGTCGCATAGAGCGGCACGCCCAGATCAGCGGCGAGATAGGGAATGGCGCCGATATGGTCCTCATGCCCATGGGTCAGGACGATGCCGAGCAGGTCGTCCTTGTGTTCCTCGATAAAGCCAAGGTCGGGCAGCACCAGTTCCACGCCCGGATAGGCGGGATCGGCAAAGGTCAGGCCCAGATCGACCATCACCCATTTGCCCTGGCAGCCATAGAGATTGACATTCATGCCGATCTCCCCCGACCCGCCAAGGGCCAGGAAGATCAACTCATTACCGGGTGTCATTCTGTTTTCAAACTCCGTTCATACAATAATGCGAGGCCCAGGATCGTGAGATCGGGCGCGATCGCATCGAAAATATCGCTATTGTCATCAAAGAGGACCGCCAGGCCCCCCGTCGAAATCACCTTGGCAGGACGGCCAATCTCCGCACGGATACGGGCGACCAGCCCCTCCATCATCGCCACATAGCCCCAGAAGACGCCGATATGCATCTGCGCTTCGGTGGTGCGACCGATAACCGACCGGTTCTCCGGCGGCGCGATCGCGATCTTCGGCAGCTTCGCGGCGGCGGCCACGAGAGCATCCAGCGACAGGTTGATGCCCGGCGCGATGATGCCGCCCTTATAGGCGCCATGATAATCGATCACGTCGAAGGTGGTCGCCGTGCCGAAATCGATGACGATGAGGTCGCCTTCATAAAGATGGTGGGCGGCAATCGCGTTTACAACCCGATCCGCGCCGACCGATCCCGGCTCGTCCACGTCCAGCCCGATGCCCCATTCCACCGGCGCCTGTCCCGCGATGAGCGCGGTCGTCCTGAAATATTTCTCCGCGAGCACCTGAAGATTGTGCAGCGCGCGCGGCACGACGGTCGCGACGATCACCGCCTCGATATCCGCGATCTTATAGCCCTCCAGCATCAGAAGCTGGTTCAGCCACACCGCATATTCATCCGCCGTGCGCCGGGGATCGGTCGCGATCCGCCATCGCGCGCGGATGTCCCGCCCGTCAAGCAGCGCAAAAACCACATTGGTGTTACCCGCGTCGATCGCGAGAAGCATGGCCCGTCCCCGGATGTCAGATGAGAAGGATGTCGCCGGCATGAATGGCACGGCTCTCGCCATTCGCCAAGCGCAGGATCAGCATGCCATGCCGGTCGAGCGTATCGAACGCCCCTTCGATCGTCTCGCCATCGGGCTGCACCACCCGTATCGGCGTGCCGGTGGGATGGGCATTGAGCAACCAGTGCGTCCGCACCGGCTCCAGCCCCTGCGCGCGCCAGATCGCCAGCCAATGGGCGAACAATTCCGCCAGCCGCGCTTGCAAGGATGCCGCGTCGGCGTCCAATGCCCCCTGCGCGAAGAGGCTCGTCACCGGCCGATCCAGCCCGACCGGATGGCCCGTCACATTGATGCCTATGCCCGCGACGATGGCGTCGCCCGCACGTTCCAGCAGGATGCCGGCGATCTTCGCGCCATCGACCAGAACGTCATTGGGCCATTTGATCCGTGCCTGCCCCCCGCACAGCGGCGCCACAAGCGCATGCACCGCGTTGGCCGCCACCAGAGCCAGCGTATGCGGCAACGGATCGCCGTCGCGCAGGCGGATCAGGGTCGAACAATAGAGATTGCCGTCGGGGCTTTCCCAATTGCGCCCCATGCGTCCCCGCCCGCCGGTCTGGCGCCCTGCGCGCAGCCAGCAACCCTCGGAAACGCCTTGCTCCACCAGCGCCAGCATATCGGCATTGGTGGAGCCAGTCTCCTCAACGAAGCGAAGCTCGGTCAGAACAGCGACGCCGCGGCTGCAGCGCTCGCCTTGTCGAGCAGCGGATTGAGGAAGTAGCCGAAGACGATCACAGCCGCGCAAGCCGTCAGGATGACATTTTCGACCGCCCCGCCGCGCGCTTCATAGGGCGCCGCCGGTTCGTCGAAATACATCGTCTTGATGACCTTGAGATAATAAAAGGCGCCGATCACCGAAGCCGCGATACCGAAGGCCGCCAGAGCCGTCAGCCCCGCCGCCACCGCCGCATCGAACACCAGGAACTTCGCCCAGAAACCGAAGAGCGGCGGGATGCCAGCCATGGAGAACATGAAGATCGCCAAAGCGGCGGCCAGCCCCTTGCGCGAACGCGAAAGGCCGGCAAGGCTGGCGATCGTCTCGACCGGCTTGCCATCGGCATCGCGCATCTGAAGGATGCAGGCAAAGCCGCCGATGGTCATGACGACATAGATCGCCATATAGCTCATCGTCGCCGCCGCGCCCGCAGGCGTGCCCGCTGCAAGGCCGATCAGCGCGAAGCCGACATTGTTGATCGATGAATAGGCCATCAGGCGCTTGATGTTCGTCTGCCCGATCGCCGCCACCGCACCGAAGAGGATCGAAGCCAGCGCCACGAAGATCACGATCTGTTGCCAGTCCAGCCCCGCCGGACCCAGCGCCTCGATCGCCACGCGGACGGTCAGGCCCATGGCCGCGACCTTAGGCGCGCTGGCGAAGAAGGTGGTAACCGGGGTCGGCGCGCCTTCATAGACATCCGGCGTCCACATGTGGAAGGGCACGGCGCTGATCTTGAACGCAAGGCCCGCCAGCACGAACACCAGGCCGAACAGCTCGCCCTTCGACACGCCGTCGCCCAGCGCAACCGCAATGCCGTCAAACGCCGTGCTGCCGGTGAAACCATAAAGCAGCGCGGTGCCGTAGAGCAGGATGCCGCTCGCCAACGACCCCAGGACGAAATATTTAAGGCCCGCTTCGGAGGACCGCTCGTCCTGCCGCATGAAGCTCGCCAGCACATAGGAGGCAAGGCTGTTCATCTCCAGGCCGACGTAGAGCGTCAGCATGTCGCCCGCCGACACCATCATCCCCATGCCGATGGCGGCGAAGAGGATGAGGATCGGATATTCGGGACGCAGCGCCCCGCCGGCAAGGAAATAACGGGGCGCCAGCAGGATCGCCGCCGCGGCCGCGCCATAGATCAGCGCCTTGGCGAAGACCGAGAAGGCATCGGCCCGCACCAGCCCGTCAAAGGCCACCGGCCCATGGGCGAGCGAGCAGGACAGCGCCACGCCAGCCACTGCGAGCGTCAGCACCGACAACCAGTTGACCGCGCGGGTCGTCGCATCGCCGCCATAGGCCGCGATCAGCATCAGCGCCAGGCCACCGGCCGTCAGGATCAGCTCCGGCAGGACGGCCAGAAGGGAAGCGGTATCAATCATCAGTGCGCCTCCCCCGACGCTTCACCATGGGACATTGCGGGTGCTTCTTCATGATGGGCCTCCGCAGCCGGGATGGCCGGACCCATTTTGATCCTGGAATCTCCCGCCGGAGCGGCAGAGGCGATGCGCGCTTCAAGCGCACGAATATCGGACCGCATAGGCGCCAGGAAGCTCTCCGGATAAATGCCCATCCACAGCACGGCGGCGGCAATCGGCGCCAGCAGCCACATTTCCCGGATCGACAGATCGGGCATGGCGGCCGCATCGGCATTCTTCTGATCGCCATAGCAAATGCGGCGATAGAGATAGAGCATGTAAGCCGCACCCAATATGATGCCCGTGGTGCAGACCAGCGCCACCCAGCTCGACGCCTGATAAATGCCCATCAGCGACAGGAATTCTCCGACGAAGTTGCTGGTGCCGGGCAGACCGACCGACGCCATTGTGAACAGCATGAACAGCACCGCATATTTCGGCATGTTGATGCTGAGGCCGCCATAGCGAGCAATCTCGCGGGTGTGCAAACGGTCATAGATGACGCCGACACACAGAAACAGCGCGCCCGACACCAGACCATGACCCAGCATCACCATCATCGCCCCCTCAATGCCCGCCTGATTGAAGGCGAACAGGCCGACGGTGACGATGGCCATATGCGCGACCGATGAATAAGCGATTAGCTTCTTCATGTCCGACTGAACCAGCGCGACAAGGCTGGTATAGACCACCGCGACCATCGACAACCCCCAGACCAACGGCGCCAACTGCGCCGAGGCTTCCGGGAACATCGGCAGCGAGAAGCGGATGAAGCCATAACCACCCATCTTCAGCAACACGCCCGCCAGAATGACCGAACCAGCCGTCGGCGCCTGAACGTGCGCGTCGGGAAGCCAGGTGTGGACCGGCCACATCGGCATCTTGACGGCAAAGCTGGCGAAAAAGGCCAGCCACAGCCAGGTCTGGATATGCGGATCGAAATTATACGCCATCAACGTCGGGATGTCGGTCGTGCCAGCTTCATGCACCATCCACATCATCGCGATCAGCATCAGGACCGAGCCGAGCAGCGTGTAGAGGAAGAATTTGTACGAAGCGTAGATGCGATCCGCGCCACCCCAGATGCCGATGATCAGATACATCGGGATCAGGCCGGCTTCGAACATGATGTAGAAGAGGTAGAGATCCTGCGCCGTGAAGACGCCGATCATCAGCACCTCCATGAACAGGAACGCCGCCATATATTCGCCGACGCGCTTCTCGATCGCGAGCCAGCTCGCCCCGATGCAGATCGGCATCAGGAACACCGTCAGCATGATTAGCACCAGCGCGATGCCGTCAATCCCCAGCGCCCAGGCGAAACGGCCGAAAATCGGCGCATATTCCTGGAACTGCCATTGGGCTGCGGTGCCCGACTGGTCGAAATGGGCCCAGAGCACGACGCCCAGCACCAGATCGACCAGCGTCGCCACCAGTGCGATCAGGCGCGCCTGACTGGCACCTGCATAGAGACAGGCGATGGCCCCCGCCATCGGCACTGCCATCATCAGGGAAAGGATGGGGAAGCCGTCCATTATCGTGTCATCGCCCAGGTTGCGGCCGCGGCGAGGCCAATCAGCATCACCAGCGCGTAAGTGTAGAGGTAGCCGGACTGAAGCCGACGGGTGACTTTGTTGCCCTGCACGACCAGCGCCGCCAGCCCATTGGGCCCGAAGCGGTCGATGAAGCCGACGTCACCGGACTTCCACAAGAAGCGGCCGATGACGAAGGCAGGCTTGACGAAGAGGAAGTGATACAGCTCGTCGAAATACCATTTGTTGAGCAGGAACTGGTAGAGAGCCCCGAAGGTGGCGACGAAACGCCGCGGCCAGTCGGTGTTCCTGATGTAACTCAGCCAGGCGATCACGAGGCCGGTCAGCATCACCGCGAAGGGACCGAACTTGACCCAGGTCGGCACTTCATGGCTCGCATGCATCAGGTGGCTGTCGAACGCGAGCGCGCCCTTCCAGAACTCGACGCCGCCTTCCGGCCCTATGAACTGGTCGTGGAAGGCAAAGCCGGCGAACACCGCGCCAAGGCTCAGCATCACCAGCGGCACCAGCATGACCCAGGGGCTTTCATGCGGATGATAACCCGCCGTGCCCGTCAACTCATGACCGTGCGCGTCATGATGACCATGACCGTCATGCTCGGTTTCTTCTTCCGGCGATTCATGATGGCCGTGCACCGCGTGCTGGATGTGCTCCGAAGCCGCCCAGCGGGCTTTTCCGAAGAAGGTCAGGAACACCAGACGCCACGAATAGAAGCTGGTGAGCAACGCCGCGAACACGCCGACCAGATAGGCGCCGACGCCCGCACCGCCCGAAGCATAGGCCGCTTCGAGAATGCCGTCCTTCGAATAAAAGCCCGCGAAACCAACGCCGACGATGGGCAAGCCGACACCGGTGATCGCCAGCGTGCCCAGCGTCATCGTCCAGAAAGTGATCGGAATCTCCTTCCGCAGCGCGCCATAGTAACGCATGTCCTGCTCATGGTGCATCGCATGGATGACCGAGCCGGCGCCGAGGAACAGCAGCGCCTTGAAAAAGGCGTGGGTGAAGAGGTGGAACATCGCCGCGCCATAGGCGCCGACGCCCGCCGCGAAGAACATATATCCCAGCTGCGAACAGGTCGAATAGGCGATGACCCGCTTGATGTCGTTCTGCACCGTGCCCACGGTCGCCGCGAACAGACAGGTGGCCGCGCCGATGAAGGTCACGAAGCCCAGCGCCGTTGGCGAGGTTTCGAACATCGGCGACAGGCGGCACACCATGAACACGCCCGCAGTCACCATCGTCGCTGCGTGGATCAGCGCCGACACCGGAGTCGGACCTTCCATCGCGTCCGGCAGCCAGGTGTGAAGGCCAAGCTGCGCCGACTTACCCATCGCGCCGATGAACAGCAGCATGCAGAGTACGGTCATGGTGTCGAAACGATGGCCGAGGAAGCCGATGGTCGAACCGGCCATCGAAGGCGCGGCGGCGAGAATTTCCGGGATCGAAATGGTGTTGAACACCAGATAGGTGCCGAAAATGCCCATCATGAAGCCAAGGTCGCCGACGCGATTAACGACGAACGCCTTGATCGCGGCCGCATTGGCCGAGGGCTTACGGAACCAGAAGCCGATCAGCAGATAGGACGCCAGACCGACGCCTTCCCAGCCGAAGAACATCTGAAGCAGGTTGTTCGCGGTGACCAGCATCAGCATGGCGAAGGTGAACAGCGACAGATAGGCGAAGAAGCGCGGCTGATCCGGCTCCTCCTCCATATAGCCCCAGCTGTAGAGGTGGACGAGGCTCGACACGCTGGTGATGACCACCAGCATGACCGCCGTCATGGTGTCGACGCGCAGCGCCCATTGGGCGTCGAAGCTGCCCGACTGAATCCAGGTGAAGGCCGGAGCGACATAGGGTTCGGCATGGCCGGTCACGAAGGACAGGAAGATCGGCCAGCTCATGGCGCAGGAGGCAAAGAGCGCGCCGGTGGTGACGATCTTCGCGGGCAGCTTGCCAAGGGCCTTGTTGCCAAGACCGGCGATGGCAGCAGCCAGCAGCGGGAGAAGGACGATAAGCTGAATCATGACGAAGCTTAGCCCTTCATCCGGTTGACATCGTCGACGGCGATGGTGCCGCGACCACGGAAGTAAATGACGAGGATGGCAAGGCCAATGGCCGCCTCACCCGCCGCGACGGTCAGCACGAACATCGAAAACACCTGCCCCACCAGATCGCCCAGATAGGCGCTGAAGGCGACAAGGTTGATGTTCACGCTAAGCAGGATCAGCTCGATCGCCATCAGGATGATGATGACATTCTTGCGATTGATGAAGATGCCCAGCACCCCCATCACGAACAGGATCGCGCTGACCACCATATAGTGCTGAAGGCCGATCACAGCTCCACCCCCCCTAAATCCACACCTTGGCCGACGGGCTGATTGATATTACGCACGGCATCCTGCGGACGGCGGCGGTTCTGACGGGCGACATTCTGGCCGCGCACGCCACCGCGGGCACGATGGGTCAGCACGATGGCGCCGATCATCGCGACCAGCAGGATGATGCCCGCCGCTTCGAACAGGAAGATGTAACGGGTATAAAGCAGCCCGCCGATCGCCTGGATGTTGGAAATCTCCGGATTGGCGGGCGCGGCGCGCTGCGCCAGCTCGATCGGACCGGCGCTCCACAAGCCGATGCCCAGCACGATCTCGGCCAGCAGCACCAGCGCGATCAGCATGCCGAAGGGCAGATAATCGACGAAACCAGCGCGCAGTTCGGCAAAATCGATGTCGAGCATCATGACGACGAACAGGAACAGCACAGCGACCGCCCCCACATAGACGATGACCAGAAGCATCGCGATGAATTCGGCGCCCAGCAGGACCATCAGGCCCGCCGCGTTGAAGAAGGCGAGGATCAGCCACAGCACCGAATGAACCGGATTGCGCGACAGGATCGTCAGCGCGCCGCTGCACACCACGATCGTGGCAAACAGGTAAAAGGCGATTACGTGAATCACAGGATCATATTCCCCTTTGACGCGCGCGGCTTAACGATAGGGTGCATCGGCGGCAAGGTTCGCGGCAATCGCGCGTTCCCACTTGTCACCATTTTCGAGGAGCTTGGCCTTGTCGTAGATCAGCTCCTCACGGGTTTCGGTCGCGAACTCGAAATTCGGCCCCTCGACCACCGCATCCACCGGGCAGGCTTCCTGACAGAAGCCGCAATAGATGCACTTGGTCATGTCGATGTCGTAGCGCGTCGTGCGACGGCTGCCATCCTCGCGCGGCTGCGCCTCGATGGTGATCGCCTGCGCCGGACAGATCGCCTCACACAGCTTGCACGCGATGCAGCGTTCTTCCCCATTGGGATAACGGCGCAGCGCATGCTCGCCCCGGAAACGCGGCGAAATCGGGTTCTTTTCGTACGGGTAGTTGATCGTCGCCTTGGGCTTGAAGAAATATTTCAAGGTCAGCCAATGCGCCTTCACAAACTCCCAGAGGGTGAAGCTTTTGACGTAGTAACCGAGGCTCATTGTGCGCCTCCATAGCGCGTCAGCATGAGGAAGCCCGAAACCAGGAAGACGAACAGCAGCGAGGTCGGCAGGAAGATCTTCCAGCCCAGCCGCATCAGCTGGTCGTAACGGTAACGGGGCACCGTCGCCTTCACCCAGGAGAAGACGAAGAAGAAGAAGAGGATCTTGGCGAACAGCCAGAGGATGCCCGGCACATAATAGAGCGGCGCCCAGTCGACCGGAGGCAGATAGCCACCCCAGAAGAGGATCGCGTTCAGCGCGCACATCAGAATGACGTTCGCATATTCGCCGAGCCAGAACAGCGCGAAAGCCATGGACGAATATTCGGTCTGATAGCCCGCGACGAGTTCGGATTCCGCCTCAGTCAGATCGAAGGGCGCACGCGCCGTTTCCGCCATGGCCGAGATCAGGAACATGATCGCCATCGGGAAGAGCAGCGGGTTGAAGCCGTTGCCGTTCAGGAACCCATAATAACCCTTCTGACTTTCCACGATGGCCGAGATGTTGAAGCTGCCCGCCCACAGGACCACGGTGATCAGGATGAAGCCGATCGAGACTTCATAGCTGATCATCTGCGCGCTGGCGCGGATCGCCGAATAGAAGGGATATTTGGAGTTGGACGCCCAGCCCGACAGCACCACGCCATAGACGCCGAGCGACGAGATGGCGAGGATGTAGAGCAGGCCGACGTTGATGTTCGCCAGCACCACGCCAACCTGGAACGGGATCACCGCCCAGGCCATCAAAGCGACGGTGAAGGTGATGATCGGCGCGATCAGGAACAAGGTGCGGTTGGCCGCCGACGGGATGATGGTTTCCTGAAGGAACACCTTCAGACCATCCGCGAAGGACTGGAGCAGACCGAAGGGGCCGACGACGTTGGGACCACGGCGCAGCGCCATCGCGGCCCAGATCTTGCGGTCGGCATAGATGATCATCGCCACCGCCAGCATCAGCGGCAGGGCGATCACCAATATCCCGATGATCGTCGACAGCAGCCATGCGCCTTCGAAGGGCAGGCCGAAATTTTGGAAGAAAGCGGTCACTCTGCGGCCTCCGCGAAACTCTCACCGTGGACCAGTTCGGCCGAGCATTGCTGCATCGTCGGGCTGGCGCGGCAGATGGCGTTGGTCAGGTAGAAATCCTTGATCGGCGAACCGAATTCGCCGCTCGCGCCGGTAGCCAGCGACGGAGCGGACCAACCATAATCGGCCAGACCCTCGACGCCCAGGGCCGGAACCGCCTTCGCCATTTCGGCGCGCAGAGCCTCGAAGCTGTCGAAGGGCAAGGTCGCACCCAGCGCTTCGGACAGAGCGCGCAGGATCGACCAGTCCTCACGGGCGTCGCCCGGCGCGAACACGGCCTTTTCACCGCGCTGTACCCGGCCTTCCAGATTGACATAGGTGCCCGCCTTTTCGGCATAGCTCGCGCCCGGCAGGATCACGTCCGCCGCATGGGCGCCCTTATCGCCATGGTGGCCGACATAGACTTTGAAGCTGTCCGGGAAGGCCGAATAGTCGACCTCATCCGCCCCCAGCGAGAAGAGCAGCTTGGGCTTGGCCGCCGCCACCGCCTTAACGCCGCCGTCGGTCGCATAGCCGAGCATCAGCCCACCCATCCGCGCCGCCGCGAAGTGCAACACGTTATAACCGTTCCAGCCGTCCTTGATCAGGCCGAGCGTCTCGACCAGCGCCAGCGTATCGCCATGCGCGCCGTCCTTCACCAGCACGCCGCCACCGACGATCATCGCGGGACGCGACGCCTTGCCGAAAGCCTCAGCCACCGCTTGCGGCAGCTTGGCGAGCAGCGATGCATCATTGCCCAGCCATTCGACCTTGTAGGTCAGATCGACCTGCGGGCCGACCGCAAAAACCGTCGCGCCCTTCTTGATCGCCTTGCGAATGCGGGTATTCACCAGCGGCGCTTCCCAGCGCAGATTGGTGCCGACCAGCAGGATCACGTCAGCGGTTTCAAGCCCGTTCAGCGTGGTGTTGAAGTTCACCGCCGACAGGCTCGACACGTCATAGGCCAGACCGGTCTGACGCCCTTCGAGCATCGAACCGCCCAGCTTCTCGACCAGCGCGCGCCCTGCGAACATCGTCTCGCAATCGAGCAGATCGCCCGCCAGCGCCGCGACCGAGCCGCCATGCTTCACCGCAGCCACCGCCGCGAAAGCCTCGGCCCAACTCGCCTCGACCAGCTTGCCGTCCTTGCGCACGAAGGGCTTGTCGAGCCGCTTGCGCACCAGACCGTCCACATTGTGACGGGTTTTATCCGACGCCCATTCCTCGTTCACATCATCGTTGATACGCGGCACCGCACGCAGCACCTGACGACCCCGGCTGTCGAGACGGATATTGGTGCCGACCGCGTCCATCACGTCGATGGCATGGGTTTTCTTCAGCTCCCACGGCCGCGCCTCGAACGCATAGGGCTTGGACGTCAACGCACCCACCGGGCAGAGATCGACCACATTGCCCGAAAGCTCGCTCTTGGCGGCCTTTTCGAGATAGGTGGTGATCTGCATATTCTCGCCGCGATAGATGGCGCCGATTTCCGGCACACCCGCGACTTCCTCGGCAAAGCGCACGCAGCGGGTGCACTGGATGCAGCGGGTCATGACCGTCTTGACGATCGGCCCCATATATTTCTCGGTGACGGCGCGCTTATTTTCGTCGTAGCGGCTGGTACCCTTACCATAGGCCACCGACTGGTCCTGAAGATCGCATTCACCGCCCTGATCGCAGATCGGGCAGTCGAGCGGGTGGTTGATGAGGAGGAACTCCATCACCCCTTCCCGCGCCTTCTTCACCATCTCGCTGTCGGTGCGGATTTCCTGCCCTTCGCTCGCCGGAAGCGCGCAGCTTGCCTGCGGCTTGGGCGGTCCGGGCTTCACCTCGACCAGACACATGCGGCAATTGCCCGCGATGCTCAGCCGCTCATGATAGCAGAAACGCGGGATTTCCTTCCCCGCCAGTTCGCAGGCCTGAAGAACCGTCGCCCCGGCCGGGACTTCCAGTTCTACGCCGTCTACTTTGACCTTCGGCATGGTTACTCCGCTGCCTCCATGACGGGGGCGCTACCCTTGTTCTCATTGATCCGCCGCTCAATCTCGGGACGGAAGTGCCGGATCAGCCCCTGAATCGGCCAGGCCGCCGCGTCGCCGAGCGCGCAGATGGTGTGGCCTTCGACCTGCTTGGTGACCTGCTGGAGCATGTCGATTTCGCTGAGATCGGCATCGCCCGAACGCAGACGCTCCATCACCCGCCACATCCAGCCGGTGCCTTCGCGGCAGGGCGTGCACTGGCCGCAGCTCTCATGCTTGTAGAAATAGGAGAGCCGCGAAATGGCACGGACGATGTCGGTCGACTTGTCCATGACGATGACGGCGGCAGTGCCAAGGCCGGAACCGAGGGCGCGCAGCCCGTCGAAATCCATCGGTGCGTCCATGATCTCCTTGGCCGGCACCAACGGAACCGAGGAGCCGCCGGGGATCACCGCCAGCAGATTGTCCCAGCCGCCGCGAATGCCGCCGCAATGCCGGTCGATCAGTTCCTTGAAGCCGATGCCCATCGATTCCTCGACGACGCAAGGCTTGTTCACATGGCCGCTGATCTGGAAAAGCTTGGTGCCTTTGTTGTTCTCCCGGCCGAAGCTGGCGAACCATTCGGAACCACGGCGCAGGATCGTCGGCCCCACGGCGATGGATTCGACATTGTTCACCGTCGTCGGGCAGCCATAGAGGCCCGCACCCGCCGGGAAAGGCGGCTTCAGGCGCGGCTGCCCCTTCTTGCCCTCGATGCTTTCGATCTGCGCGGTTTCCTCGCCGCAGATATAGGCGCCCGCGCCGCGATGGACGAAGACGTCGAAATCATAGCCCGAACCGCAGGCATTCTTGCCGAGAAAGCCCTTTTCATAGGCTTGCTCGACGGCGGCGAAGAGTACCTTCGCCTCATAGATGAACTCGCCGCGAATGTAGATATAGGCGGCGCGCGCCCGCATCGCGAAACCGGCGATCAGCGCGCCTTCGATCAGCTTGTGCGGATCGTGGCGGACGATTTCGCGGTCCTTGCACGAACCCGGCTCGGATTCGTCGGCGTTGATGACCAGGAAGCTGGGACGGCCATCCTTGCTTTCCTTGGGCATGAAGCTCCACTTCATGCCGGTTGGGAAGCCGGCGCCGCCGCGACCGCGCAGGCCGGACGCCTTGATCCGCTCGATGATCTCGTCCTGGCCGATTTCCATCAGCTTCTTGGTATTGTCCCAATCGCCGCGCTTCATCGCCGCGTCGATCCCCCAATCCTGGAAGCCATAGACGTTGGTGAAGATGCGGTCCTTGTCGGCAAGGGGTGCGATGACGTCGCTCATGCCCAATCCCCCCGATAGTCGTGATTTTCGCTGACCATCTCTTTCAGAGTGGTCGGCCCGCCTTCGGGGCAGCTCGTCTGACGCTCGATCTGCGGCCCGATCTTGGGGCTTTTGCCAGCGACGAGATCGTCAAGGATCGCGCTCATGCTGTCATAGGTCAGGTCTTCGAAATTATCGTCGTTGATCTGCACCATCGGTGCATTGGTGCAGGCGCCCAAGCACTCGACCTCGCTCAGCGTGAACAGACCGTCAGGCGTCGTGCCGCCCTTGACCAGACCCTTGTTCTTGCAGGCCGAGAACACATCGTCGGAGCCGCGCAGCATGCAGGGCGTCGTGCCGCAAACCTGCACATGATAGCGGCCCACCGGCGCGAGATTGTACATGGTGTAGAAGGTCGCGACCTCGTAAACGCGCATATAGGGCATTTCGAGTTGGTCGGCGATATATTCCATCACCGGCACAGGCAGCCAGCCGTTCGTCTGCGTTTCCGCAGCCACCTGACGCTGGGCCAGATCGAGCAGCGGCATCACCGCCGACTGCTGGCGACCGGCGGGATAGCGGGCGATGACCGTCTTCGCCTGTTCGGCATTCTCAGCCGTCCACGCGAACGCGCCCCAGCGCGCACGGGTTTCGGCCTCGTCCGGGATATGAACTGCGTCAGCCATTAGCGGTCACATTCTCCAAACACGATGTCCATGGCGCCCAGGACAGCGGTGGTATCGGCCAGCATGTGGCCCTTCATCATGAAATCCATCGCCTGAAGGTGCGAGAAGGCGGTCGGCCGTATCTTGCAGCGGTAAGGCTTGTTGGAGCCGTCGCTGACCAGATAGACGCCGAATTCGCCCTTGGGGCTTTCGGTGGCCACATAGACCTCACCCGCCGGGACGTGGAAACCCTCGGTATAGAGCTTGAAGTGATGAATCAGCGCTTCCATCGACCGCTTCATCTCGCCACGCTTGGGCGGTGAAACCTTGCGATCAAAGCTGGCGATCGGCCCTTCCGGCATTTCGCTCAAACACTGCTTCATGATCCGCGCAGACTGGCGCACTTCCTCAACGCGGACCATGAACCGGTCATAGCAGTCATAGTTGGTGCCGACCGGAACGTCGAATTCCATCCGGTCATAGACATCGTAAGGCTGCGCCTTGCGGATGTCCCAGGGGATGCCCGAACCCCGGATCATCGGCCCGGAGAAGCCCCACTTGAGAGCATCTTCCTTGCTCACCACGGCAATATCGACATTGCGCTGCTTGAAGATGCGGTTGTCGACCACCAGGCTCATCGCATCCTCGAACAGGCGCGGCAGGCGGGTGTCGAGCCAGTCGGCAATGTCGGTCAGCAGCTTCAGCGGCACATCCTGATGCACGCCGCCCGGCCGGAACCAGGCCGCATGCATGCGGGCGCCCGAAGCGCGCTCGAAGAAGTTGAGGCAATCCTCGCGGATTTCGAACAGCCACAGGTTCGGCGTCATTGCACCGACGTCCATGACGTGCGAACCTAGGTTCAGCATGTGATTGCAGATGCGCGTCAGTTCCGCGAAGAACACGCGCAGATATTGCGCGCGCAGCGGCACTTCGAGGTTCAGCAGCTTCTCGATCGCCAGCACATAGCTATGCTCCATGCCGAGCGGCGAACAATAGTCCAGCCGGTCGAAATAGGGCAGCGCCTGCATATAGGTCTTATACTCGATCAGCTTCTCGGTGCCGCGATGCAGCAGGCCGACATGCGGATCGCAACGCTCGACGATTTCGCCGTCCAGCTCCATGACCAGACGCAGAACACCGTGCGCAGCAGGGTGCTGCGGACCGAAGTTGATCGTGTAGTTCTGGATTTCCGTATCGCCGAGCGTCGGGTCCGCCGCGTCGGTCAGATGGTCCAGCTTTTCGAGATAATCGGACATCAGGCTTTCCCTTCCGATGCCTTTTCGTCCCCGGGCAGCACATATTGCGCGCCTTCCCATGGGCTCATGAAGTCAAAGCTACGGAAATCCTGTGCCAACTTCACCGGCTCATAGACCACGCGCTTATCCTCTTCGGAATAGCGCAGCTCGACATAGCCGGTCAGCGGGAAGTCCTTGCGTTGCGGATGCCCCTTGAAGCCATAGTCGGTCAGGATGCGGCGCAGGTCGGCATTGCCTTCGAAGATGACGCCATACATGTCGAACACCTCGCGCTCCAGCCAGCCGGCGACCGGCCAGATGTGCGTGACCGTGGGAACGGGCGTGTCCTCGTCGGCCGAAACCTTGATGCGAACGCGATGATTCCGCGTGACCGAGAGCAGATGATAGCAGACCTCGAACCGGTCCGGACGTTCCGGATAATCGACGCCCGCCACTTCCATCAGCTGCTGATATTGCGCCCTGTCGCGCAGCAGCAGCATGACATCGGCCAGCTTTTCACGAACGACAGTGAAGCTCAGTTCATCGGCATGGTCGACCGTTTCGACCAGCATCGATCCCAGCAGCTCGGCGATTTCCTGCGCGATGCCATCAATGGCCGCGATCTTAGGAGCAGAATGACCCATATCAGCGCTCAACCGTCCCGATCCGGCGGATTTTCCGCTGCAACTGCATGATGCCATAGAGCAGCGCCTCGGCGGTCGGGGGGCAGCCCGGCACGTAGATGTCGACCGGCACGATCCGGTCGCAGCCACGTACCACCGAATAGCTGTAGTGATAATAGCCGCCACCATTGGCGCAGCTGCCCATCGAAATCACATATTTCGGGTTGGACATCTGATCGTAAACCTTGCGCAGCGCCGGAGCCATTTTGTTGCAGAGGGTTCCCGCGACGATCATGACGTCCGACTGGCGCGGCGATGCGCGCGGCGCAGCGCCGAAACGCTCCATGTCGTAACGGGGCATGTTGACGTGGATCATCTCCACCGCGCAGCAGGCCAGACCGAAGGTCATCCACCACAGCGAGCCGGTGCGCGCCCACTGGAACAACTCTTCCGTCGAGGTGACGAGGAAACCCTTGTCACTGACTTCGCTGTTCAGCGCGTTGAAGAAATGCTGGTCGGGCTGCGTTCCTACCGGCGGCATGGTGCCGGGAATGGGCCGCTCAAGTTCTACTCCCAATCGAGTGCTCCCTTCTTCCACGCATAAACGAGGCCGAGCACCAGCTCCGCTATGAAGATCATCATCGTCGCCCAGCCGGCCCAGCCGATCTGGTCGAGGCTGACCGCCCAGGGGTAAAGGAACGCCGCTTCCAGATCGAAGATGATGAACAGGATGGCGACGAGGTAGAAACGCACGTCGAACTGACTGCGCGGCTCTTCGAAAGCCGGGAAGCCGCACTCATATTCGCTGAGCTTGGCCGGGTCGGGCTGGTGCGCGCCGGTCAGGCGGCCCACCAGCATCGGCAGGAACACAAATGCGCTCGAAAGCAGCAAGGCGATCCCGAGAAAGATCAGGATCGGCAGATATTGGGCTAGATCGACCAACGGAATCCCCTGGGCGAAAATGATTTACGGGCGCGCTTTAGGCCTGCCGCATAGGCGAAGCAAGGCCCGGAGGCATGAGAATGATTCGCAACACAGCCATGTGTTGGACAAAGGGCCAACAAGCTTAGCGAAGCGCGCCCGCAACCAGCTTATGCAGCTTGCTGTGAATCGCGTCGTTGCCGGCAATGACTTCCTTGCGCTCGATCGGCTGGTCGCCGCCGCGGAAGTCGGAGACGAAGCCGCCCGCCTCCCGCACCATCAACAGGCCCGCCGCGACGTCCCATGGTTGCAGGCCGCTTTCCCAGAAGCCGTCATATCGGCCGGAAGCGACATGGGCGAGATCGAGCGAAGCCGCGCCGAAGCGCCGGATTCCCGCCACCGAAGGCCCCACCGCACCAAAGATGCGCGTCCACTGGGCGAAATCGCCATGCCCCATGAAGGGAATGCCCGTCGCGATCAGGCAATCACCCAGGTCGCGCCGCGCGGACACACGCAGCCGCTGGTCATGACGCCAGGCGCCCCGGCTCTTTTCCGCCCAATAGCTTTCGTCGGTGACGGGTTGGTAGATAAGGCCCGTCGTCACCTCCCGCTTGCCGCCGTAAAGCGGTTCTTCCACCGCGATCGAAATCGCGAAATGCGGGATGCCGTGGAGAAAATTGCTGGTGCCGTCCAGTGGGTCGATGATCCAGCGCGGCTTGCTGGGATCGCCGGCGATCTCGCCCCCCTCCTCCAGCAGGAAACCCCAGTCGGGCCGGGCCTTCTGCAATTCCTCCACCAGGGTCTTTTCCGCCTGCTGGTCGGCCTTGGACACGAAGTCCGCCGGCCCTTTGCGGGACACCTGCAAATGCTCGACCTCGCCAAAGTCGCGACGCAGCTTGGAGCCGGCTTTGCGCGCAGCGCGTTCCATGACGGTCAAAAGGCCCGAGTGCGATACCATTTTTCTTAACTCCCCCCCTCCCGTAAGCGGGAGGGGGTCGGGGGGGGGGGGGGGGCGGCCGCGCCAGCGGCCCTGAAAAGGAAGGGGCGGAAAGGCTCGCTTATCGCTGGCCGCCCACCCTCGAACGAAATCACGCGTCTCCGTTCGATCCCTCCCGCCTGCGGGAGGGTGAATGTTCGCTTAGTCCGCGCGCTTCACATATTCGCGCTCATACACGTCGACGACGATGCGCGTGCCGGTGACGATATGCGGCGGCACCATGACGCGCACGCCATTGTCGAGGATGGCGGGCTTATAGCTGGCCGAGGCGGTCTGGCCCTTCACCACGGCGTCGGCCTCCACGACCGTCGCCTCGATGGTTTCGGGCAGCTGCACCGAAATCGGGCGCTCTTCATACATTTCAAGGATGACCATCATGCCGTCCTGAAGGAAGGCGGCGGCGTCGCCGATCAGGTCGGTGGCCAAGTTGATCTGCTCATAGGTTTCCGTATCCATGAAGACGAGCATGTCGCCCTCGGCATAGAGATACTGGAAATCCTTGGTGTCGAGCCGGATGCGCTCGACCGTTTCAGCCGAGCGGAAACGCACGTTGTTCTTACGCCCGTCGATCAGGTTCTTCAGCTCCACCTGCATATAGGCGCCGCCCTTGCCGGGCTGCGTGTGCTGGATCTTCACGGCGCGCCACAGGCTGCCGTCATATTCGATGTTGTTGCCGGGACGAATCTCGACGCCGCTGATCTTCATGGGAAGAGCCTGCCTATATGTCTGAGGGTGAAAAGAGCCGGCCTGTTTGAGGCTGCGCGCGCCCTTACATGGAAGAGCCCGAAAGGGCAAGGGGAAGCCACCTATCGCGGTTTCGCCAACAGGGGATAGGGATTGATCGCCCGCCCGCCATACCATGGTTCGCGCGGCCCCATCTCATGCACCGCGAAATGCAGATGGGGCGCGGCCGGATCAGCATTGCCCGTGCTGCCGACGCTGCCGATCCGCTGCCCGCGCCGCACCGCCTGCCCCTCCGCCAATCCCGGCGCATAGCCATCCAGATGCGCATAATAGTAGATCCGCCGCCCGTCCGTGGAGCGCTCGTAAAGAGTCCGCCCTCCCTCCTCGCTCCAGAACAGCTTGTCAATCCGCCCGTCCGCCGCCGCGACCACGGCCCGGCCTCGCGCCGCCATGATGTCGATCGCATCATGCGCCCGCGCCCCGCTGGCCCGTGCCCGGGTAAAGCTGTCCGTGAGCGCCGTCGGCGGCACCCCTTCGACCGGGATCAGCAGCAGCCCCTCTTCCGCCGCAGCAGGCCGCGCAGGAACGAGCGGCAGCGGCGCATCCGCCGGCACGATCCGTACGCACATCTTCAGAAAAGCCACGCTGAGCAGAACGGCCAGCCCGATCCCTGCCCAGCCGCGCGCCCTCATGGCTGGAACACTGCCTTGACGCCGGATTGCACCATCTGCGCCAGCCGCGCCGCATCCCAGTTGGTGAGCCGAATGCAGCCATGGCTTTCCGTCCGCCCGATCGTCTGCGGTTCCGGCGTGCCGTGAATGCCGTAATGCGGCTTGGACAGGTCAATCCATACCACGCCCACCGGCCCATTGGGACCGGGCTTCAACACCGCTTTCTGGTCCGTCGACGATGCATCCCAAAACAGATCGGGGTTATAATGAAAATCAGGATTTTGGCTCAACCCTTTGATTTCCCATGATCCTATCGGCAAAGGATCATGCTGCGATCCCATGGTCGCGGGAAATTGCGCGATCAGCCGGTTCTGCGCATCATAGGCTCTGAGCACCCCATCCGAGCTGTCGACGACGATATGATCGGCCTGCGGCTGATCCTTCGCGACGCCCAGGCTGGCGAGCGTCTCGCCCCAGCCACGCTCATCCCCCTCGATCCGCGCGACCGGCTGGTTCGCGATCGCGGGCACGCGGATGGTCGTACCTGCTCCGACGCGCATGTCAGGCCGGTTGAGCGCCATCAACACCTCCGGCTTCGTATGAAACCGCTCCGCCAGCTTCTCCAGCAGATTGCGGTAGCCCAGCGCTGGCAGCTTCGCCTGTTCGCTCAAATCCCTGGGCACGGCAAAGAACGGCCCCCTGGCAAAGCCCGCCGGTATCCTCACCAGCCATGTCGCGGGCTGCGGCCTGTCGCCCAGCAGCGCCCTTGCGGTCGCCTCATCATATTGCCCGCTCACGGGCAGCCCCCGCGCCTCCTGAAACCCCTTCAGGGCGCTGGTGAAGGACATGCCCTCCTTCCCGTCCAGCACGCCGGGTGAAAAGCCCGCCCGGTCCAGCGCCACCTGCGCCTGAAGCGCGGTCTCCACCCGAGCTGGCACGCCGGCCGGTTCCGGCACGACGACGAAGGCATAGGGATCGGCGGCAGGTGCCGCAGGCCGCGCGGCCGGTTCCCGTGCCTGATTGGAGACAGTATTTGACTGGGCGCTTTCATTCGCCTCCGTCACCGTCATGTTGCAGGCCGCGCAGAGCAGCGACAGGATCAACGGATATGTTTTCACGGGCCATTCTCTCCTTATTACAGGCGAGAAACGCTCGGAACTGAAGAAAGCTGCGAACCGCCGGCGCTAGAGGCCCGCGGCCTTGAAAGCCGCCACGCCTGCCTGCGGGCCGTCCGGATGGTTCCACACCGCGCTGCTTACGGCGAGAAAATCGGCCCCCGCCTTCACCAGCGGCGCGGCGTTATCCGCCGTCACCCCGCCAATGGCGACGCAGGGCAGTTCGAACAGCGCTGTCCACCAGCTCAGGATCGACGGATCGGGGCGATGATGGGTTTCCTTGGTCATCGTCGGATGAAAGGCGCCAAAGGCGACATAGTCCGCCCCAGCCTCTCCCGCTTCCATCGCCAGATGGCGGCTGTCATGGCAGGTGACGCCGATCTGCACCTTCGGCCCAAGCAGCTTGCGCGCCTCCCTGGGATCGCCGTCCCCCTGTCCCAGATGCACGCCGTCCGCGCCCAGCCGCTTGGCCAGCGCAGCGCTGTCGTTGATGATGAAAGCGACGTCGCGTTCGGCACAGAGTGCCTGGATCGGTTCGGCGGCGCGGGCGATGGCATCTTCATCGATGTCCTTCAACCGCAGCTGAAAGGCCGCAATGCTGCCTCCATCAAAGGCGGCAGCAAGGCTGTCGACAAAGCGCGCCTCGATCTTTGGCGGCGAAATGAGATAGAGCTGGCAGGCAGGCCGGAAGCCCGGCTCGAAACGGTCAGCGAAATGCGGATCGAGGGCCAGTTCCTCGTCGGTGAAATCGGTCATCACCGCGCACTAAAGCATTTTGAAGTCGGCTGGAACAGTCGACGGCTCGCAAAATGCGGCAAATAGGGAACGCATTTTGCCGTTCGCGGGAACAGCTGACCACCGGCGCTCTGCGCGCCGGTGGTCCCGAATGCCGGATCAGGCAGCCTTCCGGGTGGAGGCGCCGTGGATTTCGTCGATCGCTTCACCCAGCGACGCGTTGAATTCGGCGTCGCTCATCGGGTGGCGCAGATCGTTCAGCAGCGCGCGGCTGAAGCTGGCGATGATGCCGCGATTCTTGGCCAGTTCGACACAGGCTTCGGCGCGCGAGAAGCCGCCCGACAGGGCCACGACGCGCAACACGCGCGGATGATCGACCAGCGGATCGAACAGCCCGGCCCTGGTCGGCAGCGACAGCTTCAGCATCACCTTGTCGTCGCCCGGCATCGCGTCGAGATTCTTGAGGATCTCTTCCAGCAGGATCTGATCGGCCTCGGTCCGCTCGGGGCTCTTGATGTTGACTTCCGGCTCGATGATCGGGACGAGGCCAGCAGCCAGAACCTGCTGCCCGACCTCGAACTGCTGTCTGACGACAGCGGCAATGCCCTCGCGATTGGCAAGGTTGATGACCGAACGCTCCTTGGTGCCGAACACGCCCAGCGCCTTGGCGCGGTGCAGCAGCGTGTCGAGGCCCGGATTGGGCTTCATCAGCTGCACGCCATTGGCTTCATCCTCCAGGCCCTTGTCGATCTTGATGAAGGGCACGACGCCGCGCTCGATCAGCGCCTGCGGCACCGGCTTGCCACCGGCTTCGCCGTCCATGGTGCGCTCGAACAGGATCGCGCCCAGCACCTTCTCGCCCGAAAAGACCGGCGAGGTGATGATGCGGCTGCGCATCGCGTGGATCAGGCCGAACATCTCTTCCTCGGAGCCCCAAGCGCCTTCTTCGATGCCATAGCCCTTGAGCGCCTTGGGCGTCGACCCGCCGCTCTGGTCGAGCGCCGCGATGAAGCCGTTGCCGCCCTCGATCTTCGCCTTCATGTCCTCGAACTGCATCTGCACATACCTTTTCTGTTGGATGCGCCGCTTGTATCAGCAGCGCGCCTATGGGAAGGACGCCTTGCACGGCGTCCACGGTCGAGCGAGACGCGCCACTCTCCAAGGCGCATCCCGCAATATCATCAGGCCATCAGAGCCTTCACGCCGGGCAGTTCCTTGCCTTCCATCCACTCCAGGAAAGCACCGCCAGCGGTGGAAACGAAGCTGAAATCGCCCGCCACGCCCGCATGGTTGAGCGCCGCGACGGTATCGCCACCGCCCGCGACGGAGGTGAGGCCGCCTTCCTTGGTCAGCGCCGCCGCCGTCTTGGCCAGCGCCACGGTCGCCTTGTCGAAGGGCGCCATCTCGAACGCGCCCAGCGGCCCGTTCCACACCAGCGTCCGGCAGTTCTTGAGCGCATCGCCCAGCGCTTCCACCGCCGCCGGGCCGACATCGAGGATCATCTCATCCTCGGCTACCTCATGGACATTGCAGGTGCGCAGGGAAGCCGGATTCGCCGCGAATTCCTTCGACACCACCACATCATAGGGCAGATGGATGGTGCAGCCCGCCGCTTCCGCCTTGTCGAAAATGGCTTCCGCCGTCGCGGCCAGATCCTTCTCGCACAGCGACTTGCCGATATCGACGCCGCGCGCATAGAGGAAGGTGTTGGCCATGCCGCCGCCGATGATCAGATGATCGACCTTGGCGACGAGGTTGTTGAGCACGTCGAGCTTGGTCGAAACCTTCGCCCCACCGACGACCGCCGCGACCGGCTTCACCGGCTCGCCCAGCGCGGCCTGCAACGCATCCAGTTCCTTCTCCATCGAACGCCCCGCGAACGCAGGCAGCTTGTGCGCCAGCCCCTCGGTCGAAACATGGGCGCGGTGCGCGGCGGAGAAAGCGTCGTTGACATAGAGATCGCCGATCGCCGCCATGGCGTCGGCCAGCGCCGGATCATTCTTCTCCTCACCGGCATGGAAGCGGGTGTTCTCCAGGATCGCGATGTCGCCATTGCGCATCACCGCGATGCCGTCGGTCGCCGCTTCGCCCTGACAATCGGGAATGAACTGCACCTCGCGCCCCAGCACCGCGGTCAGCGGCCGGGTGATCTTGGACAGCGAATATTCCGGGTTCTTCTGCCCCTTGGGGCGGCCGAAATGGGCGAGGATCAACACCTTGGCGCCGCGATCGGCCAGTTCCAGCACGGTCGGCATGGCGGCGCGCAGGCGGGTGTCGTCGCTGACGGAGCCATCCTGCATCGGCACGTTCAGATCCTCGCGCACCAGCACCACCTTGCCCGTGATGTCCCCCATGTCGTCGAGTGTCTTGAACGGCTTGGCCATGATCGCTCCCTGTAGCGGTTTGTCGTCAGTGATTAAAAACCCCGCCGGATGGTCCGGCGGGGCTGTTGGCTTTTAGAGGAACTTCGCCACGACACCGGTGGTGTCGATCATGCGGTTCGAAAAGCCCCATTCATTGTCGTACCAGCTCAGCACGCGGACCAGCGTGCCGTCGATCACGGCCGTTTCCAGGCTGTCGACGGTCGAGCTGCGCGGATCGCTATTATAGTCGATCGACACCAGCGGCTCGTCCGAATAGCCGAGTACGCCCTTGAGCGGCCCCGCTTCCGAAGCCGCCTTCAGCAGCTCGTTGACTTCCTGAACGGTGGTCGGACGCTTGGCGTCGAACTTCAGGTCGACGACCGAGACGTTCGGGGTCGGCACGCGCACCGACGAACCGTCCAGCTTGCCCTTGAGTTCCGGCAGAACCTCACCCACGGCGCGAGCGGCGCCGGTGGTGGTCGGGATCATCGACAGGGCAGCGGCGCGGGCGCGGCGCATGTCGCTGTGCAGCTGGTCCAGCGTGTTCTGGTCGTTGGTGTAGCTGTGGATCGTGGTCATGAAGCCGCGTTCGATGCCGATGGCATCGTGCAGGACCTTCGCCAGCGGCGCGAGGCAGTTGGTGGTGCAGCTGGCGTTCGAGATCACCACATCGTCAGCGCTCAGCGCGTCATGGTTGACGCCGAATACGATGGTCTTGTCGACGCCCGACGCGGGGGCGGAGATGACGACGCGCTTGGCACCGGCGGTCAGATGCGCGCTCGCCTTTTCCTTGCTGGCGAAGATGCCGGTGCATTCCAGCGCAATGTCGACGCCCTGCGCGGCATGCGGCAGCTTGGCGGGGTCACGCTCGGCAGTGACGGCGATGCGCTTGCCGTTGACGACCAGGAAATCGCCGTCGACGCTGACGTCGCCCGGGAAATTGCCGTGGACGCTGTCACGCTTGAACAGCAGGGCATTGGACTTGGCGTCGCCCAGATCGTTGATGCTCACCAGTTCCAGATCATGATCGGTGCGTTCCAGAATGGCGCGCGCCACCAGACGGCCGATGCGGCCGAAACCGTTGATTGCTACCTTCGTTGCCACTGCTGTTATCTCCCGTTTTCCGATTGGTCTTGAATGTTCAGTCGAGCGCGGCCACGATCTTGGGCGCGATCTTGGCGGCGGTCAGGCCGAAATGATCGTAAAGCACTTCCGCCGGAGCCGAAGCACCGAAACTATCGAGGCCGAAGCGCAGGCCGGCAATGCCGACATAACGCTCCCAGCCGAAAGTCGTCCCTGCCTCGATCGAGCAGCGCAGGACATGGTGCGGAAGGAGATCATCCTTATACGCCTGCGGCTGCGCTTCGAAATGGGCCCAGCTCGGCATGGAGACGACGTCCGCGCCAATGCCCTGCTCTTCCAGCAGCGCGGCGGTGGCGACGGCGATCTCGACTTCCGAACCGGTGGCGACCAGCACCACCTTGCGCCCGGCCTGCGCCGCCTTCAGGCGATAGGCGCCCTTGGCCGACAGATTTTCGCTCTTCTCCGTACGAAGCTGCGCCAGATTCTGACGGGTCAACGCCAGCACCGACGGGCCGGTCGCGTCCTTCAGCGCCAATTCCCAGCATTCCGCCGTCTCGACGATATCCGCCGGACGATAGACATCGAGGTTCGGAATCATGCGCAGCGACATGACATGCTCGATCGGCTGGTGCGTCGGGCCGTCTTCGCCCAGACCGATGGAGTCATGGGTCAACACATGGATCGCGCGGGTTTGCTGGAGCGCCGCCAGACGAATGCCAGCACGCATATAGTCCGAGAAGACCAGGAAGGTGCCGCCATAAGGAATGACGCCGCCATGCAGCGCCATGCCGTTCATCGCGCAGGCCATACCGAACTCGCGAATGCCGTAATAGACGTAACGGCCCGCATAATCGTCCCTGGTCAGCGGCCCGGTCGATTTGGTCTTGGTGTTGTTGGAACCGGTCAGGTCCGCCGAACCGCCCAGCGTTTCAGGGAGCAGATCGTTGATCGCGCCCAGCGCCAGCTCGCTCGCCTTGCGGGTCGCGACCTTCTGCGGATTGGCGATTAGCGTGTCGATATAGGCTTCGAGCGAAAAACCTGCGGGCAATTCGCCAGCCATGCGGCGCTCGAACTCCGCCTTCTGCGCGCTGGAGCCAAGGCGATCCGCCCAAAGGGCATGGGCGTCCCCGCCCTTGGCGCCAATAGCGCGCCACGCAGCGGCGATATCCTCGGGGATCACGAAAGGCTCAGCCGTCCAGCCCAGGAACTCACGGGCCGCAGCCACTTCCGCTTCGCCCAGGGCCGAGCCATGAACGCCCGACGTGCCCGCCTTGTTCGGCGCGCCGTAACCGATCTTGGTGGCGCAGGCGACCAGCGACGGGCGCGGATCGGCCAGCGCCTCATCGATCGCCCGGCGCACATCGGCCACGTCATGCCCGTCGCACGACACGACATGCCAGCCGGTGGCCGCGAAACGCGCCCGCACATCCTCGCTGCTCGACAGGTCGATCGAACCGTCGATGGTGATCTTGTTATCGTCCCACAGCACGATCAGACGGCCCAGATTCAGATGCCCCGCCAGACCGATGGCTTCATGGTTGATGCCTTCCATCAGGCAACCGTCCCCGGCCAGCACCCAGGTGTGGTGATCGACCAGCTCATCCCCGAACTGCGCATTCAGATGCCGCTCGGCAATCGCCATGCCGACGGCGGTGGCGAGGCCCGAACCCAGCGGCCCGGTGGTCGCTTCCACGCCCGCCAGCTCGAAATTCTCCGGATGCCCGGCGCAGGGGCTGCCCAGCTGACGGAAGTTGGCGATGTCCTCCATCGTCGGCTTCGCATAGCCGGTCAGGTGCAGCAGCGAATAGATCAGCATCGACCCATGGCCCGCCGACAGCACGAAACGATCGCGGTCGGCCCATTTCGGCGCCTTCGGATCGAACTTCAGATAATCGCCGAACAACACGGTGGCGACGTCCGCCATGCCCATCGGCATGCCCGGATGGCCGCTATTGGCGGCCTGTACCGCATCCATGGAGAGCGCCCGGATGGCGTTGGCGAGCGACTTTTCGGAAACGGTCATCGAAGCGGCGTCTTTCCTGGCTTGCAAGCGGCCCCCTGTTAAGGCCGTCGAGTCGAGTTTGCGCTCCCTTTGTCGACTCAGCGACTAGGCGTCAACTGCGGGTGGCCCCTGGGGTGCGCCAAGCCGCCGAATGACGGCTTTTGCGCGGCGAAAACTTTGTCTATGCGTGGGACATGGCAAGTGACCGCATGATGCAGGCGATCCGCGCGCTGGAGCGTGCGATCGACCGGCTCGAACAGGATGGGGATGGCCTTTTATCGGCCGCCGCCGCCGAACCCTCCTCCGGCGTTGACGCTGCGGCTGCCCGCGCAGCACTTCGATCGCTGGACAGTCTCATCACCGAATTGAAGGGCCAGGATTTGAAGGAACAGGCCGGTGGCTGAAACCACATTGCATATCGCCGGGCGCGTCTACGACCTGCGCTGCCGCGACGGCGAGGAAGCGCATCTGGCGCATCTCGCCAACCTGATCGAGCGCAAGGCACGCCTCGCCCAGCAGAACACGCCCGGCCTGACCGAAGTGCGCACATTGCTGTTCGCCGCCCTCTTTCTGGCCGACGAACTCAATGACCTCAAGCGGGAGGCGATCGGCCGGCAACAGACCCTGGCGCTGGAGCCGGAGGACGAACCCGCCGTCCGCGCGCTCGAATCCCTCACCGACCGTATAGAAAAGCTGCGCGAGAGACTTGTCGCCGCCACGGCGCAAGCCTAGATAGGAAGGCGACGGGCACTGCGCGGTACGAGCTTTAGCGAACATCCCTGAGGCGATAATCACATCCACGGGGACTGTCCCTGGGCGGGCTCCGGCCCGATCTACATGGTTCCCACCTGACGTTGAGGCGTCAGAGGATATTCCAGCACACGGCCGAGGCGGTCCCGTCACCCTCCTCCCGCAACCCGGATCACATCATGAGCGACGACACCGAAAAGGCGGCCCTGCGCGCCATTGCCCGGCAAAGGCGCCGCGATTTCGTGGCCTCGCTCGATCCGCTGGCGCACCGGCTGGCGTTCAAGGTGCTCCCCTCGCCCCTCGCCCGGCGGCTGGCCGACGCGCGGGTGGTGGCGCTTTATATGGGCCTCGACGACGAAGCCCCCGCTCAACGGCTCGCGGCGCCGTTGCAAGCCATGGGCAAGACGGTCGCCCTGCCGCGCGTGATCGATCGCCTGGGCAGCATGGATTTCCTGGGCTGGAACCCCGAAGGCCAGCTTTTCCCTGGCCTGTTCGGCACCAGCCATCCCGAACCCGCTGGCGATCCGGTGACGCCGGACGTCATCATCGCGCCGCTCATCGGCTTCGACCGGGCGATGAACCGGCTGGGGCAGGGCGGCGGCTATTATGACCGGGTGTTCGCGCGCTATCCCGACGCCCTGCGCATCGGCCTCGCCTGGTCGGTGCAGGAACATGACGATCTGCCCGCCGACCCTTGGGATTTGCCGCTGCACCTGATCCTGACCGAAGTCGAACTGATCGAAGGGGGGGAGGCATGAGCATCGACCCTCGCCACACCTACAAGCCAAGCTGGCGCAAGCCCGCGGGCATGTTCATCATATTGGGGCTGATCGCGCTCTGGGCGGTGCTGATCGGCAGTCTGTCAGGCCTTATCGGCCGCCTGCCGATGATCGTGCAGGTGCCGATTTATCTCTTCCTCGGCCTGATCTGGATCTGGATTTTGCCGCTCAGGCGCCTGTTGGCATGGATGGAAACAGGGCGCTGGAGAAATTTCTAAGGGAGAGATTGGGGTGGAGAGCGGATGGTCGGCTTAGCCGCGCGTTCCTTGAAGCGCACCGTGTTCCTGCGCAGGCAGGAACCCAGTCCCGCCCTCACCTCATCACTGCAACGTCTGAACTGGGCTCCTGCCTGCGCAGGAGCACGTTTCGCTTAATGACCAGTATTGGTCGAAACCCGCCACATCGCCAATAAAGGGGAAATCCAGCAAAATCACTCGATCCGAAGAGAGTGGCGCGAGTGACGGGGCTCGAACCCGCGACCTCCGGCGTGACAGGCCGGCGC
>NZ_JALDYQ010000150.1:0-3072 GCF_032153725.1 Sphingobium sp. | reverse complement strand
GGCCCCCCCTTTTCTGTGCGGCGACGTCCAGGATCAGTTGACGGGCAGCGGTCGCGGCCGATGATTTTCATCAAGGGCGACGAAGGTGAACAGACCGCTGGTCAGTTCGACCTGTATCTCTTGCGCGCCGCGCGTCGCCACGACATCGACGCGGATGGCCATGGATGTCCGCCCCCGCCGCTCCTCATGGGCATAAACCGACACGATATCGCCCAGCAGGATGGGCGTGATGAACTTCATGCCCTCGATCGCGACGGTGGCGACGGCGCCCCGCGCGATCCGGGCGGCGATGATGCCGCCCGCTATATCCATCTGGCTCAGCACCCATCCGCCGAAGATATGGCCGTTGGCATTGATGTCCGCAATGCGGGGCATCACCCGCAACACCACTTCGCCCCTCTGTTCAGTCATCAAGGAAATCCTCGTCTTTCATCCGGTCCATGACCTGCTCGTCATGGCCTGTCCCGCTGGACAGGAATGTCAGCGCCATCAAACCGGTCCCCAGCATGAAGGTCAACCAGACACCCAATATGGTCGCGATGACCATGTGGATCGGCATCGGCCCAACCCACCAACGCAGAAAGGCGATTGCCGCGCCGACGCAGGATGCGCCACCCAGCGCCATCCACAGCATGATGCGGCGAAAGCGCCGCCATGCGACTTTTGCGATCTGGGGATCATCAAGTCCTTGTTTGCGCGTCATCCCTTTCTTTTGGGGTGTGAACGTGGGATCATCAAGGGACTGAGGCATTTGGTCGACAGGGAGGGAGATGGATCATGACGATCGCGGCGATTTTGCAACGCAAGGGGCAGGATGTCGTCCAGGCGCAATCGGGCGACACGGTCCTTTCCGTGGTGCGGTTGCTCGCGGAACGGCGGATAGGCTGCGTGCCGGTGGTCGATGACGGCAGGGTGGTCGGCATCTTCTCCGAACGCGACCTGGTCTATCGCGTCGCGCAGGAGGGAGCCGCTGTGCTGGAGCGCCCGGTCGGAGAGATCATGACCGCGCCAGCCATCACCACCGACGGGCGGACGCCGGTGATTCACTGCCTGTCGCTGATGACGAAGCGGCGCATCCGGCATTTGCCTGTCGTGGTCGACGGCGCGCTGATTGGCCTGGTGTCGATCGGCGATCTCGTGAAGTTCCGCATCGACAGCATCGAATCGGAAGCGGCGGCGTTGCGCGACTATATCCAGACGGCCTGACCGGCTTCAGGCGGGCGCCTGCGCCGGCGGCGCCCGCCGGATGACGAGCGCGACCAGCTCCATCAATGCGCCCCGCGCGCACAGCATCAGCGCGGCCAGGAATGCAATCCCCCCCACCGGCACCAATATGCCCAACCGGATCGGCGCAGCGAGCGGCGGCAGCATGAGATCGATCGCCAGCACGGCTCCGGCCATCAATATCGAACAGCCAAGCCCCGGCGCCGCCGCGCGCATCAGGTCGATCAGCCGCAATCCCATGGGGACGCCCGCCAATCGGGCGGTAATCAGCGTGAGGATCGGGAAGCCGCAAAGCCATGCCCAGGCAAGGCCCATCGCGCCGAATCTTATCCCGATGAAGAAGGCGGCGGGCATCAGCACCGCGCCCACCGCCGCCACGCGCGCGGTCGTCCCCGGCCGGCCGATCGCATTGCTGACCGGCGCGAACATCACCTGCAACGTCATGAATGGCATGGCGAGCGCCAGAATGGCCACAAAGGGCGCCATTTCACGCCATTTCGTCCCGAACAGCGTTTCGACCAGCGGTCCCGCGGTCGCCGCCATGCCCAGATAGACCGGACAGGAAATCAGCAACAGCAATCGCACCGCCTTGCAAAAGGACCAGGCGATTCGCGCCGGGTCCTTCTGCATCCGCGCATAGGCGGGAAAGGCGACGTCATTCAGCGGCGGGATGAATTTGCTGACGAAAATCTGCGTCAGGAACAGGGCCTCCGCATAAAGGCCCAGTTGATGCGGCTCCAGCACGCGCCCGCCGATGAAGATATCCGCCTGACTCTGCACGATCCAGAACAGCTGCCCGCCGAGCAACGATGCGCCATAGGTCACCATCGCCCCGGTCCCGCGAAAATCGAAGCTGGGGATCGGGCGGAACCCGGTGGCGAGTACATAGCCCACCCCTTTGACCCAGAATCCGGCGATCGGCGCGAACACCAGCGTCCACACCCCCCATCCCGAAAGCGCTCCGGTCAACGCCACCGCCGCAGAGGCAATGGCCGCGATCAGATTGACCAGCGCGGGCCGCCGGAAATCCATCGCCCGCCCCATAATGGCTTCGGGTATCGAGATGAAAGGAGTGGAAAGGTAGAGCAGCGCCTGCACGCGCAACAGTTGCGCGACCATCGGCTGATCATAATAGCCCGCCGCCAGCGGCGCGATGACCAACTGCGCCAGCGCCAGCCCGCCGTTTAGCAGCAGCATGATCCCGAACGCCTGCCGCAGCCGGTGCGACTCCAGCGCCTCCGACTGCACTAGGGCGCTCACCAGCCCATAGCCGTTCAGGAAGGTGGCGAAGTTCAAAATCACCTGAGTCATGGCGAACAGGCCATAATCGGCCGGATCGAGCAGCCGGATCACCGCCAGCGTCACGACCCAGCTCAGCATCTGCGACAGGATCTGGCTGCCGGACCGCCAAAGAATCGCGCTCCTTATCCGTGTTCCAAATCCGGCGTCGTCCGCGTCGGCGTCCTGCAAACCCATCATCATTCCCATATTTGGGGCGTTCCTGCCTCGTGCACCCCTCTATCGGCAACTCCCAAAAAATTCTGAAACAAAAATGCAAAAAGGGTTTGACGGTTCGGGAAGCCCTCCATATATGCCGCCTCACCGGACGGGACGCAGCCACTGAGGCGGCGGATTGGACGGTCGCCAACATAGACGGACACCAGGTCCCCCGGAACGCAAGGATCGGGGAGGGATGGTTGTCCGGTTTAAGTTGTCGGTTCTTTGACATTGTAGATTGATGAAGGGACATGTGGGCGGCGGCTCCGGTCTGGCACGGCTTTCAGGCGTGCTGTGATCGGTTAAATTTGCCATTTCTCACGATGTCCTTACCACCATGTAAGAATTTTG
>NZ_JALDYQ010000100.1:0-14168 GCF_032153725.1 Sphingobium sp. | reverse complement strand
TCCATCCGTCTGTCGCGCGGCGGCTCCAAGAAGCGCCCCTATTACCGCATCGTCGTGGCCGACAGCCGCGCCCCGCGTGACGGCAAGTTCATCGAGCGTATCGGCAGCTACAACCCGGTCCTGCCCAAGGGCGATGAAAAGCGCGTCGTTCTGGATGTCGAGCGCGCGAAGCACTGGGTTGCCGCCGGCGCCCAGCCGACCGACCGCGTCGCCCGCTTCCTCGACGCCGCCGGCGTGAAGGAACGCGCTGCCCGCAGCAACCCGAAAAAGGCTGAGCCGGGTCAGAAGGCCAAGGATCGCGCCGAAGACCGCGCCGCCAAGGCTGCCGAGGCCGCTGAAGCTGCCGAAGCCGCCAAGGCTGCTGCTGCCGAAGCCGCTGCCGCTCCGGCCGAAGCGCCCGCTGAAGCAGCCGCTCCGGCTGAAGAATCGGCTGAAGGCTGATCGACTTGACCGACAAGCCCGTCACTCTCGCCGTCATCATTGGCGCTCATGGAGTGGCGGGCGAAGTCCGTCTGAAGCTGTTCGGAGAAGGGGTGGAAACGCTCAAATCCTATGGCAGCTTCGATGCAACGGGCGCCAGGCTGACCCTGAAGTCCGTGCGTCCCGGCCCCAATGGCGCGGTCGCGCGTTTCGCCGAGGTTGGCGATCGCACCGCGGCGGAAGCGCTGCGCGGCACGGAACTCACCGTTCCCCGCTCGGCTTTGCCTCCCTTGGGGGAAGGCGAATATTATCATGCCGACCTGATCGACCTGCCCTGCTTTTCCAGCGATGGCGAAGGGCTGGGTCATGTCGTTGCGGTCGAGAATTTCGGCGCCGGTGACATCATTGAGGTGGAGCGTCCCAACGGGAAGCGCTTCATGGCGCCGATGCACGCGGTCAGGATAGCGGATGAGCGGGCCGTCATCGAAGCCGCCTTCGCGGCCTGATAGCGGATCGTCCGATGCCTAGGATTCTGGCCGCCCTCTATCTGCTACTGATGGTTGCCGCAGGATGGCGCCTGTTCGCCATGTCCTGGCCCCGCGGTCTGAAGGTCGCTGCGGCGGTGGGCCTGGTCATCCCCATTCCGATGCTGTTCCTGCTGCCGGCCCTGATGGACCCCGAGCGGCCCTTTGCCGACCTGTTGCGGGCGATCGGCATGGCGCTGATGGGCGGCGGCGCGGTGTCGCTGCTGGGCGGCATGGCGGGGGCGTGGCTCAAGGCGCGCAAGGCGTGAGCTTTCAGGCGCAGATATTGACGCTCTATCCTGAGATGTTTCCGGGGCCGCTGGGCGTGTCGCTGGCAGGGCGGGCGCTCAGCGAGGGCAGATGGGCGTGCGACCCCATCCACATTCGCGACTTCGCCACCGACAAGCATCGGACGGTCGATGATACTCCTGCGGGCGGTGGCGCGGGCATGGTGCTGCGCGCGGATATCCTTGGCCTCGCCATCGATCATGCGCTGGACAAGCGCCCGGACCTGCCTGTCATCGCCATGACGCCGCGTGGCGCGCCGATCACCCAGCGCCGCATTCGCGAGTTGGCCGCCGGTCCCGGAGCCACCATCCTCTGCGGCCGGTTCGAGGGTTTTGACGAGCGTATTTTCGAGGCTCGCCCGGTCGAGCCAATCAGCATGGGCGACATCATCCTCTCCGGTGGAGAGATGGGCGCTCTGATGCTGCTGGATGCTTGCATCCGCCTGCTTCCCGGTGTAATGGGCGCCGCTTCCAGTGGGGATGAAGAGAGCTTCGAAAGCGGCCTTCTCGAATATCCGCACTATACCCGACCTGTTGAATGGGAAGGGCGTATGATCCCTGAGGTGTTGCGATCGGGGGATCATGCGAAAATCGCCGCCTGGCGGAAACAAAGGGCGGAAGAGGATACACGGCTAAGGCGGCCGGACCTTTGGGAACGTCATATCGGCGTTCGGGACCAGTCGCCCTCTGGTGCGCAACGCGAAAAGTAGGACTTGAGTTATGAACTTGATCCAGCAGATCGAGGCCGAGAACATCGCGGCCCTCGCCAAGGATATCCCTGATTTCCGCCCCGGTGACACGCTGCGCGTCGGCGTGAAGGTCGTCGAAGGCGAGCGCAGTCGCGTCCAGAACTATGAAGGCGTCTGCATCGCCCGCTCGAACAAGGGCATGGGCAGCAACTTCACCGTGCGCAAGATCAGCTTCGGTGAGGGTGTGGAGCGCGTCTTCCCGCTCTATTCGCCGAACATCGATTCGATCACCGTCGTCCGTCGTGGCGTCGTGCGTCGTGCGAAGCTCTACTATCTGCGCGGCCGCACCGGCAAGCGCGCTCGCATCGCCGAGCGTCGCGACGTGCGCAGCGAGGATTGATGATCCTCGCGGCCTGACGGCTTGCGAAAGACAGGCAGGCGGCGTTCCCCGGAGCGTCGCCTGCTTTCGTTTTGGGCATATAAATCTATCGCGGCTGCCTGCTCGTGAACCACAGCCCGCCCAGGCTGATCGCCGCCGCCGCCGACATATAGAGCCCCACCAGCGCCACGCCCTGCATCCCGATCAGCCAGGTCGCGACGATCGGCGCGAGCGCGCCGCCGATGATCCCGCCCAGATTGAAGGCGAAGGAGGCGCCGGTATAGCGCAGCTGCACCGGGAAGAGATGCGGCAGATAGGCGCCCAGCGGCCCGTAGACGAAGCCCATCAGGAACAGGGCGAGGCTGAGGATCAGGAAGATCGGCAGCAATTGCCCGGTGCCCATGGCGGGACCGAAGATGAGGCCCATCAGCACGGTGCCGATGCAGCCGGCGACCAGAACGCGGGTCGGGCTGCTCCTGTCCGACCACCAGCCGGCGATGACGATGCTGACCGCCATGAACAGGATCGCGCCCAACTGGATCGCGAGAAAAGTTTCGCGGTCGATCCTGAGCGTGGTCGTGCCATAACCCAGCGCAAAGGCGGTCGCGATATAATAGACCGCAAAGCAGGCGGCGCAGGCGAAAGTGCCGGCGATCGCGGCGCCCAAATGGCTCTGGAACAGCGTGGCCAGCGGCACGGCGGGCGGGGGAGCCTCCGCGCGGGCAGCGGCGAATTCCGGCGTTTCGGTGAGCTTCAGGCGAATCCACAGGCCCAGCAACACCAACACCGCGCTGCCGAGAAAGGGCAGGCGCCAGCCCCAGGCGAAGAAGTCCCTGTCGGTCAGGAACATGCCCAGTAACAGGAACAGCCCGTTGGCGGCGAGGAAGCCGACCGGCGCGCCCAATTGCGGGAACATGCCGAAGCGCGCGCGCCAGCCCGGAGGGGCGTTTTCCACCGCCAGCAGCGCTGCGCCGCCCCATTCGCCGCCAAGGCCGAAGCCCTGTCCGAAGCGCAGGACGCAAAGGATCAGCGGCGCCCACCAACCAATGCTCTGATAGGTCGGCAGGAAACCGATGGCCAGTGTAGAGCCGCCCATCAGCATCAGCGACGTCACCAGCGTCGCCTTGCGTCCGATGCGGTCGCCATAATGGCCGAACACCGCTGCGCCCAAAGGCCGGGCAAAAAAGGCGAGGGCGAGGCTGCCATAGGCCGCCAGCAATTGGGCCGAGGGAGAGGAGGCGGGGAAGAAAAGGGGCCCGAAGACAAGGCTTGCGGCGGTCGCATAGATATAGAAGTCGTAAAATTCGACCGCAGTGCCGATCAGGCTCGCCGCCAGCACCCGCTTGTGGCGCAGCATCGCGCCGATCCCGCCCGTTTTCCCGGCAACTGCTTCCATCCCCTGTTCGCCCCTCGCCATCGTCTATTTCCCCGCTTGTCCCTGGGTCCGTTTCTGGTTCAGCAATTCATAGGCCATGACCGCACAGGCCACGGCCGCATTCAGGCTGTCGGCCTTGCCCAGCATCGGCATTTTCACCAGCAGGTCGCATTCGGCCTCATAGCTTTCGGGCAGGCCCTGCGCTTCATTGCCGACCAGCAGGAAGCTGGGGCTTTGGTAGCGTGGCTCCTGATAGTCATGGGTCGCCTTCAGGCTGGTGCCGATCAGTTCGCCCGGTCCCTCCCGCAGCCAGTGCATGAACTCGCCCCAGCGCGCCAGGGTGATGGACTGGGTGAAGAGCGCCCCCATGCTCGCCCGCACGGATTCGACCGAAAAGGGGTCGACGCAATCGTCGATCAGGATCAGGCCGCCCGCGCCGACCGCATCGCCGGTGCGCAGAATCGTGCCCAGATTGCCGGGATCGCGCAGCGACTGCGCGACGATCCAGATATCCGCCTTGCTGCGGTCGAGCTTCGCCAGCGGGGTCAACCGGTCGCGATAGACGCCGACCACCGCCTGCGCATTGTCCTTGCCGGAGATTTTCGAGAGGATGTCGGGCGTGGTTTCGATGACATCGCCGCCCGCCGCCTCCATCGCCGCGATCAGCTCGGCGGCGAGGGGGTGGTTCGATCCGGCATGGAACAGCATTTCGGGCAACACGCCTTCCTCGCGCGCTTCGGTCAGGATGCGCAGGCCTTCCGCGAGGAACAGCCCTTCGGCCTTGCGGAACTTCTTCTCGCGCAGGGAGCGGACGCGCTTCACCAGCGGGTTGGAAAATCCGGTGATTTCTCGCGCCACGATCCTGTCTCTCGCCTTTTTGAAGGTCGCCGAAACGGCCTCTCTATAGGCGGATCGCGTAAAAGGGTAGGGGAAGCTTCAGGCCGCGTGCGAGGCGTCGTGGCGCGCCACGGCGATCCGGTTGCGGCCGGAACGCTTGGCTTCGTAGAGCGCCATGTCCGCCACCGCCAGCCAGCTTTCGCTGGTCGGCCAATCCGCGCGCAGCTCTGCCACGCCAAAGCTTGCCGTGGCGCGCAAGGGCGGCGCGCCCGAAATTTCTGTCGCGGCAATGGCTTCGCAGAAGCGTTGCGCGGCCCGGGCGGCATCCTCCCTGCAGGTTTCGGGCAGCAATATGCCGAATTCCTCGCCGCCAAGCCGGCCAAGTGAATCGCTGGGACGTCGCAAGCCCGTGCAAAGCCGCGCGATGCCGTGGATCACCTGATCGCCGACCGGATGGCCGTGACTGTCGTTGATGCGCTTGAAATGGTCGATGTCGAAAAGCAGCAGGCTGGCAGGACGCTGATGCCGTTCGAACAGGGCGATGGCACGGTTCATCTCGCCCAGGAAGGCGCGCCGGGTGAGCGCGCCGGTCAGATGATCGCGCTCGGCAATGCGGCGTAGCTCCAGCTGCTCGACCACCAGGGCCGCCAGGCTTTGGAGAATGGCGATCTGGCCGGGGTTGAACTGGCGCGGCACGGTGTCGATCGCGCAGAGCGAGCCAATATTATAGCCGTCGGGGGTTTCCAGCGGGATGCCGGCATAGCTGCGGATATTAGGATCGCCGGTCACCAGCGGGTTGTCGCGAAAACGCGCATCCTCCCTGGCATCGGTGACGACCATCGGCCCGCGCTGGCTGATG
Source organism: Sphingobium sp. (assembly GCF_032153725.1). Lineage (GTDB taxonomy): Bacteria > Pseudomonadota > Alphaproteobacteria > Sphingomonadales > Sphingomonadaceae > Sphingobium. Next base: position 8,798 of record NZ_JALDYQ010000100.1, on the reverse strand, counting down.
GTGTGAGCGCAAAAGGCGATGTCGCGGGCGGTTTGTCTGGCATCGAGGCCAGCGATCGATTTGAACCATTGCCGATCCGCGTCCACCAGCGAGACGGCGGAAATCGGCACGTCCAATATGCTGCGGACCAGATCGGTGATGCGGTCGAAAGAGGCTTCGCCGGGCGTGTCGAGAACTTCGTAGCGTTCGAGCGCGGCCATCCGCGCCGGTTCGTCCATCAGCTTAGGATCGAGCATTGCCAGTGCACCTCAATGGGTGACGCGGCTACTTCCGCGCCCCGCGACTCTCGTTCAATCTTATCCTATATTAATGGCGTGGCGATGTTTAACAAAGGCTTGGCAGGGGGCTTGCCCTATTCCTCGCCGAATTTGTCTTCGACCAGAGTGACCAGCTTGCCCAGCGAATCGGCCGCATCCGGACCGATGGCGCTGATCGTGATACTGTCCCCCATCGCTGCGCCGAGCATCATCAGGCCCATGATGGAAGTGCCCGTGACCTCGCTGCCGTCCTTGCGCACGGTGATCTGCGCGGGGAGGCCGCTGGCCAGAGTCACGAACTTCGCGCTGGCGCGGGCATGCAGGCCGCGCCGGTTGCTGATCCTGACTTCCTGGCTGATTTCGCTCATGTGGTGCTGCCCAACAGTTCCGATGCAACGCTGATATATTTCTGACCCGCCTCCCGCGCGGCGCCGACGGCCTGGCGCACGTCCATCACCTTGCGCGCGCTTTCCAGGCGGATCAGCATGGGCAGGTTGATGCCCGCGATCACTTCGATCTCGCCGGCCTTCAGCAACGAAATGGCAAGATTCGACGGGGTGCCGCCGAACAGGTCGGTCAGCAGGATGACGCCCGACCCGTCATTGACGCGCACGACTGCGTCCGCAATGTCGGTGCGGCGCATCTCCATGTCATCCTCGGGGCCAATGCAGATGGTTTCGATCTGCTGCTGCGGACCGACCACATGCTCCATCGCGACGACAAATTCCGTCGCCAGCGATCCATGGGTGACGAGTACCAGTCCAATCATCTTGCTTATGTGGCCCACCTGTTTTTCATGGATTTTGCTTTCGGGCCTCCCGGTCTGCGCTTCTCCAGGGCGTTCTGGGGCGCTGATTCCATATTTCGGTGCGAGACGGTGGGCGAAAAACCCGCGTCTTGCAAGTCTCTGGCGACGCGCTCGGCCACATGGACCGAACGGTGGCGACCGCCTGTACATCCGAAAGCAACGGTAATGTAGCTTTTTCCACCCTCCGCATAGCGCGGCAGCAGCAGGGTCAGCAATTGTTCGATCCGCTGGATTGACTCCTCATAAACGGGGTCTTCCATGATATAGGCGGACACGTCGGGATCGAGGCCGGTCTTCGGCCGCAAATCCTCTTCCCAATGCGGATTGCGCAGGAAGCGCATGTCGAACATCAGGTCGGCGTTCAGCGGCACCCCCCGCGAAAAGCCGAAGGACAGGATGGTCAGCACCGGGTCGGACAGCCCCTCGCGCGCGAAGCGGTTGCGGATTTCCTGCTGCAACCCGTTGCTGGTCAGGCTGCTGGTGTCGATCACCTGATCGGCCCAGCGGCGCAGCGGTTCGGTCAGTTCGCGCTCGCGGGCGATGCCGTGGCGGGCAGGGCGATCGGTGGCCAGCGGGTGGCGGCGCCGAGTCTCGGCAAAGCGGCGTTCAAGTTCCACGCCCGAACAGTCGAGGAACAGCGTTTCGACATCATGGCCATGGCGGGATCGCAGGGCCTTGATCCGCTGGACGATCGCGCCGGCATCGAAGCCGCGGGTGCGCGCATCGATGCCGAGCGCCAGGGGACGGTCGATCCCCTCGTCATGTCCTTCGGGCAGCGGCGTGTCGAGCAGCCGGTCGAGCAGCACCAGCGGCAGATTGTCGACCACTTCCCAGCCCATGTCCTCCAGCGTCTTGAGCACGGTGGTCTTGCCAGCGCCCGACAGGCCGGAAACGAGCAGGATGGTCTTCGGCGTCTGGGAATTCACGACAGGCTCATGCTCTTCAGGCCCATGCTCCTGACCGCCAGTTCCACCTTGATCGGCGCAGAGGCTTCGAATGGGGCGAGCCGCACCACGGGAACATCGACACCCGCAATTGGGCGCAAGGCGGGTTCCAGCGGCATGCGCTCGACCGTGTCGCTGAGGTCGACGGCCAGCGCCACTGGGGCGTTGTCGGCATGGGGCATTTCAATAAGGCCAAGACCGCGCACTTCCATCATGCCGACGATCCGGTCTGGTGCGCGGGCAAACAGCCGGCCTTCAATCTCCAGCACGCGGGTATAATCGTCGCTCACCAGTACGGCGCCGCGATCGATCAGGCGCAGCGCCAGATCGGATTTGCCCATGCCGCTGGGGCCGCAGAGCAGCACGGCCTGGCCGTTGATCGCCACGCTGGTCGCATGCAGGGTTTCGGAGGAAGGTGTCGACGCCATATCGCCTTATCGCTTTGACGTCATATTAGCTCGTGTTGGCGCGGGTGGAAATCGAATTAACAGAGGCGGTTCCAATTATGGTGCAGTTGGGATGGCGGATCATGGTCAAGTTAGCCATCAAGCGCAACGTGCTCCTGCGCAGGCAAGCGGACCGTCCGCCCTCCACCCTTCCAAATCTTCGAGCGTCCACGCCTATTCCGACACGATGCCGGGGTCGCGCTCCACTGCCATGGGCAGGCGCATGATGAAGCAGGCGCCGCTCTGCGCATCCTCACGGTCGGCGATGCTGATCTTGCCCTGATGCCCCTCCACGATGGAACGGGCGATGGCGAGGCCCAGGCCCGAATGCTTGCCGAACGTCTCATGTTCCGGGCGGACGCTGTGGAAGCGGCGGAAGACATGCTCGCGCTCGGCTTCGGGGACGCCGGGCCCCTGGTCTTCGACGCTCACCAGCACTTCATTGTGCGCGACCGTGGCGACGATCTGGACCAGCCCGTCATCGGGCGAAAAGGACACCGCATTGTCGATCAGATTGTCGAGCACGCGGATGATCCGCTGCTCCTCGCCCAGCACCACGGCGACATTCTTGCGCGGGCGCGCGAAGGCGAGGCGAATGCCGCGGGGCACGCCGCGCGCTTCGCGGGCGACGACCATCTTCTCGATCAGCAGGCCAAGGTCGATCGGTTCGAAGCGGGTGCGCGACAGCTGGGCGTCGATGCGGGACGCCTCGGCAATGTCCGTCACCAGCCGGTCGAGCCGGCGGACATCGTCCTGCGCGATCGCCATCAGCTGGGCACGCAGTTCCGGCTTGTCCACCCGGTCGAGCGCGTCCAGCGCGGAACGGAGCGAGGCGATGGGATTTTTAAGCTCATGGCTGACGTCGGCGGCAAAGGCGTCGGTGGCGTCGATCCGCTGGCGCAGCGCGTGGCTCATGTCGGAGAGCGCGCGGGCCAGCATGCCGATCTCGTCCCGCCTATCTGGCAGGCGCGGCACGGTCACTTCACGCGCACGGCCGAGGCGCACCCGTACCGCCGCCCGGGCGAGGCGCTGGAGCGGCCGCACGATGGTGCGCGCCAGAAAGAGCGAGAGCAGCACCGACGCCAGCACCGCCGCCGCCAGCACCATGCCCAGACGAAAGCGCTCGGCCCGAACCGTGCGGGTGATGTCGCGGGCATTTTCGGTGGCGAGCAGGCTGCTGCCGTCCTTCACATTCACGGCCGCCGAAATCATGAAAGTGCGGTCGGGCGCATAGCGGTTCACCGCCTGGGTGTGACCGCTGCTGCGGGCAAGGACCAGCTCGGGCCAGGCCTGCGCCCGGTCGATCGCCGGTTCCTCGAAATTGGGTGGCCGGTCGGCGGACACGACACGGTCGATCAGCTTGTCGAGGAAGCGGGCGACATGCCGCTGCCATTCCTCCTCGGCGGGCAGGCGCAGGCGATAGCGCGGCGCACTCATCGTGAAACTGTCCGCGATCAGCCGGCCTTGCGCATCATAGCGGCGGACCCGGTCTTCCGTCTGCCGCGCATAAGCCGCGATCAGGGCGTTCTGCCGATCCGCAGGCGCATTTTCCAGACCGATGGCCAGCAGCTGCAATTCCCGCGCCGACTGTTGCAGCCGATCGTCGACGATGCGCGTGCGATAGCTGTCGAGATAGAAGAAGCCGCCCGCCAGCAGCGCCAGCGCGAACACATTGACCGCCAGGATGCGCGGGGTCAGGCTGATCCGGCCGGACCAGTTCCACCCCGCGCCCGCGTCAGACTTCTTCGGAGAAACGGTAGCCGGCGCCATAGAGAGTGTCGATTGCGTTGAATTCATGGTCGACTTCGCGGAACTTGCGGCGAAGGCGCTTGATGTGGCTGTCGATGGTGCGGTCGTCGACATAGACGTCATCCTGATAGGCGGCATCCATCAGCTGGTTGCGATTCTTGACCACGCCGGGGCGCTGGGCGAGCGTTTCCAGGATCAGGAATTCGGTCACCGTCAGCGTCACGTCGCGGCCCATCCATTTTACCCGATGGCGCGCCGGGTCCATCTCCAGCCGTCCGCGCACGATCGGTTCGGCCACCGGCTCGTCGGGGGCGGCGTCCACCTTGCTCACCTCCGCCCGGCGCAGGATCGCCCGGATGCGCGCGATCAGCAGGCGTTGGGAAAAGGGCTTGGAGATATAATCGTCGGCGCCCATGGCCAGGCCCAGGGCCTCGTCCAGCTCATCGGTCTTGGAGGTCAGGAAGATGACCGGCATATGGCTTTTCTCGCGCAGCCGCCGCAGCAGCTCCAGCCCGTCCATGCGCGGCATCTTGATGTCGAAGACGGCGAGGTCCGCCGGATTTTCGACGAGCGCCTTCAGCGCGGCCTCCGGGTCGGAATAGAGACGCGTCAGAAAACCCTCGGTCTGCAGCGCGATCGAGACGGAGGTCAGGATGTTCTTGTCATCGTCCACCAGAGCGATGGTTGCGGTCATGCTGTGTCCCGGAAAATCGTCGGCAATGGAAATGTGCCAGCGTTAGACGATGCTTGGCGCCCCCGCAAGGAAGGTGCAACCACCGGGTTATGCGGTGTAGGCGTGGGAATTCAGGATAAATGCACGGGTTACGGGCTTTTCCGGGGTTTGACGCACCATCCGCAAAGGCTTATGCCGCCCTTGTCTGCAACAGACGGCGCCATGCGGCACAAGATCGCGGCGTCGAGAGGCGGACCGGCCGTAGACATATAATATGGCGGCCGGACATAATGATATTCAGGAGCAAAGGCGTGCAGGCCAAATCCTCTTTCACCCTGGATCAGCAGGGCATTTCCACCAAGGCTGATCAATATTGGAATCTGGGCACCGCGCCGCTGGTCGAAGCCGCGCTTGCCAATGGCGAAGGTATTTTGGCCAAGGACGGGCCGCTGGTCGTCAAGACCGGCAAGCATACCGGCCGCTCGGCCAGCGACAAGTTCATCGTTCAGGATGCGGAAACGCAGGATACCGTCTGGTGGGGCAAGACCAACGTCCCGATGACGCCCGAGCATTTCGCGGCGCTGAAGGCTGATTTCTTCGCGGCGCTGGGGCAGAAGGACAAGCTTTACGTCGCCGATCTCTACGGCGGTTCGCAGCCCGAGCATCGCGTCAGGGTGCGCGTCATCAACGAGCTGGCCTGGCATAATCTCTTCATCCGCACGTTGCTGGTCCGTCCGGGTGCGGACGAACTGGCCGGTTTCGCGCCGGAATATACGATCATCGACCTGCCGACCTTCCAGGCCGATCCGGCCCGTCACGGCACCCGCAGCGAAACCGTGATCGCGGTCAACTTCACCGAGAAGCTGATCCTGATCGGCGGCACCCGCTATGCCGGCGAGATGAAGAAGTCGGTCTTCGGCATCCTCAATTACCTGCTGCCGACGCATGGCGTGATGCCGATGCACTGTTCCGCCAATATCGGCCCGAACGGCGATACGGCGGTTTTCTTCGGCCTGTCGGGCACCGGCAAGACCACTTTGTCGGCCGACGCCAGCCGTACGCTGATCGGCGACGATGAGCATGGCTGGTCGGACACCGCCGTCTTCAATTTCGAGGGCGGCTGCTACGCCAAGATGATCAACCTGTCGGCCGAGGCCGAGCCGGAGATTTTCGCCACCACCAAACGGTTCGGCACGGTGCTGGAAAATGTCGTGATCGACGAGGAAACCCGCACGATTGACCTGGACGACAACAGCCTGGCTGAAAACAGCCGCGGTTCCTACCCGATCGACTTCATCCCGAACGCGTCGGAAAAGAATCTGGGGCCCGTGCCCAAGAACATCATCTTCCTCACCGCTGACGCCTATGGGGTACTGCCGCCGATCGCGCGGCTGACCCCGGATCAGGCCATGTATCACTTCCTCTCGGGCTATACCGCGCGCGTCGCGGGGACCGAGATCGGCGTGACGGAGCCTTCGGCGACCTTCTCGACCTGTTTCGGCGCGCCCTTCATGCCGCGCCATCCGTCGGTCTACGGCAATCTGCTGAAGGAACGGATCAACAAGGGCGGCGTCACCTGCTGGCTGGTCAACACCGGCTGGACCGGCGGCAAATATGGCGTGGGCAAGCGCATGCCGATCAAGGTCACGCGTGCTCTGCTCAACGCGGCGCTCGACGGCAGCCTGAACAATGCCGAATTCCGGATTGATCCGAATTTCGGCTTCCAGGTGCCCGTCGCGGTGCCGGGGGTGGATTCGACCATGCTTGATCCGCGCGCGACCTGGGATGACAAGGCTGCATATGACGAAACCGCCGGCAAGCTGGTGAAGCAGTTCGTCGATAATTTCGCCCAGTTCGTGGACCATGTCGACGCATCGGTGCGCGATGCGGCGCTGACGGCGGCCTGAGTCCGGCGCCATCCCGATAAAAGAGGCCGGGGGAGCGATCCTCTGGCCTCTTTTGCTTTCTGCCGGGTTTTGCTTTCGGCGGGGATGGCGCAATGCTAAACTGCATCAAATTTTCAGCAGGATATATCTCATGGCCAAGTTTGATGATTTGCTGGGCAATCTGGGCGGGCTAGAGGCGGTCGCCGCGAAGATCGGCCTGCAACCCGAGCAGATGCAGGCGCTGATGAGCGAGATCGGCGGCAAGATCGCCTCAGGCGAAACCGATGTCGCCGCGCTGGCGACCACGGCGGCCGAGCATGGCGTTTCGGCGGACAAGTTGCAGGAGCTTTTCGCTCATTTCGGTGGGCCTGAGGCTATTTTGTCCAGGATCGGCGGGCTGTTCGACCGGGACGGCGATGGCAATCCGCTTAATGAGCTGGGTGGTCTGGCCAAGGGTCTTTTCGGCTGAGGGTTGTGGTTGGCCAGTTGTGGCCCATTGAGCGCAACGTGCTCCTGCGAAGGCAGGAGCCCAGTTCAGACGTCGCCATGGCGAGGTGAAGGCGGGACTGGGTTCTCCTGCCTTCGCAGGAACACGATGCGATTAAATTCGGCCCATTCCCCCAAATATACCCATGATGGGGTATGTTTTTGGACAGATGATTGCCTAGGCCTTGCCGCAGGGACGGGCGTGTCGGCGCTCGAGAGCAAGGGAAGGCATCATGATGGGCAATATGCTGCGGGGCAGCGCCGCCATTGCGGCGATATTGAGCGGCAATGCGCTGGCGCAGGGCCATTTTCCGTTCGGTGATGGATTGCGGGATGGGGCCGATCGCGCGCTGCAAGCGCCGCGGCTGGGCGATCTTCCCTGCCCGGCGCGCCGGGCGATGCCGCGCCTTTGCCCCAGGTCCTGATCGGGCAGGTGATCGCCAGCTTGTCCGCCGACAAGTTTTTTTCGCCTTGCCTTCGCACGCCTCAGGGGGCATTTCGCGCTGCATAGCTTATTGCGAAGCCCACGCAACTGGCGCCCTTGATGGAGCGTTGGTCGCTCTGGATTTGGCAGGGGAAAAGGTTTTGAACGACGTGACGATCGAAAAGCCGGTGTTGGAACCGACCGGCGCGCTCTCAGTGGAAACCGTGCTGTCGGTACGGCACTGGAACGAGCATCTGTTCAGCTTCCGCATCACGCGGCCGGCAAGCTTCCGCTTCCGTTCGGGCGAGTTTGTCATGATCGGCCTGCAAGGCGACAATGGCAAGCCGCTGTTGCGCGCCTATTCGGTCGCCAGCCCATCCTGGGACGAGGAGCTGGAATTCCTGTCGATCAAGGTGCAGGACGGCCCGCTGACCTCCAGATTGCAACTGATCCAGCCGGGCGACCAGATCTATCTTGGCCGCAAGCCTACGGGCACGCTGGTGACGGATGCGTTGCTGCCCGGCAAGCGGCTGTTCATGCTGTCGACCGGCACGGGCCTTGCGCCGTTCCTCAGCCTGGCGCGCGATCCGGACGTCTACGAATTTTATGAGGAAGTGGTCGTCGTTCATTCGGTCCGCCGGGTCAGCGATCTGGCTTTCCATGACGAACTGTCGGGCAAGCTGGCGGAGGACCCGCTGGTGTCCGAACAGGCCATCAGGCAGTTCCACTATGTCCCGACTGTCACCCGCGAGCCGTTCCGCAACAATGTGCGGATCGACAGGCTGATGGAGACGGGCGCGCTGTTCGAGGGCATAGCGGGCGACCAGAAGTTCAATCCGGAAACCGACCGCATCATGATGTGCGGCAGCATGGAGATGATCAAGCAGTTCGGCGCCTATTTCGAGGAGCAGGGCTTTGCCGAGGGCTCCAATGCGGCGCCGGGTGCCTATGTCATCGAACGGGCCTTTGTCGGCTGATTGCCGGGCGTAATGATGGGACAGAAGGGGCTGGCGGCGACGCCGGCCCCTTTGCTTTGGAAGTGGTCGGGTTTTGGCCATTTTCCGACATCCGCACTCTCGTCACCCCGGACTTGATCCGGGGTCCCGCTGCCTTTCAGATGTACGT
>NZ_JALDYQ010000099.1:0-14265 GCF_032153725.1 Sphingobium sp. | reverse complement strand
CCTCAGGAAGCCTGAATCACATCGCGTCGATCACATCAATGGGTCCTGACCCTAGCGTCGACGCGCTGAAACAACGCATCGAGAGTTTAGAAAAGACGGTTGGCGCACTGGATCGTCCAGCAGAATTGAAGTTGGGTGATACGGGCTTCTCAACCATCAGAACCGAATATGGAGCAATCACGCTTCAATGGGTCGGAGCGGCCGCAAGTGGTGCGGGCTCAAAGCTCACATTCAAAATCGGTAATCCGCATGCTGCAAAACTGAACGACATAGAGATTTATGGCCATCCTGTCGGCACTGACGGTAAAGACATAAAGTCTGAAACGCTGCCGTGGAAGTTGAAGGGAGACGCGCCGAAAGGATCCTGGGCCGATCTCACAGCGATTGTCGATGACGTTCCTCCAAACAGAATTGCAAGCCTTCGCGTTACCGGCGTTGCTGTGGGAGGAATCGGGCTCAGCTTGCCGTGACCACAGCGCCCCGCTCGATTGGCTGTTTCACTTTAGTCCACGTTGCGGCTCGACGGCGCCTATAAAGCGAACCCGGAACTTTAGCGACCAGTCCCTCCCCATCACGCGCCAGCACGGCCTGAGCCTCTGCCTGCACAGCGCCCGGCGTCACACATACACGCACCGCCTCCTGCTTGAACTCTTCACTATGCTTGATCGTCTCGCCGGTCTTCTTGAACGAGCCTTAAACTCTCAGGCGACCGCCACAAAACCGGTACAAGTCCTGATCGCCCGGCTCGGCGCGCTGGCGCAGGATAGCGAACTGCGCGAAGATGCAGCGCGCCTGTTGCTCGACGAAGCCCGGATCGCGGATGGAGAGATTCCGGCTGACCCCCGCGCCTTTTCCGCACGGCTCGCCCGTATGATCGGAGGCGCCATCAGCTAATGTGGTGGATTTGAATGCCCGATGGCCGGGGCCATACCGGCCAACCGCCCCATGATAGCGGTATCGCGCGACAATCCGCTTGCCAGTCCGGCGAAAGCGCGCCAAGCACCCGTCAACATGCAATGAGGGCGCGTTAATGAGCTATTATGACGTTCTGATCGTGGGCGCGGGACATGCCGGGGCACAGGCGGGCATTTCGCTGCGCCAGCTTGGTTTCGAAGGGTCGATCGCCATGGTGGGCGATGAAAAGGACCCGCCCTATGAACGTCCGCCGCTGTCGAAGGAATATTTCGCGGGCGACAAGAGCTTCGACCGCATCCTGATCCGCCCGGCCAGCTTCTGGGAAGAGCGCAAGATCGACATGCTGCTCGGCCTGCGCGTGAAGGCCGTGGACCCGGTGGGCAAATTCGTGACCGCTGGCGATCGGGAGATCAGCTATGGCAGGCTGATCTGGGCGACCGGCGGCTCCCCGCGCATGCTGACCTGTAACGGCGCCGACGCGCGCAATGTGCACGCCGTGCGCCGCCGCGACGATGTCGACGCGATGATGGCGAAGATCGACCAGATCAGTCATGTGACCGTGATCGGCGGCGGCTATATCGGGCTGGAAGCGGCCGCCGTCCTGTCGAAGTTCGGCAAGAAGGTCGTGCTGCTCGAAGCGCTCGAGCGCGTGCTGGCGCGCGTGGCGGGCGAGGAACTGTCGCGCTTCTATGAGGCCGAGCATCGCGCCCATGGCGTCGATCTGCGCACCGGCGCCCGCATGGACTGCATTGAGGTGACCGATGGCAAGGCGACCGCCGTGCTGATGCAGGACGGCGAACGGATCGAAACCGACATGGTGATTGTCGGCATCGGCATCATCCCCGAAACCGGCCCGCTGATCGCGGCAGGCGCGGCAGGTGGCAATGGCGTGGATGTGGATGAATATTGCCGCACCAGCCTGCCCGACATCTATGCCGTGGGCGATTGCGCGGCCCATGCCAACAGCTTTGCCCGTGGCGCGCAGATCCGCCTCGAATCCGTGCAGAACGCCAATGATCAGGCGAAAACGGCGGTCAACCACATCATGGGCAAGGAAGAACCCTATCATGCCGTGCCCTGGTTCTGGTCGAACCAATATGATCTGAAGCTTCAGACCGTGGGCCTGTCGACCGGTCATGACCAGACCATCCTGCGCGGCGATCCGGCGACGCGCAGCTTCTCCGTCCTCTACCTCAAGGGCGGCAAGCTGATCGCGCTCGATTGCGTCAATGCGGTCAAGGACTATGTGCAGGGCCGCGCCCACGTCATTTCCGGCGCGGTGCTGGATCAGGCGCAACTTGCCGATGCAACGGTTCCGCTCAAGGAAGTCGGCCTCGCCTGATCGACCGAAGAAGGTCAGCCCCGAAAGCTGGCCTTCATCGCCAATTCCCAGGGTCCGCCCCGATAATGCCAGGCCGCCAGGCCAGCGATCGCCAGTGGCCGTGGACGAAAATCGCGTCGCAACACCCCTGCGAGAGCTTGGGCCTCCGCCGGCTCGACCTTGTTCTGTACCGTGATGTGAAAGCGCGGCCGCCCCAGATCCTGCGGCACCAGCAGGCCGGCCAGCGCCTCCGCCAGTTCATCGCGCATCGCCATCAGTCCCGGGCTTTCCACCCGATAGGCGACGCCCCGTCCCAGCAGCATCACCTCCATCAGCTTCGCGGCGGGCGCAGGCTCCATGCAAAGCCGCTTCAACCGCCGCGCCACTTCCTCCAGAGCCGAAGGCGGCAGATGATGGAATAATGTGATATGCGCGGGAACCAGATTGCGCTCCGCGGGAAAATGCGCGCGGCGCAACCTTTCAGCCCAGCAGAAATCCGCCGGGTCCATCAAAGCCGTCACGATGATGGGCGTCCCACCGGCCACCGGCATGCACCTCCCTTTTTCCTGCGCTTTCGCAAAGCCCTGGCAGATAGTATGATGCCGCTCCGGCGGCCTCACAAGGCCAGCCGCCAGCAATGGGGGAAACAGCCATGACTGCACCGCGATCCTTCCTGGGGATTGGCATCATCCTGCTGCTCTGGAACCTGATGGGGGTCGCTGCCTTCATCATGCAATACACAGCCGACCTCAACCAATTGGCCAGGGCCGATCCCTATGCGGCGAAGATATTCGCCTCCATGCCCGGCTGGACCTGGGCCGTCTATGCCATCGCGGTCGGCGCGGGCACGCTGGGCGCGATCCTGCTGCTGCTCCGCAAGGCCGCCGCCGCGCCGCTGTTCCTGCTCTCGATCGCCGCCGTGATCGTGCAATTCGGCTACAGTTTCACCCGTACCGATCTGCTGGCGGTAAAAGGCGTCACCGCCACGATCTTCCCGGCCGTGATCCTGATCATCGCCATCGTCCAATGGTGGTACGCCCGCAAACTCATCTCCAGGGGCATCGTCCATTAGGGTGTGTGGGGATTCAGTTCAGGGTGAGGCGAAAATGGTGGATTTCGAGAACCGGCGCGCAGCGACCTTACGGGTCGTGAGCACCGGAAGCGCAGAAAGCCGCCATTTGCAGCCCATCATGGACTGAATCCCCACATACCCTAAGCCGCCAGCACCGGCTCCTGCCGGATCACGTCCAGATCGAACGGCACGGTCTGGTACATTTCGTTGATCCAATTGCCGAACAGCAGATGCGCATGGCAGCGCCAGTCATTTTTCGGTGCGCGGGCCGGATCGTCTCCGGGGAAATAATGGGCCGGCAACTGCCCTGCCCCATCCCGTGCATATTCGTCGGCCAGCGTCCCTGTGTCATATTCCAGATGGTTGAACATATGCAGGAAGCCGTGGCCCGGATCACCGATCAGGCACAAACCCGCTTCCACGCTTTCGGCTAAAATCTGCAAGCCCCGCCCCTCGGGCACATCCTCCCGCCGCACTTCCGACCAACGCGACACCGGCACGCGGAAATCGTCCGAAAACCCGCGCATCCAGGGCGATGACGGCACATGATTGTGATGCCGGAACACGCCGAAGGCCTTCCTTTCCAGCGCGTGCTTCCCAATGCCATGAAAATGATGCAGCGCCGCCTGCGCCGCCCAGCAAATGCTGAGCGAGCGATGCACATGGGTCTGCGTCCAGTCGAAAATGGCCCGCAATTCGTCCCAATAGCTGACCTCTTCGAAAGGCAGCTTCTCCACCGGCGCGCCGGTGATGATGAAGCCGTCGAACCGCTCATCCCGTACATCGCTCCACGGGCGGTAGAAGGACGCCATATGATCGGCGGAAGTATTGCGCGACACATGATCGCTGATCCGCACCAGCGTCAGTTCCACCTGCAACGGCGTCGCGCCCAGCAGCCGGGCAAGCTGCGTTTCCGTGCTGATCTTGTCGGGCATCAGGTTCAGCAGCGCGATCCGCAAAGGGCGGATATCCTGCCGAACCGCATCGGCTTCGCGCATGACGACGACACCCTCCGCCTCCAGCGTAAGGCAGGCTGGCAGATCGTCGGCTATCTTGATCGGCACGTCACGTCATTCCCTGTTGGCGGGAGCGACGATCACGAAGTGGCTTGGGTCCCGCTTGGTTGCCGGATCGGCCACATCCTCCCTTCGGGAGTGCCACCTTGCCCGGATCGGCAGGTTGGCGTCGGGCGTCGCCCCAACTCTTGATGCTGACGCCTATCTAGGCGCGCGGCGTTCGTTTGGCAATTGCTGCTTTACGAAAGGAAAGGAAAACTTTGACAGCCTCCTCCGCTCCCGGCCAAACACCCGGCGCCCACCCAAGCTAAAGCTCGCCCCGCGCCCGCCTTATCTCGAACCACTTGCGCACATTCTCATTATGCTCTTGCAGCGTGTCGGCGAAGATATGCCCGCCCCTGCCATCCGCGACGAAATACAGCGCCTTCGTCTCGGCCGGATGCAGCACCGCCAGTATCGACAGCCGCCCCGGATTGGCGATCGGCCCCTTGGGCAACCCTGTCATCGCATATGTGTTATAATCGTTGACCGCCGCGATCTCCGACTTCCTGATCCGCCGCCCCAGCGGTTTCCCCCTGGTGATCGGGTAGATGATCGTCGGGTCCGCCTGCAACATCATGCCGACCTTCAAACGGTTGCCATAGACCCCCGCCACCATCGGCCGTTCGGAAGGCACGGCGGTTTCCTTCTCGACGATGCTGGCAAGGATGATCGCCTCCTTGGGCGACTTCGCCACTGTATTCGGCGCACGCTCCGCCCACAGTTTCGCCAGCGCCCTGTCCATCGCGCCTTGCATCCGCTTCAGCACCACCGCCCGGCTCTCGCCCTTGTCGAAGGCATAGCTGTCGGGCATCACGCTGCCCTCCGCCGGCACCTCTATGTCGCCGGTCAGTTCCTCATTCGACTTCAACCGCTCATAGACCAGAAGCGAAGGCATCCCTTCCGGTATGGTCACAAGCCGGGTCAACGTCTTGCCGCCACCAAGAATCTTGAAAATATCAGCGTTGCTGGCGCCCTTGGGGATCAGGAACTCCCCCGCCTTGATCGACTTGCCCCGCCCGAAGATCTTGGCGCGGGTCAAAAAGGCGTCGGCGGAGCGCACCGCGCCCTTCTGCTTCAGCAGCACGGCGGCATCTGCAATCGTTGCCCCATCGGGCACCACGATCGCAATATCCTGCGGCGCGGGCCCCGCCTCGGTCCAGCCATGGACGAAACGGAACGCGACGAAAGCCGCGACGGCCAGGCCGATCAGCAATATGCTACAGCCAAGCCGCCGCATATGGGGTGTCTCAGACCGCCTTCATGATAAGCGAGGCGTTGGTGCCGCCGAAACCGAACGAATTGTTCAGCACCGCGCGCACCTTGCGCTCCTTGGCGACGTGCGGAACCAGATCGACGCCCTTGCAGCTTTCGCTCGGCTCATCCAGGTTCAGCGTCGGCGGCACGATCTGGTCGCGCATGGCGAGAATGCAGAAGATGCTCTCCACCGCGCCGGCGCCGCCCAGCAAATGGCCAATGGCCGACTTGGTCGAACTCATCGACATGGTGGAGAGATGCTCGCCGAACAGCCGCTTCACCGCGCCCAGTTCCAGCTCGTCGCCCAGCGGGGTCGAGGTGCCATGCGCGTTCACATAGTCGATATCCGCCAGCGACAGCCCCGACTTCTTGAGCGCCATCTGCATGGAGCGATAGCCGCCATTGCCCTCCGGATGCGGCGCCGTGACGTGATAGGCATCACCCGACAGGCCGTAACCGATGACCTCGGCGTAGATTTTCGCGCCGCGCGCCTTGGCCCGCTCATATTCCTCCAGCACGACCACGCCCGCGCCCTCGCCCATGACGAAGCCGTCACGGTTGACGTCATAGGGCCGCGAAGCCTTTTCCGGCGTGTCGTTGAAGCCGGTCGAGAGCGCCCGCGCCTGCGCAAAGCCCGCGATTCCAATCGGACAAATCGCGCTTTCCGCGCCACCCGCCAGCATCACGTCCGCGTCATCCATCGCGATCATGCGCGCGGCGTCGCCGATGGAGTGCGCCCCCGTCGAACAGGCCGTCACGACCGCATGGTTCGGCCCCATCAGGCCATATTTGATCGAAACCTGACCGGAAATCAGGTTGATCAGCCGCCCGTGCACGAAGTGCGGGCTGACCCGGCTCGGCCCCTTGTTCGCCAGCACCAGCGATTCGCTCTCGATGCCCGGCAAACCGCCAATGCCCGAACCGATGGAGCAACCGGCGCGCAGCCGTTCTTCCTCGCTCATATTGTCGAGGCCCGCGTCGCGCAGCGCTTCGCTGGCGGCGGAAATGCCGAAGACGATGAACGGATCGACCTGGCGCTGGATCTTGTGATCCACGTCCAGCGACGCGTCATAGCCATATTCATGGTCAGCCGGCTTCACTTCGCAGGCGATGCGGCACTTATATTCGCTGGCGTCGAAGCGCGTGATCGTCGCCGCGCCGGACTTGGCCGCGATGATGTTCTTCCAGCTGGTTTCGACATTCCCGCCCAGCGGGCTCACCATGCCCAGACCGGTTACGACGACACGACGCATATCCTTGCTCCGAAATTCTTCCTAGGCCTTGCCTGTCCCTTAGCGGCTTCAATAGCGCTTGTGAACGGTTTGCCAGACACGAAAAGGCTCCCCAAGTCCCGGTTCGCCGGACAGGAGGAGCCATTTCCTTTTCAAACGCTCCGGCTCCCCCGCATGGAAAGCCGCCAGACGCTCTTACTGCTTGCTGTCGATATAATCGATGGCGTCCTTGACGGTCGCGATCTTCTCGGCGGCATCGTCAGGGATTTCGACGCCGAATTCTTCTTCGAACGCCATGACCAGCTCGACGATGTCCAGGCTGTCTGCGCCCAGATCGTCGATGAAGCTTGCGTCCTCGGTCACCTTTTCGGCTTCGACGCCCAGATGCTCGACGACGATTTTCTTTACGCGATCCGCGGTCTCACTCATGAGTGGTCCTTTTTACTGGGTATCGTTGATGGTTCTGAATATCTGTTAAGGCAATGCCCTAGAGGCAAGCCCCTACAGAGGCAAGAGGCAAGAGACAATCAGGAAACATCGCCCCCGCCTGCATTCGACTCGTCAGCCCCGATGGCACAAGGCGACGGCTTTGCAAATGCCCAAAATTTGGGGCGCGATGGACTGATCCCGCCGCGCCCGGCCCGATCAGATCATCGCCATGCCACCGTTTACATGCAGCGTCTGGCCGGTGACATAGCCCGCTTCCCTGCTCGCAAGGTACACGACAGCCGCGCCGATATCCTCGCCCGCGCCCAGATCGCCCGCCGGAATCCTGTTGAGGATCGCGCCCTTCTGCGCGTCATTCAGCGCATCGGTCATCGCCGACCTGATGAAGCCCGGCGCCACGCAATTGACGGTGATGCCCCGGCTCGCCAGTTCCTGGCCCAGCGATTTCGACATGCCGATGATGCCCGCTTTCGACGCGGCATAATTGGCCTGCCCTGGATTCCCCGTCACGCCCACAACCGAGGTGATGGAGATGATCCGCCCGAAACGCGCCTTCATCATCGGCTTGGCGGCCGCGCGCGCCAGCCGGAAAGCCGCCTCCAGATTGACGGAGATCACATCCGCCCATTCCTCATCCTTCATCCGCAGGATCAGGTTGTCGCGGGTGATGCCCGCATTGTTGACGAGGATATCGATCTTCCCGCCCAGCGCTTCCACGGCCTGCCCCACCAGCGCGTCGACCGCCGCCGGATCGGAGAGATTGCAGACCAGAATCCTGTGATCGCCACCCAATTCCGCCGCGAAAGCCTTCAGCTTCTCCTCATTGCTCCCCGAAAGGGCCAGCGTGGCGCCCTGCGCCGCGAGGGCCCTGGCAATGGCGGACCCGATGCCCCCCGAAGCGCCCGTCACCAGCGCGGTCATGCCTGTCAGATCGAACATGTTTCTTATCCCTATCCTGTCAGAAAGCAGCCAGCGCCGCCTCGATATCGTCCATCGTCACGATGCTGCGCACGGTCGCGTCGGGCGCGATGCGCTTGACCATCGGGCCAAGCACCTTGCCACCCAGTTCGACGAATTCGGTCACGCCCGCATCCCACATCGCCGCGACGGATTCGCGCCAGCGCACACGGCCCGTCACCTGCTCGACCAGCCTCAGCCTGATCTCGTCCGGATCGGCGATCGCGCTCGCCAGCACATTGGCATAGACCGGCAGCAGCGGCGTATTGATCGTCGCCTTGCCGAGAGTCTCCTCCATCGCCTCGGCGGCCGGCTGCATCAGCGGGCAGTGGAAGGGCGCCGACACCGGCAGCAGCAGGCCGCGCTTGATGCCATGGTCCTTGACCAGCGCCACCGCCCGCTCGATCGCGCCGCGATGCCCGGAAATCACTACCTGCGTCGGGTCATTGTCATTGGCGACGGTGCAGACCTCGCCCTCGGCCGCGGCCTCGACCAGCGCCTGCGCCTTTTCGATATCCGCGCCCAGCAAAGCCGCCATCGCGCCCTCGCCCACCGGCACGGCCGCCTGCATCGCCTGGCCCCGCAGCTTCAGCAGCTTCGCCGTGGTGCCGATGTCAAAGGCCTCCGCCGCGCAAAGCGCGCTATATTCGCCCAGCGAATGGCCCGCGACGAAATCGCCCTTCTCGCCAAGCGAAAAGCCACCTTCCTTCTGCATCACGCGCAGCGTCGCCAATGCGTTCGCCATGATCGCGGGCTGGGCATTTTCCGTGAGCGTCAGGTCGCTTTCCGGCCCCTCCACCATGATGCGGAACAAATGCTGCGACAGAGCATCGTCGACCTCCTGAAACAGCTCCTTCGCGGCCGGGCTCGCATCGGCCAGCGCCTTGCCCATGCCGACCGCCTGGCTGCCCTGCCCCGGAAAAAGAAATGCCCTCATCATCCACCTTCTGACACATGCGCGCTACAAAAGCGCAATTTTTCAAAGCCGTTACACTTTGAGACACAAATGCCGTTGAGGCACCCGACCCAATTCGGCAGTTCTCATTGGAGGATCGCCTTTAACGACGACGGAGTATTAGGAAAAGGTGCGATATCGCATTGCATGGATCACGGGAACCGCGCTGACGCTCTCGGCCTGCGCCGCTGGTCCCGATTATCGCGCCCCGGCCCCCGCCGCGCTCGGCGTGCCCGCGACCTATGATCAGGGCAGCGCCACGCCGATCGATGAAGCCGGCCTCGCCAACTGGTGGACCCGCCTCAACGACCCGGCGCTCAGCAGCCTGATCGACAACGCCATCGCCCATAATCTCGACATCGTGCAGGCTCAGGCTCGTCTGCGTCAGGCGCGGGAGTCCCTGCGTCAGGCCCATGCCGCCTTCCTGCCGCAGGTCAACGGCTCCGCCAGCGGCGGCAGGAATTACAGCAACCAGTCCGGCTCCGACCACTGGTCGGGCAGCTATTCGGTCGGCGCCGATGCCAGCTGGCAGGTCGACCTGTTCGGAGGACTCTCCCGCTCCGCCGAAGCCGCCCGCGCCGATCTCTCGGCCTCTGGCTATGACCTCGCCAATGTGCGGATGACGATCATTTCCGAACTGGTCACCAATTATGTGCAGGCGCGCCTGGCGCAGGAGCAACTGCGCATCGCCCGCGAAACCCGGACGATCCAGCAGGACAATTACAACATCGCCAATTGGCGCCTTCAGGCCGGCCTTGTCTCCGCGCTGGACGAACAGCAGGCCAAGGCGCAGCTGGCCCAAACCAACGCGACCATCCCGCAATTGGAAGCCAGCCTGAAGGGCAGCCTCAACCGCATCGCCGTCCTGACCGGACAGGCGCCGGGCGAGGCGACGCGCGCGCTCGAAACCCCGGCACCGATCCCGACGGCCTCGACCGAGATCGCCACCGGCATCCCCGCCGACACGCTGCGCCAGCGTCCGGACGTCCGCTCGGCCGAACGCGCCCTCGCCGCCGCCACCGCCCGCATCGGCGTGGCACAGGCGCAGCTCTACCCCTCGCTCGGGATCAGCGGCAATATCGGCACCAGCGCCAACAGCTTCAGGGATCTGTTCAGCCTGATCACCGGCGGCGTCTTCGCCAATGTCGCGCAGCTGATCTTCGACGGCGGCCGCCTAGCCTCGCAGGTCCGCGCGCAAAAGGCCGCCACGGATGGCGCCTTCGCTGCCTATAAGCAAAGCGTGCTCACCGCGCTGGAGGATGTGGAAAACGCCATGGCCTCGCTGGCCAGCGCCCGCGCCCGGAAGATCGAATTCACGACCGCCATGCAAGCCTCGAACAATGCCGCGATCATGGCCCGCAGCCAATATCAGTCAGGCCTGATCGACTTCCAGACGCTTTCCCAGACCGAAAACACGCTTCTCAGCGCGCGCAACAGCCTTGCCACGGCGCAGTCCGACGAGGTTCTTGGCCTGGCCCAGCTTTACAATGCCTTGGGCGGCGGCTGGCAGAATATGGAAAATCGTCCCTCCCAATGAGCAAAACAATGAGCAATGATGTGACGACAGATCAGGACCTTGACGATTTTCTCGGCGCAAGGCCCGAAAAGCCGTGGCGCAGATGGGCGATCCGGGGCGGCATCGGCCTTGTTCTGCTGATCCTCGTCCTGACCGTGGCCCGCTGCTTCGCGGGCGATGACGCGCCCAATTACGCCACCCGCGAGGCACGCAGGGGCGACCTCACCGTCTCCGTTTCCGCTACCGGGAACCTCAAGCCCATCAATCAGGTCGATGTCGGCTCCGAACAGTCGGGCAAGATCACGGCGGTCTATGTCGACGTGAACGACCGCGTGACCAGGGGGCAGAAGCTGGCCGAACTCGACACCCGCCGGCTGGTCGACACGATCAACCAGACCCGCGCGCAGCTGGCCTCTTCCCAGGCCAGCGTCGCGCAAGCGCAAGCCCAGGCGGCCCTCGCAAAGGCCACGCTCGACCGTCAGCTCAACGTCTACAGGCTGTCGGGCGGCCGTGTCCCCGCGAAGACCGAACTGGATTCCGCCCGCGCCGATTATCAGTCCGCCCTCGCCAATCTCCACTCGACGCAGGCGCAGGTGCGCGTCGCGCAGGCGCAGCTTTCCACGGCCCAGACCAACCTCTCCATCGCGCAGATCGTCTCGCCCGTCACCGGCGTCGTCCTCTCGCGCGATATCGAACCGGGCCAGACCGTCGCCGCGTCCCTGAACGCGCCGGTCCTCTTCACCATCGCCGAGGACCTGACCAAGATGGAGGTCGAAGTCTCGGTCGACGAAGCGGATGTCGGTCAGGTGAAGGAAGGCCAGAGCGCCAATTTCTCGGTCGACGCCTTCCCCGGCCGCACCTTCCCGGCGCAGGTCACGCGGGTCAATGTCGGCTCGAACAGCTCCAGCAGCAGCTCATCCTCGTCATCGACCAGCAGCACGACCAGCAGCAGCGGCACCGTCGTCGCCTATACGGCGGTGCTGTCGGTCGATAATGCCCAGGAAATCCTGCGCCCCGGCATGACCGCGACCGCCGACATCGTGACGCAGGAACTGCACGACGTGCTGCTCGTCCCCAACAGCGCGCTCCGCTTCAAGCCCAGCACGGGCACCAGCGATGGCGGCATCACCAGCCAGATCGTCCCCGGCCCCCGTCGCTTCCGCCGCGGCGGCGCCAATCGTCAGGTGAGCTTCGGCGTCGGCAGCAGCCAGACCGTCTATGTCGTCGGCGCGGACGGCAATCCCAAGGCGGTGCAGGTCATCGTCGGCGCCAGCGACGGCGCCCGCACGGTCATCACCGGCGGCGACCTCAAGCCCGGCATGCGCGTGATCACCGGCCAGCTCGCCAGCGGCCAGCGGGCCCCGGCAGAAGATCAGGCCGCCGAGAGCGGATCGCAGGGCGGCCAGCCCCGCGATCGCAACCGCTCCACCGACGGCAGCCCCGCGACAGTCGGCAAGCTCGGCAATTCAGGGGACGCAAAACCGCAAGCCGCGCCGGTCACGCCGTCGGCGCCGCAGGGCAACGAGCCGCGGCGCACCGGGCGCCAGGGCGGAAGCTGACGATGGCATCAGATCCCATCATCTCCCTGCGCGGCGTCACCAAGATCTACGGCTCCGGCCCGACCGCCTTTCAGGCGCTGAAAGGCATCGATCTCGACATAGCGCAGGGCGATTTCGTGGCGGTCATGGGCCCGTCCGGCTCAGGCAAGTCGACGACAATGAACATATTGGGCTGCCTCGACGTGCCCTCCGCCGGCGAATTCCTGTTCCAGGGCCGCCATGTCGAGCAACTCGACCGCGACCAGCGCGCCTTGCTCCGCCGTCGCTATCTCGGCTTCGTGTTCCAGGGCTTCAACCTGCTCTCCCGCACCACGGCGCTGGAGAATGTCGAACTTCCTTTGCTCTATCGCGGCGAGGACAAGAGGACACGCCATGCTTCCGGCATGGCCGCGCTCGACAAAGTGGGGCTCAAGGACTGGTGGGACCACACCCCCGCAGAGCTTTCCGGCGGCCAGCAACAGCGCGTCGCCATCGCCCGCGCCATCGTGACCCATCCCGCCGTGCTGCTGGCCGACGAGCCGACCGGCAATCTCGACTCCGAACGATCGGTGGAGATCATGGAACTGCTGACCGATCTCAACCGCAACAGCGGCATCACCGTGCTGATGGTCACCCATGAGCCGGACATGGCCGCCTATGCCCGCACCATCGTCCACTTCAAGGACGGGCATGTCGACGGCATCGAAAATGGGGTGAAGGCCTGATGCTAGGCACCACCATCACCCTCGCCTTCCGCGCGATCAACCGGCACAAGCTGCGCAGCTTCCTCACCACGCTGGGCATCATCATCGGCGTAGCGGCCGTCGTCACCATGGTCACGCTGGGCAATGGCGCGACCGCTGCCGTCCGCGAACAGATCAGCTCGCTCGGCGCCAATGTCCTGCAACTGCGCCCCGGACAGGGTTTCGGCAGAGGCGGCGGCGGCCCGCGCCCGCCCGACTTCAAGCCCGCCGACCTCAGCTCGATCGAAAACCAGCTCACCGGGGTCCGCGCCGTCGCGCCGATGGTCCAGTCCAGCGGCACGGCCATCTATGAAGGCAGCAACTGGTCCACCACCGTCTACGGCACCACCGCCGCCTATTTCGAGGTGCAAAGCTGGAAGGCCGACACCGGCCGCCTCTTCATGCCCGAGGAGGAGGAAGCCGGAAAACCCGTCTGCATCATCGGCAACACGGTCCGCACCAATCTCTTCCAGAGCAATGACCCGGTCGGCAAGCGGCTGCGCATCAAGGGCGTCTCCTGCCAGGTCATCGGCGCGCTCGCGACCCGGGGGCAGGGCGGCTTCGGCGATCAGGACGACGTCGTCGTCATGCCGATCAAATTCGTCCAGCGCCGCTTCACCGGCGACCGCGACATCAGCCAGATCATGGTCGCGGTGGACGACGCCTATGACACCAGCGCGGTCCAGACCAGCCTGGAGGAACTCATGCGCGAACGTCGCAAGATCAAGCCGGGTACGGAGGATAATTTCAACGTCTTCGACACCAAGCAGATCAGCGACACGCTGACCGGCACCACCACCATATTGACGCAGATCGTGGCGACAGTGGCGGCGATCTCCCTGCTGGTCGGCGGCATCGGCATCATGAACATCATGCTGGTGTCGGTGACGGAGCGCACCCGCGAGATCGGCATCCGCCTCGCCATCGGCGCCGTCGCGCGCGAGGTGCTGATGCAATTCCTGGTGGAAGCGATCGTCCTCTCCTGCCTCGGCGGGCTCATCGGCCTGTTCCTCGCGCTCATCGCCTCGGTCGCGATCGCGCCGCTGATGCAGGTACCCTTCATCTTCGACGTGAAGGTGAACCTGATCGCTTTCCTCTTCTCCGCCGCGATCGGCGTCGTCTTCGGCTATTTCCCCGCCCGCCGCGCCGCCGCGCTCAACCCGATCGACGCGCTACGCCACGAATGAAGATTAGAGCGGTTTAGGGTGGCTTCTTGCCATTACAGCTTCGTCATCCCGGACTTGATCCGGGATCCCG
>NZ_JALDYQ010000026.1:0-59848 GCF_032153725.1 Sphingobium sp. | reverse complement strand
CTCGCCATCCACGCCCTGCGCCTTGGCGAGCGCGACGAAGTCGGTCGTCTCGGGCAGATCGACCCACGGGTTCTGGATGCCCCACAGCGTCATGCCCTGGCGATTGGCGTAGAGGCAGTGGTTGTTGTCGATCACGATGATCACCTTGATCTTGCGCTCCGCAAGCGTCGAAAGCTCCATGGCGTCATAGTAGAAACCGCCGTCGCCATGATAGCACACTACCGTCTTGTCCGGCGCGGCCAGTTTCGCGCCGATGGCGACCGGCAGCCCGGCGCCCAGCGACATATAGCGCGAGCCAAGCGGCATCGGCGTCACGTCCTTATAGTGGAAGGACCGGTACAGCATGAAGGCCTGGCCGCCGCTGTCGCCAACCATGATCGTGCCGTCGGGGAAGGCGTCGGCCATCCGGTCGATGACATAATATTGGTTGATCTTGCCGTCCGTGCCGCCATCGCTGCAAAGTTCGGCGTGATAGTCGAACCACTCCTTCTTGCTGGCGGCAATGCCCTCCAGCTTGGCCGGGTCGGCCGGGCGGCCGAGGCCATCCCGTTCGACGCGGTCGATCAGTTGGCGGAGGACGACCTTCGCGTCGGCATTGATCCCGAGCGAAGGCTGGAAGATTTTGCCGATCTGGTTGGGATCGATGTCGATGTGGATGACCTGGCTTGGCTTCTCCAGGTTCCACGCCCCTGTCGTCATCTGGGAGAAGGTCGTTCCCACCGCGATCCAGGCATCGGCCTTCTGCACGATCTCGTTCGCGCTGTTCCACCCGAAGGAGCCGACCACGCCCGCGAAGAGGGGATGGTCGTCGGATATGACGCCGCGGCCGCCCCAGGAGGTTGAGACGATCGGGATGCCAAGGGCCTCGGCAAAGAGGCGCAATTCCTCGGTCGCCTGAGAGAGCTGCACGCCCGCGCCGACGAAGAGCACCGGATTTCGTGCCGAAGTGATGATCTCGATCGCCCGGCTGATCGATCCATCCGACGCGGCGGGCGGTTCGGGCAGTTCGAGGGGTTCGGCCACGCACGCCGTCTGGCTGACCAGTACCTGGAAGCCGAGGTCCAGCACGCTGGGACCGGGGCGGCCGGTGCTGGCGGAGATGACCGACTGTCGTACCGCCAGGGGGAGGTCATCTGCCGTGACGACCTTCCTGGCATATTTCGACAGCTGCTTGAGCGCGGGGTAGATTTCGCCTGAATCCTGAAGCCCCTCCCTGAAGTCCAGGGCATTGTCGAGGTTGACGTCCAGCATGAAGAAGGGCGTGCTGTCCACCTTCGCGGCATGAACGACCGGGCTTGCGTGAAGAGTGCCCACGCAGTGGAAGACGCAGGCGGAGGCGGCGCGTCCCTTTATCCGGTTATAGCCATAGGACATCCACGCCCCGGCCAGTTCGGTCCGGCCGTTCATGTTCGCCAAGCCGGTCGTTGCGATCTGGTGTATGATCGCGCCGGTCCCGCCGCCGGGATAGCCGAACACCATTTCAATGCCGCTGGCATGCATGGCCTCGACGATCGCCTCGGCGCCGGAGCGGCTTGGCGGCGATCCGGTGTTCGCTTCGACTTGCGGGTCAATATCGGCCACAATGCATTCCTTTCGTAAGTCCGGTCATAAGTCCGGGGAAGTTCAGAACTTGTACCCAAGCGACACGCCATAGGTTCGCGGCGCGCCCACCAGTCCCTGGAAGTACCCGCCGGGGTTGCCCTGCTCGGCGATGAAGACACGGTACTTTTTGTCGGTGAGGTTGCGGACCCAGATGCCCGCCTGGAGGTGGTCGCCCGGGAAGGTATAGTTGATTGAGCCGTCGAGCAGGCCATAGGCCGGCTGGCTTGCGATGTTGTCGGGTCCCGCGTACCAGCGGCCCGAATAGCTGTAGTTGACGTTGGCGTTGAGCGTCCCGTCGCCGACGGGCGTTGTATAGGCCGCCCCGACGTTGAAGGTAAAATCGGGTGCGTAGGGAAGCCGATTACCCTTCGCGCTGCCGATGGTTCCGACCGCCCCACCACCTGCTGACGCCGGCTGCGGCGTGAAGAAGCCAGCATTGGGATAGGAGAGGAATTCCGACTTCATCAGCGTACCGCCGGCGGTCAGGGTAAGGTGGGTTCCGATCTTTGCGGTCAGGTCGACATCGGCGCCGTATATGCGAGCCTTCGCGCCGTTCTGAAGCACTGCGGAGGTGGGGGTGAATACGGTGACCTGCAGGTTCTTGTAGTCATAGTAGAAGCCGGCGACATTGAGCCTGACCCGGCGATCGAGCAGGTCCGTCTTCAGGCCGGCCTCGTAGGCATCGAGGACCTCCGGCTGGATGATGTCCGAGCTGGGGGGAATCGAATTGTATAGGCCGCTCTTGAAGCCCCGGTTGTAGGATGCGTAGGCCAGAATCCCCGGCGCTAGCTGCTGGTCCAGGGCGATGCGCCAGGTCAGCTTCTTGAAAGTCGTGTGCGCGTCTGTCACCCCGACCGGGAACGCCCCTCCACCGAAATCGAGCAGTGTGAAGCCATCCACGCCGCGCCGTTCGATCGTGTAGCGCAGGCCGCCTGTGATGTTGGCCCCGGTCCAGAGAGGAACCGTGACCTGGCCGAAAGCGGCGCCGGATTCCGTCGTGACCTTGGAACGGAAACCGAGCGACTGGAGCGGCGCCAGCGTCGTTCCCGTGATCGAGAAGTCGGTATATTCGGCATTGCCGTTGAGATAGAAGAGTCCCAGGACCCATTTCACCGTGGAGCCCGTACCGGACGTCAGTTGCAGCTCCTGCGAGAATTGCGACTCCTTTTCCCGCCAGGAGGCGCTGGCTCTATCGGCGGGCACTGGAATATTGCTCCATGCGACAGAGTTGAACGCCTTGCGGTAGGCGGTGATGCTGGTGAACCGAACAGCATCGAAATCATGATCCCATTGCAGGCTGCCGCCTCCGGTCCGGAAGAGATAGCGTGGCTGTTGTGCCATATTGATGTCATAGAAGCCGCCGTTGAAGGTGTAGGGATCACCGACGACGGCCGTGGGCGCGAGGGCGCCCGACGCGACATAGGGCGCAAGATCAGGTCGTTGCGCCGCCGTAGTCGCGCCCGGACCGTAATTGACGGCAGTGAACGGGGCGAAGCTGTTGAGGTAATTGCCCCTGGTTTCCGAATAGTCGCCGACGATCCGAAGCGTGTCCTTGTCGGTAGGCTCGATCAACCATTTCGAACGCACCGCATATTGGTCGAGCTTGTTCACATCTCGGCCGTTGAACAGGTTCTTGCCCCAGCCATTGCCCTGGATCGATGCGAAGGCAGCGATGTCCGCCGCGATGTTGTCTGTCACGCCGGCCGTGAGGTAGGCTTGGCCGGAGACGGTATCATAGTTGGCGTATCGAAAATTGAAGTCCCCGCCGAAGTCATGGCTGGGGTCCTTCGTTCTGATGCTGATGACGCCTCCGGTCGCATTGCGCCCGAACAGGGTGCCCTGCGGTCCCTTCAGGACTTCGATCTGGTCGATGCTGTTGAGCTGGGCGAGCGCGCCATTCAGGCTCAAGATGTAGACGCCATCGACATAAGTGGCGACCGAGTTCTCGGTGCCGGCGCTCAGCGCGGTCGTTCCGACGCCGCGCAGATGGGCCTGGGTTCCGCTCAGACTCGTCTGGATCACAAGGCCCGGAACCACTTGCGCGAGGTCCTTCGTGGATGTGATGCCCACCTGGGCAAGGCGGTCGCTCGTGACCGCCGTGATGGCGATCGGCACCTTCTGCATGCTTTCCGAGCGCTTGTTCGCGGTGACGACGATGTCGGCAATTCCGACCTCGGGCGGCCTTGGCGCATCCTGCGCCGCGGCCTCGCCGGCTGCGAGGCAACCGAGGCTCACGGCCGCAAGCATGAGCGCTGAATGCGAAAGTCCTTTAGGTGCACGAATGGTCATTCTACCCCTCCTCATTTATTTTCGAAATTATGATCCTGTCATATGCCTGCCCTCCTAACGTGTCAAGTACGTTGACTCGAATCAAATTATCGGCTGTCTTCGCAAGCGAGCAGCCGGCATGGTCTTCGGCCCTCTGATGCTGTTTGCCTACCGTCTGCCTCCCGGGGAGGACAGATTGTATTGCAGGCGCGTCGCTGTTGTCGGGAAAGGACGCCAAACTGGGCGCAAGGGAGGGAGCGTGCGCCGGCGCTACGGGAGCCGGACAGGAGGGAAAGGATGAATGAAGGACAAGCCTGAGTGCCGGATTCGACGGAGAGTTGCGTCCTTTTACCATAGCATGTCCACCACCTTTCGAATCACAGGATGAAGCTGGAAAAGACGGCATGTCTGGGGAAGGCAGCTTGCGCAGCTGATAAATTTCGAAATTATAGACTAACAATCCATGCGACCAACCTGCTGGTCCTGGTCCAGGGACCCGCCGCCTAACAGGAGAAAATAATGATTGGAGAGCCTTCATCGCGACCATGTGGCTGCATCGATGTCCACCATCATCACGGCACGCCCGAATTCGCGCAGTTCATGGCGGACACACCTTCCGATCGCATCTTTCCGCCCAATACATGGCGCGTCGAAGAGGCTTTGGCGGACATGGACGAGAGTGGCGTCCGGACGGCCATCTTGTCACAGTTTCCGCCTTACCACCTGGCAACCGCAGCCCGGAGGAAAGCGTTGGCGCGCGACCTCAATGAGGCGGCCGCCCGCCACGCGACGGACCATCCCGGAAGGTTCGGCCTGTTCACTTCGCTCCCGCTACCATCGATCGACGACTGCCTGGAAGAGATCGAATACGGCTTCGACGTGCTTGGCGCTGATGGCGTAGCCATATCCACCAGCATCGACGGGAAATGGCTGGGCGATCCCTATTTCACGCCCCTTTGGGAAGAGCTCAACCGACGGAAGGCGGTCGTCTACACTCATCCCTACACGCCAGCCTGTTGTTGCGGCCTCGTCCCTGAGATTCCGGAATATATCATCGAATACGCCACTGACACGACGAGGACGATCGGCAGCCTCATCTGGAGCGGGACCACCGAGCGCTTCCCGGACATCAAATTCATCTTCTCCCATGGCGGGGGCACGATGCCGTTTCTGATCGAGCGGTTTCTCGCCGGGACGGCGGTGGAGGTCGTCCCCGGCATTACGACCAAGGGCAAGAGTCCGCCATTCGTGCCGCCGCAACCGTCCAAGGGTATCCTGCACGAACTGCGGCGGATGTACTACGATACCGCGCAATGCTCGAACCCCATCGCGCTTCGCGCCCTTCGAGACACCGTTCTGCCTTCTCAGATCCTGTTCGGCAGCGACTACTGGTACCGGACCAGCGTGGAGACGGTTCGGGGGCTGGACAGCGCCCAGGTCTTCACTGGCCCGGAACTGGAAATGGTCAAGAACAGAAACGCAAGCCGTCTGTTCGAAAGCTGGCCCGGATCGGAAATCCTCAGCAAGATGGCTGCCCGGACAGCGCCATGACGCATTTCAGGGTCGCGTCACGACCGTAGCTGTCGTTGACGCGATCCTGCACAGGCTTTCAGGTTCCGCTATTTCGCTCTGGTCGATCCTGGCGACCTTCAGTCCGCTCCGGCGCCGCTTACAGATCGAGCACCAGCCTTGGTGATTTGGCGCCCGAACAGCAGACCATCATCGTTCTGCCCGCCCGCTTTTCCTCGTCGGTCAAGACCATGTCGCGATGGTCCGGGGTCCCGTCGATCACGCGCGTTTCGCAGGCACCGCAAATGCCCTCTTCACAGGAATAAGGGATGTCCACCCCATGTTCGACGAGCGCCTGCAAGATCGTCTGACCCGGATTGACGATGATTTCGGTCCCCGACTGCTGGAGGACGAGGGCAAAGCCCCCTTCGGTCGCGCTCTCCACGTCGGAACTGAAATATTCGAAATGAACATGATCGGATGCGATCCCCGCCTGCTCGCTCCCGGACCGGAATGCGTCCAGCATGCCCGTTGGACCACAGCAATAGACATGGGAATCCGCCGGCAGGGATGCCAGAGTGCCCTTCAGATCGAACAGTCCGTCCGTGTCGTCATGATGTGCGACGAACTTGCCTGATCCGTCCCGCGCCAACTGGTCTATTTCATCGACCAGGGCGGCCCTTTCCCGGTTGCGCGTGCAGTAATGGAGGCGCCAGGGCCGGCCGATCTCATTGAGGCGGGTGATCATCGGGATGAACGGCGTCACCCCGATGCCGCCGGCGAAAAATACCGACATCGCCGCCTGCTCGGCGAGTTCGAAATTATTGCGCGGCTTGCTGATTTCCAGGATCTGGCCGACACGCAGCATGTCGTGCATGTAGGTGGAACCGCCACGGCTATTGGCGTCGCGCGCCACCGTCAGGCGATATCCGCGCCTGTGTTCCGCGCCATTGGACAGGGAATAGCTGCGCATCATCCCGTTGGGCAGATGGACATCGACATGGCTGCCCGGGTCGATCCGGTCGGGCAGGGCGCCATCCTCCGGGCGCAGCGTGAAGGAGAGAATATCCTCCGCCGCAAGCTCGATCGCGACGATTCTGGCGGGAAAAAGTGGTTCAGTCATCCTCGGCCTACAAATCTGGTGTGGAGGTGCAAAGCCCCTGAGGCGAACCCGCCCTCCATCGGAACACCCCTTTGATAAGCCGAAGAGGGCGGCGTGGCAATATAAATCTTCCATGGAAGAAAAATTGGCCATGTCCCGCCATCCATGGCATAAGGGGTGCCGATGAGGAAGATATTGCGACCGGGGAATGCCTGCATCTGCCTGTCGATTCTTGAGCGGGGAACTGACGTGAAACTTCTGTCTGTGCTTGAATTGCCCGATCGGGTCGCGGACCGATTCCGGTCCCGCTTCACCACGATCCAGGGATCATTGGAGGATGCGGCGGATGTGCAGCCCGATATCCTGCTCTGTTCGATTCGACCCTATCGACTCGACCGGGCGGCGATCGGGAAGTTGCCCGATTCGGTCAGGATGATCGCCACCTATTCGGTGGGGCATGATCATGTCGATCTGGTAGCGGCGGCGGAACGGGGCATTGCCGTTTTCAACACGCCGGGGGTGTTGTCGGATGCCGTGGCGGACGCCGCGATGTTGCTGTTGCTCGGCGCGGCGCGACGGGCGACCGAGAGCATCGCCCTGCTGCGTGAAGGCAGGTGGACGGGGTGGACGCCCGGCCAACTGATCGGGGTAGAGCTGGGCGGAAAGACGATGGGCATATTGGGCATGGGCGAAATCGGACGCCGGGTCGCCCGCCGCGCCCGCGCATTCGGCATGGACATCGTCTACCATAACCGCCGGGAGATCGCGGGAGAGGAGGCGCGGTTCCAGCCCGACCCGCAGGCGCTGATGGCCGAAAGCGACGTCGTCCTGCTCGCCTGGCCCTCGACGGAGGGAACGCGGCGCTTCATCGCGGCGGAGACGCTGGCCCTTGCCCGGCCCTCCATGATCCTGGTGAATATCGGCCGGGGCGATTTGGTGAATGACGACGATCTGATCGGCGCTTTGAAGGAAGGACGGATATTGGCGGCGGGTCTTGACGTGTTCGACGGGGAGCCCGCCATTCATCCGGGCTATCTCGATCTGCCCAATGCTTTCCTGTTGCCGCATATCGGCAGTTCGACCTGGGAAGCGCGTCTGGCCATGGCCGATGCGCTGATCGGGGCGATCGAAACCCACGTCGCGGGCGGCATGCCGGCAAACCGGATCGCCTGAACCGCCGGTTCGTCCCGGTCAGGCCATCTGGACGACCAGCCGGAACCCCAGCACGACCATCAATATGTAGATGAGCGTGTAGAAGCGCTGGGCATCGACCTTGCGCACGAGGACGACGCCCGCCGCAGTCGCCGCCAGCGCCACGGGCAGGAGCAGGGCGCTGGCCTGAAGGTTCGCCTGCGTGAACTGTCCCAGCGCGGCATAGGTCGGGATCTTCATCCAGTTCATCGCGGCAAAGGCGATCGCGGTCGTTCCCACCAGAACGTCGCGCGGCAGCTGACGGGGGATCACCCACATCTGGAAAGGGGGCGCGCCGGCATGCGCGATCTGGCTGGCAAAGCCCGATCCCATGCCGAAGAGCGTGCCCACCCAATAAGGCGAGTTGGACCGGAGCGGCACTTTCCCGCCGCGTTCGAGCCAGAGGCGATAGAGGCCGAACAGCAGCGACAGCAGGCCGATGATGCCCGTGACGATCCTTTCATCGACCATGGCGGCCAAGGCATATCCCAGCAGCACGCCCATCGCCATGCCCGGCATCATGGCCGCCAATATCGCCCTGTCCCATGTCCGGCGGAAGGCCCAGACGCCGACAATGTCCTGCACGACCAGAATGGGCAGCAGGATTGCCGCGCCCCTGATGGGATTCACGCCCTGCGCCATGATCGGCATGGACAGCATGCCAAGCCCGGCAAAGCCGCCTTTTCCCAGCCCGGAGATCGTGACTGCAAGGATGGCGCATATAAGATAAAGCGGGTCCGGCAATGTCATGGAACAGGCTCTTCGAACAGGAGGCTCCGGCAGGCGCAGCATGGCCCCCGACGCTTTGATTATTCTTTAGGCACTGGACATTTTGCTGTAAACCTTACATGGAAGAAATTCATGATCCGATGATAATCCGGCTTGATCCGGCGATGCGGCTTCGCTCGCGACGGAGAAGACAAGAAAGGAAGAGAGGCGCGCCATGGCGACCGACGATGGCTTTGTTGAAACGGTGAACCGCACGGCCGAGGAGGGACGGACGCCCTTCTACGACCGGGCGCGGGAAAAGAGCCTGGCCCCGTTGTGGCGGGTACTGGGCGGCCTGGTGACGGAGGAGCCGCGTTCTCCCGCCGTTCCGGCGCACTGGGCCTATGGCGACGTGCGGCCCTATCTGATCGAGGCGTGCGACCTTATCTCCACCGAGGAGGCCGAACGCCGCGTTCTGGTGTTCGAGAATCCGGGATTGCCGGGACAGTCGCGGATCACGCCCAGCCTCTTTTGCGGCTATCAGATCATCCTGCCGGGGGAGGTCGCCCCCGCGCACCGGCATGTCGCATCGGCGCTGCGCTTCATCATAGAGGGGCATGACGCCTATACCGCGGTCGCGGGCGAGCGCACCATGATGGAACCGGGCGATTTCGTGATCACGCCGTCCTGGACATGGCACGATCATGGCAATGAATCCGACGCGCCGATGGTCTGGATCGACGGGCTGGACATGCACATCGTCAACCTGCTCAGCGCCAGTTTCCGGGAAGGCTATCCGGGCCGGACCCATCCTCTGGTGCGTCCCGAAGGAAGCGCGATGGCGGAGGCGGGCTATAATCTGCTGCCGGTCGATTATGAGCCGGTTTCGCAGACGTCGCCGATCTTCAACTATCCCTATCGTCGGACCCGTGAGGCGCTGGACAGGGTGAGCCGCGTGCGCGATCCGGATGCCTGCCACGGGTATAAGATGCATTATATCAATCCCGTCAACGGCCAGCCGGCGATGCCGACGATCACGACGGCGATGCAGTTGCTGCCCAAGGGGTTTGCGTCAGCATCCTATAAATCCACTGCCGGCACCATTTTCTCGGTCGTGGAGGGGCAGGGCGCGGTCACCATCGGCGACCAGCGCTTCGTCCTTGGACCCAAGGACCTGTTCGTCGTGCCCAGCTGGCATGATTACAGGCTGGAAGCCGAAACCGACCTTGTCCTTTTTTCCTATTCGGATCGTATCGTGCAGGAAAAGCTCGATCTTTTCCGGGAGTCCCGCGACCATGACTGAAATACGCTATGTTTTTTCCCCGGCGCCTCGCGTCGCCATACCCGTCCTTGGGTCGGATGCCCTCTTCCCCGTGCGGCGCGTCTATTGCGTTGGCCGCAACTATGCGGAGCATATTCGCGAAATGGGCGGGGACGAACGGCAGCCGCCTTTTTTCTTCCAGAAGCCGACCGATGCGATCGTGCTCGATGGCGCCGCGGTCCCCTATCCCACCATCACGAGCGACTTCCAGCATGAGATCGAACTGGTTCTGGCGATCGGCCGCGGGGGCAGCGATATTGCGCCGGAGCGGGCGGCGGACCATGTGTTCGGCCAGGCGGTGGGAATCGATCTCACCCGGCGTGACGTACAGGTGGAAGCGCGCAAGACCGGCCGCCCATGGGAAATCGGCAAGGGCTTTGACCAGTCGGCGCCGATCGGCCTGCTGCATCCGACCCATGGCGGCGCTCTGCTGGATGCCGGCAATATCAGCCTGACCGTCAATGACGAGGTGCGGCAATCGGGCGACCTTGCCCAGATGATATGGAACAGCGCGGAAATCATCAGCCAGCTTTCCCGGCAATATCATCTGGAACCGGGCGACCTCATCTATACCGGGACGCCGGCGGGGGTGGGGCCGATCGAGGCGGGCGATGTCGTCAAGGGCCATGTCGCCGACCTGACGCCCCTCAGCATGACGGTTGCGGGCCGCTGACTGATTGACATTCAGCGCATGGCGCTCCTTTCGCTGTTCGATGCGATCGGGGCGCCATGCGCCTTGACGCCGCGGCTCATCTTCCGCCAAGCAGGGCAATCGAACCTGTCAGGAGGATTTGCAAATGCCCCGGCCTAAAGTGGCCTATTCCCGATTTCATGCCCGGGACATCGCCGCGTCGCTGAAGCGCGAGCGGCCCGATCTCGATCAGGCGGACTATCTGTATCTGCTGTACCTCCAGCGGGCGGGGCGCATCATCGACGCCGTGCATGAAAAGCATTGCCGCACGGTATTCGGCATCAGCAGCGCGGAAATGCGCGTCCTCTTCGCGCTTCGCCGTTCGGGGCCGTCCTATGCCCTGCGGCCGACGGAATTGTTCCGGGCGCTGCTGGTCACATCCGGGGCGATTACCAAGCAGGTCGATCGCCTGATCGCCACGGGCTATGTCGACCGTCAGCCCGGTCCCCAGAAAAGCGGTGGTTTCCTGATCCATCTGACGCAAAAGGGCAGGGAAGTCGCCGATGCGGCGCTGACGGCGCTGGCCGATTCTTCCGTCGTCTCGCATTCCGCCCTGACCGCGAAGGAACGGCAGGTGGTCCTGACGCTGACCGAAAAGATCCTGCTCGATCTGGAAGACCGCATGGAAGCGGACGAAATCTGATCTTGCCGATGGAAAAGGAGGATGAAAACTCCTTTTCCATGACGAAGAATTGGGGCGGACCGGCTGTTCGGCCAGCGTGACAGACCGCCTCCCAAGCGTTCGGACCCTTTTCCCGATGCAGGCCATGCCGTTGAAACAAGCGGCCGGGCTGTATGCGCCCTTTTGCGCCCCCGATCGGCTGTGAACCGCGTCGTGAAGATGCAAACGGTGCCGCCTGCGCCGTTGACTCCCCGTCCGGCTTTCTATATTCCCTTCCATGGAAGATTTATGGAGAGGCCCGATGGTCACAAAAGCGGAAAACGAAACTCTCGTTCGCGTCGGTCCGGGAACCGACATGGGCGAATATATGCGTCGCTACTGGCATCCCGTGGCGACGTCGGCGCAACTGCCCGGGCCGGATTGCCGGCCCTTGCGCACCAAGCTGCTGGGCGAGCGCTTCGTCGTGTTCCGGGACAGCGCGGGCAAGGTGGGCATGCTGGACGAACTGTGCATGCACAGAGGCGCCTCGCTCGCGCTTGGCCGGGTGGAGGAGGGGGGCATCACCTGCCTCTATCATGGCTGGAAATTCGCGGTTGACGGCACCATTCTCGAAACCCCCAATCATGCGGATTGCAAATATCGGGAACGGCGGAAAGCGCCCGCCTATGACGTGGTGGAACGCAATGGCCTGATCTGGGCCTATATCGGCCCCAAGGAGCACAAGCCACCCTTCCGGACATTTGCCGCGGATACGGTTCCGCCCGAGAACCGCTATGTCCTGCGTATCGATATCAAGGCCAATTATCTCCAGCTCTGGGAAGGTGGGCTCGACAGTTCGCATGTGAGCGTCCTGCATACCAATCAGGCGCGCACTTCCTGGGGCATTGAGCGGGGGCTGCCGAACGATTCCAGCAAATGGACGCCGATGGACGATCCCTCGCCCGAATTTCAGGTGGAGGACACGCCGTTCGGCTATCATTATGCCGCGACGCGCACGCTTCCCCCCAGCCGTGCGGACGATAGCCAGCGCAATGTCCGCATCACGCCGGCGATCTTCCCGACCGGACGCATTATCCGGGGGCCTGTGTCGGATTTCCTGGTGTGGGAAACCCCGTCCGACGACTATTCGACCAGCACCTATATCACCGTCTATAGCAATAATCCGGTCGATAAGGACTGGACACTGAAGACGCTGGGATTGAACGACACCCGATTCTGGCGTGAGGACGATCCGGAATATAAGGCCAGCTGGGAAAATAATTTCTTCCAGGACCGGTCGATCATGGATCAGAACTGGTCCGGCTTCAAAGGCATCGAGCAGGAGGATGCCGCGATCGGCCTGTCCTATGGTCCGATCTTCGACCGCAGCAAGGAGAATCTGGTGACGGCGGACCTCGCCGTGGTCCGCGTTCGCCGGCGCCTTCTGCAAGCGGCGCAGTTGGTCAAGGATGGAGAGGCTGCCCTTGGTTCGCAGATCGCCGATCTGACGGCGGTTGCCGCGCCCGATGTCGACGTTCCGCAGGGCACCGACTGGCGTTCGGTCGCGCCCTTCCACTATGAATTCACCGTAGCCCAGGCCGCGGAATGAAGAAGCGCATTCTCGTAGGAGAGGAGTGAGAAATGCTTTCAGCCAAAGATAATGAATTGATGTGCCGGACCAATGCAGACACGGCCATGGGGCAGGCCATGCGCCATTTCTGGATTCCGGCGCTGTTGAGTTCGGAACTGCCCGAGCCGGATTGCGATCCCGTTCATGTCGAACTGCTCGGCGGAAATTTCGTGGCCTTCCGCAATAGTGAGGGCGAGGTCGGCATCCTTGACGAGATGTGCTGCCATCGCGGCGCGTCGCTGACCACGGGGCGTGCCGAGAAATGTGGGTTGCGCTGCATTTATCATGGCTGGCTGTTCGCGGCCGACGGCACCGTACTGGAAACGCCCAATGTCGCCGACGAACGCTTCAAGACGCGGTTCAAGGCGAAGTCCTTCCCGGTCAAGGAAGCGGGCGGCATCGTCTGGACCTATCTGGGTGAGGCGGAGAATCTGCCGCCATTTTACGACTTCCCCTTCATCGGGGCTCCTGCGGAAAAGCTGCTGTCGACGGTCCAGATCGTCGGCTGCAATTATATTCAGGTCCTGGAGGGACTGCTCGACAGTTCGCATTTGAGCCTGCTGCATATCAGCCAGTTCAAGCAGGACAATCTGGCCGATATCAAATTCGTCCAGAATACTGGCCATATGCAGCATAATACCGCGCCGCTGATCGAAGCGCAGGAGACGGAGTTCGGGCTGCATTACGGTGCGCAACGCATCTTCGGCGACACATCGGAAACCAACGTTACGGCGTTCATCTCGCCCTTCTTCATCCTCAATCCGAACGACATCTATATGGCGATCGTGCCGATGACGGATGAAAAATGCGCCTTCTATTCGGTCTGGTACGATGGCGAGCGCGACTATGGCCTCGATCCGCTGCGGACGGATCAACTCCACACGGTTGGTCTGGACCGGCTGGAAGAATATGGCATGACGCGCAAGTCCTTCTATACGCAGGCGGCCGGGTCGCGGGCGAACGGGTTCCGGCAGGATCGGGCGCAGGTGAGGGCCGGGCATCATACCGGCATGGGCAGCTTCGTGCAGGAAGATGCGCTGATCTGCGTGTCCGCCGGTGGCCTGCGGGACCGGGAATATGAACATCTCGCACCGGCGGACATGGCGATCGCCCAGATGTACCGCGTTCTGCTGAAATCGGCCAAGCAGGTCGCGGCGGGCGGAAAACCGATCGCCCATCAGATGTCGGTCGCCAGTCTTCGGGGCGGACGCTTTAGCGTTCCGGTCGGCACGGACTGGCGTACATTGGTGCCAGGCAATCTGCCCCAAACCAAATCCGTGGCCTGATCCGCTCACCCAATCCATGAAAAGAGCGGTTCCCGATCGTTCGGGAACCGCTCTTTTCCATATGCTGTCCGGAAAGACGGGGGTTCAGCCGAGGCGTGGGATCGCCCGTCCGCCGTTCACCTGTAGCACCTCGCCCGTGATGAAGCTTTTGTCGCTGGCGAGCCACAGGGCCGCCTCCGCGATATCCGCGGCGGTTCCCAAACGGCGAAGAGGCGTGGCATTGCGAATCCGTTGCCGGACGGCTTCATCGGCAAGCGCGTTTGCGGCCATGGGGGTGTCCTCCGTGGGACCCGGCGCAATGCTGTTCACGCGAATGCCCCGTACCCCGAATTCAGCGGCGAGGGCGCGGACCAGAACATCTCCTGCCGCCTTGGTGGCCATATAAGCGGCATGGTTCGGCAGCAGGGCCGAGGCGCTGACCGATGAAATCTGGATGATGGAGCCGTTGTCGGCCATGCGTCGTAGCACCGCCTGCATGAACAGGAACGTGCCGATGAACTGCACGTCCGTTATCCGCCGGAGTTCTTCCAGCGAAACGTTCAGGAAGGGTTTAACCTGGTTGAGTCCCGTCGCATTGACGGCGATGTCGAGCCTTCCGAACCGGTCGATCGTTGCCGCGACCAGTGCATCCAGATCGTCCTGACAGGCGATGTCACACACCGCCGAAGCGCCATTGATGGCCTGGGCAAAGCGCGCCAGTTCGTCGCCGTCGCGGCCACCTACCATGACGGAGGCGCCTTCGGCCGCGAAGCGCGCGGCGATCGACTGGCCCATATTTGCGGCGGTCCCCGCGCCAAGGATCAGCGCGACCTTCCCATCAACCATGCCCATGATATTGCTTTCCGTCAGAAAGGAGGAATGGCGGGACCATTAGCTCGCCGCCGGCACAATGGTGATGCGGAGCCGTGCCGCCTCGGTTCGGAGCTTGAGCAAAGGCGCGTAATCTTCGCTCTCCTGCCATGCCCGAAACGCGTCTTCGGAGGGCCAGCACTGGACAAGCACCGACTGTGCAAGAGGAGGGGAGCCTTCGAACAATTCGCCGCCCCGGGCGAGAAGGAGGCCGCCGCGCGCCATCAATTGTTGTCGGGCCTGCGCGCGATAGGATTCGAACTGCGCGGCATCGAATATTTCCTGAACCTCGACGACAACCAGGATTTCGCTAATGGCCAAGCTGTGTCTCCTTGAAGCCGGTCGGGCAGGATCGTGGACATTGTGCCGACGGAAGCGCGCGGTGCGCCGCGCTCTTCCGTCGGTTTCCCTCCCGACCGAAGCCGGCGGGAGGGGATGGACTCAGAACTTGCGACCCAGAGTGATGCCATAGGTCCGGGGCGCGCCCGGATTGCCGATCAGGCCGACATTTTCCAGCAGGCTGAAGGACAGGTCATATTTCCGGTTCGTCAGATTCTTGACCCACAAGCTGACGGTCGTCAGTTCATCGGACGATTTCCACTGTTCGGTCAGGCCGATCAGCGTGCGGCCCGGAATGGGGAATTCATTCTGCGGGTCACTATATTGCTTCGTCTGATAATTGACGTTGGCGGTGGTATCGAACGTGCCGATCGACGTGTCGAGCGTATAGGTCGCCGAAGCCTGCAAACCGAATTTCGGTGCGGATACGAGCTGTTTGCCCGCCGCATCGAGCGCGCCGATCGCGACGAAATTGCCGTTCGACAAATAATCGTAATTCGGCGCCTGCGGGTAGGACCGATAATGGGTGTCGAGATAATTGGCGCTCAAGGACAGCGTCAGCTCGCGAACGGGCCGCGCCACGATATCGAGGTCGATACCCTTGATGCGGGCGGACGCCGCGTTCAGGGACACGATGCCGCCGGGGCTGTAGATCTGCTGTTGCAGGTTCGAATAGTCGTAGAGGAACGCTGCGATATTCACGCGCAACTTGCGGTCGAGCAGATCGCTCTTCAGGCCGATTTCATAGGCGTCGATGCCTTCGGGCTTCACCACCGGATTGGCCGCTTCGGTGAAACCGCCAAAGCTGATCTGGTTGAAGAAGCCGGCGTTGAAGCCGCGGCTCCAGGACGCGTAAGCCAGGACATTTGGCGTCAGCTTATGATCGAGCGCCACGCGGAAGTTGGGCTTTTTGAACGTGGCTTCCTCCGTGCCCTCCGACCCGGGGATCACGGCGCCGCCGGCAGCGGTGTGGCCCGTGATCTGGCGCTTTTCGATCGTGTAGCGAGCGCCGAGCGTCAGATTGGTGTTGGGCAGGATTTCCGCCGTGCCCTGGGCATAGGCGGCATAGGCGTTCGTCTCGTCACGCGACGAGATGGCGAAACCGCCGGGGAAGAACAGGCCCTGGAACCGCGGTCCGTTGATGTTGCTCAGCATGTAATAATAATAAAGGCCGGCCACCCATTTGATGGTTTCATTGCCGCCGCTTGCCTGCAATTCCTGGGTGAAGGCGTTGCGGTGATCCTGACGGGTCAGGCGGATCGCTTCGAATTCGGTTCCGTCGAAATCGATGTCGATGTCTTCGATCAGGTGGCGGTAGGAGGTGATGCTGAGAAGCTTCACGTCACCGGCGTCCTTTTCGAGCTTCAGCGCCGCGCCGCTTTCGCGAGAGCGATAGAAGGGATCGAATTCGGAATTGATGTCATATGTGCTGGGCAGGGAAACGGTCTGGCCGGTAATCGCATTGAAGGTGAACCCGTTCAACGTGTTGGGTGAAATGCCCAGCCCCTGCTGGCCGCGCCGATAGGTATAGTCACCGGTCAGCGTGGCCTTGAACGTATCGTCCGCTTCAAAGACCAGTTTGCCGCGCACGCCCCAGCGCCTGGCCGTGTAGCTGTCATTACCGGTGGTGAGGTTGGTCCCCCAGCCGTCATTCTGGTTCAGGAAAAAGCCTGCAAGATCGGCCGCGACCTTGTCGGAGAGTTTCACCGCGCCATAGGCCCGGGCCGAGAATTCATTATAGTTCGCATAGCCGACCTGCGTATCCAGCCCCTGCCAGTCGAACGGATTCTTCGTGGTGATCTGGATCACGCCGCCGGTTGCATTGCGGCCGAACAAAGTTCCTTGCGGACCCTTGGCGACTTCGATGCTCTGGATATTGCTATAGTCGGCGCCGGTGCTGTCAAACGGCTGATAGACGCCGTCGAT
Source organism: Sphingobium sp. (assembly GCF_032153725.1). GTDB lineage: Bacteria > Pseudomonadota > Alphaproteobacteria > Sphingomonadales > Sphingomonadaceae > Sphingobium. The sequence continues at coordinate 42,825 of NZ_JALDYQ010000026.1, read as the reverse complement.
GAACGTCAGGACGGACGGGGACGTGCTGGTGCCGTTGTTCCCGACACCGCGAAGGAATATGGGGGAACGCGCGCCCGTGGGGTTGATCGTCAGGCCGGGTATGACCGTCACCAGATCCGCGGAAGAGGCCAGGCCGACTTTGGCAAGCTGGTCGCCGCTGAACGCCGCGACGGCGATCGGCACGTTCTGCGCGGACTCGTTGCGGCGCTGCGCCGTGACGATGATATCCGCCAGTCCTCCGCTCGAATCCTGGGTTTCCGCTTGGACGGCAGGGGTTTCCTGCGCAAAGGCAGGGGTTGCGAGCGCAACCGATCCAAGCAGAAGCGCCAGCGTCGAAGGCGTCCCTCGGAAATATCCTTTCTTCATTGTCTCTTCCCTCCAATTATTGGATTTGATTATTATCGTCCGTCGGGTGTGTTCCCGGAGAACATCCTGGAATATACGCATTGGTCGGTGACCTTCTCGACTATCATCATGCTGTTATTTCGGTTTTCTTGTTTCCTGCCGCTGCGATTGGGTTTGCATGGGCAGGGAATTCATAGGCACCCAGGCGAAGGATGACGGCGCAACTCGACACGGCCAGGGTGGTGAATATCAGGAAGGCCAGATTGTAGCTGCCGGTCAGATCATAGGACAGGCTGGCCATGAATACGCCGAGGCCGTTTCCCCATGCCCAGAATATCCAGACGGCGCCTAGGGCGCGCGACAGGGCATGCGGGGGAAAATATCGGCTCATCGTAAAGGTGATGAGGTCCGCCTCGGCGCCGATTCCCAGGCCGAGGAATATGGCGGCCAGATAGATGCCAGCGCTGTTTCCGCTAACGGCGGTGGCGATGATGCCGGCGGCAGCGAGCAGGAATATGACGGCGGCGACATATTTGGCATGAACGCGGTCGAGCAGCAGGCCGACTGCCAGACGGCTGACCCATGACGCGGCGCCCAGCAACCCGACCATCGAGGCCGCCTTGGCGGGGCTCATGCCGCGATCCGTCAGGATCGGCACGAAATTGGTGATCAGGCCCACGAGGGCGATGGAAATGCCCAGGATCGACAGGGCGATCAGCCAGAAGGTGCCTTTCGACGTCAGGATTTCCTTCAGGCCGAAGACGGGCGCGTCGGGGCGGGCCATGTCTTTCAGTGGCGGCGTTCTGAAGCAGAAGACAAGTCCGGCGAGCGCGACGATGCCCACGAGCAGTCCGATGCCGAAATAGCCGGTGCGCCAGCCATGATGTTCCATGAGCCAGTTGGCAAGGCTGGGCATCAACAACGCACCCAAACCGGCGCCGCTGACCATCAGGGCCAGCGCGACCCCTCTATTGCTGTCGAACTGACGCGAGATGGCGACCGCATAAGGCATAGCCGTTGCGGCAGAGCCGAAAAATCCTATGGACGAAAAGATCAGGCAGAACAGAAGAATGGAATTCGGCATCATGCCGACTGCCATGATCGACAATGAAAAGAGTGATACGAACATTATCGTAATCTTCCGGATCGACCATCGGCTCATGAGTGAACCCAGAACGAGACTTCCGAAACCCGATACGATGAAAAGGCAGCTGATCCCGGCGGTCGCGTAGCTTCTTTCCCAACCGAAATCGTGGGAGATATTCTTGACGAAAACGCCGAGGACATAGCTGGCGACGACACCGGTGCCCACGGCATTGCCAAGCGCGCCCGCGACAACAGTCCACCAGCGATTGATGGGTGCGTTGAACATCACCTCTCCGTTTCGGCGACGTGCGCCATTCTTATATGTTTTCTATGGAAGACATTCCGCCGCAAAAGTCAAGAGGACTTATCATTTATAAGGCAGAATTTGCGGGAGGCCCCTGCAATAATCGGGTATCGGGCAGGGTCGGGGTCGGTTTAAGCGATTGACCGCAGGGACGCTTCAATATAATCTTCCATAGAAGATAAATGGACTGGAGAGGGTGTGCGCGGGAATGACAGGCGCGAGGACAAGGCGGATGGCCCCAATGGCGAAGGCGATGGGCGCATGCCTCAATGTCGAGGATTTCGCTCGAGTCGCGCGCAAGCGGTTGCCACGGCCGATCGTGGACTTTTTCGACGGGGCGGCTGAGGACGAGCAAACGATGGCGCGCAACCGCGCGGCCTTTGCCGACTGGAGCCTGCTGCCCCGGGCCATGCAGGATGTGAGCCGGGTCAGCGCGAACAGCCGCGTGCTGGGGCAGGATATCGCCTGGCCTTTCATCGTGGCGCCGACCGGCATGCCGGGACTGCTGCATCCCGATGGCGAAATCGGCATCGCGCGCGCCGCCGAAAAGGTGGGCGCCCTTTATTCCCTGTCCACAATGGCGAGCCGTTCGATCGAAGAGGTCGCCGCAGCCACGTCGGGACCCAAGGCGTTTCAGCTCTATCTGTTCCGCGACAGGGGAATCACGCTCGAACTGTTGCAGCGGGCCAAGGCGGCCGGTTATGGCGCGCTCATCCTGACGGTGGATGTGCAGGTGCCCGCGAACAGGGAACGCGACCGGCGCAGCGGGATGCTGATCCCGCCAAAATTCGGGCTGAAGACTGTCTTCGACTTTGCGCTTTGTCCCCGTTGGTGCTGGAACGTGCTTGTGCGGAGGCCGGTGACCCTCGCCAATTTCACCGGCGAGCGCGCCGACCCCGGCGTTCCGCTGCTCAGCTTCATCAATCAGCAGTTCGATCCGTCGATCGGTTGGGCCGACCTGGAATGGGTCGCCCAGCAATGGGGCGGTCCGCTGGCGATCAAGGGGGTCCTGGCCGCGGATGACGCGGAACGGGCGGTCGAACATGGGGCGAGCGCGGTCATTCTTTCCAACCATGGCGGGCGTCAGCTCGATGCGGCGGTCAGTCCCATGGATATGCTGCCGTCCGTGGTCGAACGGCTTGGCGCGCGCGCCGAGATCATCGTGGATGGTGGCGTCCGTCGCGGTACGGATATGCTCAAGGCGATCGCATTGGGCGCGAAGGCTTGCATGGCCGGGCGTATCGGTCTTTATGGGCTGGGAGCCGGCGGGGCTGCGGGAGCGGCTGCCGTGCTGGGCGCCTTGCGGGCGGAATTCGACCGGGACATGGCTTTGCTGGGCGTTACGGAAGTAGCGCAGATCGATCGGTCGCGTGTCCGCCCGACCGGCCGTTCAGCGATGGCTTGACAGGGAAATAGAAAAATCTTTCATGGAAGATATATTGGCTTCCGATGATCGTGGTTGAGGATGCCGGTGAATCGGCAACTGGAGAGAGACATGGCGATAACAGCACCCGTGGCCGTGGGTTCGCGGCCCTTTGATCCGCAAAATGAACTGTCCGACAATGTTCGGACCCGTTTCTTCATAGACGGGCAATGGCTGCCTCCTGCCGGGAATGATCGTTTCACGCTGATCTCGCCGGTCACCGAGGACGAGACGATGAGCGTTCCGGCAGGCGCGCCGCAGGATATGGAGGCGGCCGTGGCCGCTGCCCGCCGGGCCTTCGACACGGGGCCGTGGCCGCGACTCACGCCTTTGGAGCGCGCGGAACATCTGCGCCGGATCGCCGATGAGATAGACCGGCGTCTGGAACTGTTCCAGCGTGCCTGGATCGGTCAGGTCGGGGCGCCGCAATGGTTCGTCGGCGCCATTTCCGGCGCCGCTGCCCATCATTTCCGTTATTATGCCGATCTGGCCGCCACCTATCCGTTCGAGGAGGAACGCACGCCGACCATGGGTCGGCTGAAGGTGCTGCGCGAGCCGGTGGGTGTCGCCGCGTTGATCATCCCCTGGAACGCACCGCTCGTGCTGTTGACGCAGAAGGTGGCGGCAGCTCTGGCGGCCGGGTGCACGGTCGTTGCCAAGCCGAGTCCGGAAACGCCGCTGGACGCCCTGATCCTCGCTGAATGCGTGGAGGCCGCCGGCCTGCCGCCGGGCGTGGTGAATGTCGTGCCGGCCGGGCGGGAAGTGGGCAATATGCTGATCAGCGATGCCCGGATCGACAAGGTCAGCTTCACCGGTTCCACCGATGCCGGGCGCCATATCGCTACCGTCTGCGCGGACAGGCTGGCGCGGGTCGGCCTGGAACTGGGCGGGAAATCTGCGTCGATCCTTTGCGACGATGCCGATATCGGTTCCTGGCTTCAGTCGCTGGCGCCCTTCACCATGCCGTTCAGCGGACAGATCTGCTTTTCCCAGACGCGCGTGCTCGTGCCGCGCAGCCGGCATGATGAATTCCTCGACGCCTATGTGGCGGCCGTGGAGAGCCTCAAGCTGGGCGATCCCTGGGATGCGGAGACGCAGGTCGGACCGGTGTCGATGGCCCGCCAGCGCGATCGGGTGCTCGATTATATCGAAATCGGCCGCGGGGAGGGCGCGCGTGTCGTCACTGGTGGCGGTCGCGCGTCCGGTTTCAACAGGGGCTATTTCATCGCGCCGACGATTTTCGATCGGGTCGACAACAGCATGCGGATCGCGCGCGAGGAGATTTTCGGTCCGGTCGTTTCGGTGATCAGCTATGGCAGCGACGAGGAAGCGATCGCCATTGCGAACGATAGCGATTTCGGGCTGAGCGGCTCGGTCTATTCGGCGGATGTCGCTCGCGCCGAGGCGGTGGCGCGGCGTGTCCGCACCGGTCACATCAGCATCAACGGGTTCAACCTTGATGCGGTCGCGCCCTTTGGCGGGTTCAAGAAATCGGGGATTGGCCGCGAAAGCGGTCCGGAAGGGCTGGCTGGTTTCCTGGAAACCAAATCCATGTTCCTGCCGGCCTGATCGGGCCTTGCGCGAAAGAGGAAAAGGGAGGGAGAGATGGGCGCGGTAAAGGGCTTCCGCCTCGATTTTGCGCCGCATCTGGGGTTTCCGACGCCGGAAACGCCCCTGTTCGGGGCGCTCGCCGGGAATGACACGCCCGCGGCGCAGATCGCCTTTGCCAGTGCGCGGGGGTTCCGCCGGGTGCAGGACCCCTTCACGGCCCGTCGCGATGAGGATGAACAGGCCCGGATCGGCGCGTTGGCCAAGGCGGCCGGGCTGGCTATGGGTTGCTTTGTCTATGCGCCGATGGAGCGCGCCGCGCAGCCGGCATGGTCTGCCACCGATGGGGTCAGTCGCGCAGCGCTCGATGCTGATGTCGATGCGGCCATCGCCATCGGCCGGCGCATCGGATCGCGCCATATCGCGGTGCTGACCGGGACCGATCCCGCCCGGACGCGGGCGGAACAGCGTCATGCGATGACCGCCAATCTGGCCCGGCTGGCGGATCGCGTCGCGCAGGCGGGCATGATGCTGTGCATCGAGGCTGTCAACGCGCAGCGGCTGCCGCACATGCTGTTGCATCATCTGGGGGACGCGGCGGATATCGTCCGCGGCGTCGGCCATCCCGCCGTTCGCCTGATTTTCGACACCGCTCATGTTCAGGCGATGGACGGCGATATTCTGGGCAATCTGGACCGGACATGGGACCTGATCGAGATCGTCCAGCTTGCCGATCATCCCGGGCGGATGGAGCCGGGGGCGGGGGAACTCAATTTCGAGCGGATCATCGACGAGATCGAACGGCGCGGCTTTGCGGGGCCGGTCGAACTGGAACATGGCTGGGCTTCGGCGTGCCCGGAAAATCAGGAAAAATATTTGCAATGGCTCATGCGCTGGGCGCTGGGCGATGAAAGGAAAACAGATGGCGATGCCGCCGCTTAAGGATCATCTTCAACTCGCCCGGCTGGACGGCCGGGCTTATGTGGTGCTCGGCGCTGGCGGCGGCGGGCTGGGGGATGCAAGCTGCGAGGCTCTGGCCGGCGCGGGCGCGCAGCTGCTCTGCGTCGATCGTTCCGAGGAGCAGGCCCGCGCCATCGCCGCGCATGTGGGCGGCGAACCCTTTGTCGCCGATATCACCCGCCGGGCCGACGTGCAGGCCGTGTTCGACCACGCCCGCGCCGTAATGGGCGACCGTTTCTCTGGCGTGATCGACGTGGTCGGCATGGCGAAAAATGCCCGGATCGACGAAATGGACGATGATGCCATAGAACAACAGTTCGCGATCGTGCTGCGTCACGCCCTGCTGACCGTGCAGATCGCGGGACCGATGCTCGCCAGCTCCGGGGGCGGGACATTGACATTCGTGGGGTCCCTGTCGGGCATGGCGGCCATTCCCAATCAGACCTTTTACGGCATCGCGAAAGCGGCGTTGCACCATCTTGTCCGCTATGCCGCGCAGGAATTGGGTCCCGATGGGGTCCGGGTCAACGGCGTCGCGCCGGGCTTCATTTCCACGCCCCGTTTGGTGTCGCTGCTGCCCGCTGAAATGTGGGAGAGGCTGGCGGCCACCAATCCGCTGCGCCGCGTGGCGACGCCGGACGATATCGCCAAGGCCATTCTCTTTCTGGTGTCCGACCTTGCCCAATATGTGAACGGCAATATCCTGACGCTGGACGGCGGGGTCAGTCAGACGCTGTCGCTGGGCGGCACCGACGCCCTTCGGGACGCGCAGCGATGACCGGCGCCACCTTTGACGAAGCGACGATCGAGGCTGAGCTGAGGCGCATCGGCGCCCGTTTCGATCCGCAGGTTCTGGCCGAAACGCGCCAACTCTATCGTTCGGCAGCGGCGGCCTTGCCCTGGGCGGGGCGGCCGGTCGTGGAAGACCTGGCCTATGGACCGGCAACGCGGAACCGGATCGATGTCTATCCTGCGGACGCGGCAAACGCCCCTGTCATGCTGTTCCTGCATGGCGGCGGCTTTGTCGGCGGGGACAAGCGGGGCGATCCCTTGTTCTACGGCAATGTCGGTCGTTATTTCGCCGCGCATGGTTATCTGACGATATTGGCCAATTACCGGCTGGCGCCCGATTCCACATGGCCGTCCGGCAATGAGGACGTCGCCGCCATCCTGTCCTGGATCGATCGCAACGCTGCTGAGCATGGCGGCGATGCCCGGCGGATCGTCATCATCGGCCAGTCCGCCGGGGCCGCGCATGTCGCCGGTTATCTCTTCGACCCGCGCTGGAAGGGATATGCCAATCCCTCGATCCGCGCGGCGGCGTTGCTCAGCGGTTTTTACCGCGCGAAGGAGCCGATCTATGAGGGGCCGCGGCTCTATCTGGGGGATGATGCCGCCAACTGGGCCGATCGATCTCCGGCCACCCATGTCGGGCCGGATCATCCGCCCTTGTTGTTGAGCATCGCCGAACTTGATCCCGCCCAGATTGCGGACCAGACATTCGATCTGGCGACGGCGCTCAATGCCGCTGACGGCCGCCCGCCGGAACTGTGTTGGTTTGCGGGGCATAATCATGTGTCCACGGTGCACGGGCTGGGTCTTGGGCGTGATTCCGTGGGCAGGAAATTGCGTGAATTCGCTGCTGGGCATGTGTCTTGACGGATAGTCGATTATTGCTGGCAGGAAGATTGCTTTTCAGCACAAAAAATTATCGCCTAAAATCAGTCATATAATTTTCACCGTTGCGCAAAGAGACTTATATAAAATAAGTCGATTGACAATTTCGTTCCAATCGTAAATCTTCCTTGGCAGGTTAATGGCATGCCTGAATGGCGCGTCTGCAAAGCCGGTGAAGAAACAGGCCCTTGAATGGGGTGTGAGAGGATTATGACCGTCCAGCTCTCCGCAGAAGAAACCACGCTGCTGATCGATTCGCTTCGGCGTCTGTTGGAAGACGGCTGGCCCGTGGAGGGCGGGCTGGAACGGGCGGAGGACGTGACGGCGATCGGGCAGCTGTCGTCCGCGCTCCATGAACTGGGACTGGCATATCTGGGCGCGGCGGAAGGGCCGGGTCTGGCCGAAGCGCTCCTCATATTCGAGGAATTGGGGCGCGCGGCGGCTCCCGCGCCGCTTGCCGGGGCGCTGATCGCCAATCTGCTGCTCGACGGGTCGGATGACCCGAAGGTTCGCGCCTTTGTCGAAGAGGTTCAGGCCGGTCAGGCCGTGCCCGCGCTTGCGCTGGGGGCTTTTGACGGCGACCGGTTTGCAGGGTCCGCCGCCTATGCGCCGGACCGGCTGACCGCATCGCTCAAATTCGTCGAGGATGTCGCGGCGGCCACCCATATTCTCGTCTTCGTGTCTGAACCGTCCGGTCTGGCCATCATGCCTGTGGATGCGCAGGGGGTCGCCATTGTCGCGGACCCCGGTCTGGCGGTGCCGGCGCTCAGCGCCGTCGATATCGCGGCCCCGCCGCTCCTGTGGCAGTCCTTGAGCGAAGCGAAACTGGCCGATGCCGCGCAGGCGGTCCGCTTGCTTGCTCTTGCCCGCGCGGTCGGCGCCGCGCAGCGCGGCTTCGACCTGGCGCTCGACCATGCCAAGGTCCGGCGGCAGTTCGGACATGTAATCGGCGAATTTCAGGCGATCCAGCACAAGCTGGTGAATTGTTTCTCGCAACTTGACGGTGCGAAGCTGCTGCTTTCCAGCGCGGGCGCGGCGCATGACCGGGGCGACGAGGCGTGGCGGGTGCTGACCGACGCCGCGCTGGCCTTCTCCGGCCCCGCTTTGCGGCAGGTGGCGCTTGAAGTGCATCATACGCTGGGTGCTATCGGATATGCCGAGGAGCATGAGGCACCCCGCCATTTCCGCCGGATTCATGCCGATCTGCTTCGGTTCGGCGGCACCGCCCGGGCGCGCGCGGGCCTTGCTGATTATCTGTTGCGTCCGGCCGTCTGAGAGAAAGATCGATGTCCAAGCTTCCTTCGCATGATCTCGATGAAACCGTCATCGCCTTCCGTCAGGCTATTCGCGCCTGGCTTGCCGAGCATTGGACCGATGCCGACCGGGAGGCCAATCGGCGTCGCCCCTTGCGCGACCGCCGCTGGAATCCGGAATTCTCCCGCAAGATGGGCGAGGCGGGGTGGCTGGGCCTTGACTGGCCGAAGCAATATGGCGGTCAGGCGCGAAGCCCCGGCGAACAGCTTGCCTTCATCGAGGAGCTGGAGTTCGCCGAAGCGCCCACCGACGCCCATATGACGGCCGAGACGATCATCGGCCCCGCGATCATCAATTTCGGGTCCGACGAGCAGAAATCGACTTTCCTGCCTGCTCTGCTGAAGGGACAGCGCCCGTTCGCGCTGCACTATAGCGAGCCGGAGGCGGGGTCCGATCTGGCGTCGCTGCGCACCGCCGCGCGGCGTGATGGCGACGACTGGATTATATCGGGCCAGAAGCTGTGGTCGACCTATGGCGATCGCGCCGCCTATGCCATATTGGCGGCGCGGACCGATCCCGCTGCTCGTCCGAAACATGCGGGGATCAGCGTGTTCCTGATGCCGCTCGATACGCCGGGCATCACGATCCGGCCGAGCATGGCGATGTATGGACGCACTTTTTCGGCCACTTTCTACGACGATGTGCGCGTGCCGGGCAGCGCGCTGCTGGGTCCGGAAAATGGCGGGTGGAAAGTGATCACCAGCGCGCTTGCCGCCGAACGGGTGATGATCGGCAATACCGTGGCCCATTTGCAGCATATTTTCAGCAAGATCGTCAGCCATGTGCGGGATTTGGGCGATGGCCCGGCCGCGCTGCGCCACGATCCGCTGATCCGCGACCGGATCGGGGCGTTGGGCGCCGATCTGGAGGCCGCGCGCCAGTTCACCCTGCGCAATGCCAATCTGGTCCAGTCTGGCCATGTCCCCATTTACGAGGCCGCGATGAGCAAGGTCTTCGTCGGTGAGTTGCAGGAACGGCTGGGGGAGGCTGCGCTCGACATATTGGGTTCGGGCGGCCTGCTGTCGGATGAAGCACCCTCCGCCCCACTCGGTGAGATGGAGCAGGAGCTGCGCCATTCGCTGATGGGCGTTCTGGGCGGAGGCACCAGCGAGATTCAACGCAACATCATCGCGCTGCGCGGGCTTGGCCTGCCGCGCATGTCCTCTTGAACCTGCCGCCGGTCTGATCCGGCCGATAGATATGGAAAGTGCCAAATGTCGGAAGAATTCGTCACTTATGAACTGGACGGGAAGGTCGCGAAGATCGGCCTCAACCGCCTGAACAAGCGCAACGCGCTCAATACCGCGCTTCAGGAACAGCTGGAAGCGGCCGTGATGCGCGCGCAGAATGAAGCCCGGGTCGGCGTACTTTTCAGCCATGGCGAGCATTTCTGCGCCGGCCTCGATCTGGCCGAGGCCGCGGGCTGGATGAACGATCATGACATGCATCTTGAGATGCGGGTGGGATCGGCCGCGAAGGGGCGGCCGTTCGACTGGATCGCGCGCGGGCGCATCCCCTTCGTCGCGGCGCTGAGCGGCGCCTGCATCGGCGGCGGGCTGGAGATCGCCACCTGCTGCCATATCCGCGTCGGGGACGAGACGACCTTCTTCGCGCTGCCTGAGGGGCAGCGCGGCATCTACATCGGCGGCGGCGGTTCGGTGCGCATCGCGCGGCTGCTGGGCGTGTCGCGGATGAGCGACCTCATGCTCACCGGCCGTGTTCTGACGGCGGAGGAGGGCGAGCGTTTCGACCTGTTGCAATATCTCGTTCCCAAGGGCGAGCAGGTCAAGCGCGCCATGTCGCTCGCGCATCGGATCGCGGAGAATGCGCCGCGGACCAATTGGGCGATCGTCAACGGCCTGCCGCGCATCCAGGACTATTCCTATGACGACGGCCTCTTCATCGAGGGGATGTTCAGCCATGTGGCGGCCACGCATGAGTCGACCGAAAGGCTGAATGAATTTGTCGAGGGACGGGCCAAGCGGTTGGTGCAGCCGGGCAAGTCGGGTGACGAACTGGCGGATTGAGGAGAGGCATATGGCGCTGCGTGATGTTGCGATCGTTGGTTTTGCGGAAACCAAGATCGAAACCCGATCCGGCCGCGACATCTGGGATTTCGGCGCGGAGGTGCTGGAATCGCTGATCGCGACCACGGGCATCGGGAAGGACGAGATCGACGGCATGTTGATCAACGGTTCCATGACCGGCGCCGGAAACTGCTTCTGGTCGCAGACCACGGCCGAATTTCTGGGGCTGGAACTGGATTTCTGTCAGACGGTCGATATCGGCGGATCATCGGCCGTCGGGGCCGTCGCCCGCGCGGCGGCGGCACTGGACGCGGGGCTGTGCAGCACCATCCTGCTGCTCAACATCGACACGGAATCTTCCGAGCAGAATCTGAAGATGCGGTCCTTCCATGACGAATGGATCCATCCCTATGGCATGATCGGTCCGCCGACCGATTTCGGACTCATCAGCAGCCGTTACGACCATCTTTACGGCCTTGATCTCGAAGCGCTCGGCAAGCTGGCCGTCACGCAGCGCAACCATGCGCTGCTCAACGACAATGCCTGCGAGAAGCTGCGCAAGCCGATCACGGTCGAAGACTATCTCCAGTCACGGATGATCGCGCATCCGGTCCGGCTGCTCGATTGCGTGATGGTGTGCGACGGCGGCAACGGTCTGCTCATGACCACGCGCAAGCGGGCGAAGGAGAAGGGGTTCGACAGTTTCGTCGTCCCTCTGGGCTATGGTGAGCGGACCAATTACCGCAGCGCGGAGAATCTGGCTGAGATCACCGAAACCGGGCATTTCGTCGCCGGGCAGAAGGCCTTTGCGCAGGCGCAGCTCAAACCGGCCGACATCGGGTCCTATCAGCCCTATGACGATTTCCTGATCGCGGTGATGATCAAGCTGGAAATGCTTGGTTTTGCCGAACGGGGCCAGGGCGGCGCTTTCATCAGGGAACATGATCTCGGCTTTGACGGGGACCTTCCGATCAACACTGGTGGCGGTCAGATTTCGGCGGGCCAGCCCGGGCTTGCCGGCGGCGGCGTCAATCTGATCGAAGGTGTCCGGCAGCTGATGGGCAAGGGTGGCGCCCGCCAGATCAAGGATCGTCGCCATGCGCTGGTGACGGGTATCGGCGGCATCCCTTATGGGCGTAACTGGACCACCAGCACCGCCCTCATTCTGGGCATGGAAGGATGAGCGACATGAGCGAAGTTCTGAACGACACGCTCGGCGTCGAGCGCACCGTTCCCCGCCACTACAGTTTTTCCCAACCCTATTGGGACGCAACCCGCGAAAAGAAGCTGGTGCTGCAATATTGCCGCCAGAGCGGGCAATTTCAATTCTATCCCCGGCCCGTCAACATCTTCACCGGCGGCCGGGATCTGGAATGGCGCGAGGTGTCGGGCCGTGGACAGGTCTTTTCCTGGACAGTCGCCACGATCGCCCGGCCGCCCTTTGCCGGTCACACGCCCTATCTGGTCGTGACGGTCACGCTGGACGAGGGCGTGAATGTGATTGCCAATCTGATCAATTGCCCGCTGGACCGGGTGGCCGTCGGACTGCGCGTGCGTCCGGTCTGGGCGCCCTTGCCCGACGGCACCAACCTGCTGCTGTTCGAACCGGATGACGGCGAGGGCGCGTCCGTGAATGGAGAGACGATATGAGTGAAAATGATGCGGTCGCAGGGCCGCTGGCGGGCATCAGGGTTCTGGAAGTCACCCAATATATATCGGGGCCTTTCGCCGGTCAGCAGCTGGCCGACATGGGCGCGGAAGTCATCAAGGTCGAACGGCCCGATGCCGGCGATCCGATGCGGAATTATGCGAGCGGAAAGGCTCCGCTCTATGGCCCCAATTTCACGGCTATCAACCGCAACAAGCGCAGCGTCACCCTTGATCTGCAAAGTCCCGACGGGATCGCGGCGTTCAAGGCGCTGGCCGATCGCGCCGACGTGGTGCTGGAGAATTTCCGGCCCGATGTCATGGACCGGCTCGGCATCGGCTTTGAAGCGCTGCGCAAGACCAATCCGGGGCTGGTCTATTGTTCGATCGCGGGCTTTGCGAGCGATGGTCCTTATGCCCGGCGGCCGGCGTTCGACACGATCGGTCAGGCGCTTTCCGGCCTGCTCTATCTGTTCACCGATCCCGACAAGCCCAGCCTGCGGGGACCGACGCTTTCCGATCAGGTGACGGGTCTTTATGCCGCCAATGCGATCCAGAGTGCGCTGATCGGGCGTTTCCGCACTGGCGTCGGCAGGCGTGTCGACGTATCGATGCTGGATGCGACCATGTCGTTCATTCCCGATGCCTTTGCCTGCTATACCGAAAGCAATCTGGAATGGGATTCGGAATTCCGCGCCGCCATGTCTCATTCCCTGGTGCTGAGCTGTGCCAATGACGAGCTGATCGCGGTCCATATGGCGGGACCTGAGCATATGTGGGTCCGCTTTGCCGAGGCGATCGGGCGTCCGGACTTCGTCGACGATCTCCGTTTCAAGCCGCGCGCCGTGCGCATCGATCATTGGGACGAGTTGATTGAAGAGCTTCGCCCGATCTTTGCCGCGCATAGCCGCGCCGAATGGGTGGAGCGGCTGGTCGCCGCCGACGTTCCCGCCGCCGAAGTGCTGCGGATTCCCGAAGTGCTTGAAAATGAGGGCGTGCGCCATGCGCAGATGTTCGAGACGGTCGATCATCCCGTCGCGGGACCTGTCACGATGATGCGTCGGGCAGCCCGGTTCGATGGCGAGCGCGGGCCGCAGCAGCAGCCGCCCGCTCTGCTGGGCGAGCATACCGAACAGGTGCTGGCCGAGATCGGTTTCGTCGCGGCCTGAATCGCCTGATCATATCGAAGGGAAAAAGACGAGGACCATGAGAAGCGAGACGATTGATTATCAGGCCGATGTTCCTCTGTCGGGCACGCTTTTCCTGCCTGATGGGGTCGGGCCGGCTCCCGGGGTTCTCGTCTTTCCCGACATTTTCGGCTATGGCGATCATGCGCTGGAACGGGCCGAGCGGCTGGCCGGTCTGGGCTATGCCGCATTGGCGGCCGATTTGCATGGGGAGCGGCGGGCGCTTGCGGTGGAGCCGGCAATGGCCGAGCTGCAACGTTTCTATGAGGAGCCGGACCGGCCAGGCGCAAGGGGGGGTGCGGCGTTGGCGGCGCTGGCCGGGCATCCCGGCGTGGATGGCGCGCGCATCGCTGCGATCGGCTTTTGCTATGGCGGACGACTGGCGCTTGAAATGGCGCGGCGGGGCGCGCCGCTGGCCGCGGTGGTCGGTTTCCACAGCAGCCTCGTGTCATCCTATCCGCAGGGCGGGGGATTGATCCGCGGCAAGATCCTGGCCTGCATCGGCAGCGAAGATCCGGGCGTGCCGGTGGAGGAAAGAACGGCGTTCGAGGCTGAAATGCAGGCGGCGGGCGTCGATTGGCAGCTGCATCTTTATGGCGGCGTCTATCATACATTCACCAACTGGCGCGCGGACAGCTGGGGGCATCCCGATTTCGCGCGCTATGACGCGGGGGCGGACCGGCGATCCTGGGCGGCCATGCAGGCTCTGCTCGCGGAAGTGTTGGGCAAGGAATAAGCGGAAGAGGCGGGCTGGGAACGCGATGGCAAAGACATTGGTTGGCGACGTGGAATATGCGCTTGAACCCCTGACCAAATCCCTGGGTTTCCTGACGCGCGTCGTCCAGGTCCAGATCAACGAGCGCGTGCGTGCGGCCGGTGGATTGCACGTCAGTCCGGCGGTCTTCTCCACATTACGGCTCATTCAGGCCAATCCGGGCATTCGTCAGGTCCATGCCGCGCGGATATTGCTGATCCAGGAATCCAACATGGCCAATCTGGTCAAGGATCTGATCGCGCAGGGATTGATTGAACGCCGCGAAGAGGAGGGGAAACGGATCGGGCTTTGGATCACCGACAAAGGGGAAGAGGAGGTCGAGCACGGCAACCAGAGCGACGAGCTGGACCGCAGCTATGCGAATGCCCTTTCCGACAAGGAATATCAGCGGTTGTTGCAGTTGTTGGACCGCGCCTACAGGGCCGCGCTCGCCTAGAGCGTTTTCCAAGCGGATAGAAAATCATCCGCAGGCTCGGAAACCGCTCTAGAAGCTTTGCTCTGTCCGATGGGCTGTGGGGCGACGAAAAAGGAGAGAAACGATGGAATTGAACGCAAGGCGGCTTGAGGGACGTACAGCCATCGTGACCGGCGCCGCCTTTGGCATCGGATATGCGGCGGCGGAACGTTTTGCCGCTGAAGGCGCCAATGTGGTCATCGCCGATATCAAGGGACATGAAGAGGTGGTCGAGCGGCTGCTCATGACGTCGCCCAATGTCATGGCGCTGCGGATCGATGTCAGGGATGATGACAGCGTCGCGGCTGGTGTCGCCCGGACGCTGGAGCGCTTCGGGTCCGTCGATATTCTCGTCAACAATGCCGCGATCTCGGCGGAATTGCGCCCCACGCCGTTCGAAGAGCAGGCGATCGACGATTGGCGCAGGGTCTATGAGGTCAATGTGCTGGGCGTGTTCCGCATGTGCCGGGCGGTTTCGCCGCACATGCGTCGGGCCAAATGGGGGCGCATCATCAATCTGGCGTCGGGCACGGCGTTCAAGGGCGCGCCGGGAATGCTGCATTATATCGCCAGCAAAGGCGCGATCCTGTCGATGACGCGATCATTGGCGACCGAGTTCGGCAATGACAATGTCCTGGTGAATTGCGTTTCGCCCGGACTGACGATGACCGAAAGCGTTGCCGCTGCCGACCATATAACCGGGCACTTCCAGGATTTCGCCATGTCCACCAGAATATTGAGGCGGGCGGCCACGGCGCAGGATGTCGCCAACGCCATCTTCTTCTTCGCCAGCGCGGATTCGGGCTTCGTGACGGGGCAGACCATCACGGCGGATGGAGGGTCCGTATTCCACTGAAGACGCCGATAGCCAGTTGATATCTTCCATGGAAGATTATATAGATCGGCAATTCCGCGATCCGGCCAGGCCCGGCGCGTCGATGCCTTCAGAAAAATGCCCCGGGCCGGTCCCGGAGAGGAGAGAGCAATGAATATTCCAGCAACGATGAGAGCCGCACGGATGCACGAAGTGGGCGGCCCCCTCATCCTTGAAGAGTTGGAAACCCCGAAGCCGGGCCCCTATGATGTGCTGGTCCGGGTGAAAGCGTGCGGAATCGTTCCGAACCTGGCGAATATCCTGGCCAAATGGTCGACCTGGTATCCTCAATATCCGCTGCCCAAATTGCCGGCCATTTTCGGCCTCGATCCCGCCGGTGAAATCGTCGCGGTCGGCGAACATGTGTTCGGTTATGAGGTCGGCCAGCGGGTCTATGTCAATCCGGGTCGCGGTTGCGGTACATGCGACGCCTGCATCACGAACGATCAGGTTTCCTGCAAATATTATACTTTCAACGGCTATTTCGGTCACACCAGCCTCTCGTGGAAGATTTTCGAGCGCTATCCCTATGCCGGTTTCGGCGAATATATGACGGCGCCCGTCAGTGCGTTGGTGAAGATTCCGGACTCGATGAGCTATGAAGGGGCCGCGCGCCTCGGCTATATCGGAACGGCCTATGCCGGCCTCAAAAAGGGGAAGACCAAAGTCTCTTCCACCGTGCTGATCAACGGCGCGAGCGGCACGCTGGGATTGAGCGGCGTTCTTTGCGCGCTAGCGATGGGCGTGCGGCGGATACTCGGGACCGGACGCGACAGGGAACTGCTCGCTGCCGTGAAGGCGCTCGCGCCGGACCGCATCGACATCTTCTCCACCCTGGATGGGTCGATCACCGATTGGGTTGAAGCCACGACCCATGGCGATGGCGCGGATGTGGTGCTCGACTGCCTTGGGCCGGGGTCGCCGCCTGAAATCTTCCTCGAAGGACTTTACAGCCTCGCGCGGAGCGGCATTCTGGTCGATGTCGGTGCCGTCCAGGGCGAACTGCCGATCAAGCTGCATTACCTCACCACGGCCAATCGCGCCCTGCTGGGCTCGAACTGGTTTTCGACGGAGGAAGGGCGCGAACTCGCAGTGCTGGCGGAAACGGGCGCGCTCGACATGTCCGTCTTCGAACATCAGGGCTTTCCGCTCGAGGACATCAATGAAGCGATCTCCGGCCTGTCGGCGCGCAAGGGCGGTTTCACCAATTTCGTGATCTATCCCTGAGGGCGGGGGTGGCACGGGTCGATCGGCACGAAAGGATAAGGACAAGGCTATGACGGGACGGGTGGTGACGCATGTGGAACGCGCGGACGCGAAGGTGATCGACGGCCTCGCCTCGGCCGGCGTTTCCACCGTGCATGAGGCGCAGGGCCGGACCGGCCTGCTCGCGGCCTATATGCGTCCGATCTACCCCGGGGCACGCATAGCGGGATCGGCGATCACCATCTCAGCGCCGCCGGGCGACAACTGGATGGTGCATGTCGCCATAGAGCAGTTGAAGGAAGGCGACGTGCTGCTGCTCGCGCCGACCAGCCCGTGCACCGACGGCTATTTCGGCGATCTGCTCGCGACTTCGGCCATGGCGCGGGGCTGCCGTGGACTCATCATCGATGCGGGCGTGCGCGATGTCCGCGACCTCACCGCCATGGGTTTCCCGGTCTGGTCCAGGGCTGTCCATGCCCAGGGCACCGTCAAGAACACGCTGGGCAGCGTCAATGTGCCGGTGGTCTGCGCCGGCGCGCTGGTCAATCCCGGCGATGTGGTGATAGCCGACGATGACGGCGTGTGCATCGTGCCTCGGGCTGATGCGGCGGCCGTGCTGGAGAAAGCCAGGGCCCGCGAGGCTGCCGAGGAAACCAAGCGCAAGCGTCTGGCGGCCGGGGAACTTGGCCTGGATATCTATGATATGCGCCCACGGCTTGCAGAGCTGGGGCTGCGATATGAGTGATCCTTCGGGATCCGCTCTGAAACGTTGACGGGCAATGGTCTGAAATGCAGTCTTCAAGACAAGAGCGTTTTCACCTAAGGTGGAAACGCTCTTGTCGGTTTTCCTGCACGAGACGTCAGGAATCCTGAAAGCTGTGAGAACTTGTCGCGGGAGAGACATTTCCCGCAATTGCCGATCATGCGCAAGAATAGGCGGAATTCCGTAGACCTGACCCCAGCAGGAACTGAGAGTCAGGCCGTCGGGCGCCGGGATATCAGATTGCGATGGGCAACGTTTTCGGATTCTGTCCCAGAACCTGTTCCCATTCCAGTTCCGACGGATCGACCGTCAGCTTCGGCCGCAGCGCCGAGACGCCTCTTATCACTTCGCCGATCGTCATGCGCGCCAGCCAGCTGCCCAGGCAATGATGCATGCCGCCCCCGAAAGCGATGAGGCGGGGCGTACCCGGTTCAAGGAAACGCCGGGGCTGGAAGCTTTCCACATCCTTCCAGATCGTCGGGTCCTGATTGGCCGTCATCATGTTGATGAAAACGACCGAACCCTTTGGACAGGTCACGCCGTCAAGTTCGAACGGTTCGACGACTTCGCGCCAGGTCAGCGGCACGCCGGTTTCGAAGCGGAAGCATTCGCTGACGACGGAATCGAGGATTTCGGGGTCCGCATTGACCTCTTCCATGGCTTCCGGATGGGTCAGCATGGTCAATACCGTGCAACCGATCTGGCTCACGGTCGTGTCGTGACCGCCGATGATCAGATTGGCGACCAGCGCCGCGGTTTCCTCCGCCGTCAGACGGTCGCCATCTTCTTCCGCATTGATCAGTTCCGTCATCACGTCGTTGGCCGGCGTGTGCTGGCGTTCCTTGCGCAGCGCGATGCTGTAGTCGAGCATATGGCTAATGGCGCTCGATGCCGCAGCGACCTGTTGCGGCGTCATCTGGCCGAAGATCGGGCCAAGATCGTTCACCCAATCGACCAGCATGCGGGCGTCCGATGTGGGCGCGCCGATCAGGGCGCACATGACCTGCATCGGCAGATCGGAGAGGGCCGCCATCAGGTCGCCGGAGCCTGCTTCGCGAATGGGCTTCAGCCGTTCCTCCACCAGATCGGCCGCCTTGTCGCGCAGGCCCTCTATCGCGCGGGGCGTGAACGCCTTCTGGACCAGAATGCGCATGCGGTGGTGCGCCGGGCCTTCATTGCTGAACATGATCGAATGGAACCAGTCGGGAAGCGGGCCCGGCGGTACATTCTGACTGTCGAACAGGGCGCGGCCTCCGCCGATCATGCGCTTGTCGATCAGCAGCGATTTGATGTCATTGTAACGAAGGGCGTAGGTGACGCCCGTATCATCATCAATGGCGACCCGTCCTTGCTTCACCGCCGCGCGCAACGCCGCGCGATAGATCACGGGGTTGGTTCCGGGACCCACATTGATATGTTGTGCATTCATTGTTCAGGGACCTCTCTTGTTCCAGATTCGGATCGGTTTTCTCGACCTGGAGGATGCGGTTCACGTTCGGCAAAATGCCGTGCATCCGGTTGCGCGCAGATGATGATCGACGTCCCGGTATCCGGCAAACGAGAAAATTCTCTGCCTTCATGAATAGGATTCATGGCGCGGCGATGCTGGTGAGAAGGGAGATGGCGGAGCAGCGACCACGCCGGTCGAGGTGTCATTATCTCTTTTCATGCAGTCGCCAATTTTTATCGTTTGCGGACGCCATGGGCGGGGCACATAGAATGCGCCGCCTGCTTCGGGTGATGTTTCGGCTGCTCTGTCATCGCCCGGACAGTTCACCGCGTGGCGAATGAAATTTGCGAAAAGTCTGGAGGGGTTTGTGTATCCATTTTCGATCGATGTATTCGCGGCCAGGAACTGCTGGTATGTCGCGTCCTTTTCGCGCGACGTCACGCGGACACCGATGGAGCGCTGGCTGCTGGATGAGCCGGTGGTGCTGTATCGCAAGGAAAATGGTGAGCCGATCGCATTGGAGGGGCGTTGCGCGCATCGGCATTTCCCCCTGGGCGAAGGCAAGCTGGTCGGCGATAATCTGCAATGTCCCTATCATGGTTTCACTTATGCGCCGGATGGCCAGAATGTGCGCATTCCCTCCCAGGATCGCCCCTCCGCAAAATGCAGGATCAAATCCTATCCCGTCGTCGAAAAATGGCGCTGGATCTGGATCTGGATGGGTGATCCCGCCCTTGCCGACCCCGCATTGATCCCGGACCATGGCGATATAGGGCTGGACGATCCGAAGCTCGTGACCGACGAGGTGCTCCATGAGGAACTGGATGCCCGCTATCAGTTGATCCACGATAATCTGATGGATCTCACGCATGTCGCCTTCCTGCACCAGAACACGCTGGGCGGGGGAAGTGAGGCATCCGCGTCGGCGAAGGTCACCGAAACCGAAGGGGAGAACTGGATGGAGGGCGAACGCATCATCCAGAACATTCCCACTACGCCGCATTTTGCCGGCTATCTGGGCTATGACGGGCTTTGCGATCGCATCATCGGACAGCGATATTATCTGCCTGCGCTGCATTTCGGGTGGGACAAATATGCCTATCCCGCCGGCCATGCCGAAGCCGGTAAAATCTTTGGCCAATTATTGGTCTATCATGGCATTACGCCCGCGCGTCGCAACAGCGCCCATTATTTCTTCGCGACCGCCCGTGATTTCGGCCAGGAAGCTCAGGAAGAAATGAGAGCGGCGACCTCTGCGGTCATCCGGGAAGATGTCTGGGGCCTGTCGCATGTCGAACGGATGCTGCGCGCCTGCAACGATGAGATGCCCCCGGAATACAGCGCGCGTAGCGACACGCAACAGCTCATGGCGCGCCGCAAGCTGGAGAAATTGATTGCCAGCGAAATGAAAATGGCCGCCGAATGAAAATAAAGGATGCAGCCGCCGCCCGGGCCGGAAGAATGTCGGGAAGAATCGCGCTTCCGGCGGCTGCGCTTTCCTGACGATCTTGAGCTTGGTCGAGATTTTGATCGGATGGAGGTTCGGATTACAGCGCGGGTAATGGCTGATGCCCGATATCGGCGGCCCCATGTCGGGCATGGCACGCTATTTCGTAATATTCTCCGATAGCATGCAGCGATGCCGGGCAAGTTTCCGCTCGACATTCATGGGCATTTTGCACGGCCTGTCGCGGGTGGCGCAATGGCAGCTTCTCTGATATGCATTGGGAAATTTCGAAAGGATGGCGCGCGGTGCCGGACCTCAGGCTTGTCGATACGCGGTCACGCGCTTTTGTCGGCGGGACGTTGGCAAATGATGTATTGCACAGGCTTCGGGAAGATATAGTCAGTTGCACCCTCCGGCCTGGCGAGCGCCTTCGTTTCGAGACGCTGAGGGAGATTTATGGCGCAAGCTTCTCCACATTGAGAGAGGCTTTGTCCCGGCTTTCCTCCGAAAATCTGGTAGCCGCCGAGGGTCAGCGCGGTTTTTCCGTGGCCCCGATCTCGCGGGCGGATTTGCTGGACCTCACCGATGCGCGAGTGATCATTGAGCGCGAGTGCATTGCCCGCTCGATAAGGCATGGCGACAAGAAATGGCGTTCGGCTCTGTTGTCGGCCTTCCATCGGCTGGACAGGATCGAAGCGGACGAGGTTGGTCAACTTGTCGATTCAGGCGAATGGGAGGCTTTGCATTCGGCGTTTCACGAAGCGTTGGTTGCCTGCTCCGGGTCCGCGATCCTGATGGAGATACGCGCCGGCCTGTTCGAGCGCGCGAGGCGCTATCGGCGCATTTCAACAATGGTGCGCCGATTGCCGCGCAAGAAGAGCGCCGAACATCGAGCGATGATGGAGGCGGCGCTGGCTGGCGATATCGAGACGGCGCAAAATCTGATCGCTACCCATATTCGCCGGACGGCGGACAATGTGCTTCAGGCCATGTTCCCGCCATTGGAGGAAACGGCCGGCACCTGACGGCTTTTCGTTGCGGGCCACGGGACTGTTCCCTGCTAATGGCCGGCAGCCGCCGCTGGGAAGCAGGCGGTATCGATGGAGTCGTCTCCCACTGCTGCTTATCGCTGACGCTCCAAGGGAGCGAACACCGGTCGGCGTCTGCTGTTGAGCGGGCGCGTGGTTTCGAAATTATTCATATTGATCATCGCATATCTCTTAAAATTGGATGTTTTATATAAGATATATAATGCACTCTGACATATTTTCGAATATCACTTGAATTTCGAAAATATGTCAGTACCAGAATTGAACCGGCTCAGAGGATCTGGGCTGGCCACTGATGACGGCAATCCAGGCAGGTTGGGTCATGCCGCGAAGGGTGTGATTCCATTTCGATTCATCTGAACATCTCAGCGCGACGGACGCTTCACCATGATTGATCGCGACGAACAGGTTTATGACGTTATAGTGGTTGGGCTTGGCCCGGTGGGAGCGGCTGCGGCGCAGCTTTTGGCCCGCGAAGGACTGGCCGTGCTTGCGGTCGAGCCCGCGCTTCTTCCTTATGACAAGCCGCGCGCGATCGGCATGGATCATGAGGCGCTGCGGCTATTGCAGAAGTTGGGCATCACGGATGCCCTGGGCCCTCATATGGGGCCTTACCGCCCTTCCGAATATCGATCGGGCAGGGGAGAACTGTTGCGCCGCATCATCCCCCAGCCGGAACCCTATCCTTTGTCCTGGCCGCCTTACTGCACATTCGTCCAGCCCGAGCTGGAACGGCTTTTGCGCGACGGCTTCAGCAAATGGCAAAGCCTTGAGGTCTTGCTGGGATGGCGGATGACGGCGCTCGAGCAGGAGGAGGCTGGGGTCAGTGTCGTCATTCAGGCACCGGAGTCAGGGGAGGAGCGGCGCATAGGCGGCCGATATCTGATCGGATGTGACGGCGCCTGGAGCCCGGTGCGGGAAGCCATGGGGCTGAAGCTGGAGGATCTGGAGTTCGACGAACCCTGGCTGGTGGTGGACGTGCGCGTCAACGAGGCGGCGGTGCTTCCCGACGCCACGATCCAATATTGCGATCCGGCGCGCCCGTGCACGTTCGTCCATGGTCCGGGAGACTTGCGGCGATGGGAGATCATGTTGCTGCCCGGCGAGGAGCCTGCGGACATGCTCAAGGACGAGCGGATATGGTCGCTTCTGTCCCGCTGGCTCACGCCCGATCAGGGTGAGATCTGGCGGGCGGCCGCCTATCGTTTTCACGCCCTGGTTGGATCGGCGTGGCGAAAGGGGCGGGTTTTCGTAGCCGGCGACGCTGCCCATCAAACCCCGCCGTTCATGGCCCAGGGTCTTAATCAGGGACTGAGGGATGTGGGAAATCTCTGCTGGAAGCTGGCTGACGTGCTTTCGGGGCGGGCCGGCATCAGGCTGCTTGACACCTATGATGAGGAACGGCGGCCGAATGCGCGTGCGGTCATCGAACTGACCAAGAGCTTTGGCCGCCTGATATGCGAGCGCGATCCTGCGGCTGCGGCGGAGCGCGATCGCAAGCTGCTGGAGGAGATGCGCGCCGGCCGTGGCGAGATCGTCCGTCAGGACCTTCTTCCACCCCTATTCGCCGGCCTCCTCATGAAAGACGGGGCCGGAAGGCCTTCGCCTGCGGCCGGAACGATCTTCCCCCAGCCATGGATCGAGACGCCGCTAGGGCTGCGGCGGATGGACGATGTGCTTGCATATCGATATCTTCTTGTGATCTCGCCGGATTGTCATCCTTCGGCCGACGACATGGATTTGGCGGCATCGCTGGGTGTGACGATCGCAAGGCTGGAGCGGGGGATGGCGAAGGGGCCGGTTGCGGAGATAGCGGAGCAGGGCGACCTCATCGCGCAATGGATGAAGGCCTGCGGGGCCAGCGCGGTTCTGGTCCGACCGGACCATGTGGTCTTCGGAAGTTCGGACAAGCGGGGCGGCGAACGCGAACTGCTGAAGGAACTTGAGCGGCAATTGGGTCTGGATAGCAAGCGTGGCGAAATAATGGCTGCGGTCGCCGATGAGCCATTGGCGAGCGGGATCGGTTGACGATATTTCGAAATTATTATCCGTCGGGCTCTTTCTGCCTCAATCGCCCAGAATCCTGCCATATACAACATATCATCGCTGGAAACGAACCGGTCATTGGAGGCGGAAGCGAAAAATCGGTTTGAATTTTCGAAATTAATCCTGTACGACTGCGGGACGCGATGGTAACCGTCGGATTGAAACCTTACGGCAAAGCAGGCGATGGAGAAGGGAGGCTGCAGAGCCGACCATCATTGCCAGTTCATGTGACATTTATTCGAGAGACGGATTATGCGATTGATAAGCTTCGAACTGGATGGGGAAGAGGGTTTCGGAGCTGTTGTCGATGGCCGCATTGTGAGGCTCGACCGTCAATCTGGCGGGCCTTGCGACCTCAAGTCTTTCCTGGAGCGCCATGCCGGTGAAAACTGGCCGGATTTGCCCGAGGCGGATCGTTTGCCGCTGGATGCCGTGCGGTTGCGTCCGCCCGTTCCCAATCCCGGCAAGGTCCTTTGCGTCGCCACCAATTTCCATGAGCCCGCGCGCGAGGGCAAGCCCGATCCTGAATTCCCGATCGTCTTCACGCGTTTCGCGGAATCCTTCACGGGACATGAGCAGCCGCTTCTCAAGCCCGGCGTTTCCGACAAGTTCGACTTCGAGGGCGAACTTGCCGTGGTGATCGGCAGGCATGGGCACAAGATTCCCGGCGATCGGGCGATGGACCATGTCGCGGGCTATACCTGCCTCAATGATGGAAGCGCCCGTGATTGGCAGAAGCATTCGACGCAATTCACGCCGGGAAAGAATTTTCACAGGAGCGGCAGCCTGGGTCCATGGCTGGTGACGGCGGACGAGATTCCTGACCCGACGACCCTGCGGCTTCAGACGCGCGTGAACGGCGTGGTCAAGCAGGAGATCGGCATGGATCGCATGATATTCAGCATTGCATGGCTGATCTCCTATTTTTCCACTTTCACGCCTCTCGCGCCCGGCGATGTGATCGCCACGGGCACGCCGTCGGGCTTTGGTTCGTCGCGCACGCCGCCGGAATTCCTGTCGGCAGGTGACGAGATCGAGGTGGACATCTCGCACATTGGCACATTGCGCAATGTCGTGCGGGCCGACTGAGGACCGTATCGGCACGGGCACGAGCTGCGCATCAGGGCAGCATGATTTTTAGACAACCCGCATAATGGAGAAGCGCTTTGCAGGAGAACGTTACTTTCGAGTCCGATGGCCTCAAACTGTCCGGCGTCATCCACATACCGGATGCATATAAGGGCGAACCCCTGCCCGCGTTCATTGTGTGCCATGGCTTTGTCGGTTCCAAGGATGAAAGCCACGCGCAGATTCAGGCCGAGATGATGGAGCAATTCGGCTATGTGGCGCTGCGTTTCGATTTTCGCTGTTGTGGCGAGAGCGAAGGCGAGCGCGGGCAGGTCCGTTGTTTCGATCAGGTTGCGGACGCCAAGAATGCCCTGACATGGCTGGCCAAGCGGCCGGAGGTCGATGGCGCGCGCATCGGCATTACGGGGCACAGTTTCGGCGCCGCCGTTTCGGTCTATACGGCGGGCGTGGACGACCGGATCGCCTGTTGCCTGTCCTCGTGCGGCTGGGGCGATGGTGAGCGCAAGTTCCGTGGCCAGCATCCCACTCAGGAGTCGTGGGACAAGTTCATCGGCATCCTGGAAAATGGTCGCGCGCACAAGCAGGCGACGGGCGAGAGCCTGTGGATGTCGCGGTTCGACGCCGTGCCGATCCCCGAAGCGCTGCGCAAGAACCTGTCCCCCAAGGCGATCATGGAAATCCCGACGGAAACCGCCTGGTCGATGATGAACTTCAGGGCCGACGATGTCGTCGCCAATATCGCGCCGCGTCCATTGCTGCTGTTCCACACGGCCAATGACACCATCACGCCGACGATTGAATCGGTGCGCATGTTCGAAAAGGCCGGACAGCCGACCGAACTGATGCTCGTCGACACCACCGCGCATTTTCCGCTGGCGCCCGGTGACGCGCCCCGGACCAAGGCGATGATGAAGGGCTGGCTCGACAAATTCTTCCCGTCTCCGTTGAGCGCCTGAACAGATTGCATGCGAGTGAGGTAGCGATGGCGACCATCAAGGTTGAAGAATTGCAGGGGTTTGCGGCCGAACTGCTGTCGAAGGCGGGCTTTGGCGCGGATCAGGCCCGGGACATGGCGGAATTGCTGGTCTGGGCCAATCTGCGCGGCATCGATTCCCACGGTGTGCTGCGGATACCGCGCTATATCGAGATGCTGCGCCTGGGCCTTGTATCCGCGGAGGCGGACATCGCCGAAGTGCGCCGCTTCGGGGCGGTATGCGTGCTGGATGCCGGCAAGGCGCCGGGCGCGGTCGCGATGAACCGCGCGGTTGAGGAGGCATGCGATCTCGCCCGCACCTTCGGTCTGGGCTGGTGCGGCGTGCGCAAGACATCGCATGCGGGCGCCATCGGCTATTTCGTCCGGAAACTGACCGAGCGGGGCATGATAGGCATTGCCATGACGGCGTCGAAGCCGCTCATGGCCTATTTCGGCGCGAAGGGAGAAGCCCTTTCGACCAATCCTCTGGCCATTGGCATTCCACAGCCGGAGGGTCATCCGCCGTTGATTCTCGACATGTCGACCGCTGCGGTGGCGCTCGGCAAGATCATGGCCGCCAAAGATGGCAACCGGGAGATTCCGGTCGGATGGGCGATTGATGCCGAAGGCGCGGACACGACCGATCCGCACAAGGTCGCGGCGCTGCTTCCGATGGCGGGCGCGAAGGGGAGCGGCCTGTCCTTGATGATCGAGATATTGTGCAGCCTGCTGGTCGATAATCCGAATATCGCGCCGGTTCTGGCGGGCGGCAAGTCGGGTGGCTTCAATGGCATGATATTGGCGGTCGATCCGGGCGCGCTGGGGGACCGGGACGGGTTCCTGGACCATGTGGCTGCCTTGGCGGGCGCCATCCACGGGCTTACGCCTTCTCCGGGCGCCGGGAAGGTCATGTTGCCGGGCGAGCGCGGGCATGAGACAGAGCAACTCAGGGCGCGGGAGGGGATACCCCTTGCCGCCGGAACGGTGAAGCGGCTGAAAGAGGCCGCCGCTGAACTGTGCGTCGCAATCCCCGCCGTCCTGCGGTGATGAAGATGCCTGACGCGGTGAGCGCAGGCAGTCGTGGCAAGTGCGGCTGGACTGGACCGGCGCGCGGGAAATCAGGGAGATAGAGCAATGGCGGGGAAAAGACCCTCTCTCGCACATCTGGGTGTGTTCGTGTGCGATCTGGCGAAGATGGAACGATTCTATACGGACGTGTTCGGTCTTGTCGTGACCGATCGCGGGGTCGGCGCAGTGTTCAAGAATGAGCTTGTCTTCATGAGCGGTTCTCCGGACCAGCATCATCAGGTGGTGCTTTCCAGCGGCCGTAAAGCGGACACGCCCAGCACCATCATGCAGCTTTCCTTCAAGGTGGAAACGCTTGATGAACTACGCGACGTACACGGCGCGGCGTTGGCGCATGGGGCGACCGACATGGTCGGACTCAATCATGGCAATGCCTGGTCGATCTATTTCTACGATCCGGAACTCAATCGTATCGAGGTGTATCTCGATACCGATTTCCATACGCCCCAGCCCTGCGCCGATCCCCTCGACGTCACGAAGAGCGACGATGAGATATTGGAGGAAACGCGCGCGCTGATCGGGCGCCTTCCCGGCAGCATGGATCGGCGGGACTATGTCGAAAAGATGAAGCAGCTGTTCGGCCAAGGCTGAGCATGTCGGTTTCACGATCAAGCCATCTGGAAAGGGCGACATGAGCAACCTGCTTCCTCATCGCATTGGCGGCGAACGCATTGGCGGCCCGGCGGCGGTGGAAAGCCGCAACCCGTCGGACCTGTCGGACGTCGTGGCCACCACGCCGGGGGGCGATGCTGCTCTGGTGGAACAGGCGATCTCCGCGGCGGCTTTGGCACAGCCGGAATGGGCGGCGGCATCGCCTGAATTCCGGGGCGATATTCTCGACCGGGCGGGCGCGCTGCTGATGGCGCAGGCTGACCGGATCGGCGCGCTGCTCGCGCGGGAGGAGGGCAAGACCCTGGCCGAAGGCAGGGGCGAAACGATGCGCGCGGCGCGCATCTTCCGCTATTTCGGTGGCGAGGCGCTGCGTCTCCATGGCCGGGCGCTCGATTCCGTGCGTCCCGGTCTGGAGGTGACGACGCGGCAGGAGGCGCTGGGCGTGGTCGGCCTGATCACGCCGTGGAATTTTCCGATCGCCATCCCAGCCTGGAAAGCCGCGCCTGCATTGGCGTTCGGCAACAGCGTCGTGCTGAAACCGGCCGGCATCACGCCCGCCGTCGCGTCGGCCATGGCCGATATCCTGGAGGAAGCGGGCCTGCCGGCAGGCGTGTTCAACCTGATCTTTGTCCCAGGCCGCGAGGCAGGCGGACTTTGCGAGGACCCGCGGGTGGCGGCCCTTTCCTTCACCGGTTCCACCGGCGTCGGCCGGAACCTTGCCGTCAGCGCGGCCCGCAACGGCAAGCGCATCCAGTTGGAGATGGGTGGCAAGAATCCGCTGGTCGTGCTTGATGACGCCGATCTCGACCGCGCGGTGGCCGTCGCGCTCGATGGTTCCTTCTTCAGCAGCGGCCAGCGTTGCACCGCGTCGAGCCGTCTGATCGTGACCGATGGCATCCATGATCGCTTCATCGCGGCCTTGTCGGATGCGATGGGCAGGCTGCGCGTCGGTCACGCGCTCGATCCGGAAACGCAGATTGGGCCGGTGGCGAGCGAGGAGCAGCGCGATACAATCGAAGCCTATCTCGCTATTGCGTCTGAACAGGGGGGACGGATCGCGCGTGGGGGAGAGCGGCTGTCGCGCCCGACCGAGGGCTATTTCCTCGCTCCCGCGCTGATCACCGAAACCACGGCGGACATGCGCGTCAATCGGGAGGAGATTTTTGGACCCGTCGCGAGCGTCGTGCGCGTGAAGGATTTCGACGAAGCGCTCGCCCTTGCCAATGACGGCGAATTCGGCCTGTCGGCCGGGATCGTGACGACATCCCTGGCGCACGCCAGCGCCTTCAGGTCGCGGGTGCAGGCT
This sequence comes from Sphingobium sp., assembly GCF_032153725.1. Lineage (GTDB taxonomy): Bacteria > Pseudomonadota > Alphaproteobacteria > Sphingomonadales > Sphingomonadaceae > Sphingobium. The sequence goes on along the minus strand of NZ_JALDYQ010000026.1, from coordinate 14,177 downwards.
GGCATGGTGATGATCAACGCGCCCACGGCGGGGGTCGATTATCATGTGCCGTTCGGCGGCACCAAGGCCAGCAGCATGGGGCCGCGCGAGCAGGGTTTCGCCGCGCATGAATTCTACACGCGAACCAAGACGGTCTACACCAACGCGTGAGCTTCGGAATGGCCAGGCCGTCCCATCTTTTTTGGAGGAACTGATCGATGTCACAGGATCATGCGGCACAGGCGCTGGCCTTGGAGGATCGCCGCTTCAGGGCAATGGCGGCGAGCGACCTTGCCGAGCTTGATAGCGTTCTCGCGGACGAACTGCACTACACCCATGCGAACGGAATGGTGGAGGACAAGCAGGAGTTCATCCGCAAGATCAGCAGCGGGGAACGCGTCTATCAGGCCGTAACGCTTCTCGAGCGAACGGTGTCGTCGCAGCCCGGCTTCACAGCGGTTTTCGGACAGGTCGACGTCGAAGTGATGCGCAAGGCGGGCCTGTTGGTGAACAGGCTCGACTATACGGCCATTTATCGCGATGGCGATCCTCGCCTCTTCGCCTGGTCGGCGGTCAAGGCGCTCGGCTGATTAGCGGGGAAGGCGGGGAGAGGGCTGGGCTTCGGCGATATCCGACCGCGAGAAGCGGATCGGGATGCGCACGCCCGGAATCTCCTCGCCTTCTTCGCCTTTCATGCGGAGACGCATGCCGCGATGCACGATCTGCGGGTCGGCAAAGGCCTGTGCAAGATCATTGATCGGACCGGCGGGCACGCCGGCCCGTTCCAGCGCATCGAGCAGGTCGGATCGCAGCCACTTCCGCGTCGCGCCGGCGACGGTCGCGCTCAGTTCTGTCCGCCGCGCAAGTCGACCGGCGTTGGTGGCAAAGTCCGGATCGGGATCGATGCCGACGACTTCGCAAAACCGTTCGAACTGGCGGTCGTTGCCGACAGCCAGGATGAACCAGCTGTCCTGCGTCGGAAACGCTTCATAGGGCGCGATATTGGGGTGCGAATTGCCCAGCCGCCTTGGCGGGACGCTGGACGCCAGATAGTTCATCGCCTGGTTCGCCAGGGTTCCCACCATCACGTCGAGAAGCGCCATGTCCACATGTTGGCCCAGGCCGCTGCGTTCCCGCTCGGCGAGCGCCGCCTGGATGCCGATGACGGCATAGAGCCCGGTCAGTATGTCGGCATAGGCGACGCCGATCTTCTGCGGGGCGCCGCCCGGCTCACCCGTCAGGTCCATGATGCCGCCCATGCCCTGTATGATGAAATCATAACCCGGGCGGGTGGCATAAGGACCATCCTGCCCGAACCCCGTGATCGAGCAATAGACCAGCCGCGGATTGAGCGCCGACAGGCTCCCGAAGTCCAGGCCATATTTCGCGAGGCCGCCGACCTTGAAATTCTCGATCACCACATCGGCATCGGCGACCAGTTCACGTGCGCGCCTTTGTCCCTCCACCGTGGAGAAGTCGAGGGTGATGCCGCGCTTGCCGCGATTGGCGGCATGGAAATAGGCCGCGTCCCGGCTGCCGTCCGGCCGATCGATGAAGGGCGGCCCCCAGCCGCGCGTGTCATCGCCGTCAGGACTCTCGACCTTGATCACGTCCGCGCCCAGATCGGCCAGGACCTGCCCAGCCCACGGCCCGGCGAGAATCCTGGCGAATTCAACGACCTTCAATCCGGTCAGTGGCGGCATGGTCATCAGAAGGCCGCGATTCCGGTGATGGCGCGCCCCAGGATCAGGGCATGGACGTCATGCGCGCCTTCGTAAGTGTTCACCGTCTCCAGGTTCACCATGTGGCGCATGACCTGATATTCGCCCGAGATGCCGTTGCCGCCATGCATGTCCCGAGCAGTCCGGGCGATGTCGAGCGCTTTGCCGACATTATTGCGCTTGACCAGCGAAACCATCTCGGGCGCGAAACGTCCTTCATCCATCAGGCGACCGACGCGCAGCGATGCGTGAAGTCCCAGCGTGATATCGGTCATCATGTCCGCGAGCTTCTTCTGATAGAGCTGCGTCGCCGCCAGCGGGCGGCCGAACTGCTTCCGGTCAAGACCATATTGGCGCGCGGCGTGATAGCAGAATTCCGCAGCGCCCAGGGCGCCCCAACTGATGCCATAGCGCGCGCGATTGAGGCAACCGAACGGTCCCTTCAGTCCTTCGACATTTGGCAGGAGCGCATCTTCGCCCACTTCCACGTCATCCAGGTCGATCATCCCGGTGATCGATGCGCGAAGGCTGAGCTTGCCTTCGATCTTGGGTGCGGAAAGGCCGGGCGTGCCGCGATCGACCACGAACCCCCGGATCGCGCCGTCATGCGCGTCGGATTTCGCCCAAATGACGAACACGTCCGCGATCGGCGCGTTGGATATCCAGGTCTTGTTGCCGTTCAGGCGATAACCGCTGGCGGTCTTGACCGCCCTTGTCCGCATGCCGCCGGGATCGGAACCCGCGTCCGGTTCGGTCAGGCCGAAGCAGCCGATCAGCGATCCGGCGGCCAGGCCGGGCAGATAACGCCGTTTCTGCTCCTCCGACCCATAGGCGAAGATCGGATACATGACGAGGCTGGACTGGACAGACATCATCGATCGGTAGCCCGAATCGACCCGCTCGACTTCACGGGCGATCAGGCCATAGGCCACATAGGATGCGTCGGAACCGCCATATTCGGCGGGCAGGGTCGCGCCGAGCAGGCCCGCTTCGCCCATTTCGCGAAAAATGGCCGGATCGGTGACTTCCTCGTCATAGGCTGCGATCACGCGCGGCTGGAGATGCTGTTGCGCGAACGATCGGGCGGAATCGCGGATCAGGCGCTCCTCGTCGCTGAGAAGGTCTTCAAGCAGGAAGGGGTCTGCCCAGTCGAGTGCGGCTGTCTTGCTCATGCTATCCTTGTCCTTTGATTTGCCGCCAGCATGCCGGACTTGCCGTGATATGTTCAATCGAATAATCAGGCATCTTTATTCACTCTGGACGATTATAATGATTGATGATCGCTCATTGCGCAGCTTCATCGCGCTGGCGGAGGAGCTGCATTTCGCCCGCACGGCGGATCGCCTGGGGATCGCCCAATCGGCGCTGAGCATGCAGATCAAGCGCCTGGAGGACCGGCTCGGCACTCCATTGCTGACGCGCGGGAAGCGGGCGGCGGTGCGCCTCACGCAGGCGGGCGAAACCTTTCTCAAGGAAGGCCGTGCGGCCATCGCCCAGCTGGAGCGCGCGGAGCGGATCGGAAGACTTGCGGGCAAAGGCGAAGCGGGTCCGATCAACCTGGGCTATATATTCTCCGCGGCCATATGCGGGCTGCTGGCCAGGGCGCTGGGGATCATCCAGTCCCGGTTTCCCCATCTTGAAATCCGGGCGGAGACGATGACCACGCCCGATCAGCTGACCGCGCTTGCCGACGGTCGTCTCGACATCGGTTTCGGCCGGCGCCGATCCTCCTATCCCGAAGGCATTTCGGTCGATCCTGTCTACACGGAGGATGTCGTGTTGCTCGTCGGCGCGAAACACCGGCTGGCGTGTCGGGAAAGTGTTGCGCCCGCTGCGTTGAAGAAGGAAAGCTTTCTTGTTCCCAGTTTCGAGGACGGGGCAGGATTGATCGAGAACCAGGAAAGACTGGCGGCCGCCGGCGCATTCCACACGATCGACATGCTTCGGGTGAAGGACTTCATCACCGCGGCCTGCATGGCCGCTGGCGGTTATGGCGTGGTCCTCGCGCCGCGGTCGATGACGCGATTGCATCTTGGCGATGTCAAGGTGGTGGAGATCGCGGGATATTCCGATCAGGTGGAAACGGTCATGGCCTATAGGAGCGAGATGCCGTCGCTTCTGGCAAAAGCGCTGCTGGCCGAGTTCCGCGAACCCGAACTGCCGGGGCATTGAGGGAATTGCGCCCGCCGGAACACGCGGAACGAACCATATGGGAATAATGTCGGTCGCTCCCGATCAAGAAGTTCCACACTCGCAGTCAAGGATATGGCTGTAGTCCATGGCTCAGGATTTTCTTGAAGAAGATAAGATGGGGAGATGGATTGATGTTGGCGCGGAAGTGTCGAGGGGCGTTCAAACAGGGGCTGTTGTTCGGATGCGCGGCAGCGGGATTGGTCGTGCAGACTGCGGGGGCGCAGACTGCGGGTGATGCAGGTTCCGCAGGCGCGGAAGGGGCAGTTCCCGATATCGTCGTCACCGCTCAAAAGCGTTCCGACCGGCTGAGGGACGTTCCGATCTCGATTTCGGCCGCCACGGGCGATCAGCTCGCGAAGCTTGGCGTCGCATCGGCCGACGATCTGCAAAAGGTGGTTCCCGGCTTCACCTTCAAGCCTGCCCGCACCGGCGTGCCGATCTACACGATCCGCGGCATCGGGTTCGACGATTTCGGTGTTGGCTCCTCACCGGCGGTGTCGGTTTCCGTGGATCAGGTTCCGCTGCCCTTCCTGATCATGAGTCCGGCCGCGTCGCTGGACGTTGAGCGCGTTGAGGTGCTGAAGGGGCCACAAGGGACTTTGTTCGGGCAGAATACGACCGGCGGCGCCATCAACTTCGTCGCGGCCAAGCCGACCGCCGACCCCCATATGGGATTTGAGGTCAGTTATGGCCGTTTCAATCAGACCGATGCCAGTGCCTATGTGAGTGGCCCGCTTTCCCATAACCTACGTGCCCGCCTTGCCGTGAAGCACGAATATCGGGATGCCTGGCAGGTCAGCGAAACCCGTCCGGGCGACCGGCTGGGGCGGCGTGATTTCCTTGCCGGGCGGCTCTTGCTCGACTGGACGCCCACCGAAAGGCTCAGCTTCGAGCTGAATGCGAATGGCTGGATCGACCGGTCTGAATCGCAGGCCGGGCAATTCGTGACTTATGCGCCCGGCAATCTTCCTGCCGATCCCAATATCTTCGCGCTGATCGGCAATCGGCCGACCGCCGGGGAAAATCCCCGCCTTGCCGATTGGAATCCGGACCAGAATTATCGCCGCAATGCCAGGCAGTACCAGTTCTCGCTGCGCGCGGACTGGGAACTGAATGATCAGGTGACGCTCACGTCCCTGACATCCTACGCCCATCTCAAGAGCGATACGCCGGCCGATCTCGATGGGACGCAATATCTGCTGTTCCGTAGCGATCAGCTGGGCAGGATCGACTCTGTCTATCAGGAATTGCGCGCAGCCATCGACCTGGATGGCTTGCGGTTCGTGGTCGGCGGCAATTACCAGGATGACCACACCGATGACGTGTTCGGCATCAATTTCGAATCCAGCAACAACCAGATCGGCCCCTTTGTCTGGAACCAGTTCAGCGAGACGGCGGACCAGAAGGTGAAGACCTATGCGGTTTTCGCCAACGCCGACGTGCCGCTGACCTCGACCCTCACCGCTCAGGCCGGGATTCGCTACACGAAGCAGAACCGCAATTTCACTGGGTGCCTGTTGGACGGGGGGGACGGCAATCTGGCCAATGCGATCGCGCTGATACCGACATTGGCCGGCTTGCCCTATGATCCGGCGCCGCCGGGGGGATGCGTCACGCTGGACGCCACGCTCCAGCGACAATCGGCCGTGACCGACAAGCTTGACGAGGACAATGTGTCCTGGCGCCTTGGCCTCAACTGGAAACCGCTGCCGGACACGCTGGTCTATGCCAGTGTGACGCGCGGCTACAAGGCGGGCGGCTATTCGCCTGTACCAGCCGTCTTCGCCGGGCAGTTCGCCCCGGTGACGCAGGAACAGGTCACGTCCTACGAGGCGGGCGTCAAGGCCGCGCTCCTCAATCGCAAGGTCGATTTCGCGGCTGCAGTGTTCTACAGCGACTACAGGGACAAGCAGCTGTTGGGCACGAAGGTCTTCGATCCATTCGGTCCCCTGCCAACGCTGGTGAACGTGCCCAAGGCGCGTGTCCAGGGCGGCGAACTGGAACTGACCATCCGTCCGTTAAGGGGCTTCACGGTTGCCGGAGGCATCACCTATATCGATACGCAGGTGACCGGATCGTTCATGGTTCCTGACGGTTACGGCCCGACCTCGCCCATGCCGTTCATCGACGCCAAGGGATATTCCTTCCCCAACACGCCGCCCTGGCAGGGCAATGCCAATGTCGAATATGAATTCGCCCTGTCTTCGGGCCTCACAGCGTCGTTGGGCAGCGATGTGCTCTATCGGTCGGCCGGGCGGGCGGACTTCAGCACGAATGGGGTTTTCCGCACCCGGCCCTATGCACTGTTGGGCCTGCGGGCCGGCATCGCCGCTGCGGACGGTCGGTGGCGCTTCCAGCTCTGGGGCAGGAACATAACCAACAAATTCTATGAAACCAGCATCTACAAGTTGAATGACTATGTCCTCAGAACCGCCGGCATGCCGGTGACTTATGGGGCTACATTGAGTGCGAAGTTCTAGAACATTACGTAGAATATGATGCCATAGCAAAGAACTGGAGCGCGCGATCCGCATCAAATTTAAGGTAGCGCGTTCCAGGGAATTTGACCATTTATGATCGTTGACATGAAATCGCAGAACAGGGCCGCTCAATATGCGGCGACCCTTGATGCTGAACCAGTTGCTTCAAGAGGAAATAGATGAATCTTCCTGACATGATGACCGTTGCGCGGATGCATGCGCCGGGGGACGATCTGGTGATCGAGGAAATCCCGGTGCCCGTGCCGGGCCCGCTCGATGTGCTCGTCAAGGTCAAGGCGTGCGGGATCGTACCCAATCTGGGCAATGTGCTCAGGCATGTGATGGAATTGCTTCCCAACCTGCCGCGTCCTCCGCTTCCGGCTATTTTCGGCCTCGATCCGGTCGGAGAAATCGCGCAGGTGGGAAGCCAGGTTCACAATCTTTCCGTGGGCCAGCGGGTTTACGCCAATCCCGGCCGCTCCTGCGGCAGTTGCGCGCGCTGCCGGCGCGGCGATACCATCTCCTGCCAGGATTATGCGTTGCAGGGCTATCTCGGCTGTCGTCCAGAGGCGGTGCAGACGCTGCGGGATTATCCCTATGGGGGGTTGGGCCAATATATGATCGCGCCTGCCACCGCCATGGTCGGCATACCGGACAATGTGACTTTCGATCAGGCTGCCCGCTTTGGCTATCTGGGAACGATGTTTGCGGCTCTGCGTAAGCTCAAGGCAGGACCGGGCGATACGATCCTGATCAATGGCATCAGCGGCACCCTGGGCATTGGCGGGGCATTGCTGGGCCTTGCCATGGGCGTCGACAGGATTCTTGGCACCGGGCGCGACCCTGTGCTGCTCGAACGGGTCAAGGCGCTCGCGCCGGACAGGATAGAGACATTCTCGATCCTTGATGGGTCGGTCAGGGATTGGGTGATGGAACGCACGAACGGCGCCGGGGTCGATGGCTTTGTCGATGCGTTGGGACCCGGCGCGGCGCATGAAACCTTCAACCAGGCTTTCCATTCGTTGCGGCGGGGTGGGTCGGCGGTGAATATCGGCGCCATCGTCGGCGGCGTACCGATCGATCTCCACTGGATGATGGACAACGGCATGAGCCTCTATGGTTCCGGCTGGTTCACGACGGACGAGGCGGAGATGATGGCGGGGCTTGCCCGCAACGGTCTGCTGGACATGTCGGTTTTCAAGACGCATGCCTATGCGCTAAAGGATGTGAATGAAGCGATTTCGGGCATAGCCGTCCGCGAAGGCGGTTTTTCCAATTTCGTGATCAGGCCGCACGAAGGCTGACGGGCTTTCTTGAACGGGTAAGGGAAAGGGATTGGTCTTGGATATCCGCCGCGTTGTGACTGCAAGGGATGTAGCTGGCAAATCCGGCGTCATGTTGGATGGCGCGTCGCCGACCGTGACGAAAATGATCCATACGCCGGGTTTTGTCCTGACCCCTTTGTGGGCGACCTCGGCGGAGGTGGAGCTTGGCTATGACGGCGGGGACGCCGCCGCCGCCGATCTCGCTTCGCTCTGTCCCGGGCCGGGTGAAAGCCGGTTCCTCGTGCTGACCATTCCCCCCGACAAGGTCATGGCCGCGCCCGGCTTCGATCCGGTGAAGGCGATGGAGGAGCAATTGCGCGCGGCTCCGGGCATCGCCGATCGGATGGAGCCGGAGTGTCCCGGCATGCACCGTACCCCGACCATCGATTATGGCGTGGTGCTGGATGGGGAAATCTGGCTGGAGCTTGACGACGAGGAAACGGTCCACCTCAGGCAGTTCGACACCTTCGTCCAGTATGGGGCGCGCCATGCGTGGCGAAACAGGGGAGATCGTGCCGCAACCGTCGCATTTGTCCTGATTGGAGCGAAAGACGGCGTGAAGTAAGACGCTGTCAGTTGCAGTCTCTTCTGATGGCGCTGGGCGATATTCCGATCTGCCTTTTGAAGAGACGGCTGAAATGCGCGGGGTCGCTAAAGCCCCAGGAATAGGCGATTTCGCCGATCGTGCGGTTGCGCAACTCCGGCTTGGACAGGTCCGCGAGGCACCGTGCGATCCGTTCGGCCCAGACCCATTTCATCAGCGTCACGGGTTCATCTTCAAACAGCTTGTGAAGATAGCGGACCGGAAGGTCGAGCGTGCGCGCTATCATTTCAGGGTTGAGATCCCTGTTGCGAAGATTGGCGCGCACATGGCTGCGGATACGGTGCCGGTGCATGCTCTCGATCTTGTCGGGCAGCATGTCCCGGGCGGCGGGCAGCGTACAAAGCGTACTGGCGGCCGAAAAATAAACGGCGTCAGCGATATAGTCCGATGCATCGTCGGATATCCGCGTGGCATGTTCGAACATGTTCTCCAGAACGCCCCGCAGCACCGCCGCGGGCGCCGTCTGCCCCGAAATGGCGACCGCCGTCAAACCATCGACCTGGGGGAAGATTTCCCGCAGCCTTGAGGAGAGGACGTTGACCGAATGCACGAACATGCTGGGCGTGTCGATCTGAAACGGACGCGATGTATCGACGATCACGAAATCGCCCGTCTCCAGATGGGCTTCCCGCCCATCCTGGCCGACGATCACATCCCCTTCCTTGATGCAGGCGATCATGTGGTAGGGATCGATCCCCGGATCGCGAATGGCACCCAGCGTGGTGACATGCGAAGAAACGCGCAGCGACGAGAAACGAAGCCGGCGTGAAGAATAGATGTGGGTGCTCGCGTGGAACTGGCTTCCATGGGGCTTGGTCGTCAGCTCCAGCCCGACCAGGCGGCGATTGGCGTCCTCCCACTTGCGGGCCAGGCCCGATCGCGTGGCAAGGCTGTCAGTAGAGAAAATGTCCGTAATCATCCCCACGCTCTCCTAATCCCGGCGGCTCGCGGCGCCGCGGCCCTTTGGCGCTCTCTATTGCGTACGCTTCTTTTCGTTTTCTAGAGGGCTGTCGCAAGAGGGCACTCTCATTCAACATTCTTCGCACTGGCAGTCAACAGCGCGCCGATATTAGTTCCTCCAGGCCGGAAACGAAAGAGCCAAGCGACGGCATGGGCCTGCGGAATGGGAGGATGCACTGAAAGAAATATCGTCCCGAAAAAGGCTCGATTCGATGCGGCTGGCGACGCTTCCGGTCCGAACCGGGCGGGTGCGCTGGTTGATTGCATGTGCCTATCCCGCATCGCCTGCCAGACATCGCTTCCACGCCGGACCCTATCGGTCGCTCCAATCATGAACGCAATCCGGACAGACATGCAGGACATTCTCGCTACTTTGCCCAAGGGCCTTTCAGCCGATGGTTCGCCGTTCTCCGCGGTTCGCCCCATGACGCTCGATCAGCTGCATGCGCTTGTCGCCTGGGCGAACGACACCCGATGTCCCATCGTGCCGGTGAGTTCTTCCGGCGGGCGGCACGGCATGGGGGCCTGGTCGCAGGGCGCGGTCATCGCCGACATGAGCGGAATGCAGCGGATCATCCAAGTCGATGCCCAGGACAGTGTCGCGATCATCGAGCCGGGGGTGACGTTCCCCGCATTGGACGCGGCGCTGGCGCCTCATGGCTTGCGATCGTTCAAGCCGCTCCTGCCCCGCCGCGGCAAATCGGTCCTTGCCAGCTATCTCGATCGGGAGCCGATCACAAGCCCGCACGATCATTGGGATTCGGAGGATCCGCTGGGCGGAACGCAACTCGTGTTCGGCAATGGCGAGACGTTCCGGACCGGCACTGCCGCCGTCCGTGGCACGCTGGAGGAGCAATTGCACAAGGGCGCCCGTCCGATGATGGCGCTTGGCCCTGCCTCGACGGATTTCCTGCGGGTGGTGCAGGGATCGCAGGGAACATTGGCGATCGCTGCCTGGGCATCGGTCTTTTGCGAACCTATTCCGGCGCGGGAACGGGCATTCTTCGCGGGTTCGGACGATGTCGGTCCGCTGATCGATCTGGCCTATAAAATCCTCTGGCGGCGATTGGGCGGTCAGCTGTTCATCGTCAATGCCGCTCAATTGGGGATGATCGGCGGACGCGACGCCAAGAGCCGCGCGGCGCTTTCGGACGGGCTGCCGCGCTGGATTCTCTATGCGAACCTCACCTGTCCGGACTATTTTCCGGATGAGCGCATGGCCTATCTGGTGGCGGATATTGAGGCGGATGCCGCCGCGCTCGGCCTTTCGATCGGCGAGGCGATAGCGGGCTATGCGGCGGCGGACATCGCAAACCAGCAGAGCGATTTGCCCGCCCTTCATTACAAGGATCGGCCGGGCGGCCTGTGCCGGAGCCTGTTCTTCCTGACGCAGATGGACCGGGCGCCAGTCTTTCTCGACGTGCTGGACGCAATATTGGCGGATCATCGGGACATCGCGCCGTCCTTCGGAGTCTATCTTCAACCGCGGATTCAGGGCGTCAGCGCCCATTTCGAAGTGGTCATCCCCTTCGATCCGCGGGTGAAGCCCGGAGACGAACGGATCGACCGGTTGATCGGCCATGTCGCCAGTCGCCTTGCCGATGCCGGCGCCTTTTTCAGCCGTCCCTATGATCCATGGACGAACATTGCCTTTGAGAAGGATCCGACGATCAGGCCGTATCTGGCTGCGGTCAAGGAATTGATGGATCCGAAAGGAATATTGAGCCCGGGCAGGCTCTGCTTCCCATAATTTGCGGAGTTTTGGAATGTCGCTAGAAGAACGGAAGCCCTATATTGCGAAATGTCCCCGATGCTCGCAATGCAAATGGGTTCCGGCACCCAAAAGCCAGCAGTTCGCGCCGATCTGCCCCAGCATCCAATATGGGAATTTCCACAGCTTCAGCGCGGGTGGGAAGGGCGTGACCGCCTATGCCCTGGCCGAAGGGCGTGTCCAATATAGCGAGGAGATGTTGAGGAGCGTCTATGCCTGCACGATGTGCGGTGCGTGCGACACCGCCTGCAAGACCAATTTCGGGGACAATGTCGAGCCGCTGGACACGCTTTATGCTTTGCGCGGACAGATTGTCGAGGCGGGTCATGCGTTGCCCGCGCATCAGAATATCATCGAAAACCTCCGGCGCGAGGGAAATCCCCATGGCAAGCCCAGGGGAGATCGGGATGCCTTTGCCGTCGGCCTTGGCCTCAAGGACATCGTCGCCGAAAGGGCCGACCTGTTCCTCCACATCGGCTGCGCGGCGGCTTATGATGAAAGCCAGTGGCCTGACCTGCGCTTCGGCATCGAACTGCTGCGGCGGGCGGGCGTGGATTTCGGCATTGCCGGCAATGCCGAACCCAATAGCGGCGGTCTGGCCTATGATATCGGCTTTCAGGACGAGGCGTTGCAATTGGCCAGAGCGAATGCCGAACTGATCGCACGGACGAAGGTGGACACGCTCGTCACCTTCTGCGCGGATTCCTATGCGGCGTTCCGCAACATCTATCCGCGTCTCGGCGTTTCGCTGGGCGATGTGCGTATCCTGCACATTTCCGAATATCTGACGGAACTGCTGCGGGAAGGGCGCATCGAGATGCGCGCGAAGGGGGATGCCGTCGTCACCTATCATGATCCCTGCAAGCTTGGGCGGCTGAGTGAACCTTATAAGCCCTGGTCGGGGACATGGACCCAGGTTCTCAATGTCGTCAATGTCGCGGAGCCGGCCCGCAATGTCCTGTTCGGCACGCAGGGCAATTATGATGCGCCGCGCCGCCTGATCCGGACGATCGAGGGCGTTTCGCTTGCCGAGATGGAGCGGACCCATGAGATTTCCTACTGTTGCGGTGCTGGGGGAGGGGCGAAGGAAGCCTATCCGGACTTTGCCCAGCAGACCGCGCGCGACCGGCTGACCGAAGCGGAAGCCACCGGCGCATCGGTCCTTGTGACAAGCTGTTCCGGCTGTGTCGGGCATTTACGCGATGCCGCGCAGCGCTGCGGCTCCGCGCTGGAAGTGAAGAGCCTGCTTGGCTTGTTGGCGGAAACGGCCATGACGCCGGCCGCCGCGCAAGAGGCGGGAGAATAAGTCATGCTGAAGCGCGAAGCCTTCAGGGAATTCGAGCAGATTGTCGGCAAGGGCAATGTCTCCGACGATGCCAGCACCCTCTACAGCTATGGCTGGAATGCCGGCCTGGGCGGGCTACCCAAGCCCAACCGGCTGGCCGACATTCCGCCAGCCGGGATCGTCCTGCCCGGCAGCACGGAAGAAGTGCAGGCGATCGTCCGCGCGTGCCTGAGGCATGGCATCAAGTTCAAGTCGCACAGCACGGGCTGGGGTTCCTTCGCATCGGTCGCCTCGCCCAACACCATCTCGGTCGATCTGCGGCGGATGAACGGGATCGAACTGATCGACGAACGCAATCAGATGGCCGTGATCCAGCCCTATGTCACGGCCGGGCAGCTTCAGGCCGAAGCCATGAAGAAGGGGCTCAACTGCCATATCGTCGGCGCGGGGCTGACCCATTCCCCGCTGGCATCGGCCGCCGCCTTCATCGGCATCGGCATCACCGGCACCACCACGGGCAACAATGCCCGCAACCTGCTGAGCCTGGAATGGGTAACGCCGGAGGGCGAGATCGTCCGGATCGGATCGGCGGCTTCGGGTTGCGGCTGGTTCAGCGACGAAGGGCCGGGGCCGGGCTTTCGCGGCATGATCCGGGGGTTTGTGGGTACTATCGGCGAACTCGGCGTTTTCACCCGAATCGGCTACAAGCTCTATCCCTGGCCGGGGCCGAAGACCTTGCAGCGGACCGGCACGCATCCGCAGATCGGCCTCAGGCTGCCGGAACATTTCCGGCTTCATCACATGGTCTGGGACAATTGGGAAGATGTTGCCAAGGCGTCCTATGACTTCAACAAATCGGGTGTCGCCTATATCCTCCTGCGGCTTCCTCCCAACACGTTCGGGGCGTTGCTCACCGCCACCAACAATGAATTTCATGAACTGATCGCGGGCGACAATGCGCCTGATATCGTGAAGGACAGCGATGCGCACCGGCATAGCTGGACGATGCTCACCGCCGCGACGTCGGAGGCCGAGGCCGCTTACAAGGCGCGGGTGGTGAAGAGCATATTGGAACAGACGGGCGGCCGTGAGGCCGCGCTCGATCCTGTGCATGAAGAACTGATCGCGCATCTGCTGGTCACGTCCATGACCGTACCGCGCGTGTTGCGGCCGTCATCCTCCATGGCGTCGAGCTTCGGCGGGTTCGTGCCCTTTTCCCAGCTGCCCAAGACGATGGAAGCGGGCGAGCGGATATTGAAGGACGATATCCGTCCGGGCGGCGGGCTGGCGCAGGGCGAGCGGGAGGAATTCTGGACCTGGCCGAATGAGCGGCGGCAGATGTGGGCGGAAAATGCCTTCTCCTACGACGTCAACTCCGTCAAGTCGCGCGGGGCCGCGATCCGCGTCGCGCTCGACCAGGGGAATATGATCGATTCCCGCAGCGATCTTGGCTTTGACGGTTTCGGTGCGATTGGTCCGCTGGCCGATTTTTATGGCCCCGCAAATAATGGTGCGTCCGACTGGATGCGCAGGATCAAGTTCCGCTTCGACCCGAAGACCGTGAATGAAGGCGCTTTCTATATTGCGCGCGATGAGCCCTGGGTGGCGAAATACTGGCCCTTCCTGCGGCGCATCCTGTTTTTCCGCCCGTTCAGGCCGGTGTTCCGGCAGGTTACGCAATTCCTCGCTGTTGTGGGGGTGGGGGTCATGTTGAAGAAGCGCCGAAAATGGCGCGGCCACAGCTGAACTGCCGATGGCGTGGAAGATAGAGAAGAGAGGGTAAGATGATCAGCGCGGAGGCATGCTGAGCGATGCATAGTCTGATAGGCAATTTGGTTCCTCACGCCTCTTCTTGCTGG
>NZ_JALDYQ010000098.1:0-14606 GCF_032153725.1 Sphingobium sp. | reverse complement strand
AGCTTGCCCAACCCCTCGCCGTCAATCCCGGCATTGTTCGACGCGATGGTCAGGTTCTTGACGCCCGAAGCCCGGATCGCGTCGATCAGACGTTCGGGAATCCCGCACAGCCCGAAACCACCCGCGCACAAATGCATCCCGTCAAAGAGTAGTCCCTCCAACGCCGCCGAAGCATCCGAATAAAGCTTGTTCACCATAAGCCGGCCTCTCCTTCGCGGCATGTTGTGGGGAAAAGAATTTATCATTTCTAATGATTTGTTTTTTGCCTTAATCAAAAACAATGTCTATCAATCGCATCGGCCTCTTTCATCTCGAAACCATGCTCTGGATCGACCGGCTGGGGACGTTCGCGGCCGCTGCCGAGCGGCTGAACACGACGCAACCGGCCATTTCAGCGCGGGTGCGCGAGTTGGAGGCGCATCTGGGCGCCCGCCTGTTTCGCCGGGAAGGCCGGACGATGTCGTTCACGCCCGCCGGACGCCAATTGGTGCGCGATTGCGGGCCGCTCTGGAGCGATCTGCAAACCATGCTTCTGCGCTGTGGAGGATTGGGGGAAGCCAGCGGCGTGGTCCGCATCGGCGCGGGAGAAATCGCCGCCGCCAGCTGTCTTCCCGCCTTCGTGTCCCAACTGAAGGCGGACATGCCGCAGGTCAGCCTGGAACTGGAGATCGACCTGACCGCCAATCTGATCCAGCAATTGCTCATGGGACGCACCGATATCACGTTCGCGGCCGGGCCCGTGGCGCATGCGGCGCTCCAGTCGCATCCCATCGGCGCGGTTCGCCTGGCCTGGCTGGCCAATCCCGCCATCGCGGCTTCATTCCATGGCGATGCGCGGGATCGCACGATCCCGATATGGTCATTGGCCAGCCATTCGCCGATTTACGGTCGCATGCGCGATGCGATCGCGGCTTCGCAAATCCCGCGCAAGTCCCTCAATTTGTGTAACAATGCCCGCATGATGATCGACATCGCGAAGGCCGGCGGCGGGATCGGCATTTTCCCTGAGCCCATGGCCCGTTCCGACCTGGCGAGCGGTGCGCTGGTCGAACTGGACGGGATGCCGGCGCTGGTTCCCATCGAATTTCACGTGGCGAAGCGGGTTGCCGATAATGAACCCGTGACCAACGCCATATTCGATCGGGCCAGCGCGCTCAGCCTTGGGGGCGGAGGGCGCTGAAGACGATCGGCTTATTGATGCATCACCACGACTTCCGCTAGGCTGGCGCGATCGGTGATGGCGTTGGCCGAGACGTGGCTGTCATCGGGATAGCCGAAGCTGAGGCCGAACAGGCAGATCAGGTCGTCCGATACGCCGAGTTCACGTTTCAACGCGCCCGAATAATGGCTGATCGCGCCCTGCGGGCAGGAGCCCAGGCCATGAGCGGACAGCGCCAGCATGAGGGTTTGCGCATATATCCCCAGGTCAGCCGCTTCCCGCAGCCCGAAATAGCGTGGCATGAAGAAGAAGGCCGCATGTGGCGCATCGAACAATTCATAATTGCGCAGGAAGGACCGGGTCCGGGCTTCCTTGTCATCGCGTTCAACGCCCGTCGCGCGAAACAGGGTCACGGCCGATTCGATCCGTCGCGTCTTGTATTGATCGATATAATGGGATGTCAGCGGGACATCGGGGTCGACGCGGCCCGCCTTCGCCTCCTCCAGCAAAATGGAGCGCACACGGGACAGGGATGCCCCCGACACGACATGGGTGATCCACGGCTGTACATTGCAGTTGGACGGGGCCTTGCCCGCAACGGTGAAGAGGCGGTCCATCAATTCGGGCGCAATGGGACGCGGCAGGAAGGCGCGGACCGACCGCCTTCTGTCGACGATGGTTTCGTAAATCTCCGCCATGGAAGGCGGCGGCGGGCAACTGGTCATCGATTCTCACTCCATGGACCGCAGGTCACATCAGTCGACCGTTGATGAGAAGGTCGAATTGATAGAAGCACCTGTTTTCCGCCAATGCGGACAGCAGGTCGGTGCCATCGAGCTTGCCATCTATCAGCACGATATCGAACTGGCGAGACACCCCCGCGCCGCTATGGAACAGATAGCGCGCGGCGCGCGAAGGGCGCAGCTGCGGAGGCCAGGCGATGATCCTGCTTCCTTTCGGCCAGTCGAAAAACACGCGTGAGCCTGTCTCCAGCTCTTCAAGCGAAGCGCGGACCGGTGCGGCGCTATCGGCGCGCCAGAGTGAAAGCCGTTCGGGAGCCTGCACGCAGAACCGATCGGAAACCGCTATGTCGATGGCCCAAGGGTCCTGATCGATCCCGCCGCCCTGACGCGAGGAGCCGCGCACCGCGCCCAATGCGACCCGGCGTTCGTCCACGGTGCGGGCGGCGCTGGCAAGCCGATCCAGCATGCCGCGCCGCGCGGGCTTTCCCTTCCGCGCGGCCAATCGCACCGGCCCCTTGAGGAGCTTCATCCTGCCGTCTGCCACCACGCTCAGCGCTTCGCCGGTTGCCAGGACGACTTCGCCTTCCTCCAGGATCGATCCCGTCGGATACCGCGTGGCGACGGTCCTGCCGGAACCGCCCAATATCAGTATCTCTGCCAAGCCGGCATCCGGAACCGCCAGTCCAGCGAGCACTCCCGCAGCCAGGAGCAGACAGCTATTTCGTTTCAAGGCGATACACTCCCGACCACCCCGATATTTCCGCCCGGCTTCGGAAAAATGCAAGCGCATGGTCGCCGGGGAACGTGGCGATCCGTTCGGAAAGTTCGTCCGCCGCCCCCGGCGCGCCGTCGCGCAGCCGGGCCACGAGCGATGCATGGCCGCTGGCCGCTTCGGCCGTGATGCCATCGCCCAGTTGATAGACGCGCACGGGAGCGGCGCGGCCGACCACCGCGATCAGGCCGAGTTCGCGCGCCGGAAGGTCGCGCGCCTGGGCCATGATCGCCTCGCTGGCGAGGATGGTGGTCCCCAATGCCTTGTTCGCTGTTTCGAGCCGCGCCGCCAGATTCATCGCATCGCCGACCGCGGTATATTGCACGCGGTTGCGGCCGCCAAAATTCCCGACGATCGCCTCCCCATAATGGGCGCCGATGCGGGTCTTTCCGATCGACACGCCTTCCGCCGCCGCCCTGGCGGCATAATCGGCGGCGAATCCTTCCATCGCCAGCGCCGCCGCGAGCGCCTTGCGCGCCTTTTCGGGGTCGTCGAGCGGCGCTCCCCAGAAGGCCACGACCGCGTCTCCGATGAATTTGTCGAGCGTGCCGCCGTGCGACAGCACCAGTTCCGACATGCCTTCAAGATAACCGTTCAATATTGCGCTGAGCCGTTCGGGGAGGAGGCTTTCGCTGAGATCGGTGAATCCCGCAAGATCGGTGAAAATGATCGCGAGGCTCGTTCGGCGGCCGTGCACCTCAAGCAGTTCGGGCTGACGCTGAATCGCCAGGGCGACGTCGCGCGGCAGGTAACGGCCCACAATCTGACGGGCGATGCGCCGCTCTTCGATGGTCGTGCTGCGACTCAGCGCGCCGCCCACCAGCGACATTAACAGCCAGGACAGGAACCCGCCGACCAGCGGCAAGCCATAGGTCTGGATGCCCGCGGGACGTTCGATCAGCGTCGACAGGACGACCATGGCGGCCACCATGGCGATCGCCATGGTGATGCGGACGATGGTGCCGGTCCTGATCCAGCCGGAACACAGGCCAAGGATCGCGGGAAGCACGGCCCATAGCCAGAGGGTGGCGCCCGAAAGGGCGGGCGAGGCGACGCGATCGAGCAGATTGGCGAGGATTTGCGCATGCACCTCAAGACCGGACATGTCCTCGCCCGTCAGCGCCGAAAGCGGCGTGCGATGGCGGTCCGTTCCCGGAATGTCGGCGCCGATCAGCACGATCCGGCCAGCCAGCATCGGCGCGAGTGCCGCGAGGACGTCCGGTTTGGCATGGGCCAGCGGGAGAATGGGCAGGCGCGCAAATACCGGGACGTCGTCCGACGCGGGGCGACGAAACTCGATCGGCATGTCCGGCGGCACAGGGGATATGCCAGCGAGTTCCGCCAGTTCACCGGCGATCGTGTCCGTTTGCGGCGCGCTGCGCCGCACGATCCCGTCGGCGTCTGCGTAGAAGGCCGCGCTGGCCGGACGGGTTCGGCTTGCCTTGAGCGCCGCGAAGAAATCGCGCAGGGTTTCGACCTGCCAGGGCGCCAGTATCTCCTGATCCTCGCCAATCGCATCGGCCACCCGGATCGGATGGCGCGCGTCGCGCAATGACTTCAGCAGGGCGCGGTCCTCTGCTGCATTGGTGGGCTGATCGAACAATATGTCGATCCCGACCGCCCTGGGACCGATTGCGTCGAGCGCGGTGATCGCGCGCGCGAGCATGGCCCGATCCACTGGCGAACGGCGGCGGGTTTCGGCGATCGTCGCCTCGTCGACGACCAGCAGCACGATCCTGTCGTCCTGATCGACCGCAGGGGCCGTCGCGGCAAGGCGTATGTCGTAGGCGACCCGTTCGAGCTGGGCCAGAACTGGAATCCGCCATGAATGGGCCGTGAGCAGAACGCAGAACGCCATCGCGGCGGCCAGTATGGCCAACCGCTTGCGGTTCAATCCGGCCGGGAGAGGAAGGCGGAGGCGCGCCATGGCCTAGCGGTTGCCCTTAGGCGACACGTCGCCGGCCTTGATCGAGATCGGCGATACATCGCCGACTATGGCGAAAGTCGCCCAGAACATGGGGTGCCGCAACATGCGGGCCGGGGGATTGCGGATGAGCGCGAGCACCGCCTCGCGAAGTGCTCCGGCGATCGCGCCCGGCCCCTTGCCAGCGGCTGCGCGCGCCGCCGGCAAGGTCAGCCTCCCGGCGGTGGCGGACAGGACGGGCCAGCGCGAGATCATGACGGTCCGCGCGCCCGCGCCCATGAAGCTGTCGGTCAGGCCGGCCAGGCCGCTGGCCTTGTTGCCTTCGGGAAGCACGCCGGTCTGACAGGCCGACAGGATGACGAGGTCGGCATCCAGCTTGAGCCGCGCAATCTCCTCTGCCGTAAGCACGCCGTCGTTTTCCGTGGTCGATAAAGGGGGAGGAGAGAGCACAAGCAATTGACCGGGCATGGTCTTTTCCGACAGGGCGACGAAGCCGTGCGTCGCCAGCGCGACGATGCGAAAATCGTCCCAGGCGATGCCGCGCAGGCGATCCTCATTGAAAGCCGCGTCGGTAATCAGCCGGCTGTGATCGTGACCGACCATGTCGGCCATGGCCTCCAGCTCGGTCAGGGTATCGGGCAGCGGCGGTAGTGCGCGCAACCGATCGGCCGCCAACTTGCCATTCTCGTCGAGCAGGCTCTCCACCGCCGTGACTGGCGCCCCGCCACCGGCGAGGGTCGGCCCACCCAGGCCCAGCAGCGCTTGCGACGCCTTGCTCGCCGGCCGCGCGCCAAGCGCCTGATAGGCGGACGCCGAAGGCAGGAGCGAGAAGGCAAATCTTCGCACGGCCCAAGGCGGTTCGACCGGATCGTCGGCCGTCCAGCTGTCCGCCGCGGGCGCGGCCGTCAGCAGCGCATCGAACGGAACCAGCGCCAGAAAGCCCTCTGCGGCGATGCGGATCGTGCGGATGTCCTGGAGGTCCTCCTCGATCGGACCGAACAGCCGACGCCACAGCGACCAGGCGGCGCGTAAATCGACGGGAGCTGCCTCGCCCGCGGTGATGCCGGAAGGATCAAGGCCGGCGCGCAGCCGCCGCAGGCTGGATCGCAGGCCCTCCTCGTCAGGTTCGACCGCCCGGACGACAAGGCGATCATGACGCACGACGACCGAGGCATCGAGCGTGAACAGCACGATCGCCTCGTCAGCGGCAAGCGTGCTGCGCAGGCCGTCAAGGCGGGGCTTCGCGCCCGTTGTCCCGAGCCGGGCGCGGTTTGCCTCAGGCGTAAGCGTCAACTCGGCATTGACAGCGAGTTGATCGAGGCGTTCCTTCTCGGTTCCCATTCGGCCGACGAGATGGCGTTCGAATGCGGCGATATCGCGCAGCGGCGCCCTGCTGGCCGGCAGGCCTTCCGCCATCAGGCCGATCGCCTCGCGATCGCAGGCGGCCTGGCTCCGCAGCAACCTTTCCTCGGCGGAACGGACGATATCGGCGCAGCTTTCGGCCATCTTCAGCGCGGCCGCCAGCAGCGGCGATCCCTCATATTGCAGTAAAGTGCTGAAACCGAGACGATCGGATTCATCGCCTGCGGCCGCGCGCCGGGCAAGGCTCGCCACGTCTTCATAGGCGCCGCCGAACAGCAATTGGGAGGCGGCGACTCCCCTGTCGCCGCCGCTCGCCCTGTTCCCCTCCGCCGACAGTCGGGCCAGAGCGGTTGTCCGGTGCGACGTCGCATTGTCCATGGCCCGGCGCAGACTTTCCGGATTGACCGGACTGCCCAGGATCTTGCTACCGTCAAATGCCAATATGGCCTCGACCAGCCTGTCCGCCGCACTGTCGGCGCCGCTGGCCCGATACACTCCGGCTATCGCGATCTGCGCCGACAGCAGCGCGGGCGAATTCGCTGCTGCCTGCTGCTGGACCACGATCAGCAAGGCCTGCGCGGGTCGCGCCAATGCCGCCAGCTCGGCGGCAGGCCGCGAACCCAGGCGGTATTGCAGCATGGCCAGCAGCCCGTCGGGCTTGAGACTGTAATGGACCTGCGGTGAGGTCCAGTAGCCGGGCCGGCCCAACGCCATGACCAGGCGGTCGATCGCGTTCGCCGTTATGGGGTCCTCGCCGGACAGTTCGAACCAGCCGAGAAGCGCGCTGGCCTGAGCGGCCTGGATGCTGCCGACGGGGGCTGCCTGAAACTGATCGCGCAGCAACCGCGCCACGTCGCTTCGCTGGCTGGAGGAGGCGTGTTCGATGCCGAAGGCCAGCGCTTCGGCCATCTCCGCCGAATCGCGCAGATCGGCCGCCGCCAGTTGCCCGACGACGGCAGCGGCCACGGGCCAGCCATCGCCCGGGGCGCCGAGCCGCTCCACCAGATCGGCACGCTCCAGATCGATCCTGGCCATGTTGAGGGCGTTGGGCAGTCTGGACGCCGCTTCCCGCGCGCGCGCCTGGTCCAGCCGCTGTAGCCGAGTGAAGAAGTCCGACGGCGCCCCAGCCGGTAGCTTCTGATAGGCCGACAGCTCGCCGCATGGGCTTGCCCCCGCCGCGAGGGGCAGTCGATTGCGGACGAGCGCGCATAGCTGCCCGGAAGGCGCGCCTGTCAGCACGGCATCGAGCGATTGCGCCGCTACCGCCAGTTCGCCCGCGCCGGCTGTGGCCGCCTGCTCGCGAAGCCTTTGCGGCGTAAAGGCGCCGATGGAATCGAAGCGTGGAGTTTGCGCGATGCGCCGCGACAGATAGTCGTCGGCAAGCGCTGCCGCTTCGCCCTCGAACTGAACGGAGAGCAACTGTTCCACGGCCTGTTCGGTTGCCGTCCTGATCTTCCAGTCGGCCAAAGATGCGCTGGAAGAGGCATAGATCTGCCTGAGCCGCGCCGCCGTTTCCCGGGCGAGTGCCCGCGCTTCGTCATCCAGCTTTGCCTCAAGCAATTCCCGGACCCCGCGCCGAACCTCGTTCCAGCCCAGCGTGTCCGGTTCCGTTTGCAGTTGCGTCCGGCCCTTCCAGGCGGATTGGCGCGCCGCTTCCCGCGCGATGATCGGGTCCTGCGCCGATGCTTCCTCGTTCGCGCCGATGTCGCGCAGGAAGCTCTGGTACATCCGCAATGACAACGACGCTTCGGCGTGATCGCGCTTCGGATCGGCCAGCATTGCCGCGACGTGATCCTGATAGGCCTTGCGCGCACCGGCGTCGTCGCCGACTCGCTGAAGGTTGCTGGCCAGGGTGGAGATCAGGCTGGTCATTGCCGGTGTGGAGCGGGGCTCGATGGCCGCGCGGATCGCGTAAGCGCGCTGGGCCACCAATAGGGCGCCCAGGCGGTCGCTGTTGATCTCATAACCTTTGAGGACGGCTTCCAGCGCTTCGGCCTTCTCGTGCGTCGGCGCGCCTGCGGCCGCATCGAGCGCCCCCTGCGCGGTGCTTCCGGGCCTTGCCTGCCGCATGCGCGGGAGCAGCCTGTCGAGCTTCGCGCCCTGATTGGCCTCCTTATACAGTTCGGCCAGTTCGTTGAGGAGCGTCCCGCGCGCGGGATCGTCCGGCCTGACCAAAGCCGCCGGCCCGTCAAGCACTGTCTCCAGAAGTGCGATCCGGAAATCGATCGGCGTCAGGATGAAGCTGTAGCTGACGGTGTGATTGATCGCCTCGCCCACTCCGCCGTCCTGCCGCGCTGTCAGCGCGAAACCCGACAGGGATGCGTCCCTGGCCTCGGATGTCGCCCCGGCTTTGGCCAATGCCTTCGCAAGTCCAAGATAATCCTCGCTGGAGGGCGGGCCCTTGCAACTGCGGTCGAGACAGGCGCGAACGGCTTTCGCGGCGTCGATCGTCTCCTGCCGCAATCCCAGATCGGAGAAAACGCCGGGTGCGAGCGACTGGAGATCGAGCAGGTCGGGATGCTGCGACAGGCCGAGCGATCCGGCCAGCGCGATCGCCCTGGCATAGGCGGTCCGGGCCTCGTCACCGCGTTTGCGTTCGCCCGCGGCGAGCATGGCGAGGTTATAGGCACTTACCGCCAGCATGCGCAGTCGTGGCCCGCCCTCGGCCGTGGCGGCCAGAACCCTGGCAAGCTCGGCGTCAAGCGTCGCCCAGTCATTTATCGCATAGGCATCGAGCGCGACCTCCAGCCGGGCCTGGTTCGCGGCGACGGGGTTGGCCGATGCGGCGAGCGCGCGGCCCGCAGCCATATGTTCGCCGAAGGCCGCGCTGAACCTTGGCGATAATGCCACGGGCGCGGGCTCCCTGTCTTCGTCCGGATCAGTGGCATCGCCCTCGTCCGGCAGGTCGAACTTCAATTGGTCAAGGCCCAGGTCCCGGCGCAGGTCCCAGCCGCGGTCGAACAGGTCTACCACCGCAATGTCGGCGGCCAGATCGTTGTTCCGGGGAAGCGCGGCCAGAAGCGCCGCCTTGTTCCTCACCGCCGCTGCATAGTCGTCCGAAGATGTTTCATAGGCCGCGATGAGCCAGAGCGCCGCCAGTTCGGCCGCCTGTGGGTCGGCTGCGATCTCGGCGGTCGTGATCGACCGCGCGGGTTGCGCCGCGGCAAGCGCGGCGGCGGGATCGGCCGCGTCCAGCGCGTGCCGGGCGACGATCAATGCCCGGCCGGTTTCGGGCGATGCGGCCGGGAGCGGCGAAGCGGCAAGAGCGACAAGGGTGAGAAAGGCCGTCAATTCCCCTCGTCGGGTCATCCTCATTCGGGCTGCTCGATGTCGAAGTGCACGCGCCAATCGTCGTCTGAGCGCAGGCGGATCTCGATCTCCGGCTTGATGTCGCCCGCCCGGATTCCGGTCAGGATGACGCCGCCGTCGTCGCGCTCCCGCCGCGTGAAGCTCAGGGTTTTGCCCAGACAGGACTTTGCGGCATCCGCGATGATTTTCACGGCCCTGTCCGCTTCCGAGCGGTTTTCGGTGCGGAACAGGCGGCAGGTATAATAGCGCGGCCCGCTGGAGAAACGGGAAATGTAGCAAGCCTCACCACCCGGCATGGTATAGCGGCTGGCCCAGCTGTCCTCGTCGGTGGCCCTGCCCAATATGCCTTCGAAGCCCTTCACCGCTTCGCCGTCGAGCCGCTTCAGGCAATCGCAGAAGATTTTGGCCGACAGCTCGAAACGCTGGGGTGGAGGAACTGCACCTGCTTGCCTGGCCGACGTGGCGGCGGGGGCCGGTTCGGCTTCGCCCTTTATCCTGAAAATCGCCAGTTGGACCTTGTGTTCAGTGCCTAGTCCGTCGGCCGTCATCGCGGGCGACCCCATGGCGCTTACGGAGACTATTGCATCGGGGGTCGATACGGTCAGCAAGCTTTCGATATAGAAGCTGGACCTGGGGGCAACGGGGTGGTCCAGATTATCGATCACCATCTTCAAATCCGGCTTCAAATCCGGGCCCAGGCAACTGGCGGTGATCGCCTTGCCGATCCGCTTGGCAGCAGCGACGGCGTCCGCCTGGTCTTTCGCCGCGTTCGCGCATTCATATTGCAGGCCATCGCCCACGCGCGCGACCTCGCAGCGTTCGAAGCCGGGCCATGCGATCCTGCTCTGCCATCGGTCGGCCGTCACCGGCTTGCCTGCCAGCTCTTCGAGCGACGCGGCCTTGGCGGTGACTTGCCGCAACGCATCGCAGACGGCCTGCGCCTGAGCGGCTGCCGGAACGAGCAAGGCGATGACGCACCCGATCAGCGAAACTTTTCCAAACATGGCTGATTCCCCCGAATGCCGGGGCGACAATCGCACTTATCCGCATGGCCGACAAGCATAAGGAAAGGCGCGTGAATCAGGGTGAGGACAGTCGCCTGGCTTCAGGAGCCCAAGGCCTGATTGGGATCGATGGTCCTTATACTGCTGGAGGGGGCGGGGGCTTCGGATGGCGCCGCGATGCCGGATTCAGCAGCGGGGGCGGTGGCCGAGGCAATCGAAACTTCCCTATCGACATAGACCTCGAGCAGCGTGCCGGAAGGCAATTTGACGTCCTTTCCGCGAATGATCACCGCCAGGGGAAGAAAGACGATGCCGGCACCCACCGCGCCCAGCGTGCCCGATTTGCCCTGGGCATTGCGCTGACCGCGCACCGGTATGTCGACCCCGCCTGCCTTGACTGTGCTGACCTTGATATCCAGCTTGCCCGATCTGCCCAGCAGGCCATTGTCCCTGACCCGGCTGACCTCGCCGACCGCAGGGCTTCCGGCAGGGATGAGCGTCGCGCCCCCGATCGTGACCGGTTTGGCGACTGCCAGTTCGACCTGATCGCCGACCCGCGCCGATTTGGAGGAAATCTCCCGCTGCGTTTCCAGCTGGATGGCCATGCCTTCGGGAAGAATCATGGACTGGGCCAAACCCTGGCAGGGGATCGCCGCCAGCAGCAAGGGGGCGGCAGCCGCCCATCGCCTGATCCAGCGCATCGGCAATTCAGTGCGAATCATCGGGCCATCCTCTCCACCTGGTGCAGCTGGTCGGGCCGGTAGGACGACAGCAATTTACGCTCCTGAAGCGGGAGCATCAAGGGCGAGTCCAGAATCCCAATACGCGTTTAATATGGAAATATATATTTCGCATATGTGGAAAAATATTATTATTTTATGATATTTATCGTAGTATATTTGACGAATGGCATTTTCCCTGTGCAGGGATATGCAGGTTTGGATTCCGGGGAGGTCGAAAGATGCAGATAAGGAGCGGGCGGGCGGTATCATCCGCGTCGCCGACCCCGGCACTGGATAGTCTCGATACGAATATCATGGATATTCTCAGGACCAATGGCCGCGTAACCAACCAGGAAATAGCCGAGCGCCTTTCCGTCACGGCGGCCACCGTTTCCGCCCGGCTTCAGAAGATGGAGGAGGCGCGCGTGATGCGCGTGGTCGCGGTGACGGATTTTCGCGCGCACGGATATGATGTCATCATCGCGCTGGGCGTGAAGGTGCAGGGGCGGAGCGTTGATGATGTGGGGCGCGACCTGGCGGGCCTGCCTGAAGTGCTGAGCGTCAATATCATGAATGGCGAACATGATATCGAGCTGCTCGTCGCGCTCCATGATTTTTCGGAGGTGCAGGATTTCCTGTTCGATCATATCGCCGCTATTGAAGGCGTCATGCACATCGCTTCAGGGATTGCGGTGGATATCGTCAAATTCGAATTCAATGTGGTTCCCCTATGAGTGAGGAGGGGAGCGGCTGGACGCGTCTGGATAAGCTGGATCAGGGGATCGTCGAAAGGCTTGGGCGTGACGCGCGGATTTCCAACCGCGCGATTGCCGCCGAACTCGGCGTGACGGAGGGAACGATCCGCACCCGCATCAGGCGGCTTCAGAATGAAGGGCTGATTCAATTCACGGTCGTCACGGATTTCCGCATGGCGGGATCGCCCAATCTGTGCATGCTGGGGATTGACGCCGATCCATCGCATATTTCCGATCTTGCGCGGCGCCTTTCGGATATTCCCGAAATCACCTGTGTCGTGGTGCTGCTGGGACGATACAGCCTTCTGGCGATGGGCCTGTTCACCAATATCGAACAATTGCACGATCTGATCACCGAACATGTTCGTCCCCTGCCCGGTGTCCAGCGGGTGGAGGCGTCGATCTCGGTGCACAACCTCAAATATGAAGCGGGCATAGCCAAGATCACCCGCGGTATTGCGGTCGATTAGGCTGTGCGGCGATTCAGTTCAGGGCGAGGCGACCTGAAGGCTGTCGAGGTGCCGATATTTGCGTCGCGCGATCGACGCGCATCGAATGGGAGAGGAACAATGGCGGCTGCAACGAAGATGCAAGAAATGATGGGCGCGCGATCCATGGGACACATGGCGTTGCACTATAGGAAAGTGGAGGAAGGGCCGCTTGCCGCCAGGTTGCTCGGCATGCTGGGTTATGTTCTGACGCAGGACCTGCTGCTGCCTTCCGGCGCCCATTTCTATCGTTTCGTGGTGGATGCGCGCCATCGATCGCGAGGGGACGGCATCATCTACCTGTCACTCATTCCTGATGCGCAGCGCGATCTGATGGAAGCGATTCACGGCGCGCTGAATGTCGGCACCGACCATGAGCATCCCGCCGTCGCGGTCATGCGCGCGAAGCTGGAGGAAGACCCTGAATATGGCTTCCATTATGGAACGCTGCTGGAGAGTCTGGAGGATCTCGAAACCATCTTCCTCTCGCTGGAGGATGCGAACAGGAATGATCCTGAACTCAAGGGGCGGCTCAAGCTGGTCTATAATCGCGCGCTGCCGGGCAATGCCGATGTCGATGGCCGTCTGGATGCCTCGCCCATCTATGGCGGCGTGACCCGCCATGCCTATGGCAGGAACGGGGTTCAGGCATTTCTGGAAACCGACATCCTGTCGAGCGGCATGCTGGGAGAGGCGATGATGCTGGAATTCGACTATGTGTTTCCCGGACATGCCAACCACATTTTGTCCGTGGTCGAGTGGGAACGAGAAAATAAACGCAAAATGTCATAATTTTTGTAAATTAAATGATATTTGCGTATTTTCGTAAAAGATGGTTAGAGGATGTCGTTGGGAAAGGGCGACATGGAAAAGGATAAGGGCATGTCCATCGGCATCGAAGATCTCGTTACGCGCCTTCGGGCGCTGGAAGACAAGGAAGAGATCCGGTTGCTGAAATCGCGCTATCTGCGCGCTTGCGATCTGAAGCAGCCCGATGTCGTGCGCGACTGCTTCCTGCCCGGCGGCGTCCGCATCGATTATCAGGGCTTCCCCTTGTTCACGGAGCGCGATGCCTTTGTCGCCGCTTATGAAAGAATGGCCTGTCAGGGCGGCGTCTTCGATATTCATCATGCCGCCAACTGGGATATCAGCCTGATCGGCCCCGATAAGGCGCGCGGTCTGTGGTCGCTCAATTTTCGTACCATCCTGACCGGTCCGCGGCAGGTGAACCGCCTTGCGGTCGAATATGACGATATCTATTGCCGGCAGGACGGTCGCTGGTGGATCGCGGAAAGCATCAGCCGCATAACCTCTGTCCTGACGGAACAGATCGGGGAAGACGGATCGATCACGGTTCTGGCATCCGGAGCCGTGGCCGTAGCCTGACCGACGGCGCCGTGCACATCTTGCCGTAGCTGTCGAGCGCCTGCGAGAAGGCGGGCGGTCCAGCCGCGACGGGCGCCCGCCCCCGTCACGCCGCGTCGAGATGGGCGAAGTCGAATTGGCTGGTGGGGATGACGTCGATCCGCCCAAAGTCGATGAAGCCCGCGCAGCTGTCCGTCATTTCCCGAGAATTATGGGCGAACTTCGCATCATCCCCCATCGCGTCGAAAAAGGCGCGCGGATCGGTCATCGCTTCAAGCGGGAAACATTCCTCGACAAAAGCGCCATAGGCAGGTGCGTTGCCGGTCAGCGGCCGCACGATGATGTTCTGCACATATTCGAAGTTCGATTGGGTATCGATGGCAACGCGCGTATGGTGGCGGTGCCAATGGGACACGGCGTCCTGCCAACGCATGTCCGGAAGGAAGGAGATGAAACTGGCCTGGCTCCAGCCCCATGTGCGCGATCCGGCCTGCGGTGGATGCGCGGCGTTGGGAATGATGGTGGATTCCGCAACCAGCCAGGCTTCGAAGCGGCTGCTTTGGGTTGTCAGGACATCGTCCACGGCCTCACGGAAGATCGCGTTGGCAGAAGGAAGCCAGAATTGCGCGACGGCATCCTGCTGGCGCTCCTGCCATTGCTGGTTGAGTGGCGCGGCCGGTCCCACCGTCGCATCGCGAACGTTGAGGCGGATGCTGCTGGCGCGCGCGGCCTTCAGCGCGCCGGGCAACGTCGCCACCAGACGGGCGGCATAGTCGGCGCGGTTTACCCCTTCGGGCGCCCATAGCGCGCAGATCAACTTTTCCATTTTCGGCTCTCCGGATTGATCGTTTCAGGGCATCGCGCGGGGTTTTCCGCAAAACGATGCGACGACGGGAAACAGAGCGTGCTGTGTCGAATTCAATGGGGGCACCTTCTATAGCGGTTTTCGATCTGATTGGATCAGATCGCCGCTCTAACTTCCTTGTTTGCCGCGATTTCCAAG
>NZ_JALDYQ010000097.1:0-14647 GCF_032153725.1 Sphingobium sp. | reverse complement strand
CCCCCCCCCCCACGAAATGGGACGCAGTGAGGAGGCACCGCATCCCATCGGGCACTCAGTCGAATTTGAAGCGGACGCCCAGCGCGAAGGTGCGCGCCAGCAAAGTGGTGCCCAGGTTGAACTGGTCCGGGCCGCCGACATCTTCAAACTTGTAATAGGTCTGCATCTTCGATCTGGTCAGGTTCACCGCGTCGAAGGTCACGCCGATCCGGTCATTGACGTTCCAGCTGAGCTGGAGGTCCAGGCTCTTTTCCGGCTTGCGCCAAATGCCGATCGGATTGGCGAATAGGCGGGCCTCGTTGTTCGCCAGGAACTCCTTGCGCCAGATATAGGACAGGCGCGCGCCAATCGGGCCGTTATCATAGGCGAGGGTCACGTTGTAGGAGAAGTCCGACACGCCGAAGAAGGCGGACTTGGTCTGCGCCACGACATTGCCGTTAAGGTCGACGATCGGGATGTTCTGCGAGGAATCGAGCAGGGTGAAGCTGCCCACCACGCCCAGGCCGTCAAGCGGGCCGGGAAGATATTTGGGGAAATAGGTCAGGCCCAGTTCCAGCCCCTTCAGCACGCCGTTGGAGGCGTTTTCCGGGCGGGTGACCAGGAAGCTGTTGGTGTTGAGGCCGCTGTTGGGAACCGTGGTCAGCGAAGTGATCGGCACCACCAGCCCGTCGATCTCGCGGCGGAACAGGGTTGCGTAGATGGCGCTGTTGCGTTCGAAATACCATTCGAGGGCAAGGTCCATATTCTTCGAATGGGTGGGCTTCAGCGCCGGATTGCCGCGCGATCCGGTGCCGTAACCGACATTGGTGAGGTCGCCGGTCAGCGTGTAATTGGGGTTGAGATCGCCAAAGCCCGGACGGCGCAGCGTTTCGCCATAGTTGAAGCGGACGCGCAGATTGTCGGTGATCTCGTAGCGCGCGGTGAAGCTGGGCAGCAGCCGCTGGGTCGAGGAGGACGCACGGGTGCTGACCAGCGGGCTGGAATAGCGGTCGGTGAAGGTGAAGTCGGTGTCGACCGTGACGAAGCGGGCACCGCCCTGCAACTTCAGCGGCCGGCCAAAGATGCTGAGTTCGCCGTCCGCCTGAACATAGGCCGAGGTCGTGATCTCGTTGATGTCGAACACGTTGATGTAGGACATTTCGTCGGACAGCAGCAGGTTCGGATTGACCGCGCG
Organism: Sphingobium sp.; assembly: GCF_032153725.1. Classification (GTDB taxonomy): domain Bacteria; phylum Pseudomonadota; class Alphaproteobacteria; order Sphingomonadales; family Sphingomonadaceae; genus Sphingobium. The sequence continues at coordinate 13,473 of NZ_JALDYQ010000097.1, read as the reverse complement.
ATAGAGGGTGCGGACCGTATCGGCATTGTCATGCAGCCAATATCCGCTCGGCAGCAGCCAGCTGGTCGGCACGTCCGCCCGGCCTTCATAGAAGCCGCTATTGGTGAAATAGGCGTCTTCGCCCAGCGTGGTGAGCGGCTGGCCCAGCGCGCCCGCTTCCTGCGACCGGACGGAATTGCGCGCTTTGCGATCGTCATAGCGGAAGCCGCCCTTGATCTTGCGCAGGAAGCCGTCATCCCAGCTATATTCGGCGTCCAGCGTCAGGGTGAGGGCATCGCCCTTGTCCTTCACGCCACTGTCGTAGAACTGCGCGAGGTTCCACTGCGACGGGTCGGTCAGCAGGCTGTCATCGTTGAAATGATAGGATGGGATGCCGCCGCCGGCGTTGAAATCGGCGGTGATCCGGTCGGCCACGCGATCGGTGCGCAGGGCGATGAAGCTCGTCCTGTTCTTGCTGGTCTGATAGGCGATGTCGCCGGTGATCTTGCCGCGATCGCCCAGATCCCACTTGCCGTTCAGCGCATAGACGAAGCTGTCGGTCCTGTTGGTGGCGAAGTCGCCGCTGTTGAAGCCATAGACGTCATCGACGGTGCGCGACTTGACGATGTTGGTGCCGTCATACAGCTCCACCGGGCCGGGATTGCCCCACCAGTCGACGAAGCTGAATTGCAGGCTGTTGAAGGTCGTGCCCCGGAACCCGGCATAGAAGACCTCGGCGGTGTAGACCGAACTGCTGTTGGGCGCCCATTGCAGCGCGACGTTGAAGGAGGGACGCTCGCGCTTGCCATAGAGGTCGGAGCTGAACACCGCGTCGCGCGAAAGATAATAAGGCACGTCGACGCCATTATAGTTGAGCGTCGAACCCGGCGCGGTCGGCAGGCCGGTTTCGGTGCCCGGCTGCCAGCCGGAGAAGATGCGCTCCAGCGACGACAGGCCTGAACCCGTAGGCGGCGTTTCGGTGGCGAAGGGCACGAAAGCGCCCGCCGTCGTCGTCATGTCGCGATATTTGGTGCGCGAATAGCTGCCGTTGATGAGGATGCCGATGTCGCCGATGCCGGTTTCCCAACGGTCGCTGACCAACAGGGCGACGTTCGGATTATAGCTGTCGGCCTGCTCATTGTAGATGCCGCGGGCAAGGCCGGAAATGGCGAAGCCCTTGAAATCGAACGGACGGCGGGTGGCGACGTCGATCTGACCGGCGAGGCCGGTTTCGATCTGGTCGGCCGAGCGCGTCTTGTACACGTCGATCTGCCGGACGAGGTTCGCGGAAATATCCTGAAGCGCGAAGGACTGGCCCGCCGCAGTGAAGATATTGCGGCCGTTGAGCGTGGTCAGCGGGTCGGTCAGGCCGCGAATGGTGACCTTGGCCGCTTCGCCACCGGCGCGGTCGGTGACCTGAATGCCGGTGACGCGCTGGAGGGCTTCGACGACATTATTGTCGGGCAGCTTGCCGACGTCTTCCGCGACGATCGAGTCGACGATCTGGGTCGATTGCTTGCGGACATTGAGCGCGCCGACGATCGAGGCGCGGACGCCGGTGACGACGATGTCATTGGCTTCGTCCTGCTGCGGAACGGCCTGCGGCGCGGCGTGGGTCTGGGCGTGGGCAATGCCGCCGAGCATCAGGGCGAGCAGGGACGCGGATGTGAAAGCGAGTGGCTTCATGGCCATGGTTGATCCTCCCCTTGGAGATTTGGGCGCGTTGGGCGCCGGAATTACTCGGACTAATTATTTCTCGGAGTAATGGAAGGCAAGAGGAAATCTGCATTACCGTTTAATGAAAATTTCTAGCTTGTGACATATTTATCTCAGGACAGAAAATGGCTGGTTTCTGCGGTTTATGACGGGAACGAAAATAGCCGGCTTGGGATGAAGCCGGCTATTTCTCCTTTTATTTGTCGGACTTGGAAACGTGGATCAGTCCGCGATCCAGCGCGCCGTAGCGTCACGGCTGAGCGTCAGTCGAATCTGGCCGTCCACCAGACCAAGCGCCTTGCCGGGAACGGCAATGGAGACGAAGCGAACCGTGCCCGGGCGGGCATCGGTGAATCGCACGAACTGGCTGCGCATCGCGAAGTCGGCGCTGCGGTCATCCTTGACGAGCGCGACCGAGCCGTCCCTGGCCGCGACCAGATAATGGTCCGGTAGCAGAATCGGGGAGAGCATGACGCTTTGCGGCCCGGCGCGGCCGGGTGTCTGGCGGAACTGGGTGGCGGGCAGGGAGGGGTTTCCGGCGATCAGCCGGGCGCCGTCATGGGCGAGCATATGCCGTGGGCTGACCGCTGATGCGAAGCGTTCGGGCAGGGGGCCATTGCCGACGGGGACACCGAAATCGGGGGTGCCGTCCGCCTTGTAATAAAGGCGCTGGACGCGGGTGTGGCGGTCGGGGTTGAACAGCGGGTCGCCCTTGATTGCCGCATAGTCGCGGCCGTGATAGACCAATATGTCGCGGCCCTTTTCATCCACGGTGAAGCTGTTGTGGCCGGGGCCATAGACGCTGGTTTCCTTGCAACTGGTGAACGCCGGCGCTTCCGATTTCACCCAGATATTGGAGTCCATGATGTCGGCGTCTTCGGGCGCGGTCAGCAGGCCCAGGCAATAGCGCGCGTCGGTGGCGCTGGCCGAATAGGTCATGAACAGGCGGCCGTTGCGGTGCAGGACGGCGGGCGCCTCGTTCACCTTGTAGCCGCGTATTTCCCAGTCGAGCGTGGGGATGGAGAGGCGGGTGGCCTTGCCCGCCAGCTTGAGCGGGGATTCGAGCGGGGCGATGTAGAGGTTGCTATTGGTTTCGATGCCCGGTTCCCGTTGCGCCCAGGCGAAATAGCGCTTGCCGCGATGGACGAAGCTGGTGGAATCGAGGTTGAAACTGTCCCAGGGCGCCTGGAACTGGCCCAGCAGCTGCCACTCGCCGGTCATCGGATCGGGGCCGTCGCAGACGATCGCATAGGTGCGGATGCGAAACACATCCTCGCCGCCGCCGCTGGGGCCGGCGGCGAAGTACATGATCCATTGGCCGTCGATCCGGTGCAGTTCGGGCGCCCAGATGAAGCCGGACAGGGGGCCGGTCCTTTCGTGGCGCCAGAGCACGGCTTCGGGCGCGGTGGCGAGGCCCGCCAGCGTCTTCGATCGGCGCAGGACCAGCCGATCATATTCGGGGACCGATCCGGTGAGATAATAAAAGCCGTCCTCGTGGCGGAAGACCTGCGCGTCGGCGCGTTGCCTGACGAGCGGGTTGACCGGGATCGGGGCGGGCTGTGCCGGTTGTGCGGCGCGCGCGATCGTCGGGGCGGCGGACAGGGCCGCCGTGCTGGCGATGAACCCGCGACGGGACAGGGGGAAGTTCATGGCTTTGCTACTCCGGTGCGTTCGTCAATAATCGGCCACGGGCCAGCCGTCCGCGCCCCAGCGGACCGGCGCGATCCGCAGGGTCGGCGCGCCGTTCGCCTGGCGGTCATAGGCGTGGTAGGCGACATAGTCCTTGCCGCCCCCGGCTTTGCCATCGCGATCATGCAGCCAGCCCGCATGGCCGGGGCCGCGCCAGCGCTGCTGCTCCTGAAGATCGGCGCGCAGGAAGATGGTGCCGCCGCCCGCCATCATGGAACTGCCGTCCTTGCCCAGATAAGGGCCGGTGATCGCCTTCGACCGGCCGATGACGGTGTAATAGGTGCTGTTCACGCCCTTGCAGCAATAATCATAGGAGGCCATCAGCCAGTAAGAACCGCCATGCGAGAGGATGAAGGGGGCTTCCACCGGGGCCGGGCCACCAGCGGGGGCGGGACGGCGGGCGATGGAAAAGGGCTTCTCGCCTGCTTTCAGGAGTTTGCCGGTCTTCCTGTCCAGCGCGAACAGCTTGATGCCGCTCCAGAAGCTGCCCAGCGTCAGCCAGTGGCGCCCTTCGCGGTCGATGACGAAATTGGGGTCGATGGCGTTATAGTCGTCCGCTTTGGTCGACATGACGACCAGCCCTTCGTCGCGCCAGCCATAGCCGGGCGCCCTGGGATCGAGCGTCGGGCTGGTGGCAAGGCCGATGGCCGAACGGTTGGAGCCGAAGGTCGAAACCGAATAATAGAGCCGATAGCGGCCATCGACGAAGCTGATGTCGGGCGCCCACATGCCGTTGCTGCCGGGGATGGCCTTGGTCGCCCAGTCGGGCAGGGCGGTGAATACCGGCGCGCCCGCGGTCCAGTGGATGAGGTCGCTCGAGGTGCGGGTTTCGATCAGCCGGTCGCCATGGCCGGTGCTGAAGACATGATAGGTGTCGCCTTCGCGGACGATCGCCGGATCATGGGTCGGCGTGAGGTCACCGGTGAGGCGGCTGTTGAGCGTCGCCTCGGGTTGCTGCGCGCCGGCCAATCCGGCGACAGCGAGCAGCGCGGCGCCGGCCAATATGATCTTGGGCAGCGCCATGCGTGCCACTCTCCTGAAATGAACCTGAAATGAAAAGGGGATGGAGCGGGCGGCGATTCCACCCTCCGCCCGCTCCAAGGGCTTAATTCAGGTCCAGCACGACCACCGACTTGGGCGGCAGGGCGACGGTCAGCGTGCCGTCGCTCAGCTGCGCGCCGGTGAACAGGACCGGCTTCACCGCCTGCGGATCGGTGAATGTGTTGTGCGAATTGATCGCCGGAGCCGTCAGGATGCGGCCCGACACGTTGGCGGCGTTCAACCCGTCCAGCTTCACCGTGACGGTGTTGGTCTGATTGGGATCGAGGTTCGACAGGCCGACATGGACCTTGCCGTCCTTCGCCTTGACCGCCGATCCGCTGACGGCGGGCATCGTGAACTTGTCCTTGTGATACCAGGGCGTGTCGATGTCGATCGGCAGCACCGTGGCATCCTGCCAGGGCTTGTACATCTCGAACACATGATAGGTGGGGGTGAGCACCATCTTCCTGCCGTCGGTCAGGATCATCGCCTGAAGCACGTTCACCATCTGCGCGATGGCGGTCATGCGGACGCGGTCGGCATGTTTGGCGAAGATGTCGAGATGGATCGATGCGATCAGCGCGTCGCGCAGCGTGTTCTGCTGCCGCAGGAAGCCCGGATGCGTGCCGGGGTCCTGCGCATACCAGGCGCCCCATTCGTCCACGGCGAGGAAGACGCGCTTTTGCGGATCATATTTGTCCATGATCGCGCTGTGTTTAGTGATGAGTTCGTCCACGCGCCGGGCTTCGGCAAGCGTTTCGGCCCATCCGTTTTCGTCGAATTGCGTCGGTGACGCACTCGGCGCCCAGCCGCCCGGCACGGTGTAGTAATGAAGCGAAAGCCCGTCCACCTTGTCGCCCGCGACCCGCATGATCGTGTCGGTCCAGTTATAATCGTCGACATTGGCGCCCGAAGCGATCTTCAGGATTTTCGTGCCGTGCGGCGCCTTGACGAACGTGGCGTAGCGGCGGGTTTCGTCCGCCGCGAATTCCGGCCGCATATTGCCGCCGCAACCCCATAGCTCGTTGCCGATGCCGAAATAGGAGAGCGTCCAGGGTTCCTTATGCCCGTTCTTCGCGCGCTCGTCGGCCAAGCTGCCTGCCGGGGCGGTCATATATTCGACCCATTCCGCCATTTCCCGCGCCGTGCCATTGCCGACATTGCCCGAAATATAGGCCTGCGCGCCGACCTGACGCAGCAGTTCGAAAAATTCATGGGTGCCGACGCTGTTCGGCTCGGTCACGCCGCCCCAATGGGTGTTGACCTTGGTGGGGCGGTCTTTTTTCGGGCCAATGCCTTCGCGCCAGTGATATTCGTCGGCAAAGCAGCCGCCCGGCCAGCGGATGATCGGCACGGACAGGTTGCGCAGCGCCGCGACGACATCGTTGCGGAAGCCGTTGGTGTTGGGGATCGACCTGTCATTGCCAACCCACAGGCCGCCATAAATGCCGGTGCCCAGATGTTCGGCAAACTGGGTGAAGATCGCCTTGTCATAGGTCGGGCCGGGCCTGTCGGCGTGGATGGTCGCCGTCGTCGGCTTGCCGTCGGTCTGGGCGTGCGCGCCGGTTAGGGCGGTGGCGCAGAGCAGAAGCGCGGCAGTCGTGCGGCGCAGGGCCTTGATCATTCTTCTCTCCCTGTGAATTTCAGTCGTAAAAGGCGTCGGTGGTTTCGCGCGTGCCGCGCAGGAAGGCGTCGGCGACCAGCCGCAGGGGGGCGGTGTCCACATCGCTGCGGCCGCCCCGGATCAGCGTGGCGAAGCGGCTGTAGAGGCCCGCATATTCAATATCCTCGCCATGTTCGGTGCCGCTGGGCAGGTGCAGCACGGCGCCGCCCTGGCTGAGCTTCAGCGTCCCCGCATCGGTTTCGACGATGATGTCCCAGCTTTGCGGGCCGGTCTGGCGCCAGTCGAGGTCCATCTGGATTGCCGCGCCTGCCGTGTCGCGGAACTGGAGATCGGCGGCGATCGGTGCGGCGCGGTTTTCCGGCAGCACCAGAGTCCCGTCCGTCAGGAAGAAGGGGCGCGGCAGGATATGGGTGACGATCGACAGCGCGTTGATGCCCGGATCGAACACGCCAAGCCCGCCGGGCTGCCAGATCCACGCCTGACCGGGATGCCAGACACGCACATCCTCGCGCCAGACGATCGACACCTTCTCGATCCTCCGCTCGGCCAGCCAGGCGCGGGCCGGAGCGACCCCGGCGGCAAAGCGCGAATGCCAGGCCGCGAACAGGCTGACGCCGAACTTGCCCGCCTGCGCCTCCAGCGCCGCGACCTCGGCCAGCGTGGCGCCGGGCGGCTTTTCGAGGAACAGGTGGATGCCGCGCGCCAGGGCCTGCGATGCCAGTGCATAGCGAACCTGCGGCGGGGTGCAGAGTGCGATGGCATCGACGGCCGGTCCCTCGCTGAGCAGCGCGTCGAGGCTGGCGAGATGGGGTACGCCCGCCAGCCCCGCATCCTGCGGGCTGACGGTCGCGGCAAGGCTGAAGGCGCCATTGCCCCGGATCGCGGGGACATGCTGGTCCCGCGCGATCTTGCCGATGCCGACGATGGCGATGCGGATCGGGTCCATCGCCTTAAAGGACTTTCATCGTCACTTCGACCGGCGCGGCGCGCTTCAGCGGATTGCGCACCGGCAGAGTGAAGGGCGCGGCGATGATCTCGAACACATCGCCTTCCTGTGTCGCCACACTGTCGGTGAAGGATAGCGTCGCCGTGCCGAAGAAATGGACATGCACGTCGCCCGGGCGGCGGAACAGGTCATATTTGAAATGATGATGCTCCAGATTCGCAAGGCTGTGCGACATATTGCCCTCGCCCGACAGGAAGGGCTTTTCCCAGAGGATTTCGCCCTTGCGCAGGATGCGGCTGGTACCCTCGATATGTTCGGGCGCGGGGCCGACCAGCAGTTCCGGGCCAAGCGCGGCCTGCCGCAGCTTGGAGTGGGCGAGCCAGAGATAATTATGCCGCTCGGTCACATGATCGCTGAACTCATTGGCGAGTGCGAGGCCGATGCGATAGGGCTGGCCATTCGGACCCACGATATAGACGCCCGCGATTTCCGGTTCCTCGCCGCCGTCCTGCGCGAAGGCGGGCATGGTCAGCGGATCGGTCGGGCCGACAAGCTGCGACCCGTCGCCCTTGTAGAACCATTCGGGCTGCTGGCCGGTGGTGCCGGGAGCGGGCTTGCCGCCTTCCAGTCCTTCCAGGAACATGCGCATCGAATCGGTCTTGGTTTGCGCGGCGGCGGCTTCGCGGTGCATCTTGTCGCGGCCTTCGGCGGAACCGAGATGCGTCAGGCCGGTGCCGGTGAGCTGGACATGGGCGCTGTCCTCATGGTCGATTGGTGCGATCAGGTGGCCCGCTTCGAACGCGGCGGCGATGTCGACGGGGTCGCCCTTGGCGGTGGCGGCGACGATATCGGCCAGCGAAACGCCCTTGGCAATCGCGTCCAGCGCCAGCGCGCGGATGCTTGTCACTCCGACAAGGAAATGCGCGGCATCGCCCTGCGCGGCGATGACGGAACGGGCCCCGCTGACGGCACGATGTTGCAACAGGCGCAAAGTCATGAAAAATCTCCTCCCACGCGCCCCGGTCGGCGCTGGCCAAACTTTACAAAAAAGCCGAATTGTCAGTCATTTGATAGGCGCGAGACTGCCGCGTGGCGTCCTGTCTGCCTCATTGTTCGAAAGACGGGGCTTTATCCGCCATGTGAATCTCCTTATTACTCCGACATATTACAGGAAGCCGGGGAAGGCAATGATTGTGTTTCACCTTGCCTTGTCGGCTGCTAAGGAAGTGGCCGGAGGGACATGAATGGTTGAAGAAAAGCGGCCTTTGAAGGGAGCTGACGGGGGTGAAGGCGGCGCGGCCAGGGAAGCGCGCGGGCCGGGTAGGCGGCTGCATGGCGCCATCGCGCACAAGCTGGGAACAGCGATCTTGTCCGGCCAATATGCACCGGGCGACGTGCTGTCGGGTGAAGTCGCCTTTGCCGAGGAGCTGGAGGTGTCGCGCAGCGCCTATCGCGAGGCGATCCAGGTGCTGACCGCCAAGGGGCTGGTGGAAAGTCGGCCCAAGGCGGGGACGCGGGTGCTGCCGCGCAACCGCTGGAACCTGCTTGATCCCGAAGTGCTGGCCTGGGCCTTTGCCGGGGAGCCGGATGTGCAGTTCGTGCGCGACCTGTTCGAACTGCGGGCCATTGTCGAGCCGGCGGCGGCGCGGCTGGCGGCGCAGCGGCGGGACAAGGACGACATCAGGCTGATGAGGGACGCGCTGGCCGCGATGCGCCGCCATACGCTGGCGACAGAGGCGGGGCGGGCGGCGGATCGGGATTTCCACAATGCGATCCTGAACGCGACGCGCAATGATGCGCTCCAGACGCTTTCGGCCAGCATCGGCGCGGCGGTGAACTGGACCACCCAATTCAAGCAGCGGGCGCGTGCCTTGCCACGCAATCCGATCCCGGACCATGTGCGGGTGTTCGATGCGATTGCGGCTGGCGACGGCGCAGCGGCGGCCGAAGCGATGGGCGTGCTGGTCGAACTGGCGCTGGAGGATACGGCGAGCGCGATGACGCGGAGATAGGATTTCGTGTTCCTGCGAAGGCAGGAACCCAGTCCCGCCGTCTGAACTGGGTTCCTGCCTTCGCAGGAACACGACGCAAAAAAGGCCGGAGTGGGATATCCGCTCCGGCCTTTTCCCCGTGTCGAGCTTTGCGACCCTCGGCTTCTTCAGCCGATCTGCTGATCGGGCAGCGCGTGGGTCGGCTTTGACCCCCACAGCGCGTAGAAGAGGATGTAGAGTTCGCAGATCGCAGTCAGCAGGAAGCTGGTCTGCAACCCGAAATGGTCCGCCAGCCAGCCCTGCGCCACCACCAGCGCGCCACCGGCGATCGCCATGATCAGCAGGCCCGATCCTTCCTCGGTGAGCGGGCCAAGGCCCTTGATGCCCAAAGTGAAGATGGTCGGGAACATGATCGAGTGGAACAGGCCGACGAGGATCAACGACCACATCGCCACTGGGCCATGGGCGAACACGGTGATCATCATCACCACGAATGCGCCGATCGAGAAGGCGGCCAGCACCTTGCCCGCGTCGAAGCGCTGCATGATCGCGGAGCCGGCGAAGCGGCCGACCATCATGCCGCCCCAGAGGAAAGTCAGGTAGCGGCCTGCCTGTTCATGGGTGAGGTTGGCGATGTCCGGCTGGCTGACGAAGTTCACGAACAGATTGGCGACACCGATTTCCGCGATCAGATAGATGAAGATCGCCGGAATGCCGAACACCAGATTGCGATGCGCCCAGAGCGAAAGATGCTTGCGTTCCTCCTTGGCGAGGCGCGCGGTGGCTGCGCCCATATCGGGCAGGGGGAAGCGGGCGATGACGATGGCCAGCGCCACCAGCACCACCGCGACCAGGCCATAGGGCAGGACCACGGAATGCGCGTCGGCCAGACGCTCGGCCTGGGTCAGCACCACATCGCCCTGCGCCGTGCCGCCCTTCGACCGGCCGAGGATCAGATAAGCGCCGAACATGGGCGCAAGCATGGTGCCCGCCGAATTCATCGCCTGCACCAGATTGAGGCGCGAGGAAGCGGTTTCGGGCTTGCCGACCACCGCGACATAGGGGTTGGCGGCGACCTGAAGCAAAGTGATGCCGCTGGCGATCACGAACAGCATGGCCAGCGTGACGCCATAGGAGGGGATGGATGCGGCCAGCATCATGCCCAGCGCGCCCGCCGCCATGATGAGCAGGCCGATGACCATCGACTTTTGATAGCCGACCCGCTCGATCAGCTTGGCCGAGGGGATGGAGGCGAAGAAATAGGCGATGAACCACACCGACTCGATCAGCGTCGTCTGGGTGTAGCTGAGTTCGAACACGCTGCGCAGATGGGGCAGCAGCGTGTTGTTGATGACGGTGATGAAGCCCCACATGAAGAAGAGGCTGGCCAGCAGCGACAGGGCAGGCCCGTAGCGCGTGCCGGGATTATAGGCCGCGGCGGGCGCCGCGGTAGAGGAAATGGGTCCTGCCATTCATCCTTCTCCGGAAGAGTCGAAACGGGGCGCCGCCGCAACAGGGTTGCGCCTGATTATTTTGTAGGAGTATATCCCCTCCAACGGCGCGTCAATGGCGTCCGGGAGGAACTGCATGCGAAAGGCCTTTATGAACAGATCAGTCTTGGCAACGTTGTCATACGGCGTGCTCCTGGGTGTGACAAGCGCATCCGCGCTGGCGGCGGAGGCCAGTCGCGCCCCGGCCGGCAAGCTGGCCGACGGCACCGCGATCGAGGCGATCACGCTTAAAAACGCGCAGGGCGTGGCGGCCACTATCCTGACTTATGGCGCGACGCTTCAGAAGCTGGCGGGGCCGGACCGCAACGGCAAGACCGCCGATGTGCTGCTGGGCTATGATGATCTGTCGGGTTATGTCGACCATCCCAATTATTTCGGGGTGACGGTGGGCCGCTATGCCAACCGCATTGCCGGCGGCAGGTTCACGCTGGACGGCAAGAGCTATCAATTGCCGCTCAATGACAAGGCGAACACGCTGCATGGTGGGGGCAAGGGCTTCGACAAGCAGGTCTGGAAGGTCGTGTCGCTGACGAGCGGGCCGACCGCGACTTTGGTTCTGTCCCATGTCAGCCCCGACGGCGATTCGGGTTATCCGGGCCAGCTCGACGCCACCGTCACCTATACGCTGGACGAGCAGGGCAATCTGGGCATCGCTTTCGACGCCAGGACCAGCAGGCCGACCATCGTCAACATGACCAACCACGCCATTTTCAATCTGGCGGGCGAAGGATCGGTGGATGGCGCGCTGGGTCATATGCTGACCATTCCGGCCAAGGCGTTCACGCCGGTCGATGCGAACCTGATCCCGACCGGCGAACTGAAGCCGGTGGACGGGTCCGTATTCGATTTCCGGACGCCCCGCCGCGTGGCGGACGGCATCCGCGAGGGTCGTGATGCGCAGATTGTCGCCGGGCGTGGCTATGACCATAATTTCGCCCTGGACAAGGGCGCCACCAGGATGCCCAAACTGGCTGCCCGTCTCGAAGATCCGGCCTCGGGCCGCGTCCTTGAGGTGTTGAGTACCGAGCCTGGCGTGCAATTCTACGCGGGCAATTTCCTGGACGGCACGCTGGTCGGCAAGCAAGGCCATCTCTACCGCATGGGCGACGGCATTGCGCTGGAGCCGCAGAAATTTCCGGACGCGCCCAACCAGCCCAAATTCCTGTCGGCTCGCGTCGATCCCGGCAAGCCCTATCACCACCAGATGATCTATCGCCTGTCGGTCAAGCGCTGAGGGGAGCTGAACATGGCTGAATGGCGCAAGATCGATCGCGACGCGCGCGATACGCTGGGCGAGGGGACATTGTGGTCCGCTCGGGACAATGCGGTCTATTGGGTCGATATCCTTGCTCCCGCGCTCAACCGGCTGTCGCTCGATGACGGCGTCATTCGGCGCTGGGACATGCCCGAACCGCTTGGCTGGGTGGCCGAGCGGGCGGGCGGTGGCTTCATCGGCGGGTTCAAAAGCGGCTTTGCCCGGATCACGCTCGATCCGCTGGCGATCATGGCCGCAGGCGATCCCGAACCGCATTTGCCGGACAGCCGGATGAATGACGGCAAGGCGGACGCCAGCGGCGCCATCTGGTGCGGCACCATGGACATGGCGGAAGAGAATGACGTCGGCGCGCTCTACCGGCTCGATCCCGATGGCAGCTGGGCCATGATGGACAGTGGCTATCGCGTGCCCAATGGCCCGGCTTTCTCGCCCTGCGGCCGGTGGCTTTATCATAGCGATACGGCGCGGCAGGTGATGTATCGCTTCGCGCGGACGGCTGAAGGGGGCGTGACGGATCGCCAGCCCTTCATCCGTTTCACGGAAGAGGATGGCTATCCCGACGGCATGACCGTGGATGCGGAGGGGCATATTTGGGTCGCGCATTGGGGTGGCGGGCGAGTCAGTCGCTTCACGCCCGAGGGGGAGTTGGAGCGGTCTATCGCGCTACCGGCGAAGCAGGTGACGAACATCTGCTTCGCCGGAGAGAATCTGGATCGGATGTTCGTCAGCTCGGCGGCGATCGGCTTGCCCCCGAGTGAGCATGACGGCGCGTTTTTCGAGGTGTTTCCGGGGGTGAAGGGCCTGCCGACGCACCAGTTTGTGGGATAGCATTACAGTTGCATTTTTGACTTGATATGAGCGCGGCGTGCGGCAGCCTGATGCGTTTGTCTCCAGCATGACCAAGCGATGATGTATGCGGGCTGGATACGACGCTGGGCCAGCTTGTTGGCGATCCGCCGGACTTCCTGGATCGACCGGCGGATCAGATCCTGATGGTCGGCATCCTCAGTCTTTTTGGGGGCGTCGCGTCGTTGGCGCGATACCGGATCACCCCCATCATGGCGAAGGCGAGCATCACGAGCGAGACGTGGCGATGCCAGCCGTGCCATGATCGCGTTTCGTTGTGATCGAGGCCAAGCTCGTTCTTGGCGGTTTCGAAGCTGTCTTCGATTGCCCAGCGATGACCTTCGACGGAAACAAGCGCCTGGATGCCTGTCCCGGCGGGGCACCAGGTTGTGAAGAAAACGAGATCGCCATCGCTGATATTGCGGCGGATCAGAAGGCCCCGGGTCCAAAGTCCCGATTTCGTCTCATCATATTCATCAGCTTCGAGATCGGCGAGTTCGCAGTAAGCCCAGTCATGAAAACGTGTGTGGCAGCCAGCCTCGCTGGATCGCCGGTCCAACTCTTGGGCAAATAGAGCGCGCGATCGATAAAGGCATGGCCCTGTGCCGATACATAGGCGGCGAACACCCCAATCTGACAGTTCGTGATCTTGCCTGCCGAGCCGGTATATTGACGCGCGACACCACAGGATGCCTTGCCCATAGCTCCAGCGTGGTCTTAATCGATGCACCCGTCATCCACGGCCTCCTTACCATGGAGGCCCATTGATTCAGAGTTTCAATCAATATGCAACTATAATGCTAGTCACCTGAATCTAAAGTTCGCCACATAAAGTTTGTTCGGTTTTTTGGCAG